>DATHRD010000100.1:0-4856 GCA_035482045.1 Thermoanaerobaculia bacterium
CCGAGCGGAGCGAGCGCATCGGCAAGCGCGTTGGCAATGGCCGCCGGCGCGCCGATCGTTCCTCCTTCGCCCATGCCGCGGAAGCCGCCCGTAGTGGACGGGGACTCCGCCTCGAGATGGACGGTCGCTATCGATGGCATCTCGCTCGCGGTCGGGATGGCGTAATCGGCGAGGCTGGCCGTCAGGAGCTGACCGGCGGCGTCGTAGATTACCTCTTCGTAGAGGGCCGCCCCTATGCCTTGGGCGACCGCGCCGTGAACCTGGCCGTCGACGATCATCGGATTGATCATGTGGCCGCAATCCTCGGCGACAACGTAGCGGTCGAGCTCCACTTTGTAGGTCTCCGGATCAATCTCCAGCGCCACGATATGCGTTGCCGAGGTGGTTGTGCCGAAATACGGGTCGTAAACCTTGGTGACCTCCAATTCCTCTCGCGCGTCCCTCGGCAAGCGACCCATTTCGGAATAGACGGCCTTCGCGATCTCGCGGAACGTCAGGGAGCGGTCGGTGCCGGCAACGAATACCCGTCCGTCCACAGCTTCGATGTCCTCGACCGACGCTTCGAGCAGGTGCGAGGCCGCTCGAATCACTTTTTCCTTGAGCAGCCGCGCCGCCAGCGTGGCCGCTCCGCCAGCCAAGACTGCGCTGCGGCTTGCATAGGTCCCGGTGCCGTGCGCAACGACGGCGCTGTCCCCATGCAGGATCCTGATATCTTCGATCCGGGCCCCGAGTTCGTCGGCAATCACCTGCGCGAGCGTGGTCTCGAGCCCTTGGCCATGTGAGGCAATCCCGAAGCTGCCGGTCACCGCCCCGGTGGAGTCGAGGCGGATGGTGGCTGATTCCGTGCCGGTGTTGATCGGCATGCCCGGCGCCGCCGAGATGCGCGACCCGATCCCCGTCAGTTCCGCGTAGGTGGCAATGCCGATGCCGACCAGCCGTCCCTCGGCACGGGCTTTCGTCTGCTCCTCCCGGAGCCGTGCGTAGCAGATCGCCGCGGACGCGCTCGTCAGGCTTTCCATGAAGCCGGAACGGTCCCAAACGATCCCGGATGCCACTTTATAGGGGAATTCGTCCGCTCGGATCAGGTTGCGCAGGCGAAGCTCCACGGGATCGATAGACAGACGCCGCGCCGCCATGTCGATAAGGCGCTCCATCACGAAGGTGGAAATCGGACGCCCTACGCCGCGATAAGGCCCGGTCGGCACTTTGCACGTTGTGACCGCGCGTACATGCCCGCGATAGGTCGGTACGCGGTAAGGGCCCGGCATGAAGCTGACCACCTGGACCGGCTCGAGGGCGGCTGTCCACGGATAGATCGAATATGCCCCGACATCGCCAATGACCTCAGCTGCAAGCGCGAGGATGCGGCCGTCTCTGTCGAGCCCGAGTTCTGCGTCGACGATTTCGTCGAAGCCGTGACTCGTCGAGGTAAGATCCTCCAGCCGGTCGCCTGTCCAGCGCACCGCGCGGCCCAGGTGACGCGCGAGAACCGAAACGACGATCTCCTCCTGGTACAGGGATGCCTTGCCGCCGAAGCCGCCGCCCACATCCGCTGCGACGACGCGCACGCTGTGTCCCGGCATGTCGAGGAGATCGGCGAGAAGGTCGCGAATGATGCCCGGGATCTGCGTCGACAGGGTCAGAGTCAGCGAACGACGCCCACGATCGTATTCCGCGAGACAGGCCCGATTCTCGATGGCGATCGGCGTCTTACGGTGGAACCGGAAACGCCCGCCGACCCGCATCGGAGCCGCCGTCATTTCCGCTCCAATATCGCCGCGCGCGAACTCGCGCATCGCTAATACGTTTGTTCCCGCCTCCACGTGCAGCAGCGGCGCATCCGCTCTGACCGCTATTTCGGGATCGATCACGATTGCGAGCGCTTCGTAGGCGATCTCGATCCGATCGCGCGCGTCCTCCGCAAGGTAGCGGTTCTCGGCCAGAACGACTACAACAGGCTCACCGACATAGCGCACCTTCTCGCGCGCCAACGGATAGAGCGTCGTCGCGTGATAATTCTCCATCCGAGACGACGCCCGCACCGGCTTGACCAAATCATCCAGTTCTTGCGCGGTGTAAATGGCGAAGACGCCCGGCATCTCGGCGGCCGCTGAGGTGTTGATGCTCGAGATGATGGCATGCGCGTGATCGCTGCGCCGGAACGCGACGTGCATTGCCCCCGGGACGAGGCGATCGGCTGTGAAGGCTCCCTGGCCGGTCAGCAACCGCGGATCCTCGACGCGCTTGACGCGCGCGCCGATGTTCTTTGGCCGCAGCCCAGAGCCGATATCCGCGGCTTCGAGCCCGGACGCTCGCTTGCGACCGTCTGTCATAAAAGTCGGCCCCCTTTTTTCAGTCAGTGTGGCCCGTTGCGTATCGTCGTGACCGCAGATCATCGTGGTTCTGTTCGCCTCGATCCCCGGATCTTCGCCCGCGATATCATAGGCTCGCCGACATTCCAGGTGTTGCGAGGGGTGATCCGCGATCGAGCGTGAAGTCCGTCCTCGATCGGGGAGAGCGCTAGAGCCGCTGGGAATCAGCGGATGCCGCACCGACGTCCCGCGTGCTTACTCCGTCAAGGCGGGGCCGTGACTCGCTGGCGGAAGGCAGCACCGTCGACGCCGGCGCCGTATCGAAAATCGCCGCGGACCGCGGAGCAGGATTCGAACCGTCGGTCCCTGTCGCGAAGGAGCCGCCCTCTGTTTGGAAGGGACAGTTGGGGAATTCCCGGACAGTCGAACGGGGGCAGTCTCAAAAAAGCGTTGTTCCTCTTGGGGGGACTGAGGGTTCGAATCCTGCTCCCTCCAGCGCTGCGTCAAGTGCGAACCGCAATCGGCATTTCTCCGAGCTGAGCCAGCGAGGTCATGCCGGGCTTATCCGACACCAGCCGGCAGGCCAGGGCTTCAAAGCAATGACTTTTAGAATGGCTGCCCCGCCCATTTCGACCGCTATTGCCGCGAGATGCCGGCTTTGCCCGCCCGAAGTACGAACTTCTGTACCTTACCCGTCGCCGTCTTTGGCAGCTCGTCGACGAAGCTGACCCATTGCGGTGTCTTGAAGTGGGCCAGACGGTTGCGTGCGTGAAGTTTGAGCTCCTCTTCCGTCGCCTTGGCGCCCTCGCGCAAGATGACGAAGGCATGAGGCGCTTCCCCCCACTTCTCATGCGGCATGCCGACGACGGCGACTTCCCGCACCGCCAGGTGGCGCAGCAGGCACGCTTCGACCTCGACCGAGGAAATGTTCTCGCCGCCGCTGATGATGATGTCCTTGAAACGGTCTCGGATTTCCACGTAACCGTCGGGGTGAACGACCGCGGCGTCGCCCGAGTGGTACCAACCGTCCTTAATCGCCGCGTTCGTCGCTTCGGGATCGTTGTAATAGCCTTTCATGACGACGTTGCCGCGCACGACGATCTCGCCCAGGGATTGCCCGTCGCGCGGGACGTGGTTTCCGTGTTCGTCGACGACCCGAAGCTCGCCGGAGCTGACGAGTTCGACGCCCTGGCGCGCTTTGATCTCGGCCCGTTCTGTCAGCGAAAGCTTCCGGTGCTCCGGCAAGGGTTCGCAGAAGGTGATCAGAGGCGACGCCTCGGTCATTCCATAAACATGGGTCAGCTCCCAACCGAGCTCGCGCTCGACCAACTCGATCGTCGCCGCCGCGGGCGGCGCCCCGGCCGTGAACAGCCGGACGCTAGACGGCGCCCCCGCCCTGACGTCGTCCGGCGCGTTCGCGATGCCGATGAGCACCGTCGGAGCGGCGCAAAGCATCGTGATCTTCTCGTCCTTGATGAGTTGGAAGATCAGCCGCGGTTCCACTTGCCGTAGGCACACGTGTGCTATTCCGCGGGCGGTGTTGATCCAGGTGAACGTCCACCCGTTCGCGTGGAACATCGGCAAGGTCCAGAGATACCGATCGGCCGGCGTCAGATGGTGATGGACGAGGGTCCCCATGACATTCATGTACGCGTTGCGGTGAGTGATCATCACCCCCTTCGGCCGCGCCGTCGTACCACTGGTGTAGTTGATGGTCATGAGATCGGTCTCGGCGATATCGGCCCTGGCGAAGTCTTGCGAATGTGAACCGAGTGTCGATTCGTAATCGATCCAGCCGTCGCGCAAACCTTCCAGCGCCACGAAATGTTCGACGCCGGCCAACCGACCGCGAATGCCATCGACGGCTTCGAGGTAGTCGGCGTGGGCGCACACGACCTTCGCCCCGCAGTGGTTGATAATGTATTCGAAATCGTCCGGGAGGAGCCGATAGTTCATCGGCACCAAGACCGCGCCGATTTGCGGGACCGCGTAGTACCCTTCCAAATGCGCGTGCGTGTTCGGGGCGATGTAAGCGACCCGATCGCCCTGACGGACTCCGAGGGCCTGGAGCGCCGACGACCAGCGGTCGCAGCGTTCGAGGAATTGTTCGTAGGTCAAACGTAGCTCGCCATCGACAACAGCTTCGCGCTCGGCGTAGAGCCGCCGCGCGCGCCGCCCGAACTCCACGGGCGTCAACGGGATTTCCATAAAACGACGCTCCTCCCCCTGCTTTATCGCGTGTGAACAGGCATTCCCTCATGCCCTGCCAACTGCGGAGACAAAATGTACTAGATAACGGCGGGTATCTGTTGGAACAATTCCGCGCGGCCAGCGCCCCGGCCATCTGAAACCCGATGAAGCGGCCGTGCCGGACAATCCTGACGCTGATCTTAGATAGCCCGGCCCGGGTGGCGTAACCTGGAGCACGCCGAGGCGAAACACCCTCTCCGGCTCGCCGGCCGCTCTGGCCGCGAGGGCGTCATCGCCGCGCCGACCAGGAGGAGCAAGTCGCGGCGGTTCATTCGATGACCTCGTCGGCGCGGC
>DATHRD010000101.1:0-16604 GCA_035482045.1 Thermoanaerobaculia bacterium
GTGGGGAGTGGGGAGTGGAGAGTGGGGAGTGGAGAAGAACCGGAATGTTGAGTGTTGGATGTTGAAAGTTGGACTTAGCCCTGTCGACCTCACTCAAACACTTACCATTCAACATTCAACATTCAACATTCAACATTAGACATTCTGCTTCTTCCTCCCACACCCCACACCCCACACGCTTTATCTCCCCTCCGCTTCGTGCTAAAAGAGCGCTCCCCATGCGTTACCTCGTCACCGGCGGCGCCGGTTTCATCGGATCCAATTTCGTTCGTTACCTTTTCCAGAAATACGGCGAAGGCGCCCAGGTCGTGAACCTGGACAAGCTGACTTACGCCGGCATCCGGGAGAACCTCGCCGAGTACGAGGGAAACGCGAACTACCGCTTCGTTCATGGCGACATCGCCAAACCCGAGGATGTCGTCGAGGCATACAAAGGAGTGGACGGAAGCGGCGTCGACGTCGTCGTCAACTTTGCCGCTGAGACGCACGTCGACCGCTCCCTCATGGAAGCGGGCACGTTCATCGAGACCGACGTTCACGGCGTTCTCGTGCTGCTCGAAGAGGCGCGTAAACACGCTCCGAGGTTGAAACGCTTCGTGCAGATCTCGACCGACGAGGTCTACGGCTCGATCGACAGCGGCTCCTTCAAAGAGACTGACCCTCTTAACCCGCGCAACCCGTATTCGGCGTCGAAAGCCGGCGGCGACCGAATGGCGTACGCGTACTCGCAGACGTACGGCCTGCCGGTCATCGTCACGCGCGCCTCGAACAACTTCGGCCCGTGGCAGTACCCGGAGAAGCTCATCCCGCTGTTCGTCACGAACGCCATCGACGACCTGCCTCTCCCGCTCTACGGCGACGGCCGCAACGTGCGCGACTGGCTCTACGTCGAGGATCATTGCGCGGCGGTCGACTTTCTCATCGAGCAGGGCATCGACGGCGAGACGTACAACATCGGCGGCGGCAACGAACGTGAGAACCGCGACATTACGCGGAAGATCCTCGATCTGACCGGCAAGCCGGAATCGCTGATCAAGCGCGTCGCCGACCGTCAGGGCCACGACCGCCGCTATTCGATCGACATGGCGAAGGTCGAGTCGCTGGGTTTTCGCTGCGCGACGGACTTCGACGATGCCCTCCGCCGCACCGTGCAGTGGTACGTCGAGAACGAGCCGTGGTGGCGCGCCATCAAGGAGCGCAGCGCGGAGTACAAGGCGTACTACGAGAAGCAGTACGTGACGCGGTGATGCGATCGCTCGGTTGCGGGGTCTCGCGGGATCAACCCCCACCACGAGACTGCGTAACCCCGAGACCTCGCAACCGCGTCAAGTAATCGCCTTCGCGATCACGAACGCCGCAGCGGCGGCGAGGCCGCCGACGATTGTCGTCTGCATGGCGCTCTTCCACGGACCGGCGCCGGTGTAGCGGCCCTTCACGTATCCGAAGACGGCCAGCGCGACAAGGGTTACACCGATCGAGACGAAAAGGGCGTCGTGGGCGGCGTGCAGGAACATGTACGGTCCGAGCGGGATCAGACCGCCGACCAGGTAGGACACAGCGATGACCGCCGCACTGTTGCGGGCGCGCTTGGGATCGGGCTTCTCCAGCCCGAGCTCGAACCGCATCATGAAGTCGACCCACTCCCTGGGCCGTTCGCTCATGGCGTGAACGACTGGACGGATGTGCTCGTCGGGGATGCCGTAGTGGCGAAAAATGTCGGCAACCTCGCGCATTTCCTCCCGAGGAATGTCGATGATCTCCTGCTCTTCCTTGCGCTTCTCGGCGGCGTAATGCTCGGCATCCGATTTCGCGGCCAGGTAGCCACCCAGGCCCATGGCGATGGAGCCGGCGGCAATTTCGGCCAGGCCGGCGGTCACGACGATGCCGCTGGATGCGACCGCACCGCTCAGTCCGGCGGCGAGCGCGAACGGAACGGTCAGTCCGTCCGACATGCCGATGACGACGTCGCGAACCGTGTCGCTCGCCGTGAAATGGCGCTCCGTGTGGATCGTTCGCGGCATTTGCAGCGCGCATTATGCGCGCTGGCGCGGCTCAGCTCGCGTCGACGTTGGCGCAGTGGCGGACGTCGGCGATGAGCTGCTGCATGTCGAACGGCTTCGTGTGTACCATGTAGACGGCATCCTTCAGGCTCCGCCACACTTCACCCGCGGGCATCGCCGTGGCAAGAATGGTGTGGCTCAGCAGCCTCGGCTGATGCTCGCGCATGTGCGCCAGCACCGTGAAACCATCGGCGCGCGGCATCATCAGATCGAGTAGGACGAGGTTGTAGCCGTCGCGATCGAGGTTCTCGATCGCTTCGAAGCCGTCGCGCGCCGTGTCGACGGTGATGCCCTGATGACGCAAGACCATCGACAGCATCGTCCGGATGGGGTCGTCATCATCGATGATCAATGCGCGCGGCTGGGTCATGCATTGTCATGACAACGCAAGAAGCCCGCCTAGTCATCGCCTAGTCAGCAAAGCTCACGTGATCGACGAGAGAATCGCGATCGGCGCGCCTACCAGCAGGATCAGGATGGCCAGGGGAATCAGCAGCGCCACAACGATCGAGCCCAAGGTGATCAAAAAGACGAATTTGATCAACACGGCGATGGCGATGAACGGCAGCGCCAGGAGCTTCAGCGGTATCGCCGCCAGGCGCAATGGCAGCAGGATCAGCTTGGCAGCGACCGTCACTAACGCTACCGCCGCACACGCGACCACCAGGAACATCCCTATCCCCAGGAGCACCATCAGGGCAAACATGACCATGCCTCCATCATCATGATACGGGAGTTGCCGCCTCGGGTTGCGTTGCGCGAGCCGAGGGTGGCACCCAGCGCCGGTCCCGATCCCCCCGGTAGACCGATTGCGGCCGGATGATGCGGTTGGCGAGGCGCTGCTCGAAACAGTGTGCGATCCAGCCGGCCACCCGGCTGACTGCAAAGGTAGGGGTGAAAAGGGGGACCTCGAGATCGAGGCCGTGCAGCAGCAAGGCCGTGTAGAACTCCACATTCGTCTGCAAGTTGCGACCGGGCTTGTACTCCTCGAGCAGCCGCAGCGCAACGGCCTCTACCGCACGGGCGAGATCGTAAAGCGCCATGTCGCCGCCACGCGTGAACATCCGTTCCGCCGCCGCGGCCAGGACGTCGGCACGAGGGTCACGCACTTTGTAGACACGGTGCCCGAAGCCCATCAGTTTCTGGCCCGATTCGATTTTCTTTCGCAGTACCTCTTCGGCGCGCGAGGCGGTACCGATCTCAAACACCATGTCCAGCGCCGGGCCGGGGGCACCGCCGTGCAGAGGCCCCTTCAACGCACCGATCGCCCCGACGATCGCGGAGACGAGATCAGAGCCCGTCGAGGCAATCACGCGGGCGGTGAAGGTGGAGGCGTTGAGACCGTGGTCGACGACGGTGTTGAGATAGGTCTCCAGCCCGCGCACACGCTCATCCGAGGCGATCTCACCCGAGAGCATGTAGAGAAAGTTCGCCGCATGGCCGAGGTCCGGGCGGGGCGCGATTGGAGAGCGGTCGTTGAGCATCCGCCAGTACGTGGCCACGATCGTCGGGAAGGCGGTGAGCAGGTTACGAGCCGCCTCGTCGTCGGCAGCACAGACAAGAGTGTCTGTGCCACATTGCCCGCGATGGTTTGCACCAGATGTGGATTTGTCAGAGGACGATGTGGCACAGGCACTCTTGTCTGGGCTCCGTGGGGAGAACGATGTGGCACAGACACTCTTGTCTGTGCTCTGTGAAGATCCGCGCAAACTGATAGTGCCCGCGGCCATCCGCAAAGCATCCATGCTATCGGCCCTTTCGCGCGCGGCCACTTGCAGAAGCTCGTACGCGACCGGCGGCAGTTCGCGTCTCCGCCCGAGGTCGGCTCGGAACACCGTCAGTTCCTGCTCATCCGGCAGGTGGCCGTACCAGAGAAGGTGGGTTGTCTCCTCGAACGCGGCGTTCATGGCCAGCTCGGCGACCGGATATCCGGCGATGACCAGCTCACCCGCCGATCCGTCGACCATGCTCAGCGATGTCTCCGCGGCGACGATGCCATCGAGACCGTTGTGGATCGCGGTGCTCTCGTTCATGTCCGCAACCTAGAGCCGCGTATCAATGTTGTCAATATTGATTGCATGATCAATATCGGGATGGTAGCGTAACCGTGACATGGTCACCTGGCTTTCTTCGGGCGACGCCTCGAAACGCCTCGGCGTGAGCCGGACGACGCTCTACGCCTACGTCAGCCGGGGACTGGTTCGCTCCGCGCCGGCGCCGGGCAACGCTCACCAGCGCCGTTATGCGGCCGAGGATGTCGAACGGCTGCGCAGCAGGAGTGAACAGCGCCGCGATCCGGAAAAGACCGCCGAGCGGGCTCTCCATTGGGGTGTGCCCATCCTGGAATCGTCGATCACGCTGATTGACTCCGACCGGCTCTATTACCGCGGCTACGACGCCTGCGAGCTGGCGCGCACACGCAGCGTTGAGGAAGTCGCCGCACTGCTCTGGACGGGCAGCTTCGACGTCAGCCTTTTCGCCGCTACGCCCCTGCACGTGGTCGCCGGCGGGAAGAGCGCCGAAGACCTGCCGTTCGTCACCCGCGCACAATCGATGCTGCCGATCGTGGGGGCGCGCGATCCCCTCGCCTACGACCTTCGCCCGCGAGCGGTGGCCCAGACCGGGTGGCGCATCATCAATCTTCTGACGAGCGTGGCTGTCGAATCCGCGGACCTTGAAGACTCGGTCGAGGAGACGCTGCGCAGGCATTGGATTCCGAAGACGCCGCACGCCGTAGAGCTGTTGCGCTCCGCGCTGATCCTCTGCGCCGATCACGAGCTGAACATCTCCTCGTTCACCGCCCGCTGCGTAGCCTCGGCGGGATCAAGCCCGTTCGCGGTCGTCGTCGCAGGGCTGACGGCGATCGAAGGGGCGAAGCACGGCGGCATGAGCGAGAAGGTCGAGTCGATGCTCAGCGATCTTCGCCGGCTCGCCGATATCCGCAAGGCGCTAGCCGACCGCCTTCGCCGCCACGAGCCGATCCACGGCTTCGGACATCGTCTCTACGTGAACGGCGATCCGCGCGCGGCGCTGCTGATGGAAATGCTTGCCAAGCGATTCGCTAAATCCCCCGAAATGGTGTTCGCCCGCAACGTGGCCGACGCCGGGGAGGAGCTCACCGGCGAGAAGCCGACGATCGATTTTGCCCTTGTCGCTCTTGCCCGTACGCTCAAACTCGAGCGGGGATCGGCGCTGACGCTCTTCGCACTCGGCCGCAGCATCGGCTGGATCGGTCACGCCATCGAGCAGTACGCGAAAGACGAAATGATCCGGCCAAGGGCGCGGTACGTGGGGGACGGGCCGAAGTAGCGCTGCGCGCGTTGTCTGCGCGGCCCGCGCGTGATCCGGGCTCCGACGCGCGCATGCACCACCGACAACCGACAACGCGGCGAAGCCGCAGACAACGCGCGCGAAGCGAGCAGCCTCACTTTCCCATCATTCTCTTGATCTTCGCCACCATGTCTTTGCCGATGAGGGAGTCGGCGGCGCCGAGTACGCGCTGGATCGCGTGCAACACGTCTTCACTGCCGCTCCAGTGTTCGCGGACGATGCTCACGTCGACGCTGCCCAGAATCTTGTTCAGAACGAAGACGCCGAAAACGAGGTCGTCGAGGTAGCCGATCGGGCCGACGATGGCCTCGGGGATGAGATCGAACGGCGAGATGAAGTACACCACCGCGCTTCCGAGCAGGAGTTTGTCCTTGCTGTTGACGCGCGAATCGGTGGTGAGGCGCCAGAGGAGAATGAAGACGTCGGGGACGAGCAGCAGAAACTCGGCCGTCTTGCCCAGCACCTTGCCCTTCCCCTCGACGAAACTCCGGATCGTGTTGCGGATACGATCGTAGAAACGAGTGGCGCGATCGCGCGGCACCTGCTCCTGCTCCGCGGTTTCCCGGATCTCCCGCGCGAGATCTTCATCTGTCCCGGCTACGACCGCGTCAGTTGTCTCTTCCATGTGATTCCTCCGAGGGCGGCGGCAGGTCGGCGCCGCCTCGTCCAAGGCTCACCGCCAGACCGCCGTCGATGATCCAGATCTTCTGAATGTCGGCATCGATGAATGATGGCAAGAAGCGCTCCAACGAGACGACGAACGTCGCCGGCTCCTCATAGTGCACCAGGTCGGCGGGGAGGCGGTTTCTGGCCAGGCCGAAAAGAAACTGTGGAATCGGCAACCCGCCGAATGCCGACGCCGAGGCGATGGGCACGCTGACGGTCCGCCCGTTGGGGCGAATCTCGCGGATATCGACGGTGAAGGGCACGCTGATGAACTTCCGGATCGAGCCGGCGATGCGCATGAGTCCGTTGAAGAACTGCAGCTCCATCCGCTCGATGGGATCGACACGGAACGAGGCAGCGAGTGCGTTGAGCTTCCCGCCGTCGATCCGGACGTCGAACTGGTCCCAGGAGATGAGGCGTTGCATGTTTGAAGTTCTCGGTTGTCGGTCCTCGGGGGTCGGGAGTCGGGAGTCGGGTGTCGGGGGTCGTAGAGGAAGCCACACCGTCAAGCTCCGACACCCGACCCCCGACTCCCGACCCCCGAGACTCGACAACTGAAAACCGACAACCGACAACCACGGCGCCACAGGCACTAGATCACTTGTATCATGCGCCCGCCTCATGCCGAAGCGCACCGACATTCACTCCATTCTCATCATCGGATCCGGCCCCATCGTCATCGGACAGGCGTGCGAATTCGACTACTCCGGCACGCAGGCCTGCAAGGCTCTGAAGGACGAGGGCTACCGGATCATCCTGGTCAATTCGAACCCGGCCACGATCATGACGGACCCGGAGTTCGCCGACCGGACGTACATCGAACCGCTGACTGCGGAGACGCTGGAGCGGATCATCGAGCGCGAGAAACCGGACGCCATTCTGCCGACCGTCGGCGGCCAGACCGGCATCAACCTGGCCATGGCTTTGTACGAAAACGGCGCGCTTGCGCGACACAACGTTGAGCTGATCGGCGCGAACGCCGCGGCCATCAAGACCGCGGAAGACCGGCAGCTTTTCAAAGAGAAGATGGTCGAGATCGGCGTGGAAGTGCCGCGTTCGGCGTATGCGGCCACCGAGGAAGACGCGGAGGCGTTTGCTGCGCACATCGGCTACCCACTCGTCATCCGGCCATCGTTCACCCTCGGCGGCTCCGGGGGCGGGATCGCATACAACATTGAAGAGCTGCGTGAGGTGGTCAGTCATGGCCTCGAGCTCTCGCCAGTACACCGGGTGCTGGTCGAGGAGTCGGTCATCGGCTGGAAAGAGTTCGAGCTCGAGGTGATGCGCGACAAGGCGGACAACGTCATCGTCGTCTGTAGCATCGAGAACCTCGATCCGATGGGCGTCCACACCGGCGACTCCATCACAGTGGCACCGCAGCAGACGCTGACGAACCGCGAGTACCAGGCCATGCGCGACGAGGCTAAGCGGATCATCCGCGCCATCGGTGTCGAGACCGGCGGGTCGAACATCCAATTCGCCGTTCACCCAACGACGGGTAGACGCCTGGCCATCGAGATGAATCCGCGCGTGTCGCGCTCGTCGGCTCTCGCTTCGAAGGCTACAGGATTCCCGATCGCGAAGTTTGCCGCGAAACTGGCTGCCGGCTACACGCTCGACGAGATCCCGAACGACATCACCAGGAAGACGCCGGCGTCATTCGAGCCGACGATCGACTACGTCGTGGTGAAGCTTCCCCGCTTCGCGTTCGAGAAGTTCCGCCATACGCCGCCGACGCTCGGCCTGTCGATGCAGTCCGTCGGCGAGTCGATGGCTATCGGCAGAACGTTCAACGAGGCGCTGCAGAAAGGCCTCCGCTCCCTCGAGATCGGGGTGTCCGGCCTGGAGTCTCGCGGATACGACCGGGATAAGGCCGAGAAGCTGTTGCGCACGCCGCAGCCGGAGCGCATTTTCGCCGTCGCCGACGCCTTCCGCGCCGGAATGACCGTCGACGAAGTGAACGCCATCTCGGCAATCGATTGCTGGTTCCTGCGCGAGATTCGCAAGATCGTGGAGATGGAAAAGGCTGTTAGCGAAAATACGCGACTCACCAATCGAGAGCCTTCTCCCCCGCGCCTTTCAGCGGGGGAGAAGGTGCCGAAGGCGGATGAGGGGGCTGATCTCGCGCAGATGAAGCAAGGGCTCCTCGCCCTCAAACGCGAAGGCTTCAGCGACCACCAGATCGCCAAGCTGGCGAATCAAACCGAAGAACAAGTCCGCAAACAACGCCATGCGCTCGGCATCCGCCCCGTCTACAAGCGCGTCGACACGTGCGCCGCCGAGTTCGAGGCCACCACCCCGTATCTCTACTCGACCTACGAACGCGAGTGCGAGGCCGAGCCGACCTCGCGCCGTAAGGTGATGATCCTGGGTTCCGGTCCCAATCGCATCGGGCAGGGGATCGAGTTCGACACCTGCTGCGTACATGCATCGTTCGCGCTGCGCGAGATCGGCTTCGAGACCATCATGGTCAACTGCAACCCGGAGACGGTGTCGACCGACTACGACACCTCGGACCGTCTCTACTTCGAGCCGCTCACGCTGGAAGACGTGCTGGAGATCGTCGAGCTCGAGAAGCCCGAAGGGGTGATCGTGCAATTCGGCGGACAGACGCCGCTGAAGCTGGCCAAGTCGCTGGCAGCCGCGGGTGTGCCGATGTGGGGAACGTCGGTCGAGTCGATTGACATCGCCGAGGACCGCGAGCGCTTCGGCACGCTGGCCGACCAGCACGAGATCCTGGTGCCCGAACACGGCACCGGCATGTCCGAGGCGGAAGCGATCGAGGTGGCCCGCCGCATCGGATTTCCGGTCGTTGTCCGCCCTTCGTACGTCCTCGGCGGCCGGGCCATGGCCATCGTCTACGACGAGTCGAACCTGCGCGAGTACATCGGCTACGCCATGGAGGCGGCGCCGGGACATCCGATCCTCATCGATCGCTTCCTCGAGGACGCCATCGAGCTCGACGTCGACGCCATCTCCGACGGCCACGACGTGGTGATCGCCGGCGTGATGGAGCACATCGAAGAGGCAGGCATTCACTCCGGCGATTCGACGACCGTGATTCCGCCCTACATCATCGGTCTCCGCGAACAGGACCGCGTCCGCCGCCGCACCGTGCAACTGGCCAAGGCCCTGAATGTCATCGGCCTGATGAACGTGCAGTACGCGATCTATCACGGCGATCTGTACGTGCTCGAAGTAAACCCGCGGGCGTCGCGAACCGTGCCGTACGTGTCCAAGGCGACGGGTGTGCCGTTCGCCAAGATCGCCGCCAAGGTAATGGCCGGGATGTCGCTGCAGGAGTTGGGGCTGACGCATGAGCCCCGCGTCGTCGACTATTTCGTGAAGGCGCCGGTCTTCCCCTTCGGCAGATTCCCTCGGGAAGATACGGTGCTCGGTCCGGAGATGAAGTCGACCGGCGAAGTGATGGGCTCCGCGCCGACGTTTGGTGAGGCCTACGCGAAAGCGCTCCTCGGCGCCGGAGTCGATCTCCCCCTCGGCGGCACAGCCTTCATGTCGGTCAACGACAACGACAAGCGGCCGGTGGTGGTGCAACTGGCCAAGGACCTGGCACAGCTTGGGTTCAAGGTCGTAGCCACATCGGGAACGCGCGACTTTCTGGAGAACAACGGCGTCGAAGCCGGCCTGGCCTTCAAGGTTCACGAATCGGAGCGGCCCAACATCGTCGACCGGATGATCAACGGCGAGGTGACGCTCATCATCAATACGCCCCTGGGAAAGAAGTCGTTCTACGACGATACCTACATCCGCCGCACCGCGCTCCAGCACGGCATCAGTTGCCTGACGACGCTCACCGCCGCCACCGCTGCCGTCGACGGCATCCGTTCGCTTCGCGAAGGGCTGAAGACGATCACCACGCTGCAGGAACAACACGCGCGGTAATCAGAACCTGTGTTTCTTTCCCGGCTGCAGGCGCAGAAGAATCTTCAGGCGGATGCGGCGCAGTTTCGGGGCCACAAAGTACCTCACGACGGCATACCAGCGGGCCAGGCCGCGCTTCGGCATGGCCAGGATGATGGCGTGGTAAGACTCATGGCCTTCGGAAAGCATTTTTTGTTCGCTGGCGAGCATTTCCGTAACCAGTCCCGGAGCGGCGTTGGACCAGTTGATGGCCGGGTAAATGACAGATAGCAGTGTTCCGCCGTAGTCGCGGCGCTCGAGGATGCGAAATCCCCGTTGCAGTTGCGGGACGATCTCGCTCGAGCGGAGGGCCTCGGACGGATCATCCGGCTGGATGGGCAGGGGAAGCCTCTCAATGAGGCGAGCCTCGGGCGCAATACGGTCGAAAAACTGGCGATGCGGAGCGACGAGATCGTCATTCCAGTCGGATCGGGACGGTCCCACATACTCATCGAGATAGATCAGGCCATCCGGCTTCAGGACCCGCAGCAGACGGGAGAAAAGCTTTTCCAGCTTGGCGACGTGGTGCGCGGACTGATGGAAGAAGACGATGTCGTAGCCGCGGCGTGGCAGCCGGGGCTCATTGAAGTCTCCGATGAAGTAATGGATGTGATCGCCAACCCCTTCCGACGCCGCGAGGTTTTTCGCGATTTCGATTGATTGAGCCGATCCGTCGAATGCATCGACCTCGGAACACAACCCGCGCCGGATCAGATCGCGCTCCAGGGGTCCTGTGCCGCAACCGACGCTCAATGCCCGAGCAAAGCGCCTGCCGCGGAGCCACTGGAGAAACCAGTCCATCGGCCACGCATCCGGTAACCCTGAGATCGAGCGGTTGATGTATTCACGAACCTGAGGGTCGGCCATCCAGGAGGAATGAGTGGGTGCGACGACCTCGCGATCCCAGAATCTGGCTGCGCCTGAATCAACGATTACCACGCTGTCTATCCTATACGGCGCGTGCGGCAGTGATGTCACTTGGAGCCGCGCGCGAGCCGTGCGCTGTCATCCTTATAGGCTGCCGGAGCCGCGGTACGAACGTGGTGCTTGCTCAACTCTGGTCCCACGGCGTAGGACGCCGAAGGACCCCCTCCGCGCTTGCCGGGTCGGGTGGTGGTACTTTCTCGATGCAAGCTCGAGGGGGGTCCTTCGGCGTCCTACGCCGCGACGTTTGATCTGTGCAAGCATCGACATTCGAGGCGCGGCTGCGGCAGCCTCAGGATGACAGTGAATTGAGAGGCGCTCCACCGTTTCAATCTTGACGCGGCACTACGTAATCGTCAGCGCAGGATTCGCAACCGCCATTTCCGTCTTGAAGGCGTTGAAGGCACGGACGATGTACTGAAGGCGCTTGCCTGCAGCGGATTCATGGGCCGGGCCGGAGAGCTGGCGGTGCGGGCGAGCGGCGCCGGGGCGACGCGAGCGGAAGATCGTGGTCTTGAAAGGGGAGGGCTTGGCGAACTCGATGATCATCTCTTCGATGACGACGTCGGCGCCGCCGAGGTAACGAAAATCCCACTCGATGCCTTCGCCGATCTTGAGCGTGGTCTCGTTCGGATTGATCGTCAGGTAGATGCGGCCGCCACCGGCTTCGATGTCGATCCGGACCGGAACGGTGCGGACAGCGAATTCGGTCAGCTCATGCGATCCCACGAGGCGATCGGACGACGCCGGCGGCGCGGCCACGAGCGATGGCGCTTCCGCGCGCGGGGGCGCGGGGATGAACGACGATGAGCGAGGACGTTCCCCCTGCGAGAACCAGGCGGCGGTAGCCGGTCCACTTGATGTGACGCGCGGGCGCGAGCGACGGCGTTTCTTCTCGTCGGCGGCCGGGGCCACGCGGGTGGGGACAGCGGCCGTCGGAGCGGCTTTCACGACCGTCTTGACCGCTGCCTTCACTTTTGCCTCGTTCGCCTTTTCCGCTCTTGCGGCCGGTTTCGCCACGACTTTGGCAGGAGGCTTGGCGGTGATGGCGGGCGCCGGCTTTGGGGCAGCCTTTGGGGGGGCGACTTTTTTCGAAGCCTTTGGTGACGTCTTCTTTGGAGCAGCTTTCTTCGCAGCGACCTTCTTCGGGGCTGCTTTCTTCGGAGCGGCCTTCTTCGGGGCTGCTTTCTTCGGAGCGGCCTTTTTCGGAGCAGCTTTCTTCGATGCCGCTTTCTTCGATGCCGCTTTCTTCGACGCCGCCTTCTTCGGAGCGGCCTTCTTCACGGCCGGCTTGGAGGCCTTCTTCGGAGCAGCCGCCTTCGCGGGCTTCTTCTTGACCGTTTTCGCCTTCGCAGCCGGTTTCTTCGGGGCCGGTTTCTTGCTTGTTTTTGCGTGCGCGACTGCTTTCACGGCCGCCTTTTTCTTTACACTGGTAGCCGCTTTTTTACCCTGCACCTTCGCCATTCGACCTTGCTCTCCCGGATCCCCTGAAAAATGGATGGCGCAGTATAGCGGCGACCCCCCGCTTTGCATAGCCGCCGTGGCTTACGGTCCTTTGGCGAGCTCTTGCAGCGTCGCGGCGCTCTCCCGCATTTCTCACACGACGAGTGGAATCGCCCGCAGCCTGTCTGCCGATAGCGTGGAGTGGTGCCGATGAGCAGGACCGATGTGGCACAGACACTCTTGTCTGTGCGGGGTCTCGCCCGACTCGAGAAAACTGCAAGCGCTCAGGGCACACGGCTTCGGCCGGAGCACAGACAAGAGTGTCTGTGCCACATCGGTCCCTGGCTTGCGGCGGCAGGCAGGAAGGCTCAATCAGGTCGTGTTCGAGCGCGCGCCTAACGCGGCGGGATCATTTGACCGTCGCCAGCGGCATCCGCGTCGTTGGAGGGTTCGGATAGTCGAGACGGTCGACCATCTCCCGGATCGGCGTGCGGGTCACGGGAACACGCTGCCCTGCCACGACGGCGAAGGCGCCTGTTGGCGTGGCTTTGTCGATCGTTGCGGCCAGACGCACTTTGATGCTGTTGGGATCCAGAAGCGCGACCGTGTCGCGCTTCAGCAGGATGGCCGGCACGAAGACATCGGCGTTGCCCGGAATCTGGCCCAGCACCAGGCGCGAGACGGGAACGCCGGGAGCGGAGAAGGTGATCGTCACGTTGCCGGGCGGCACGTCGAGAAGGAGGAATGACCCGGTCTCCGCCACGCCTCCTGATACGTACGGCGCGTTCTCGATATAAACGTTCGTTCCGCGGAAGAGGTCCATCTTGCGGGCCGATTCCGTTTCGACCGTGTGGTACGTCGTGACCGGGCCGCTATCGACGTCCACGATCCAGCCGCGGACGCTGATCGGCTCTCTCGATACCCTCGGTCCGGGCGGTTCCGTCTGCCCCCCACATGCGGCGGCGAGAAGGGCGAGAAAGAGGGCGCATCGTTTCAGGTTCACCACAAAAGGATAAGCTGAACTTCTTGGATCGTCTCGCTCAGCTTCGCGACGCGAAGCGCGTCGGCTACGTCTTCTCCGGCGGCTCCTCCCGCTGCGCCTTTCAAATCGGCGTCATCGAAGCGCTGGCCGAGCTCGGCGTGCGGCCGGCGTTGGCGATCGGCGTCTCGGCAGGGGCATGGAACGCGGCTCTGGTCGCGGCGCGCGCGGAGTCGCGGATCCGCTACTACTGGCGTTCGTTCATGCGCATGCCCCACATCGATCTGCGCAACCTGCTCGTCGACCATTCCCCCTGGCGTTTTCGCCAGATGCACAAGCGCAACTTCGAGCGATTCATCGGAGCCGGGCGTTTTCGTCAACCGGATGCGCTCCCGCTGTTCGTTTCCGTCACCCGGTCTCGCGACGGTGCCAACGTCATCTTCGATGCACGCGACGTCGAGGACCCGCTCCAACTCCTCCTGGCCACCAATTACCTCCCACCTTTCTATACCCACCGGCCCCGCATCGACGGAGAGGCTTACGGCGACGGCGGTCTGTCAGACAACGCTCCGTATGAAAAGGCGCTCGCCGAGGACTGCGATGCCGTCGTCGTGGTATCGCAGAAAGGCGAGTCGGAGGGCGGGCTTTTCAAGAAGAAGGATGACTACGATCACGTCGTGACCGACCCGCGCGTCATCGTGATCAGGCCTCGCCATCGCCTGCCGTTCAGCTTCACTGAGCGCCGATGGGAAGTGCTCGATGTGCTGGCCCGCATCGGTTACCTCCGCACGCGCGAGGAGCTTCTCGGCGAGGATCATCCGGAGACCCAGGTTCGCGCCAAGGGGGAAGCGCCGAGCGCCCGGGCCAGACGAATCCTCCGTGCGATAATCCCGCGGTCCCTATGACCCGTGCTCTCTCCGTTTCCGCGATCGCGCTCGCTTCCGTGCTGTTCCTCCTTGCCCAGGCCCCCACTCCGCCTCCGGCCAACCCCGCCAATCAGGCCACGCTGCGCGCCGCGAACGGCGACCACGTCATCACCATCGCTCACCAGAACGGTCAGACCTACTTTGCCGCGGACGAGGTGATGGCCGCTCTGGGTGGGTCGATGACGCGCGATGGCAACGGCTTCAAGGCCGTGCTCAACAACACCACCGCCGCGTTCGGGACAGACAGCCGGTTCGGCGTGGTCAAAGACGATCTGATCGAGATGCCCGTCCCGCCCATCACGGTCGACAACCGGCCATTCGCGCCCTGGCAGTTCTTCCAGGGATTCCTGATCCGTTCGTCGGGTCTCGACACGACGTGGGACCCGACAGCGCGTCTGCTGCAGATTCATCCCGCCCAGACCACCGCGGTCGGCGTTCAGCTCTCCGTGGCGAACGTGCAGGGGATTTCGAAGGTCGTCCTGACTCTCACCGCGCCAGCCGACTACACCATCGTCAAGGAGGCAGGCGCGTACACGGTCCGGTTCAAGAACGCCATCCACGCCCCGTACGTGGAGCAGGCATACGAAGACCCAAACGTCGCCAAGACATCCTTCACCGGCAATGACCTCCGCATTCAGCTCACCGCGCCGGATGTCGTCGGCGACGCCTATCGTCTCGAAAACCCGTTCCGCATCGTCCTCGATCTGCGCAAAGGAGCAGCGGCGGGGCCGGGCACGCCTCAACCTCTGACGTCAACGAAACCGGTCGAGGCACCCGGCATCCATACGATCGTCATCGATCCAGGCCACGGCGGCAAGGAGGTCGGTGCGATCGGTCCGGCCGGGCTGATGGAGAAGGATGCGACGCTGACGCTTTGCCGAAAGCTGGCTGCCGCCCTCGAGGCAAAGCTGAAGACGCGCGTGATCCTGACGCGCAACGACGACTCGGTCGTCCCGTTGGATCAGCGAACGGCCATCGCCAACCAGTATCACGCGGACCTCTTTCTCTCCGTGCACATGAACGCCGCCATCGTCAAAGGAGCGCATGGCGCCGAAACGTACTTCCTGTCGCTCGATGCCTCGGACAAGCTGGCGGAGAAGGCCGCCGAGGTCGAGAACGCGTCGAAGAACAGCGCGGCTCCGGCATCGTCGAGCGATTTGAAGCTGATGCTCTGGGACCTGGCGCAGCAGGAGTACCTCAACGAATCGAGCCGCCTCGCCCAGGCCGTGCAGGAAGAGATGAACCGGATCACCGGCGTCCAGAGCCGCGGTGTGAAGCAGGCGCCCTTCAAGGTGCTGGTCGGCGCGACGATGCCCGCGGCGCTGGTGGAGGTCGCCTTCATCACCAACCCTGACGAGGAGGCCAGGATCAAGTCAGACGCCTTCCAGAAAACGGTTGTCGACGCCCTGACGACGGCGGTGGAGCGGTACAAGATCGACTACGAGACGCGCATCGGCATCGCTCAGCCCCCGCCCGCCGCACCGACCAGCACCGCGCCGGCGCCGGCGACCAACGCACCCGCGGCACCGGCGACCGCCACGAAAGCGACGACGAGGACGGGGACCTAGTGCGCCGGGCCGTGGCGTGGTCGCTCGTGATTCTCGCAGTCGCGGGCGGCTGTCAAAAGAAAAGCGGCTTCTCGCCGAACCTCAACGTCGAGAACAAGGTGGCGGTACGTCCGGTGACGCTGTTCTTCGAGGGACCGGAGATGTTGCTCGTCAGCGAGACGCGCAACGTGGCCCTCCCCGAAAACCCAGCCGGGGCGCTGTCTGTCGTCGCTCGCGAGCTGCTCAAAGGATCAGCCAATGCCGGCGTGCCTCACATCTTTCCCCGCGACACCGTCGTCCGCGCCGCCTTTCTTCTTCCCGACGGTACCGCGTTCGTCGACCTCGGCGGCGGCACCCTGTCCCAGGGTTGGGGGACAGGAAGTCATGAAGAGTTGATGGCTGTCTACTCGGTCGTACAGACCGTCACGACGAACTTTCCTCAGGCGACGCGCGTGCGCATCCTCGTGAACGACGAGCCGGCCGAGACGCTCGCCGGCCATGTGAATCTCTCCCGCCCGCTCGTGCCGGCGCCGGCGTACGTGACGCGGTAGCCCGAATTTCTTACACACAGGCGCGCCTCGAGGAATCGGCGCTTCGAGACTCGCATGCGCAGAAGCTCGAGGTTCAGCTCTCACTGGGATCGTCGGCACCCTGTACCCCGTCGAGCGCCCTTCTCCCCCGCGGTTTCTTGCGGGGGAGGGACCGACGGCCTGCGGCCGACCGCCGTGCACGAAGTTGCACGCGGGACCAGCCGGACCGACCTTAGCGGTGTCTAAGACGCGAAGAGGTCGAAACCTTAACTGAGGCT
>DATHRD010000102.1:0-102384 GCA_035482045.1 Thermoanaerobaculia bacterium
AAGAGTGAAGGGTGAAGAGTGAAGGGTGAAGAGTGAAGGGTGAAGAGTGAAGGGTGAAGAGTGAAGGGTGAAGAGTGAAGGGTGAAGAGTGAAGGGTGAAGAGTGAAGGGTGAAGAGTGAAGGGTGAAGAGTGAAGAGTGAAGGGTGAAGAGTGAAGGGTGAAGAGTGAAGGGGGCTGGGCTTCACTCTTCACCCTTCACCCTTCACTCTTCATCCTCACACTTCAACTTCTTCCTCCACGGCGGCATTGGACTTCGCGTGGATGCCCAGCCTCTTCATCATCTCGTTCAGCGTCGATGGCTTGAGCTGCAGCAGTTCGGCGGCGCGCTTCTGGACGCCATTGGCCATCTCCAGCGACTGGAGGATCATTCCCCGCTCGTAGCGTGAGACGGCGTCTTTGAGCGAAAGCCCTTCCGACGGCACGATCATGGCCGGCTGGTCGGTCTGCTGGGGGAAGCGCAGATAGTCGGGCAGCAGCTCGATGCCGATGCGGTCGCCGGTGCAGAGGACGACGGCGCGCTCGATCGTGTTCTCGAGCTCGCGGACGTTGCCGGGCCAGGGGTGGTCGAGGAGGATACGCATGGCGTCGGGCGTCACTTCGCGCACCTTCCGCTTGTTCTCCTCGGCGTATTTATCGAGGAAGTGCGCCACGAGGAGCGGGATGTCTTCGCGGCGGCGGCGGAGCGGCGGCAGCGGGAAGGTGATGACGTTGAGCCGGTAGTAGAGATCTTCGCGGAAGCGATTCTCCGCCATCAGCTTCGTCAGGTCGGCGTTGGTCGCGGCGATGATGCGGACGTCGACCTTGATCGTGTCCACCGACCCGAGGCGCATGAACTCCTTCTCCTGGATCACGCGGAGGAGCTTGGCCTGGGTCTCGAGATTGATGTTGCCGATCTCGTCGAGGAAGATCGAGCCGCCGTCGGCGACCTCGAATAGACCGCGCTTCGTGGCAATCGCGCCGGTGAAGGAGCCTTTCATGTGCCCGAAGAGCGACGACTCCAGGAGCTCAGGGGGCAACGAGCCGGAGTTGACGGTGACGAAGGCGTTGCGGGCGCGCGGGCTGGCGTGGTGGATGGCCTTGGCCACCAGCTCCTTGCCGGTGCCCGACTCGCCGGCCACGAGGATGTTCGAGCGCGAAGGCGCGGCCAGCCGGATCAACTCGTACACCTTCCGCATCGGCTCCGATTTGCCGATGATGTTCGCGTAGGCGTACTTCTCCGAAAGCTCGGCCTTGAGGCGCTCGTTCTCGCGAGAGAGGCGCCGCTGTTCCAGCGCCTTGTTGACCGTGAGGATGACTTCTTCGTTCTTGAACGGCTTGGGGATGTAGTGGAAGGCGCCGTGCTTCATCGCCTCGATCGCGCCGTCGATCGACGAGAAGGCGGTGATGATGATGACCGGCAGCGACGGGTTGGAGATGCGGATGGCGCGCAAGGTGTCGATACCGCTGATCCCCGGAAGCATGATGTCGAGGATGACCAGGTCGATGTTGTCGTCTTCATCGAGCACCGCCAGCGCTTCCTCGCCGCTCGAGGCCATGGCAACCTCAAAGCCCTCACGCCGCAGGACGGCGTCGAGCACGTCGCGAAGGACTTCTTCGTCGTCTACGATCAGGATGCGCATAGGCAATGGATCAAATCGCTCAGTGGCCTGTTCAACCGGAACGCGGTCTCTCTGATTCTGTCGATCAGTGAATAAAGTGGATTAGTGGATTAGTGGATCGGCCGATTCTGGACTGCTAATCGACTGATCCACTGATCCGCTGGTCTTCCTTGGCAAGGTAATGGTGAACTCGGCTCCCTGGCCGGGTGTGCTTTCCACGTTCACTTCGCCGTCCGAGGCGTGCAGGATTCGGCGCGTGATGGCCAGGCCAAGCCCGGTCCCCCCCTGGCCGCGCTTCGTCGTGACAAGGGGCTCGAAGATCCTGCCGATCATGTCCGCGGCGATCCCCTTTCCGTCGTCTTTGACGCGAATGGCGAGCTTCGTCCCGTTCTCTTCCAGCGAAATCCAGATGTTGCCGCCGTCGGCGACCGCATCACGGGCGTTGAGAAGAATGTTCGTCAAGACCTGCTGTAGATCGTGAAAGTTTCCCTGCACCTCGGTGTTCGTCATCGGCTCGAGATGGACATTGATGTTCTTTGCCTTGAAGAGGTCCTCGTGCAGCGACACGGTCGCCAGGATGAGCGCCGGGATGTTGACCATCTCGCGCGAGCGGGGCCGGTTGGCGATGAGGTCGAGCAGGTTGTTGACGAGGTGCGATGCGCGGAACGACTGCGCTTCCATCTTCTTGAGCAGCCGGTAGCGTGGATCGTCCGGCTCCGTATCGGCCAGTAACAACTGCGCGTAGGATGAGATGCCGGTCAAGGGCGTGTTGACCTCGTGCGCGACACCGGCTGCCAGGAGCCCGAGGGAGGCCAGGCGCTCCTTGTCCTGCAGCTCGCGCTCCAGCCGGACGCGTTCGGTGATGTCGCCGATGACGAGCACGCGCGCACCGTCCGGGTCGTCGGCATTGAGAGGGCTGGCCGTGATCGTGACTTCCTTGTCCTCGCCGTTGCGGTTGACGAAATTCGTGGTGATGGAGCGGGCCTTCGTGCGGCGCATCTCGTCGTAAGGAGGGAAGAGCGTGGCGATCGGCTCGTCGATCGCCTCGTTCGGCCCGACACCGCCAAGGAGCTCCCAGAACGCGTGATTCGCCGTCAGCACCGTACCGTCCGTAGCGATGACGGCGATGGCCGACGACGACGACTCGATGATGTTTTCGTTGTACTCCTTGAGTGCGCGGATCTCTTCGAGCTGGCGGCGCAGGCGGCCGTAGAGGCGCGAGTTCTCGATGGCCAGCGCCACGGGCGCGCAGAGCGATTCGACGAGGTGGAGATCATCGCGCGAGAGCGGCTCTTCGTTGCGCTTCGTGCCCAGGAGCAGCAGTCCCTGCAGCTCGCCCCGGTTCCTCAGCGGGAAGAGGTAGCGATAGCCGGCCCGCAGCAGCAGCCACGGCAACTCGCTCCCTTCCGGCAACCGCGGATCGGTGAGCACGAGCGGCCCCTCAGCCGGCATGGCGCCGAATTCGACGATCGTCGAGCGCCGCGGGATGTCATCCTCCGGGTCGTAGATCACGAGCGACGCGCCTTCGCGCGTGAAAAGGTTCATCCGCTGCAGGCCAAGCGCGTCGCGAAGACGTTCGCGCATCATCGAGATCAGCTCGTGAACGTCGTGGAACGTGGCCAGTTCCTGAGCGAACTCGGCGATGGCCCGCCGGTGCTTGTAGCTATCGCGATAGACGAACATCTCGATGACCGACTCGATCCTCCCCTTGACCGGGATCAGTACCCCGGCGATGAGCAGTCCCGATGTGAAGGCCAGGAAGTTCCGCTCCAGCGCCGACCGCTCTTCGATCACGTGCGAGAGGATCAGGTTGATCGTCGAGAAGGCCACCAGTCCGAAGATGAACGTCACCGAATAGGCCAGGATCTCTTTGATGACGACTTCGACGTCCCACAGCTTGTACTTGAGGATCGAGACGGCGAAAGCGAGCGGGATGAGAGCCAGCGGAAGGATGGAGATCGTCGAGTAGATCGGCTTCACCGAACCGATGACGAGGTACGGCACGAGATAGACCAGCAGGAACGGCAGGAAGCCCAGAGCCATGCCGAGGTAGATCCACTTGATCTGCTTCTTGCCGACCGCCGCGGCGGTTCGATACGTGTACGCCAGAGCCACGATGGCCAGCGTGAAGTAGATGGCGAAGTGGACCAGCTCCCAATGCTGAATGAGAAGGAGCGACCGATACGGCGCGGCGATGGCCAGGCGGTTGCCGAGGACGAGGAGGTCGAAGTCCCACGCCGCCAGCAGCGCCGGGGGGATGTACATCGCCGCGATGAGGCGCCGGTAGCGTACGATCGGACGGGGGAAGACGAGGAAGAAGTTCAACGTCAGCGGCGGGAGCAGGATGGTTGCAAACTCCTCGACGAGCTCCAGGAGCTTGTACGTGGCGTCGATGTCACCGGCCGGTGTGTAGACGTAGACGATGAATGAAAGCAGGGTGACAAAGTAGAAGACCGTCGACTCGGTCCGGCCGCCTCGGAAGAGTGTGAAAAGGCCGATGGCGATGTAGAGGAAGCCGATGAAGCTGAGGATGAGATAGGCGTAATCGATCTTCAGCTCGGGGACGAGGTAGTTCAGCCGAACGGCTTTTCCTCCGCGCCACACGAGAAGGGGCACCCTCTGCCCGATGCGCCGGAGCGTTTTCTGCAACCCCTCGATCTCGTTCGACGGCGTGGCGGCGATGAGCAGGATCTGGTCGCCCGGGCGCAAGCCGCTCGCTTCCGCGCCGCTGCCGGGGTCGACATTCTTGACGACGACCACGCCGTTGTCGCGCGTGAAGGTGAAGTCGATACGCTCAAATGAGGAGCGCTTTCGCTGAAACGAGGCAAATGCACCGGCCACCACCGCCACGGTCACGGCGAGAATCACCAGGTTCGCGAGAAGAGATCGGCGCATGACGGGGGCGGACTGACGCGATGGGACGTGATTCAACGAGAGTGCCGTTGCAAAAATCGATCTAAACCATTGAACATAAACGTCCGGAAGATTGAATTGCCGCCTTCATCATGGGGCAAGTCTTCAATTCTACGAATTTGAACCGCAGATATTTGGAGTCGGCGAGGTGCGCTAGACTCGGCCACTGATGACCCTGATCGCCTCGAAGCGGCAGACTGGCAGGCTAACTCCAGATCAATGTGCGGTCTGACCGGATTCGTGACTGCGGCCGGGTCGGGGGATCTCCTCCCTACCGTGCGCCGCATGTGTGAGGCCATCGCCCACCGCGGACCGGACGATTCCGGCGAATGGATCGATGCCGACTCGGGCGTCGCCCTCGGGTTCCGGCGGCTGGCCATCATCGATGTCTCGCCGGCCGGGCACCAGCCGATGGTGTCCGCCTCGGGAAGATACATCGCCACTCTGAACGGTGAGATCTACAACTTCGAGGAACTGCGCCGCGAGCTGCGAGAGGCTGGCCTCGCTCCTCCGTTCCGCGGTCATTCTGATACCGAAGTGATGCTGGCCGCGTTCGAGGCGTGGGGGGTTGAGGCGGCGGTCAAACGCTTCAACGGCATGTTCGCCATCGCGCTGTGGGATCGCGAGTTGCGCCGCCTCCAACTGGTCCGCGACCGGATGGGCGTCAAGCCGCTGTATTACAGCTTTGGCGGGCGAACGTTCCTTTACGGTTCGGAGCTGAAAGCCCTCCGACAACATCCCGATTTCAAGGGAACGATCGACCGCGCCGCTCTGCACCTCTACTTCCGCTTCATGTACGTGCCGGCTCCTTACACCATTTACGAGGGCGTCCGTAAGCTGATGCCGGGAACGATCCTGACCTTCGATCCGGCAACACGCCAGACCGAAACGTCTGTCTACTGGTCAGCGCGCCAGGCGGCGATGCACGGCGTCGCTCATCGCTTCAAAGGATCGGAGGACGACGCGTCGCATGAACTGGAGGCGCTTCTTCGCGACTCCATCCGCATCCGGATGGTCGCCGACGTGCCGTTGGGGGTCTTTCTCTCCGGCGGCGTCGATTCGTCGATCGTCACGGCGATGATGCAGGCCCAGAGCCCGGTTCCCATCCGGACGTTTACCGTCGGGTTCACCGAGGCGGCGTACGATGAAGCGCCGTTCGCCGCGGCCGTGGCCCGCCACCTCGGCACGAACCACACGGAGCTCTGCATGTCCACGGATGACGTCGTGAACGTCATCCCGAAATTGCCGTCGATTTACGACGAGCCGTTCGCCGACTCCTCGCAGATTCCGACGCACCTCGTGGCATTGCTGGCGCGGCGGCACGTCACGGTCAGCCTCTCCGGTGACGGCGGGGACGAACTGTTCGGCGGCTACACACGCTATTTCGTCGGGCAACAGCTCTTCCGCCGCCTGCAGAGACTGCCCCCGTCACTACGACCTATCGCCGGCCGGGCGCTCAAAGCCTTTCCGCCACGTCTGTGGGACCGTCTGCTCGCTCTCGGCCGTCCCCTCCTGCCGTCAGCGCTCCGTCAGCGGCCCGGAGAGCGGATCCACAAGGTGGCCCGAATGCTCGCCGCGAATGATGCCGACGCCATGTACTTCGAGCTCGTCTCGCACTGGTCGAACATCGTCATCGGGGGAACCGCCCACGAGCCGCCGGTGATGGTGCGAGCAGAGTGGCCTGTGCTGGCCGACCCTGTCGAGCGGATGATGTATTTCGATCAGATCTCCTATCTGCCGGACGACATCCTCACGAAGGTCGACCGCGCCAGCATGGCCGTCTCGCTGGAGGCGCGCGAGCCTCTCCTCGATTACCGGCTCGTGGAGTTTGCGTGGACGCTGCCTCTTTCGATGAAGGTTCGTGCCGGCAAGGGAAAGCGGGTTCTGCGGCGCGTGCTGGACCGTTACGTGCCCGAACACCTCATCGAGCGGCCGAAGATGGGATTCGGGATCCCACTCGACGAGCTCCTGCGCGGGCCGCTACGCGGTTGGGCGGAATCGCTGCTCGATCCGGCCACGATGCGCGCGCAGGGATTCCTCGACGTCGCTCCGATCCGCGCTGCCTGGGACGACCAGATCGCCGGCAGGAAGGACTGGAAGTATCACTTGTGGGCCGTCCTGATGCTGCAGGCCTGGTTGCAGCAGCTCTAGGAGTCCGCGCTACGGTCTGGCGAACAAGCGAGAGGCGACTCGAAGAGGATAGGCCGCAAAGTACGGCAGGTTTCGCGGGTCGTACCGGAGGCTCTTGATCATGTGCCGCAGGAAGAGGCGCGGCTCGCCCGTCTGGAAGTAGCAGCCCGCGAGAACTCGGTGGATGCGGCCGTAGGCGTGCCTCCGCAGCGATTGCACGGCAGGATCGGGCGACAGGAAGGCTTTCCCCAGCGCCATGAGCATGCCGTTCTCCATCCTCGGAATGTTGAGATGGATACCGCTGCCGTGCAGCCGGTATCGCACGAGAACCTCGGGGACAAAGCCGACGCGATAGCGGACTGCAAGTCGGTAGCAGAAGTCCCAGTCTTCCGATGGTTGCAGGCGGGGATCGAAACCGCCGATCTCCTCGGCCACCCGTTTCGGCACCAGAGTGCCGCTGCCAGGCGCGGTGATGACTTCGCGATCGAGCCGCAGCAACTCCGAGGCCACCCATCCTTCCATTCCGGAAAGCAGGACCGAGAGGGTCTTTCCTTCGTTGTCGAACGACTCCGCACCGCAGTGAACCAGGCCCAGGTCAGGGTCGGCCGCAAAGAGCGCGATCTGCCGTTCGAGCTTCTCCGGCTTCCAGATGTCGTCCGAATCGAGGAAGGCGACGTACTTGCCGCGCGCGGCTGCGATTCCCGCGTTTCTTGCCGCGCCCACGCCCTGGTTGTCCTGGCGGATGGCGCGAATGCGGTCTCCGTATGCATCCAACACCCGCGTCGTATCGTCGGTCGAGCCGTCGTCGACGACGATGATTTCCAGCGCGGAGTAGCTCTGAGCCAGCGCGCTGTCGATCGCTTCGCCCAGGAAGCGACCGTAGTTGTACGTCGGGATGATGACCGAGATCGTCTTCACGGATTGTGCATTCCTGCCACGTGTCGAGACTCAAGCAAACCGGCGTACACCTCCACGAGACGCCCAGCGAGCATGGCTGGATCGAAGCTCGTTCTGATCAAGCCGCGTGCGGCCGCGCCGAGTGCACGTCGCTGCGGCCCGTCGTCGATCAACTGCTCGAACACTCGTGCAAAGTCAGCCGGCGTGTCTGCGATCATCGCATGCAAGCCGTGTTCGGCCGTGACGCCACGAAACGCGCCCTGAAACCCGATCATCGCCTTGCCGTGCGCCATCGCGTCGAGCGTTTTGACTTTGATGCCCGTGCCTGAGGTCACGGGAGACAGGAAAAGATCGGCCTCGCGAAAAAGCCGCGTGGCGTCCGCATCGGTGAGAGGCGCGTGAATCTCGATCCCGCATTCGACGGCACGGCGGCGGACATCATCATCAGGGAACCCTCCGGCGAAAACGACTCGGACGCGTCCTTTCACTTCCTGTCGAACGCGCGGCCATACCTCGTCGGCGAAGACAAAGAACGCAAGTCGATTGGGGGCCATGTCGAGACGGCCGATGAAGAGGGCCAGGGGCTTGCCGATTGCGGGCCCATGATCGGGATCGAGCGGCTCCAGCGCACGCGGCGGTGGAATCGTCACGATGTTCTGCAGTCCGCAGGAACGCAGAACCGCTTCGTCATCAGCCGAGACAGCGACCACGGCCTTGGAGGAGGAGAGCGTCTCGGCTTCGAAGGAGCGGAAGCGCCTTGCCTGTGCGCGCCAGTACAGCCGGCGCAGCCTGGATGTCGCCGGCAGATTGTCTGCCCAGGCCTGCATGACGAGAAAATGCACGTCGTACGTTCGGATGACGAGAGGAAGATCGAGGCCGCTGAGAGACACCGCCGGTTGGAACCATTCGCAATGGACGACGTCGAATGCCTCGTGCGCGTGCAGACGCTCCACCGACTCGCGAAGCTCCCGGTTCTTCCAACTGAGCGCCCAGTAGCTTCGGCCTGTTACAGCCGCCCTGGCCGCGGCAGCGTACATTTCAAGGCCCCGCGGCAATCGGGTCGGGTAGAAGTGAAGGCGAACGTTCGGCAAGAGCCGTTGAAACGCGGCTTGATTCGCCTCTCGGTCATGCTCCGGCGGTGGCACTAGGAGATGGATCTCGCAGAGTGCCTGCAGGCTACGGAGTGTCTCGAACGTGGCGACTTGGCCGCCCGAATGCGCGGGGAGCGGAAACACAGGACCGACAAAGAGAATCTTCATCCGATCGTTACCGGCCGCCGAGGCCGAATGGCACCATTCGCTGCAATGCGGCGCGTTCCTCTTCCGTGAGCACGCGCGTCAGGATCAGCGCGCCGTGGACGGCAACGGCGGCGCATGCCACTCCGATCCGGAAGATCATCGATGGAGTCAGAAATGCGGCGAGGGTCACCGGCAGCACGAGGATGACCACGGTGAGAGCGTAACCACGCTTGTTCTCGGGCCATGGCACGAACGCGAAGCCTGAGCTGCGCCTTGCGAAGCGCGAAAAGAGCAGCGCGCTGGCCAGCGCCCTAAGGCTCCATGCGATGGCGGCTCCGGCCGCGCCGAAACGGTGGATCAGAAGTGCGGCACCGATGAGATAGGGGACGATGAGCGATAGCTGAACGCGAGCGATTAAGTCGGTCCGTCCCAGCGTGATGAGCAACGCGTACGGCACGTACGCCATGATCTCGCAAACCACCCCGCCCATCAGCAGGTAGAGCGGCAGCGTGCTCTCGCGCCCGAACTGAGGTCCGGCCCAGAGGGTGAAAAACGGACGGGCCACGGCGCAAATGAAAAGCGCTCCGGGCAGCACCCAGTAAAGCATTCCCCGCAGTGCGCGCCGGTACAGCAGTTCAAGCTCGGTGCGGTCGGGATTCACCTGCAGTTGCGAAAAGGCTGGGAGGAGCGATTGCAGCATGGCCACCGGCAGTTGCGTCAGCATGAACGCAAGGGTGACGGCGACGGAGTAGTAGGCCAGCGCCTGGACCGACGCGTACCGCGGCAGCAGAAGCTTTTCCAGATTCGCCAGGACGGTTCCGGCAATCGACGAGACCACCAGCGCTCCGCCGAATCGGGCCAGCGGCTTCAGGATCTCGCCGCTGATGTGAGGCCGGCGCAGGCGGGGCAGCAGGCGCACGCCGATGACGGCGTACAAGAGCGCCGCTGCGACGCCGGCTCCTGCAACGACGGTCACCGCGCCGGTCAGGCCTCCGCCGAGAAAGACGACGACAGGGACGAGGAGGATCTGGCAGACCGATGTGCCAGCGGTGACGAGAACGACCAGGTCCATCCTCAGGCGGACCATCGCGGGCGTGTTGAGCACGCCGGCCACCGTCCGCGCCAGAAAGCCGAGCGCGGCCAGGCGAACGGCGATCACGGCGGAGACTTGCAGATAAGCGGGCAGGCGCAGCCCCTGCTCGACGAGCAGGCGCGCTCCCACTGCCAGCGCCAGCGCCACCATTGCCGACGGAACCGCGGCAATCGCAAGCGACGACCAGATCACCGCCGACTCGCCATCGTCATCACCGCGAGCGTGTGCCACGGAGCCAAACCGCGTCGAAGCCGTCCCCATCCCCATGTCGGCGAACGAGAGGTAACCGATCAGAACGTGGACAAGGGCCAGCAGGCCGTAGCTCGGCGCCCCGAGGAGACGGATGACGAACGGCGTGGCCACGAGCGTGGCCACCATCGTCACGCCCTGACCGCCGAGGTTCAGCAGGCTGCCGCGCACAACCCGCGAGGTCAGGCCAGGGCTCGAGCGAATCGGCGGCGACACCGCGGCGCCGGGCAGAGCCTCGTCGAGCAGATCCAGTCCGTTCAACGATTGAGGATCACTCATAGCTGGCCGGGTTGCGCTTCATTCGATTCATTTTGCCGGGGCTCAGGCGAGATCGGGATGTCGAGCGCATTCGGCGCGCGGCACGGCTAATAGGTTCTGCCAGCGCTGTTTCAGGCCGGCGGGCCGGACGCACCGGAGCGTACCACCGCTGCCGACCTCGAAGAGCTGGTAGCCGGGTCGCGGCAAACCGCAAAGAAAGCCGGCCGCATCGGTCATGGTCAGCCCGAAACCGGCCGCGCTCTCCGGATCCGCCTCGAAGAGAACGACCGGAGCGTCAATGCGATCCAGGGTCTCTCGTCCACCGCGAAAAACCTTCCATTCCGCCCCTTCCACGTCGCATTTGACGAAGTTCGGCAGAGGGAGGATTCCCTTGCCGACGAGGTCGTCCATGCGTTGCTGCTGCACGGTGATCGTGTGTGCTTTTCCGGCAGCCAGCCGATCAGCGACCGGTTCCAGGCTCGTCCAGTCCGCGAGGCTGGCCATGGCCCGTTCCGACGGCACGAAGAACGCGGCTTCCGTATCGCCATCCGACAGCGCGTAAGGAAGAAGCGTGGCGTTACCCAATCCCTCAGCCGTGAGCGCCAGAGCGGGAAGCAGTTCCGCGTTTGGCTCGAACGCAAAGACGCGCCCGCGAGGGCCTGCCAGTTGCGCCAGGAGCGTGGTATGCACGCCGAAGTTTGCGCCGATGTCGAAGATCGTGTCGCCCTCGCGCACGAACTTGCGCATGACGATCTGCTCATCCGGCTCGATCGGAGAATGCGCGAAGGGCGTTCCGATGAGCCAGAAGTGCGCGTTGAGCAGGCGGAGATCGACGTAAACCGCCGGCCAATCGTCAATCCGTATCGGCACAGCCTGTAACGACTTGCAGTGTCGCGCCAGCAGCGACGTCACGCGCGTCCTGCCTCGGAGGTTCGTGCGATAGTAGGTCCGTAGAATTCTGGCGAGCAGCGGCAGTTGGGGGCGTTCCTTCGATTCGACCATGCCCGCCTGAATATGGGGATAGGAGTTCGCGACCATTGCGCAGACCGGCAGCCTCTTCTGACTCGAGCGGAACGGTCATTCTACTCTTCAGGCTTCGATGACGATTCGCGCTCGCGCCCTCTATCTCTGTTACTTCGGACTGCGCCAGCCGCTCGTGCAGACGCAGGTGCTCCCCTATCTTCGCGAGCTCGTCGCGGGCGGCATCGCGATGTCGCTCCTCACCTTCGAGCCCGAGATGAAGAGGCGCTGGAACGCGGGCTCGATGGCCGAATGGCGCCGGCGGCTGCAGGACGACGGCATCGAATGGCACGTGCTGCCGTACCACAAGCGCCCGTCGCTGCCGGCCACGATCTACGACATCGTCGCCGGCGCGCGGCGAGCCGTCGGGCTCGCGCGGAGCGGGAAGATTGAGGTGTTCCACGGCCGCAGCCACGTCGGCGCGGCTATCGGCGCGCTGGCGAAATGGCGCACCGGCGCGCGGCTCATCTTCGACGTCCGCGGCTTTCTCGCCGAGGAGTATGTCGACTCGGGAAACTGGAGGGCGGGCGGCCTGCTCTACCGGCTGACGAAGGCTGCCGAGCGTTGGCTCTATCGCTCTTCGGACGGTTTCATCGTCCTCACCGATCGCGCGAAAGAGACGCTCTTTCCGGAAGGAGCGGGGGGACGGCCGGTCGAGGTGATCCCGTGTTGCGTCGACCGGGAACGCTTTGCCGCGGCCGCGCCGCGCGACCGTGACTCTGTTCGCAAGGAGCTCGGCATTGCCGATCGGCTCGTGTTCATCTACGTCGGCGCGCTGGGTGGCTACTACCTCATCCGCGAAATGGCTGAGTTGCTCGCTGTCGCGCGGGAGCAGGATGCGCGTGTGTACGCGCTCGTTCTCACCCAATCATCGCCAGCACGCATCGTCGGGGAGCTGAACCGTCTCGGCTTCTCGGCCGATGACTACCGCGTGATGCAGACCCCACCGGAGGATGTGCCGAAATACTTGAAGGCTGCCGACATCGCCCTCTCCCTCATCCGGCCTTCGTACGCGCGGCGATCGATGTCGCCGACGAAGTTCGCCGAGTACCTGACGGCCGGTCTGCCGGTCATTGCCACTGCCGGGATCGGTGACCTCGATCGCACGATTGAGCAGGCGCGCGTCGGCGTGCTCCTGCGGTCTCTCGATCGCGACGCGTACGCGGGCGCGCTCCAGGCCATCGAGGAGTTGCGCCGCGATCCCGAGCTTGCCGAGCGCTGCCGCGGCGAAGCGCGCGCGCACTATGACCTTCACACAGTGGGCGGGGAGCGATACCTCAGGCTCTACGACTCGGTGCTTCACTCATGAAACGGATTCGCGTGCTGGCGCTGGCGTCGTATCCGGTCGAAGCGGCCTCGTCGCGATACCGGATCGTGCAATTCATCGGGCCGCTGACCGCACGAGGCATCGACGTCACCTTCTCGCCGTTTCTCGATGCCTCGCTCTTCGCCGCGCTTTACGAGCCCGGCAAGCTTCTGCCGCGGCTTCCGCGCATTGCCGCGCGAATCTTGCGCCGTTGGGGAGCTCTCTTCCGTGCATCGGTCGCCGACGTTGTCTTCGTCCAGCGCGAGGCGATGCTGTTCGGGCCACCGTTCATCGAGTGGCTGACCACGTGTCTGCTCCGGCGCCCTCTGGTGCTCGATCTTGACGATGCAACCTGGGTTCCCTACACGAGCCCCGTATACGGCCGGCTGGCGACGTTCCTCAAATGGTCGTCGAAGACCGATCACCTGATCCGTTGGGCGCACGTCGTCATTTGCGGCAGCCCGAACATTGAGACCTATGTACGGTCGCGCAGCGCAGCGGCGGTGATCATACCGACCGTCGTCGATGTGCGACGGTTTCGGCCAGGGGATGCAGGCGCCCGAAGCATTCCGACGATTGGTTGGATCGGCTCGCACGGTACTTTCCATTACCTGGAGCGTCTCTTCCCCATCTTCGAACGCCTGGGACGCGAGCTGCCGTTTCGATTGATGATCGTTGGCTCCGGCCAGGCCGAGGTTCGTGTGCCTGGCGTGGAAGTCGAGTACCGGCCGTTTCGGATGGAGCGCGAGGTGGTGGATTTCCAATCGATCGACATCGGTGTCTACCCCATCGCGGATGACGAGTGGAGCGCCGGAAAGGCAGGATTCAAGGCGGTTCAATACATGGCCACCGGCATTCCGTTCGTCATGAGCCCTGTCGGCGTCTGCGCGACGATGGGCAGTCCGGGCCAGACGCATTTCGCGGCTGTCAGCGACGGCGACTGGCTCGATGCGTTGCGGAGTCTCGTGGCGGACGCGCAGCTCCGCAGCCGAATGGCGGCCGCCTGCCGCGCCTTCGCGGAGCAGCACTACGACATCGACGAACAGGCGGACGCGCTGGCGGTGGTCATTCGGAATGCGATGAATCAGCGGAAGGAATCCGCGATCGGCACCGTTGCGGGTTGACTCAATGCTTCTCGTACTGCTTCAGATCACTCTCGCGGCCGCCGCCGGTTTCGGGCTCTGGCGACTCTGGCGTTCTCTCGCCGGCCGCGGAGCAGTCTCCTTGATCGTCGGCGCTGGATTTCTTATCCGGGCACTGACGGGACAGATCCTTTTCTGGATCTCATGGCTGCATTTGCCGATCGCGCGCCCGCTTCAGCTCGGCAACGGCTTCTGGTTTTTTGCCGTCGATGGGCCGGGATATCTCTCGTACGCGGATGAGCTGATCGGTCGCGGGGTGAAGGCCACCCTCTTCCTCACCGCCGCGTATCCGTCGCGCGTCTATCTTCAGGTCTTCACGGCGGCGACCGCGGCATTCGGGGTGGTTGCCTCGGTGGCGATCCTGTTCAACTGCGCGGCGTACCTGGTGACTTGCGCGATCATCACGCGACTCGGATCGCGCGAGTCCAACGCGGAATTGCCGCGATTCGTGGCGCTGGCAGCCGTTGCCTTCGGACCAGGGATGATTCTCTGGTCCCTCCAGCCTTTGAAAGACACCTTCTTCTCTCTCCTCGTTACCGCGTTGGTCGCGGTGTGTTTTCTCTGGCAGGAGCTCTGGCGAAACGCGGTGGCGTCGAAGTGGCTGAAGTTGCTCGCCTGTGCCGCTGCCATGCTCGTCCTCACCTACGCCATCGGCGGGGTCCGCTGGTACTTCGCGGCGTTCGTCTGGGCTTGTTGCGGCGTCTTCTTCATTCTGGTGTCAATGACCGCGCGCCACAAAGCCGTGGCATTGTTGGCCAGCGCGCTGCTCTTCGTTCTGCTTGCCCAGGCCGTCCGACTCGGCGGTGCTGAAGACATCCATCCCGGACTTCGCCGCATCCTCGATCCCCGGCCATCGATCGCGGCGCAGTTCGAGCCTTCATACGTGAAGCACTACGTTGCAGAGACGCGCATTGCCTTCGAGCAAACGGGTGGGGCGACGAAGATTGCGGCCGGCCCGGCTCTGGCGCCGCCCTCGCCGGCGCCCAAAAAGGCAAGAGAAGAAACCATACCCCCGCCACGCCTCGAGCCAAAGGCGATTCCCTCCGGCTCGGCCACGACCACGGTCTCGCCAACGCCAACAAAAGCAAAGGTTGAAGCCATGCCCCCGCCACGCCTTGAACCAAAGGCGATTCCCTCCGGCTCGGCTCCGGTCCCGGTCTCGCCAACACCAGTCAAAGCAAAGAATGAAGCCATTCCCCCGCCACACCTCGAGCCAAAGGCGATTCCCCCCGGCCCGGCTCTGGAACCGGTCTCACCGGCGCCAACAGACACAAAGGATGACGCCATGCCTGCGCGACGCCTCGGTCCAACGCTGTTGGCCGGGTTTGCGGCGATGTTCATCCCGCGGTTCCTGGCGCAGGCGGTGGGGTTGATCCGCATCGGCGGCGGTCGCGGCTTCTGGCTCTTTGTCGAGGTCGATACGCTCGTTCTGGACGCGGTGTTGCTCTTTGCAATCGTTTACTGCACGCGTGCTCTTCGCTCCCGCGCCCGAGTCACGCCGCTCTTCGTCCTGCTCGTGCTGCTCTTTTTGATGACAGCGCTGCCGATGATGTACACCGTGAGCAACTTCGGGACGCTCTTCCGCCTGCGGGAGATGGTCTACCTCATCGCGGCCATCCTGCCTCTGACGCTGGCGCTGCGTCCTCCGGCTCAGGCCGTCTCGTCGTAAACCCGGACGCGCGCGAGATAAATACTGAGCAACGTGAGCACGAGCGTGAACGAAGCGATCGCGCCGAGGCTCACATCCAGTGCCGCGTGACGCACGAGCATCGCCAGCAATCCTGCCGCGAGAGCGAACAGGTAGAGCATCCAGACGGCGCGTCTCTCGGACAGCCCTAGTGCTACGAGGCGGTGCGAAGTGTGATCGCGGCCTCCCTGTGACGCGGCCCGGCCCGCCATCTTGCGCATCAGAGTCACGAATGCCGTGTCGAAGATCGGCACCAGGAGCACGAGCACTGGCACCGCCAGGACAGCCACTACGCTTCGTGAACGTCCGCCGCCGGTGCCGCTGACGAGCGCGCTCGAGGCCAGAAAAAAGCCCACGAACATGGAGCCGCAGTCGCCCATGAAGATCGACGCCGGGTAGTGGTTGTAGACGAGAAAGCCGATGAGCGCGCCGGCGAAAGCAGCCAGCATCACCGCCTCCGGCCACTGCTGGTTGGCGATGAAGTTCAACCCGAGGAACGCCGCGGCGATGGCGGAGACGCCGGCGGCCAGGCCGTCCATGTTGTCGAGCATGTTCACGGCATTCGTGATCCCGACGAGCCAGAAGAGAGTGATGAGCACATTGACCGCAGCGTACGGCGTCCACGGCAACACGAGGCCGAACGTGACGACAGCCGCGGCGCCGAGGAGTTGGCCGATCAGCTTCTGGTAGGGCCGGATACGGAAGAAGTCGTCCGTGAGGCCGACCAGGAACAGTGCCACGCTGGCCGCCATGACGAGGTGGCTTCCGCGCGTGGGCGGCACCAGCGCGAGCAGCGTTCCGATGACAGCGATGACGATGGCGATGCCGCCGAGCATCGCCGTCGGCCTGGTGTGCCATCGGTCGCTCTTCGGTTTCGCCACCGCGCCGATGCGGCGAGCCAGGGCGCCGGCGGCGGGCGTCAACACCAGCGAAGCGAGGAGCGCGACCGCGCCGGAAAGGCCAGCCTGCGTCAGGAACTGCCGGGTCATGAGTCGCGGCTACGCTACCCGATTTCAGCCTGCCAGAGCGAACGACTCGGCGGGGTTTCGCGTGCGGTCGCGGATGACTTCACGGAGGATCGTGTCGAGCTGCGTCCGCGGGGTGAAGCCGATGAAACGTGCGGCCTTCGATGTATCGGGAACCCTGCGGGGCATGTCCTCGAAGCCATCCTCGTACGCCTCGTTGTAGGGCACGTAAACGATCCCGGAGCGCGAGCCGGTCAACGTCAGGATCCGCTCGGCCAGATGCGTGATTGAGACCTCTTCTGTCGAGCCGATGTTGAAGACTTCTCCCGCCGAGTCAGGGTGGTCCATCAACAGGAGCAACGACTTCACCACGTCGCCGACGAATCCGAAGCAGCGCGTCTGCTCTCCGTTTCCGTGGACAGTGAGCGGTTTTCCGTCGAGCGCCTGGTTGACGAGCGTCGGTACGACCATCCCGTAACGGCCGATCTGACGCGGGCCGACGGTGTTGAACAGGCGGGTGATGATCGCCGGAACCTTCTTCTCGCGGTGGTACGCCAACGCAAGAAACTCGTCGATCGCCTTCGAACATGCGTAGCTCCACCGCCCCTTGGTGGTAGCCCCCATGACCAGGTTGCCGTCCTCGCGGAATGGCACCTGATCACTCAACCCGTAGACCTCGGAGGTCGAGGCGATGAGCAGCCGCTTCCACTCCCTGCTGGCCGCGGCCAGGACGACCTCGGTGCCGCGGACGTTCGTCTCGATCGTCCGCACAGGGCTCTCGACGATGAGCTTCACCCCCACGGCCGCGGCCAGGTGGAAGATGACGTCGCACTCATCGACCAGATCGTCCACCACGGCCGTGTTCTGTACGGAGTCCACGGTGCAGTGGAAACGCGGGTGGTTGGCGAGCTGCTCGATGTTGTCGAGACTGCCCGTGGAGAGATCGTCGATGACGAATACTTCGTCGCCACGAGCGATGCAGGCATCGGCGAGATGCGAGCCGATAAAGCCCGCTCCGCCTGTGATCAGGACTTTCAATTCTGGTCCGGTTCTCCGCGGCCCTGGACCCGGAGGTCGCGGTAGAGGCGGAGTATATCGATGATAAGGCGCTCTTTCGAGTGGGTTTTCTCCACGTAGGCCTTGCCGCGCTCGGCAAGGCGGCGGCGCAGCGCCTCATCGCGCAGAAGGTGAGTGAGCGCTGCCGCGAATCCCGCCTCGTCATTCGAGGCGGCCGTGAGGCCGCGCTCGCGAACCTCGAAGATCGCCCCATCGTCGTCGATGCGCGCTTCGACGCGGCCGAGCAGGTCGACAACACCCCCCACCGCCGTGCTGATGACCGGCTTCCCGCAGGCCATCGCTTCGATGAGTGCGAGTGGCGTTCCCTCGTTGCGCGACGTGAGCGCGACGACGTCGAGCGAGGCGTAGATCTCCGCGGCGTCCCGCGTGCCCGCGAAGATTACGTCCCCCGCGCGGCGCTCCAGCATGGCCCGATCGCCACCGTCGCCGAAGACCACGAAGCGCGCAAGATCGCGCGTGCGCGCCGCCACGCGCAGGAAGAAACCGTGATTCTTGATCGGAGCGATCCGCCCGACGATGCCGACGACCGTTTCGCCGGGACCGATTCCAAGCTTGGCACGCAGCACATCGCGCGCATCGGGATCGGCGCGAAGGTCGTCGAAGTCGATGCCGAGCGGCACGACGACGAATGGAACACTCCTGCCGACTCTGAACACGTCGCGGATCTCGTGGAGCTGCTGCTCGCTGAGCACGACCATGCGGTCGGTATTCAACCTGGCCAGCGTCCGTTCCACGACCAGAAAGAAGCGCGTCTTCCAGGCGCCGTAGTAGCTATGGAAAACATGGCCGTGGTACGTGTGAACGAAACGAGTCTGCCGCGGCCGGCCGATGAGCGCGGCCGGCGTGACGAAGCGATAGAGCAGGCCCGCGATGCGACCGACCGCTCCCGCCTTGGCCGTGTGCGTGTGGACCACGTCCGGCCGGAAACGGACCATGAGCCGCCAGAGCCGCCAGACCGTCGACAAATCGCCCGGCGAGAGCTCGCGGCTCATCGACGGGATCACGAGCGGCTTCACACCCCGCGCAGCGGCGAAATCGCTCATATCCTCCTCACCAGCCGGCACCGTGCCGGTGACGAGCAGAGTCTCGAATCCCGCGGCGGAGAGCCCTTGATTTAGCCAGACCACATGCCGGGCCGGTCCACCGACATTGAGGCGTGCGATGAGACGGAGCACGCGCACGGGCTTCGGCGGCGTCAGCATCAGCGAAGACCGGCTGCCGCCGCGACGCGTACGCGAAGCTCGCCGTCGAGCCCACTGGCGACCCTTGGATCGAAGCGCGCCGCCGTCGCCAGATCGGCAACCGCGGCATCCGTGCGTCCCATGCGCAGCATGAGCAGGCCGCGGTTCACGTAGATCTCCGGACGGTCGTCGATCGCCAGCGCCCGCGTGTAGGCATCGGCCGCCTCCGTCCATCGCCCCAGAATCTCGCAGTTGCCGCCATAGAGCAGATACCACTCCGGATCGAGGCGGCGTTCGCGTGCCACAAGATCGAGATCGTGCAGGTTCGTGCGGGCAAGCGACGCCGCCCGCATTTGATCGAACGATTCCGCCTGCGCCGACCGTTGCCTGACCACCCGCATCGTCAGGTTGTCGCGGTAAGGTTCGATGCACAGTTGATCGATGCCGATTGCGGCAGCGATCAGCGCGACCAGGGCGATCGCGCCTGACAGGAACCTCGCGGGAGTCGGGTGTTGGGTGTCGGGTGTCGGAGCAGCATCGCGGATGGACGATTCCTCTCCGACCCCCGACCCCCGACGCCCGACTCCCCATGTCACGCACAAAGCCCCAAGCGTCAGAAACATAAGCCTTGGTGCCGCCAGCTCCAGTGGGAACTGGGCGAGGCAGATCACGAAGATGACCGTCGCCAGAGGCCATCGCAGGGCCCACGCGAACGCTGCCTCGGGGGTCGTCGCTCCATCGCGGCGTCTCCTAACCACGCAAACGCCGATGGCGGCGAGAAAGAGCGCGTATCCCGGCAGTCCTGTCTCCGCCGCGACCTGCAGGTGGTCGTTATGAACCTCTCCCCAGTTCATCGGGAAACCCTGCGTCCATTCGCGTGGATATTCTCGGGACAGCCCTACCCGGTAGGCCATGTAGTGGTACTTGAAGCAGCCCGGTCCCACTCCGAGCAGCGGATGATCGCGCGTCATGTCGACGGCGGTGAGGAACGGGAGCAGTCGCTCCGAGGAGAGGTGCCGATAGTCGTGATGCGCGGCGGCCGTGACGAGCTGGCGGATACCGCGGCCGAGCGTCGTCGCCGGCGACATCACCACCAGCGCCAGTCCCACGAGAATGGCGGCGACGGCCAAAGCCGCGCGGCGGGAATGGCCGATGGCGAAGACGACCATCCCCGCCACGAGCGCGCCCAGTGCCGTACGCGTACCGCTGGCGGCGATACCGGCCACGAGCAGCACGCTGATCGCCGCGTAGATCCAGCGCCGCCTTCCGGACACGGTGGCGGTGAGCACGACGGCCGCGACGGCAGGTCCGACGAGATATGTGCCGACGTCGTTCGCGTTCCCCAGCAACGCCACGCTGCCGTAGTGCGTCGCCGTGTCCCGCGAGGCGAGAAACGGCGTCCAGATCTTCAGCTCCTGCAGGATGACGATGACCGCGTTCGCGCAGCAACCGATCATCAACACGTCGACGGCCACGAGCGTCACCGTCTGCGCCGCCAGGCAGGTTGCGATGAAGATGACCGCCGCAGCGACGACGGTGATCAGGCTGTCGATGCTCAGCAGACGGTTCGTCGAAGCGGCCGTCGTGACGATGGTCCAGCAGACGAACGCCGCCGCAAGGATGAGCTCCGGCCGCTTCCCGAACGTCCACGTCCGCCGCCGCGAGGTTACCCAGAACACCGCCAGCATCAACAGCAGGATCGCCTCAGCGCGAAAGACCACCTCCTTCGGCAGGCGGAAGGTATCTGTCCCGTTGCTGAAGATGGCCGGGATGACGAGCAATCCGGCCGCCAACACCGCGGGCATAACGCGTTCCGCGAAGCTATGCGGCTCGATATTCGCGATGTCGCGATTCCGAATGCTCATCAGTACGGAGAATGGAACAGATGCCTGGACAGCTGAACGATACTCCGGAAACGCACCGGTGCTTGCGGCGGAGGGCAGGCCGGACGTGGTATTCTTAATGCAACAATCCGATCCCGGCGTTCCACGTTCTTGTGTCCGTTCGATGAAGGCGCCCCCAACGTCCTCCGTCGATGGAATGGAGATTTGCATTTTCATGTCTACGAAGAGAGCATCGGCTTTCGACCTCAGCGGGCCTTCAGCGGCTCGTGCCGGCCGGTTCCGCCGGTCTGCAGTGTGATAGGAAATAGCCCGTGTCGGCCATAGCTCAGCTCAAACCATTCCACCACTCCGTTCCCGAGATCGATATTCGCAGCGCGGTGCCCGTGGTGCGCGTGGCGGAACTGCTCCGGCATGATCCGGTTCTCACTCTGAAACAAACCAAGGAAGCCCACGTCATCATCGAAGAGGCTTGGCAGGCCGGTTTGGCGGGTGAGTATCTGGCGAAGGCGGCAAAGGTCTTTGGCGTATCGGAACAGCAACTAGCGTTCGCTCCCGGCAAGGAGACCGTCCGTTATCGCATGGACGGGAAAACGCCGATGATCGATCTGCCGCGTGTTCGCACGCGCAACGGAGCAAAGGTCAAGTCTGATCAACGAAGCTGCGTCGCGCTTTGCATCGACGACACGCCCGGAATCAAGTACAGCTCAAAGGTCTGGACACGCGTCGGCCCGCCGGAGCTCGACCTGGGCTGTCCCCTCGACAAGATTCGCGAGCGAACGCGGATGTATCGCCGGCAGGCGAATATCTGCGGGGATTGGTTTTACGATCGGTTCGTCGCCCTGACGAAGGAAGTGTTCAAGAACAACGAACCGACGGAAACAGGCCGCCTCGAAGTAACCACCGTCGGTCTGCAGGTGAGAGGTGAGCCGGACGAGGATGCGTTTGACGACTGGCTTCTCAGCAACGACAGTCCGAACGCCGAGAATGAAGATCTCTTCCGCTTCCTTGCCGCCGCGGCCGATTTGGACATCGATCTCCGCGACGCCGACGCGCTCGGACCGGACTGCGAGTGGAAATCGATTCCGCACACGGTGGAGCTGCCGAGCCGTCGCTCTGATAAGGCCTCGGATCACATCGACAGGTACCGGGAACTGGCATCGAGACAATTCATTTATCTCGTCCGCAAGGCCGGCAATGAACAATCGGTCGTCGGCATCGGTTTCGACGATTCCGGTAGAGGCGAGCTGGCCAGCGACGTCGCCCTTAAGATCTCGCGGTTCATGGCGAATAGAATCTGAAGGTTGCCATGCCGAAGCAGAGAGAGAACGGCATTCGCCGCCGTAACGCGACGGTCCCGCCGGGTCACAACCCGTTCTTCACGCTCGCGAAAAAACTCTGCATACCCGATGTCATTCCGGAGGTCGCGAAGTTGCGGCGTCCCGTGGATGGCGCAGTCCGCCTGGCACTCATTTCGATGCCTGATGTCAGCTATGTCGAGAAAGATTTCAAATGGCGAAAAGCGCTACCCAGTGGCGTGCATGAGGAGGACGTCCGTCGAACGCTCGCTGCTGTGAGTCACGCCGACTCCAAGCGAATGCTGGTGGCGTTTCGTGAAGCGCTCCTGTTTGCCGTCGAGGAGGGCAACGCCAATATCGTCTGCGTGAGCGAGCTTGGCCTTCCCAGCCGGGATGCCGTTCCTCTTCAGGAGGCGCAGCAGATCGCTTTCGAGATTAGCTGCAAACATAACGCCCTCATCATCGCGGGAAGTTCTCACGACTCCCGCACGATGTTCAATACGGGCTACCTGTTTCATCCGACCGAGAAACGGGCCACGTGGGCATTTCACAAGAACGCGAGCGCTCACAAGATGGGTGAGCGCATCATGACGCCTGCCCGCCGCCGGGTCCTGATCGTCGACGCCTTCGATCTCCGGATCGCCACGATGATCTGCCTCGACGTCGTCGACTATACGACCCTCGCTTCAGTCATGGCCGCGGGCGATCAGGTAGACGTCGTTCTGGTGCCTAGTTACACGCTCCGTTTCGAGAAGATGCAGGACGTGGCCACGGTCGCGTCGCAGGCGCTGCCGGGCGTGGTGGCACTGGTGAACGCCCGGCTACCCGTCGGCTCGAGTTTCATTGCCCAGTGCGGTGTGGAGATCAAACTGCCTGCGCCGTCCGTCCTCCCGGGCGGTGCCGAAGTCGCACTGCTGTCCCTCAAGATCGACGAACTGAAGGAAAAACGGACACAGGCGAAAAACGACCTTCACCCCTACCTCGATTGGATGTTCGGCAACCGCTACATCCCGCGAGATCTCCAGGGACCACGGCGATTCTGATCTCATCCGCGGTTGGTTATCCGCTACGTGTTGCTCGCATCAACTGAGAGGTCCGTCATGCCCGATGACGACAGGAACCCCGATCTCCGCTGCGACGAGCTCGATTACTCCGCCCGGATCCGCTTTCCGGACGTCATCGCGAGAGAGTATGACGAGATCGACGCGCGGCGGCGTGCGGCGCACGGAGACGCGCCGGAGCGGGTGAATGATCGTCCGCCGCGGCTCACCGGTCTGGCCTTGTCCGGTGGTGGCATTCGCAGCGCGACATTCAACCTCGGGTTGTTGCAGGCGCTGGCCAAGGCGGGGAAGCTGACGCTGTTCGATTACCTGTCCACCGTCTCCGGAGGTGGATACACCGGTGGATGGTGGAGCGCCTGGCTTTCGCGAAACGGTCGGAAGCCCGGCGACGTCTTTCCGCCGCCCGAGAACATCGAGAGCCAGCGCGATGACCGCCGTGCCTTGCTGGAGAACGAGGGAAGCAAGAGCTACGCGGAACGTCCGCAGATCAAGGACAGCGCCATCAGCGCCGGCAAGGATCCGATCCATCACCTGCGTCTCTTTGCGAACGTGATGACGCCGCGCAAGGGCCTGCTGAGCGCCGACACCTGGCGGGCCATCGCCATCGTGGGACGGAACATCAGCCTCACCTGGATGATCCTGCTGCCTATCCTGCTGGCGGCAATCATGATCGGGCAGACGTGGTTCAGGCTGCCGTTCGACAGTCCGGACGACATCGACGTCTACGATCGCCTCAACCTCGCAATCCTCATCCCGGGCATGCTCTTCCTCGGCAGTTGTGTCGCCGTCACCTTCTGGATGGTCTTCAGCCGGCGGTGGGAGACGCTGTCCGACAAGCTCGCGGTGACGGTAAGCACCCTGGCATTCCTGGCCCTCACGGTGCTGGCCTGGAAAGTTCTGAGAATCGATCTCCCCAAGTCGGCCTGGATCCCACCACTCGCGTTCTGGCTGGTTTTCGTCGCCTTGAGGCTGGGCTGGTGGAAGCTCAAACGCAAGGTGACGTGGAGCGACGGTGATTTCTGGCGCAACCGCTTCGTGGCCATGCAGACGAAGACGTTGTCGTATTCAGTCTTCACCCTGGTGATCTTTCTATTCGCCGGATTCGGCTCCATGATCTTCAGTCTCCTTCTGACCGGGGCGGAGCACAGAGTCGCTCAGGCAGGCGGCTGGAGCGCGTTCGCCCTGGCGGCCGTGAGCGCGGTCTACACGGCGCTCAAGGCCGCACCGACCGGGGGCGGCGACAACACCAAGGCCACCGAAAAGGCGCCTCTGCTCCAGCGGCTGGCCTTCGCCATCGGACCGCTGTTATTGCTGCTCGTCCTCGGCATCGTCCTTTCCTGGATCGGCGACCAGCTCTACCAGGAGGTCTATGCCAGTCACAGACTGATCAAGTACGTCATCCGCGGCGCGCTCGTTTCCGCTTCTCTTTTTCTCGCCTTCGCGCTCTACGAGTTCCGACCGCAGCAACGGTGGAAAAACCTGGCCGTAATCGCCGTATGGATCGCAGCCGGCATCGCCGCGTTCACGATCGACCCGAGCACCTTCCGGGACCACCTGATTACGATCGGCGGCGTAGCCTTGAGCCTTCTCGCCGCCGCACTGGTTCTCCGGTCGATCCTCAGACGTCTCCTTTGGATCTTTCTCTACGCGATGGTGCTCGCGGCAACGGCCGCGTGGTTCTTTACCATCAAAACCGCCGACTACGTCCTCCCTGACACGGGCGTTTCGGTGTTCGTCATCATCGCGGGCATCGTCCGCGTTCCGGTGTTCGTCATCATCGCGGGCATCGCCCACTCCCCGGCGTACGTCGTCGCGGGCATCGCCCGCGTTCCGGTGTACGTCATCGCGGGCATCGTGGCCACGCTCGCTCTGCTTCTGTTCGAGCTCATCGAGGGAAAAGGGGCGAACAGCCGCTCCATCGCCCTCACCGTTACCGCTTGCACGATCTTCGTGCTCGTCGGCGCGGCGGCGGGTGCACTCGGGCAATTCGGCTTGCGGGCGCTGACCATGGTCGGACTCATCTCCACCATCATCGGCTGGGTTCTGGCCCTGGGCTGGCTGGCCGATCCGAACTCTTTGACGATGCACGGTTTCTATCAGGCCCGGCTCGTGCGCGCCTACATGGGAGCGTCGAACGAGGGCCGCGCCAAAGTCAGTAGTGCGGACATCACCGACGCCGTGCCCGGCGACGACGTCCTCCTCACGCAACTCCGCAACACGGAGCGCGGCGCGCCCTATCACCTGATCAACACCACGCTCAACCTCGTCGGCGGCAGCGACCTCTCCACGCAGGCGCGCGCCTCCGACGCCTTCCTGATGTCAAAGCACTTCTGCGGGTCGGTCCGCACCGGCTACCGGCCCACGAGCGAATACGCCTGCGGCTCGATCTCGCTCGGCACCGCCGTGGCCGTTTCCGGCGCCGCCGCCAGCCCGACCATGGGCGCGCAGTCTCCGTCGGCCGCTCTCTCGGCCCTCATGACGCTCTTCAACATCCGCCTCGGCCTCTGGGCTCCGACGCCAAGCCTCAGCTACTGGCGCAGCGGCGCGGCGCGCCTATGGCCGGTCTACACGGTCCAGGAGCTGATCTCGCAGACGACCGACCTCTTGCCGTACTGCTATCTCACGGACGGCGGCCACTTCGAGAACACCGGCGTCTACCCGCTCATCCAGCGCGGGTGCAAACTGATCGTAGTCAGCGATTGCGGCGCGGATCCGCGGACGATGCTCGCCGACCTCGGCAATTTGATCCGCAAGGTTCGCATCGACTTCGGCACCGAGGTCAGCTTCAAGGATGACGACATCCGGAAGCTGCGCGCCGAGCCGCCCGGTGAGCACGTCCTGGTGGGACACGTCAAATACGGAGACCGCCACGCCGAGACCCTCGGCCTCTCCGAATCCGAGCGGCTCGCCACGATCGTGGTAGTCAAGCCCAACCTCGTCGGCGACGAGCCTCTCGACGTCAAACAGTACGGATTCCTCAACACCGACTTCCCGCAGCAGAACACCTTCGACCTCTGGTACGACGAAGCACAGTTCGAGAGCTATCGCCGGCTTGGCGAGGAATCAGGGCAGCTCGCCGTCGATACGGGGAAGATCGGCTGAGGTTGTCTGGTGTCGGAGCTGGTCAATCTCAACCGATGACTCAGACCCGCGATCTCACTGTGCCACGTGAACTGTCGACGGTGTCATTCATGGAATGCAATATGACATTCATGGGACTGACTATGTCACGCATGATCACCGGTGTGTCATATGAATCGTCGAAAGGTGTCATGCATGGAATATAATGTGACATCAACAGGATCGATTGTGTCATGCTTGGTTTAAAATATGTCATGTAACCCATCAATAAATGTCGTGCATGGAATATAGTATGACATTCATGGAACCGACTATGACATTCATGGATATCGGTGTGCCATACAAGCCATCACATGAGTCATTCATGCTCATGAGTGTTTCATGTCAGCGCGCGAGCGCCTCACACTCGGGAGTTAGTGTGTCAAACAAGCTCGCAGAAGATGCGATGTCATCTCATGGTGTGTCACGAAGATCACTGAATGTGTCATCGGCGTCGGATGACCTGTCAGACATGGAGCCGAGTGTTTCACGCGTCTATTCGATGGAGCTGTCCAGTCAGCTTTGTGTCATACTTACGATCATGAGTGTGACAGATGGTCTCGAGCTGGTGGTGACGTTAGCCCGCGAGGTGGCTGAGCTACGTGAGCGGCAAGCGCAGCTCGACGCCGAGCGGCTCACGATTGAAGGCCAGATCGCCGACCGCATGAACCGGATTGCCATGGCAGCCGTCGCCGCAGTCACACCGGCCACCTCGGGGCAGGTTGCGCAACCCGCCGCCTCGCAGCCGATGGCCCTCAGCGCCGCCATCCTCTTCACTATTCGTCAGCGCCCGGACAAGGTGTTCACCACCACGGAAATCGCCGATCTTCTGAAGATGCGCAATCACCGCGGCTACGCCGCCATCCGCACGCACCTGTCGCGTATGGCCAAGGACGGGCGCGTGGTCAAGCCCGCGTTCGGGAAGTACAAGGCACGCTGAATCGAACAGTCGCGGAGCGGCGGCATTTCGAATACGTACGAGTGGAATTGCCCGCAGCCTGTCTGCCGATCGTGCGGAGTGGTGCCGATGAGCAGGTCCGAAGTGGCACAGACACTCTCGTCTGTGCGGGGTCTCGCCCGACTCGAGAGACTGCAAGCTCTCACGGCACGCGGCTTCCGCCTGAGCACAGACAAGAGTGTCTGTGCCACATCGGTCCTGGCTTGCGGCGGCAGACAGCGAGGCTCAATCAGTTCGTGAGAAATGCAGGTTACGGAACCGGACACTCATTTCCGGGAAACTCAGCAGACTTGCGCCGGCCCGCCATCAGTCGAGCAATGAGTAAAGCATCGGCGCGAGCTGACGCGCGGTCTCGACGGCGATGGTGCTTCCGGGGCCCAGGTCGAGGTAGATGACGACGGTGACAACGCGCGCGTCATCACTGTCGAGGTCCGCGGGTGTGGGGAGGGTGTTCGGAGCCACACCCTGACCGCGCCACTTTACGAGTGTCAGCACATAGACGGCGCTCGAGTCGGTCTCGAGTTGGGGATCGAAGATCGGGTGATCGCGGTTGATGACCAGCTCGCCGCTGACGACATGGAAGGGCATCGGCAGCCCGGCATCGAGCTTGACGGCCGCCGGCCCGGCGAACACCAGATGCTGGCGGTAGCGCATAAAGCGGTCCGTGAAGCCCGCGATCCGCGCGGTGGCGGCGGGCGTGGTCTTCTGACCGGCTTTCGACGCGGCATCACGTGCTGCCTTCTGGATGGCGGCAAGGTAACGGAGGCGTGCCGCGGACCCCGGCGCGGCATAGGAAACGACGTCGCGCCCATTGGCGACGCAGATCGCACCATCGCGATAGAGAAGGCGCCCGCCGCGGATCATTCCGCGCAACGCCGCGGCCACCGGCCTGGTCTCGGGGCGCATGACCGTGGGTGACCCCGTCTTCGAAAAGGCCGCGACGTTGAAGCCGGGATACCGTTTCTCCAGCTCGTGAACCCGCGGGGCGAAGCCGACGGCCGTTCCCTGCGCGCCGAGGATCGTGCGGCGCATCCCGCGCAGAACGCTTTCGCGGGCGGCATCGCTGACCGCGAGAGCTCCGAACACCGTCTTCTCGCGCGGAGCAGGTTGCTGCTGCCCGGCCGGATTGAGCGCATGAAGGAGAGAGGCCTCGACTTGCCGCTTCGTCACGAGGCGCGAGGCCGCTTCAGCAAGCTGCAGGTTCGTCCACTGCGACGTCGAACCGCCGAGGAGAAGGCTCACCAGCTCGTTGCGAAGATCCGTCACCTGATTGAAGCGCAGGTTCACACGCTCCGGCGAAACAGCCTGAAACGCCGCGCGAACCTTCCATGCCGTGGCCGGCTTCTCACCCGCGGCCAGCCGCTCCACGAGTGCGCGCCACGGCCGCAGGTCGTACTGCATCGTTTGCAGCGCGTGGCTGCCGAGCCGATCGGGTGATTCCGCGTCGACGTCGGGCGGAGCGAGACCGGCATACGTGCGCACGCCGGTGATCTCGCCGTAGGTCTCGACGAACGGCGCCTCATCCACTCTTTCGAGCGACCCCGGCGTGAGGACGGCCGGCGTGTCGATGGGCGGTTGGACGGGCCGCGACTGCTCGTTGTTCATGTGCGGGCCGAGGTCGGGCGGGAACGTCAGCTCTTCGGCGCCGATGTGAATGCCGCTGTGCTTCCCGGGCCTGGGCCAGGCCACGCCGGCCAGCGGCGTGAAGATCTGGCCGAGCGTGCGCGTGCCGCGCTCGACGGGCTCGCGCGGCGCCGCGAGCGCGAGCGTGGTCAGATCGACCGTGAACTTGTTGCACGAGCGCTCCAGCGCCGACTCGAAATCCATCGGGCGGTCGCCGTGGTTCCAGAGCTTGTAGCCGTTCGGGACGTAGTACTGCAGGATCTCGCGCTGTCCCTCCGGTCCGTTCGGCCCTTCCACCGGCTGGTGCGGGTCGATGACGAGATCGAGCAGGAACGGCTGCCGCGTGGCGATCGACGCATAGATGAACGGCTTCCCGGCGGAGCCGATGGGGTGGCGCTTCAGGTTGTGGTTGACGAGCAGGCGCCGCCGCTCCTCCTCGCTGACGGGCCGGAGCGATTCCAGGTCAGAGCTGGAGGGAAAGCTGACGGCGGCCAGCACTTCACCACTCTTGCCGTTCATCACGGTCATCGAGGCCGCGAAGGGTTCGCCGCCGGAGACATCGGAGGCAAGTTTGCGGCAGTGATCGCCGAACGCCGCGTCGAGCGACGACTGCAGGCGGCGGTCGATGGACAACTGCACGTCGAAGGCGCTGGTGAGCTCGCGCGCGTGAGACGGCGTGAGCTGCTGCAGCGCATTCGACATGCTGCGCGCAAAGCCTTCCCCGAACGTCAGCATCTCGTCGCGCTCTTCGCCGCCCACCCAGCGCAGGAGCGGCTCTTCCTCCGAGAACGTCCGTTCCTGCCGTGCGTTCCGCGTGCGCACGATGCTCAGCCGGTCGAAGACCCGCTCGCCGACGAAGAGAAACGTCTCCGACTTCGATGCCTGCTCGGCCGATTCGAGGTGAAGCCAGTCCCCTGACTGCAGCCGCGCGATGCGCCCCTCGGGCACTCCATACCCGAGCAGCCGCACCTGCGCGCTCTGCGAGGCTTTCACCCGTTGCTCGAGGATGGCTTTGTCGAATACCGAGTGAACCTCGGCGGCAGGCGCCTGTCCGCCTGAGGCGAAGTCGAAGTGAACGGCGTTGCCTGAGACGTCGGTTGTGTCGCCGACGACAGTCGTCACTTCGCGGTACGGCTGCTTCGGCGCCCAACGGTTCAGAAGGATGGTCCGTCCGTTCGAGGAAAAGAGCGTGGTGTCGGAGCCGGGACCCGAGTATTCGATGTTGCCAAGCCACTGCACACTCGTGGCGAACGGAAGACGCACGGTCCGCAGGAAGGGGTTGATCTCACGCAGGGTGCAGTCGTCGACGACGAAGAAGTGCCCGAATAGCTCGCGGTTGCGGTTGAACAGGTCGACGTCGTTCTTCAGATAGCTGGCTTCGAACCACGTCGTTTCCGCCCGCGTGGCCCGGCCCGGAGCGAGCTCGATCTGCTCGGTGCGGCAGTTGTACTTGAGCGCCCCACGCTGGATCATCTCGTTGGCGCGCTGCACGTAGCTGCGCGACGAGTAGTACGTCAGCGGCTCGTGTGTCTGCCGCGACCACAGCACGGCGATGACCACGGCCGCGCCAACGGCGATCAGGATCCGTTTCACGGGTTCCTCTCCTGGACGACGAGGGATTTCGGGACGGTCAGCGTCAGGCTTCGCGTTTCGTCGGAGCGGATGGCGGCGAAGCCGAAGGCGATCACCAGCAGGAGAAAGATCGTTTCGAGGATGTCGCCCGCGGAGTCGAGACCGAGCAGGTAGGCGTTCTTCCCCGTCAACAGCAGCAGCTCGTGATTCGCCAGAATCATGTAGATGCTGGCGATGGCGATGGTCGCCGCGGCGACGTACGCCATTGCGCCGGCCGGCGAACGCGCCGGCGCCGCTTGATCGGGCCAGCGCCACGGCGCGACGGTGCGGCCGGCCATCAGGAATCCGAGATAGAGCACGATCATCGCCAGCGTTCCGGCCAGTCCCCATTCGGCGGCGATGAACACGGCGGGCGCGAAATCGCGCAACGCCGTGTCGCCGAGCTGCGGGCTCATCTCACTGCGGCCGTAACCGCGCCCGGTGAGTCCCGTGCTGATGTATCGCTGCAGGATCGCCGAGGTGACGGCCAGGCTCTCTCCCCGCTTGGTTGCCAGCTCGCGGAGACGGTCGGGCTCGGCGAAGTGGATCAGACGGGCGAAGTTGGCGTCGGACGCCCGTTCCAGCATCGACTCCTCGTTCCCGAGGAGCGGCATGACCAGACGCCACGCCGGCGCGACGCCGATCACCACAACGATTCCGGCCACGAGCACGGCCGGGATGAGTCGCAGGATGCGCTGGCGCCGGTCCATCGTCTTGCGCTCGCCGGCACCGCGAACACAACCCAGCCAGAGGAACGCGAACACCGGAACGTTCAACAATGCCAGACCTATGTCGCTGGCGACGACAGCAGGAATGAACCACACCAGAACCATCAGGATGATGGCCGCCGCCACATCGGAGCCGCGCAGCCGGCGATCTCGCGCCATTCGCCGGCGGACCGTCCAGAGGAAGATGCCCTCCAGGATTGCCGCGGCGGGCACGTGCAGCGCGCTGAGCGACCCACGAGCGCCGCCGATCGGGATGCTCTCCTTGAAGCCGAACAGCACCAGTGCGATGCGGATGACGGAAAACGCCGCAGCGGCGAGGAGAAGCGGCAGGATCTCGGGATCACCGAATGGCCCGGCGTAGCGGGCCAGCGGAACCGCTCGATCCATCAGCCGCTTCGACCCGTCGATCAGCCGGGTCCGTACGGCCGGAAGGCGCACTAGCGCCACGCCGGCGGCCAGTACGTGACAGGCGACCCAGACCAGGCCGCGCGCGCCTCCGTTCAGGCGCACACAGCAAACGGCCGAGAAGACGAGGCCTGCCATCGCCGGAAGCCACGGCGCGGTCAACACGCCGCCCAACCGCTCCCTGCGCTGCAACGGTGTTACCGAAACGCTCGCCGCAAGGAAGATCCACGGCAATGCGATCCAGGCCAGGATGCCCAGCTCCGCCCCCGCGAGAACGTGAGGAGGCATCGCCCAGATGCGGTAGCCGACGAGGAGGCGTATGGCCACGAGTGTCTCTAAGGCGCCGGCGACGAGGGCCTGTCCATTCGTGAAGCGTCCAGCGTAGGCGGCCACGACCTTCGCGAGCTGGAGCACGAGACCGATCAGGAGCAGCAACAGCGGCGGCTGGAAGACCTGCATGCGGAACGCCGCCAGGTCGGTGGCGCCGATCCAGGCGTCGTGACCGAAGGTCGCGTCGGTGGGACCGCGCGGCGAGACGATGCGAAAGTCCGGCTGGAAGTCGCGCGGAAAGAAGCGCGAGAGCTCCAGGCTGGAGCTGGCCTGCACCGCCACCGACTCGCTTGCGCCGCTGAAGTAGAGGCCACGCTCGGTCATCTGTGCGTCACCCATCGACAGACCGACGACTTTCGCCTTTGTGTCGTCGCCCGTTGCGATGCGCAGCGCGTCCAGTTCGCTCACCGTGAGCGAGTGGACCTCGGGCGTGTCGAATTCGAGCGCGAAACTCCGCTTGCCGGCGCGGTACGTCATGCCGCGCCGCTCGACGATGCCGGGGTTCTCGAATCCCGGCGTCTGCGCGGGGCAGGAGTAGATGGCGATGTGCTGACCGTCGGCAACGCCGGCCGTTGCGTCCGCGGTCACGGCCGAGCCTCCCCGCATCAGGCGCACGCCGGCGTCGAGTGGAACGAGGCGCAGCCGCGGGCCGGGATTCGCATAGCAGAGAAACGAGCGGATGCGCGACGACTGCGGGCCGCTGTTCGGCGTGGCCAGGGCGTCGAGCGAGTAGGTGCGCGATCCAGCCGTGATTGCCGGCGCCCACGGCAGGGTGAAGCTCCAGTCGATGCCCGGAAGCTTGGCCTGCCTCGACGGGATTTGCACCGTAGCGGCGCCATTGCTGAAGGACTTCCCAGCAAGGTTGAACGTCCAGCAGTCGGATTGGATACAGATCTGATCGTGGTCTTCCAGTGCGACCGCCCCCAGCAGACCTTGCCCTTCGACGCTGATGAGTCCTGCGCGTGCCTGGGGCGGCGGCAGCTCGACCGTCAGCATCCCCTTCTCGTCGCCTTGAGCCGTGTGCGGCCGGAACACCAGCGTTCCGAAGGACGACGGCTGCGTGTGGCGGCGCGTCGAGACCTCGCCGATGAGCAGCCGCCCGCTGCCCGCAGTGCGCTCGGTGACCGGCTTGCGAAGCGTCTCCCCTTCAGGCGCGCGGAAGGCCAATCCGCGCAATTCGATGACGATCCGCGTCGCCGGAATCCGCCAGATCAGGCTGATGGCGATCGGCGTCAGCGCCGGCACTAAATAGAGGAGAACGAGCAGACGCGGCCCAGCCGGCAGCAGGACGCGCGAGCGCACCGCTACGGCCAGCACCAGAATGAACAGAGGCGCGACCAGCAGCAACAGGCTCGAGATGCTGAGGAGATTGAGCATGTCAGCGACGGCGCTCCCCGCTGCCGCGCTGGTAGTCCAGCTCGACGTTATAGAACGACTTGCGCAGCGCCCGCCACTCGCGAACCTGCAGCAGAATCCATACGATCAGCAGCCAGGTCAGCAGCGCGACCGCCAGGGCAACAAAAACCCACCAGAGGCGCGAGGCGCTGAGCATGACGGCCACATGCGCACCGAACGGCAATTCGTTCGCCAGTCGCTGCAGCTCAGGAGGGGCGGCCGTGGTGCCGAGGAGCTGGCGGCTGGCCACGAGAACCTGCCGCTTCTCCTCGGCCGAGCGGGCCGAGGCCCACGTCGCCGCGGCCGCGGTGAAGTCGCTGAAGGCGGCGGCACGCCACGTTTCCGCGCGTCGTCCGAGCTTGTCGAATGGAGGCTCCGCCTCAGGCTGCGGATCGACGATCCACTGCGGCAGCATGGTCCTTACCTTTTCGGCGTTCACGAGGTCGTCCACAGTTCCGGCCTTCTCCGGCGGGAGCCAGCCGCGCAGCCCGTCGAGGTCGGAGGCGAACTTCGTGCGGTCGATATGCGACTGGGCCACCATGCGCGTCATGCCGACGGCGAACTCGCGCTGCTGATCGGTGGCGACGTTCCGCCGATGGACGGCCGTTTCCACCAGCTCGTCCTCGACACCGCGCAGGCCCGCCAGCAACTCCGGCGTGCAGGCGTCGCCGCAGTGGTCCGCCGACGTCCACCAATCGAGCAGTTGCACGATGTTGAAGTCGAGACGCGCGTCGTCGGGCCGGCGCCATTCGAGCACCTGCTCGGCGTTGGAGAGCGCCCAGAGCTGGGCCTCGTTCTTCCAGCCGTTCTTCTTGGCCCGATCCCGTTGCGCCACGAGGAGCTGGCTGACCGCTCCCTGCGAGGTCCTGGTGCCATGCTCAAACTCCCGTTGCCGGTCTCCGTCGGTGTCGGTGTAATCGGGATGGCGCACGTAGCCGATGATCAGGTTGTTGTAGAGGTCGTACGACGAGAGGCTGTCGGCGCCGGGAGCGCAACCGGGTGCGGGGATCAACAGCTTGCTCGCGGTGGCGGAGTCTCTGACGGTCCCCAGCAGCCGCTTCCTGCTCAGCTCCTTGACCGAGCCGATGACGTTCTTCAGTGCCTTCCACGGAGCTCCCGAGCTCGCTTCCGACAGGCGCGCGATTCCGAGCGCATGATGAAGGTGGATGACCGTGGAGAACTGCGCGTCGTCCAGATCGAGCGTCGTGTTGGGCGCGCGCGCCGCCGCGATGATCCGCTCGTCGAGATTGGTACTGTCGAGGGCTTGCGAGATGACCCGGTCCGCTTCGGCGAAGCGCTCGGCCCGGACCAGGCTGGTGGCCAGCAGGTCGGCCACGAGGAGGTTCGACCGGTTCTGGTCAGCGATCGGTGCCAGACCGTTGATGCTCGTCTCGGCATCGCCCGATCCCATGGCGTTGAATGCCGCGGACGCCGCGCCCCGCTCCGCCGGTGGCAGCCGGTCGACGGCCGCGCGGCAAGGCAGCGGCCCGGCCGGTGCCATGAGAGTTCCGGTTCCAAAGCCGTCCGACACCCACTGCCCTTCCTCCACCGCGGTGGCGCGGGGCAGAACCTTTAGCTTGCCCAGCTCTCCTCGGGCGCTCTCGCTCATCGACGCGAAGCTCCTCGATCGCGTCGTCGCGTGATAGCACCAGAAGCCCAGGCCTGCGCAGAGCAGCGCCGCCAGCGCGACGGACGGAAAGAACCATCGCCACTCCGGATGACGCGGTCCGCTCATCACGATCCACCCTGGAGAAACCGCGTCGGGAGCGAGGGCATCCAGCGGAAGGGAGCACCGAACAGCCACTCCATCGGGAGCAGCACGCCGCAAGGCCGCGTCGCCTGCCGGTCGACCCCGTTCACCACGTGCATCGTGCTCACGAAGTCGAAGCGATAGCGGCGTGCATGCGAGTGAACCGCGCCGAACAGCGTCGTCAACCTGCGCCGCGCGAACGAGGAGGGCAGCTCGTTGGTCATCTCTCCAAGCTTGTCGGCCTTCGAAAAGAGAGCGAGCACCGGGACGTCGAAGCGCGGCAGCTTCAGCAGACGAGAGGCAATCAACGAAGTGACTCCGAGCTGTTCGACCGCAGCCGCCTTGTCGTGACGCAGCCAGCGCAGGGCCGCAAGCGTGTAGGCGAGGTCGAGCTCCTGGTCCTGCCAGGGCGACTCGGCCATGTCGTCGAGCGTGCGCGTGAGGTCGACGACCAGCACGATGCCCGCGAGCCGCTGCACGGCCACGCGAACGAACTGAAAGAATTCGGGCGTGATGTCGGGAAGCCGCAGGCGCTGCCGCTCGGTCGGGGAGATCTTCCGGAAAAACTCGCCGGAAGGATCGAGAAAAACGAGCTTCCTCGCGGTGTTGAGGATCTGAAACCAGACTTCCCCCGGCGCGGTTCCGCCGAGCGCGTACGGTACCCCCGAGCTGCCACGCACTGTCGAGATTGTTGCCCTCTGCCGGAAGGCCGTGTTGGCGCGCGTGAAACCGCTGGCGATCTCCGACTTGCCGGAGTTCCCGAGCCCGCAGATGACGATCGACTCGAACTTCTCGGCCGTCAGCAGCGCTTCGAACTCGGCCAGATTACGGATCTCGGCCGCCTTCGCGGTGGGCGCGGGTGCCGGCGGCGCCTGATCCGCAGGCGCAGGAACAGGACGCGGCCGCCTTACCGGTTCCACGTCGACGTCATCGAGCCGCGGAGGAGGAGCGACGACGGTACGCGGGTCGTCCGGGGTTGCCGGCTGGATCGCAGGAGCAACGGTGAGCGTCGGCATCACAGGCACACCTGCTTCGGCCACCTGTGTATCCACCGGATCCGACGGCGTCTCGCCCGGGTTCAGAGGCCGCACGCGAGTGCTCTGGCAGAACGGGCAAGGCTGCCGTCCACGAACCGCCCGCATTGCTCGCAGCGCATCGTGTTCATGACCCGGGGTCTCCCCGCAACCAGACGGACGCCTGCTCGACCAGTCCCCGAGGCACGGCTCCGGTCAACCCATCGATCGCGTCCTCGCGATCGTGAGCGCGGCACCCGCGCTCGAACTCCCGGCGCAGCGCCGGACCGGGAGTCGACAGCGCCAGCTCGCGCGCCACCGTCAGCAGGACGTTGCCGTGTACGAAGAGATCGTCGCCGGCCTGGTCGAGGAAATCTCTCCAGTCAGACCCGTCGAGACGCGGCAGAACGGCGGGAAGGAAACGCGTTTCGATGATCCGGCGCGTGACCGGATGCGTTTCGTCCGTGGCGGCGAGCTGCACGAGCCATACGGCGCGCTCCGCGGTGGAGAGATGCTGGGTCAGGGATATGATGGCCGCGGGGACATCCGCGGCTTTCTTCTTCTGCATTACGCTCAGCGCGCTCTCCAGCCGGCAGAGCGTGCCGGCATCCGCCACGCCGCGCTCGATCTCGCGCCATGACCGCTCCGCCTCGAGCTCCGCGTACTGCTCGTCCGAGGCCATGACGCCGAGCGCGTCGAGAAAGCGCTCGGCGGTCGCCAGCGCCGGAAGCGCCCGCACCGATTGCAGCCAGCGGGTCACCAGCCGGTGCGCCGCATCATCATCGACGAACTCCAGCCGGTCGATGAGGGACTCGGGGACGACGCCGAAGTCGACGGACGCGAGGCGCTCCCAGAACGCACGGAGCAGACTGGCGACACCACCCTGCGGCTGCATCGTCACCAGCTCCGCCACGACTTCACTCCACTCGCCCGCTCGCGCCGAGCCGGCGGCGATGGCAGCCTCCAGCGCTTCCGAGAGGGCCTGCCCCGCGGAGATCCACGACGGCCGCGTGAACGTCACCAGCTCGCGCATGCAGATGCCCGCGCGACGGCGCTCGCCCGCGAGCTGCCGTAGCGCCGCGCCCACCTGCCGTACGGCGACTTTGTCCTGCTGCCTGGCCCGCTGCGCCAGCTTCCGCATGCGCGCTGTGAAGGCCCGCGCCTCCAGGACTCGGTTGCCCGCGTCGAGCGCCTCGGCCAGGTCGATTGCCGCCGGCAGCCAGAGCCGGGTCGGTTCTCCTGCCTCTGCCGCGATGAAGGCGATCTCCTCCACCGCCACCTTGGGAAAGTCGCGGCGGTTCACGAGCTCGAGGATCTGCCGGACGACCGGGAGCGTCGCCTGCTGCTCCGCGGCCAGCCACGTTTCCACCTGACTGATCAGCGCCTTGGCGACGTCCGGCCGCATCCAGGCCGCGAAGCGGGCATACGGTTCCGGCCGTCCACGCAACGCCAGCCCCACGGCTTCGGCATCCTCTCGGCTGATTTGCCGCGAGAGCTCGTTGTTGATCTCGCGCTGCGGAAGCAGCATGTGCTCCGCGAACCAGCCGGCGTCCTTGTCGCCGCGACGAGCGGCCGAAACGACGATGCCGAGGATCGTTCCGCCGAGCTCGCGCTTCTTCGCGGGCAGCACCGGCGCCAGTTCTCGCAGCGCCCTCGATCGAAGGAGCACGGCATCGATCAACTTGCCGGCGAGCGCCGAGCGGTCGCTTGCCAGCCGCTCGATGAGCCGGCCGGCCGTCGCCACGGGCACCTTCTCCATGCGCCGCCCTTGCAGCAGCCACGCCGCGACGGCCGCCCGCGTGCCCGCGGCCGCGGGGAGCTGTTCCGATCCGGCCATGAAACATTCGGCCACGAGATCGGCGCCAATCTGTTTCTCGCTTTCGTCGAGCCAGTCGTCGGACGGCGGACGGCGGAAGACGACCTCCGCGATGCTCGTCCTCTGAAACAGCCCATTCCAGCGCCGGACGGCGATCTCGCGCTGTTGTCCCATCTCGATGGAGTGGCTCACGAGCGCCAGGAGAAAGTGCAGGACCTCCCGCTCATCCACCCACGCCTCGCGCCGGTCCGCCCGAACGGATTTCGCGACGCGCTCCAGCTTCGGGATGAGCTGCTCGTCGGGCGCCAGCGGATTGACCAGCAGATCCTCGAGCGAATCGCGCCACCGCAGCCACCACTCCAGGTCCCCCGAACGGAAGCTGATGCCCAGGCGGGCCGCGGTCGCATGAAGGTCCGCCCAGCTCTCCACGGAGCGCGTGTTGATCGTCACTGTGCGCCGCGTCACTTCCGAAGCCCGCGCGCGGACGTCGACGAACGGACTGTCCCCGGGTGCCTCCGCGTTGGCGATGCCAAAGGTCGTCGATGTATTGCGGCCGTCGTGCTGCGTCCACGGCAACGCCAGCCGGTCCGGCGGTGGCAGCATCGACCAGGCCAGCAGCGACAATTGCTCGAAGAGCATGCCCTGAGGCAGCGCGGCCCGCCGTCCGGCCCGGATTGTCTCCATCACAGCCGCGACGATCCCGAAACCGTCCAGCCCCGCGTACTCTCCCGACTGCGCCAGTCGTTTGCCGAACTGCTCGTAGCGGACGCGCAGTTGCTCGAACGCCGCGTCGTCCGAAATGCCGCCATGCCATTCGAGCGCGGGAAAGCCCGCATCGACGAGCGGCGCGACGTCGAGCGTGAGATAGATGTCGCGCCCCCCGAGACGAAGCGCCTGATCGGGCAGGATCCATGGCAGGTAGTGCAGCGCCGCCAGCAGCGCGTCGTCGAGAAAGAGCGTGTGCACGAACATCCGGTTCTGCGCGCCACCGCGCCGTGTCCCGTTCGCGAAGCGCCGCACGAACGCGGTCCGGCCGCCGGGCACGCGCAGCACGCTGAAGTAGACGCGCGCATTTTCAGGATTGTGCAGGAAGTCGCTGATCCCGAAGTTCTCCGAAACGAAGACGCGCTCCCCCTCCCACACCCCCGGCGACATTCCGGCCACTGCGTACCCGCCGCCGCCGGGAAGGTGGTCGGTGTCCATGACCAATGCGTGCTCGATGCGGAACGACATGGTCAGAGCCGTTTCTCCTGTGCCCAACGGAGGATGACTTCCGACTCGAAGTCCGCCTGTTCCTTGCCGCTCGGCTTCGACGCGACGTGAAGCTGGCCCTTCACCTTGTTCAACAGCACCTTCGGAATGCCGTCGAACCTGCCGTCGAAAACGACGTTCGGATCGTTCGGCTTCGCTGCCTGGTCGGCAATGCACTGCACGAGAAGAGTACGCAGGAGGGCGCGATCGGTTTTCTCGATCTTGGTTCCGGCCGCGAGCAGATCGCGGATCCTGGTGAACGGCTTCAAGGTTTCCGTAGGCATGGCGATTTCCTCGTCGCCCTTGACGATCGCATTCACGATCGAGCCGAGACGTTGCGGATCATGTTCGCTCAACCACTGGAAGCGCAGCGCCCACCCGTCTCCCGGCAACTCGGTGGCCGGGGTGGGAGAATGATGCACAGCCTCGGTTACCGGCGGAGCCGCCGTTGCCTGCCCGTGGGAGGCGGCAGCGGGCGCAGGCATCGTTTCGACACTGGCAAGGCGCTTCTCCAACGCATCGAGACGAGCATCGCGTGCGCGCCCCTGCATGAGGACATAGACGAGCGCCGCGATGAGGCCGAGGGCGATCACCGCGGCGACCACCGGCTGCACCCATGGCGGCCAGCGATGCATGCGCCCTCGGAACGAGGTTGCGGAAGCCGCTTCGCTGCCATCGCCTCGCGCGCCCGCCACTCTTTTGCCGGCGCCGGCCGCGCCGACCCGCTTGTCAACATAGGCGCGAAGCGATTCCTCGGCGCTCCTGACTTCCCTGTTGATGGCGGCCACGGCCTCCTGATCGAGCCCTCCCCGCCTGATGGTCCGCGCCGGCGCGTCCGGCTTCCGCTTGCTCATCGCACCTTCTTCCGCCTTCCTTGGGGCGCTCGCCACGTTTCGCGCCTCGGCGGTCAAGGCCCGGAACCGCTCCTCCAGCGTCTTCAGATCGCGGATCTCCCGATCCTCCGTAAGCAGCCGAACGTCGTCCGGCCGGTCATGGACCCAGTCGACGTACTCGGCCGCCCATCGCTTCAGACCGTCGGAGACTTCCGAATCGTTCGCTTGCGCAAGAGTGCTGAAGAGCGCCTTCACGCGAGCCCCCCGCTGGGCATGCAGGCTGAACGGCGAGACCAGTTGCGCGTACAGCGGAAGGACCGACCATGCCGCGGCGATATCCGACAAGAGCTCGATCGAATCCCTCGGATCGATGTGAAACATCGCCTCGTTTCTGCTCCAGCGCGAGAGGCACGCACCGACCACCTGGCGTGCGAAGGGGCGTGGCACATCCTCGAATCGGGCCGGATTCCAGCCTGCGACGTCGACCGCCGCCTCGTTCTCGCCGAGGAAGCGCGCGAAATCGCCGCCGAGAGGACCACGCAAAGCATCGATGGGAAACCCGTCGGCCAGACGGATCAACGCGTCGACGTCGAGCCAGGCCTCGGCCGAATCGACGCGGAGGATCCGGGCGTGCGTCACCGACGCGGGCCGCTCGATGCCATCGCGATGAAATGGGTGACAGACAATCAGGCAGGCAAATGACCCGACCGCCTCCGGAATCAGGAAGCGCTGAACGGCGTAGGCAGTGGCGTCTCCCTCGGGTGTGATGCTCTCCAGGAGTTGGTCAAGAGAATGCAGTATCGACTCCGGAACGACCGCTCTGGCGTCCAGCTCACCAATCGGCAGGATCCTTCCGCCGGAAACTCCGGGCGAGGCATCGTGCGCAAAGATCCGGTGGTAGAGCGTGAACCTACGCAATCCCATCGGCCACCTCGTTCCCGATGAGCGCGAGCAGCGGCTCCTCGATCCGCGCGGGCCGGATGGCCTCGAACGCCAGCGGCTCGCCGGCCACGACACGCCTGCCGAACGCGGAAACCGCGAAGTAGCCTGTCGCTCCGAACACCTGATCGAAGGCATTGACGATCGCCCCTCGGCCCGCGGCTTCGAGCAAGGCCCGCGCCGCGACATGGACATCCGCGATCGGAGCGTCGTTCTCGCCGCGGAAGACCGCCCAGCGCGGATCGTCCCACAGCACGTCCGCCTTCGAGATGACCACAGCAACCGGCGTCTCGCTCTGCCTCAGCTTCAGCCGGCGCTCGATGGCGTCGAGGATGGCGATCTCCTGTGCCTCGGCTTGTTGCGCCTGATCCGTCGGTCTCCTGCCCCGCGGATTCATCAGCGTCTCCGCGAGTCTCTCGCCGTCGACGAGGAAGATCACACTCCCGACGAGGTCGAGGTAACGGTAGAGCCGCTCGAATTCCGCCCGCGGCAACCGGTCGAGGTCGTTCCACACCTCTCCGGCGGCATCGTGAAACGCCACCAGCGCCGACCGCCGCGGCCGTTGCACGGTCGTCATCAGCTCCCACGCATAGTTGCGCGCGACGGCATCCGTGCGCGGAGTAACCCGCGCCTGTCCTGAGGTGAAGAGGTCCCTCACGGCCTGTTCGAGCTGCTCGTCGCTGTCGCCTAATGACTGCCGGATCTGCAACGGCAGTCCGTTCGCCCCGCGGAGACGCTGATTGAGCACCCACAGCAGCGAGGTCTTGCCGGAACCGGTGGCGCCGAGGACCGCGATCACGCTGCGGTCGTTGAGAAGTACGCGCGGGGAAAGCTGGCGCCGGCACTCGCCGCAGAAGATGTCGAGCGGTTCCGTCGGATGGCGGCGGCACACAAGCTCGGGCCGCTCGCCGGGAACCGGCTGCGCCGGGGCCGCCAGAGACTCCAGCGGGTCGAGACGTTGAATGTGCGCGTTGGCGTCACAGACGTGGCATCGCGCGAACAACGTCGCCGGCGTGTGCGCGATCCAGCAGTCCTTGCAGAGATACCTCACCGCTGCTTTCCCTGGGTCGACGTGGCTGGAACGTCCGCCGCTTCCGGTGTCAGATTGAGCCGCGCCGTCGTTCCGGCCGCGACCGTCGAGTCGAGCGACGGATTGCCGAGCTGCTCGAGAACCTGGCGGCGCAAGTTCGGCTTGTTGAGCCGGTTCCCCTCCAGCAGCTCCCGCACCGTGACCGGCGCACCGACCCGAACCTCCAGCACGTTGCGCGAGATCAGAAACGGCATCGGATCGTCGCGCGCCGCGCCGTGTACGTCGTCAGGCGCGCTGAGAGCCTCGCCACGCGGCAGCCCGGTCACGAACCGGAACACATCCCCGCTGGCAAGGACGACGAGCGCGGCCACGAGCAGCACAACCGCAGCCACAACGCCAGCCATCCTGATCCCACCGAGCGACGCCACCCTTTGACTCTGCATCTTCTCGAACCGCCGACTGTTTAGAAAGGTACAGCATCGCACGGTCCGGCGCACCATGGCCCCCTCGGAACCGCGAGGCTGCTTTGCACAGCTTCCCGGAAGTGAGTGTCCAGCCGCGCCTGACGTTGTGAGGCGCGACCTTTTGGACCCTTACGTTGGTCATGCGCGCGAAGGCGCGGTAAACAATCCAGCCCCGTGCTCTGCACGGGGATTCGCGTCGTGTCAGGAATTGCGGCCGCGGAGGCGGCCGCGACAAGCCCACTGGCAAGGTGCGGATTCTGAGACAAACGTCGATATCTCCATCGACAATCTCGAGCCTGTAGCGGCCGCCTCCGCGGCCGCAATCCTTAAGTACGGAACCGAAACCCCGCGCAGAGCGCGGGGCTGAACTGTCGAGCGCGCCTTCGCGCGCGACCCGATACAAATCCAGCAGCGCGGTGGGACTTAGCAAAGGCCTCCACAAGTAGGTGTGCAGGGATCAAACCTCGAACGGCTGCGCTGACTGGACCCCGAGCATGGCCTGCCAGAGTTTGCTGGTGCCGAGAAGATGCTCGTCGGATTGTTCGGGCGGCGTGATGCCGCTCTCGATCTCGGCGGCGAAGCGAGCCAGGGCGATGCGGTTGGCGCGGTCGCGCGCCCAGCCGGCGTAGTCGCCGAACGTCGGCGGCGGGGAAGCGAGCAGCCGCCACATCGGCCGCGCCCACAGTTCCACCCCTTGCTGCGATTGCAGACCTGGGAGCGACGGCGGCGATGGCAGCCATCCGACTGGTCCGGATGCTTCGCCGAGAGTGAGAACGCCGTCTTCGAAGCCGGCGGTCAGGTTGTGGCTGACCCAGTTGGCCGAGCCGTCGTCAACCTCCGAGCTGATGCGCTGCAGTTGGAACGTGAGCGGGGCGCCGGGAACGATGGCCCGCGCCAGATGAAAAAAAGAGCCGGTATCCCACGGCACATGCTCGAGCGTGAACGGACGGAGCGGTCCGAGGGCGCGCGCGACGATCTCGATCGCGGAGTAGAGCGCGCGCGGGTTCGTCATCATGCTGATGAAGAGCACCCGCGAACGCACGCGGGCGGCCCGAAACGCGGAAACGAACGTGGCCGCGCCCTCGATGTCGGAGTAGTGAGCGTTGACGTGATACACGGCGCGATTTGCACGCGCCATTTGGCGATGCCACGCCACGTCCTCGGCATAGACAGGATGCTCCGCCAGAACGTGGATTCCCCGGTTCAGCAGCGCCGAGGTGACCTCACGCCCCGCCTGTCCGGGGATGGCCACACAGGCGGCGTCGACCACATCACCCGGTACATCGTCGACGCTGGCATAGAAGGGGACGCCGCACTGCCCGGCCAACGCGCGCGAGCGCTCGCTCCGCGCCAGGACTCCGGCAAGCCGTCCGGTCTCGTTGCCGTACAGCGTGCGGAGATAGGACGAGCCGTAGTTGGTGCCGCAGAGGAGGATCCGCAATCGTCAGCTCCGCGGCAGGCCGGCGCAGATCGCATAGATCGTTTGCTCGGCGCCACCCAGGCCGAGGAGCGCATTGGCCTCGGCATCATAAAAGCCGCCGAGAGCGACCGGCGCGAGGCCGAGCGCCCCGGAGACGAGATAGAGGTTCTGGCCCAGGTGGCCCGCCTCGATCCAGACGTAGCGATAGCCGCGTTGACCGTACTTCCACATCGAGCGCTCGAAGACGGCGGTGATGAAAAGGATCGCGTTTGCCGTAGCCAGCATGTCCTGACCGAACGTCATGGCCGCGAACCGGTCGTGAAAGTTTCCGGCGCGGATTTCCTCCAGTTCGTGCGCGAAGGGATCGTAGTGATAGATGCCGTCGGCAATCCCCTCGACGCGCTGGAGCACGGGATAGATCTCGAGCGGATACAGTCCTCCGCCCGAGGGATACGTGCGCGCGCCGAGCGTGATCCCTTCGAAACTGAGCGTCCCGTTCACCCCGGCGCAGGCAAAGAGGAGCTTGCCGAGGAGGAGCTTCGGGAGAATCTCGTCGGAGTAGTCGCGCAGCGACCTGCGCGAGGCCAGCGCGTCGCCGAGAGGGCGGGCGATATCGAGATCGGCGCCGGGAAGCATGATGCGTCGCGCCCCAGGGTGGACGCGCTGCACAGGTGGCTTGCGCTCCGGATCGGGAGGGAGCTGCCCCGGCGTCGTGCGTACGTTCGACGAGTTGAGGTGATAGAGCGCCGCGACGTCGATGTCCCGCTCGGCCACGTTCTTCTGCCTTACGCCAGCGGATGCGGATGCGGATTGAGCGGCCGCCCGCCGCTGTGCTTCGTCAGCCGCGGATTTGCCAGCCGGCGGTGGCGCTCGCCAAAATGGATTGGCTGAACGTCGAGTCCGATGGCCCGCGCCACACGGAACGGCGACTCCAGGAGATCAGGCGAGGTGACGTCGACGATGGCGACCTTGATGCCGGCATGTTCGAGCCTCGCGGCGCACGCGGCGATGGAGACCTCACCGCACGGCGGCAGGTCGCGGTAAGCGATGGGCGGCCTGCCGGAGCGGCGGATGAAGTCGAAGATCGGCAGGCGCTCGGGAGTGAAGTAGTAGGCGGCGTGGTCGTCCAGCGTCTCAACGTCGGCCGGCGTTTCCAGCGCCTTCATCTGTCCAACCTGCCGCGTCAGATACGGACCGACGTGGCTCTGCTCGAGGATGGCCTTGCGCACGGCCACGCGCGGGTCGAGGTGGCAGGCCAGCGCCACGCTCACCGCCGGTAGCGCGGCGGCGCCGGCCGGCGCGGTGCCGCCGAGCGCGAGACACATGACGACCGGCACGTCGAGATCCGTACCGTCCAGCAGATAGAGCTCGATCTCCGCGCCGCGGCGGCCAAGCTGCCGCACGACTTCCTGCACCCCCGGCTCGACGGAGTCGTCGAGGACGATCCGCCGCGACGGCAGTTGGCAGAGCCACGTGAGCATGAACGAATCGCGCTCGACGAGCTCGAAGAGCGCGCGCATCGAAGCGTCGTCGACGTCCGCGCCCGCCGCCAGCCCGTTCGACGAGACCTGGCAGAAGAACTCGTGCTGGCAAACCTCGAAGTTGAAGTAGGTCGGAAGCGCGGGCACCCATACCGGCTCCGCCGTGCCGAACCACCAGCCACGGGTCCAGTGGATGGTCTGGTTCTCGTCGAAACGGGCGCAGGGGAAGTTGGGTTGCTCGTATTGCTCGTCGCTGTAGAGGCAGAGGCGGCGGGGATCGACGAAGGAGCCGGTCATTCCGTTCGTCGCCGCGACGTGCATGTCGCTCTTTCGGTAACGCGACGCCGAGTAGCGCTCGATCGCTTCACCGGCGGCACCGATGAGCGCATCGACGCTCGTCAGTCCTTTTCCTGATCCGATCATCGGGTCGCTGACATGCCGCTGCGCCCCCTCGGTGTAGGTCGAGACGACGGCCGTGGCGGTGATCGGAAAGTCGTTCGGCGGCGCCGTGCCGCCGTCCGTGGTCAGGATCTTGATGATACCGACGTGGCGATCGACGATGCCCTCGAGCGTCTTTTTCAGTTCCTCGGCATCCTTCGATTCGGAGAGATTGCGATGTTCGCCTCCGCTCTCTTTCGAGCCGGAGGAGCCGCCGCACACGTCGCACCAGGGCATCCGCAGCACCTTGTGCCAGGAGCTCTCGCCCGAGACGAGGTTCTGCAGCAAAAAGCGTCCGGGAACGATCGTGTCGGTGTAACGCGTCAGGAGCTTGATCGCCTCCATGGCCATCGACGAGCCGGTCAGGGATGCCATGGGCGCGAGGTACGAGCGCGCGCGCGATTGGCCGGGCGACGCGCTGAGCGAGGCGTCGATCTCGTGCGCGGACTGCACGTAGTCCACGGCGCCGAGCCTGCGCAGTCGGAAGCAGTTCCAGCAGGCCGTGTCGCCGGGAATCACGGCCGGTCCGATCCACGACTCGAAACCATCGAGATGTCCGTGGAGAGACATCAGCCCTTTCTCGTGCGCGAACGCCGCGATGCGCCGGAGTTCGTAGACGTCGTCGCCGTTGAGGCCTGTAATGAGAAGATCGAACGATTCGTCGAAGGTAAAACGCTCGTCGCCGCCCATGGAAAGCGGAGAGGTTGTGACCCGGGAGTCCATGGCGACACGCGCGATCGCGTCGCGCACGGCATCGCGCCGCGGACGGCCGCGGTCGGATGCGGCCAGTGCGCGGACGGCCAGGATGTCGTCATCCGACACCGTTCGGTCGTCGATGAGATGGATACGCCGCACGCCCGTCGCGGCGAGCTCGATCGCGGCCACCGCGCCCCACGGCTCGAGTCCGACGACGGCGACGCGCGCCTCGGCGATCTGGCCCAGCGCCGCGCCGTCTCCCTTCCCCCACAGTTGAAAAAACCGATCCTCGGCCAGTCGTTGATCCGATTCGGGGACCGTCTCCACGAGCCCCTTCTGCTGCAGGAGCGTGAGAAAGTTCGTGACGCTTTCGGCGGAGTAGTCCGTGAGGGCGGCGGCGACTGCCGCGGCGGCGCGCGTGCCGTCGAGCAGCGGAACGATCTGTGAGACGAAGAGGCGAACGTCTTCGCCGTGGAGCTGGAACGTCCCGAGGTCCGACCGGAGAACGACGCCGGACTGCGTGGTGGTGATGCTTGCGGACGGACTGAGCCGGATGTTCTTCATGACGTCTCGAATTGTAGTGGACCCTGCCGGTGTCGGTTGGCGCATCCCGACCCCTCATGAGCAGGCGATTACGCGCCGGCGCAAGGAGTGCAGTTGGTGCACTGCGCGCAGTCCGTGCACTGCACGCATCGGGCGCTGCACTGCGCGCAATACTGCACGCAGAGCGCGCATTGCGGCTGCGCGCAGTTCGTGACGACGCACGGCTGGCATTGCGGCTGGCACGCCACGCAGCGATAGCACTGAACGCAGTAGACGCACTGATAGCAGGGTTGACAGGGATGACACGGTTGACAGTAGTTGACGATGCACGGCCCGATGCAGGGGCCGCACGAGCATTCGTAGCACTGCGGACGGGAGATCTTGTCGATCTTTTCGTGCAGGGCCGTGATCGCCGAATGCAGTTCGGTGAGGCCGATGTTCAGTTCTTTGGGTGGTTTGGGGTCGTCAGCCATATGAGTTCTCCTCTGATCACGCCACCGGCAGGGTCACAAATGTTGGGCTTCGGATAGGGATGCGCCGGTGAATAGTATCGCTTTCAGGCATTACGGCCGAATTATTTTGCCGGGAGGAAAGCGTAGTGCCAACGCGTCAGCTCCGGCCATCTATCCGATCAACGGAGTCGTCCATGAGCCGCGGACGTAGCGACACATCGCATCACCGTCCAGCCCGCGGGAGTCGGGGGTCGGGGGTCGGAGATCGGGGACTGGAAAACAGCGCGTCGCTCCGACTCCCGACTCCCGACCCCCGACTCCCGCACCGGAGGGGGTAGGGAAACGAGCGTCGCCGTCACTCCTCTAGTAGAGCACCAGGAGGAAGACCATGGCCACGCCACTCTCGTTCACGCTTCAGTTGCCGCCCCTCATGAATCAACAGAATAACGACTCCGCTGGAAACTGGCAGTACGTCGGCACTACGGCGGTGGACTCCTTTGGCGAGTTGGTGCAGTTGGTGGCGATGAAACGGGAGAACGCCGCCGGCAGCGTCAGTTTCGCCGCCTCGATGCTCACAGCGACGATCATGTACCCGTCGCAGGGTGGCGGCGTGCCTCCGAATCTGACCATCCAGGGTGTTCACGATCTCAACACGAACAACGAGACCGGAAGCGTGAGCTCGGCGTCGTCCGAGCTCGCGGCCTACATCGGTGGCACGTTCTCGTTTGATGCCAAAGCGGGTGTATTGACCGTCTTCCCGGGCTCCTGATGCTGATGCATGAGCGGTGGTTGCTGGGTGCCTGGGCGTTAAGCTCCGCCATGGGGTTAGTGGCGTGCTTCGCTGAAAAACATCGATTGCGTATGCCGCGATAGCGGCGCAAAGAAGGTAGCCAGGGGTGCGAGCGCTTTTTGCGAGCACCCCTGGTTATCGCGGCAATCCAAGTCGTGCCGCGTCAGCGGCACTGGACCATCAAACGAAGATGTGTCGCGATTTCCAGTGCCGCTGACGCGGCACCGAAACTATGTACCTCGTACCAGGGGTTGCTCGCAAAAGACGCTCGCACCCCTGGCTACCTTCTTCTGCCGCTAACGCGGCGCCCGTTCGCTAGCTCGTCGGTAACTCAGCAACCCAGAAACTCAGCAACCCAGAAACCCAAACCCCAGAAACCCTTACCCCTACGGCAATCCGCGCGTTCTCCTCTTGATACCCGGTGCCTTCCTCTTCGACATCGGCATCTGCGCGGCCTGGAGCATCGTCTTGTCGACCTTCAGTCCGGCCACTCCGCCGATCACGTGGAGCGCGGAGCGCACCGCGCCTTCCTGCCAGCCGGAGAGGTACGACACCTGATCGCCGGCCACCCAGAACCGTCGTTCCGGTTTGAGGAGACGCCGGTAGACGTCATCGTCGCAGGTCCAGTCATCCGCCCAGCCGCCGAGTTGATACGGCACGTCCTGCCAGGCGATGGAAAGCCCGAGGTCGACGTCGACGTGGCTCGCGAAACCGGGGTGCAGCCGCTGGCCGCCTTTCACGGCCAGATCCAGCCGTTGCCTCAATCCCAGAGAGGCCATATAGGCCGCGTCGTCGTCGTAGTTGTACGCGCCGGTGAGGATGCCGCCCCTCTTGCCGAAGTAGTCCCACGACGGGTACCACATCTGCGTGATGTTGTCGGTCGTGTACGAGATGCCGCCGTACATCTCATCCTTTGTTTCCCAGAAGCGGTCCTTGGTCTGCCAGCCGACCTTGCACGTCTTGGCGAAGTTCACGGACTTGATCGCTTCCTTGTACTCATCGGTGAAGTTGTTGTCGTTCACCTTGGCCAGGATCGGCAGCGGGATCGTGGAGATGCACCAGTCGGCGATGATCTCCTCGCCCTTGCCGCTGCTGCCCGACGGGCGGTGCATCACGCGCACCATCGGCTTCCCGCCCTCGTTGATGTTGTAGACGCCGGCCAGCTCGCGTTTGTACGTGATGTGGTTCGCGATCGGCGTCCGGAGGAAGCCGTGCCAGATCTTGTCCATCCCGCCGATGGGCTGGAAGAGCGTGGGCTGCCATTCGTACTCCTCGGGCTGATAGAAGCGGTCCATCCAGAAGTTAGAGGACACGAGATCCGCGAGCGTGAGCGGCTGGAGGAGTGTGCCGCACGACTCGATGCCCGGCTGCACCGCGTAACCGGAACGCGAAGAGCCGAGGTAGTCGTAGTTGTCGGCGGGATCGATGTCGCCGAACACGGTGAGGAGGCTGAGGAACTCTTTCTTGTCGACGCCCTTCGCCTGCAACTCGGCGTCGAGACTTCCGCGATTGACCACCTTCGCCAGCAGTTCCGAGATCCAGCCGCGCGTGTCGTTCGCGATGCGGCGGTTCACCATGGACTCACCGGCCCATGACTCGTTGCGCTGGAAATAATTCGCGCGCGTCATCATCGTGTAGACCTCGAGCGGAACGCCGAGGATGTTGCAGTAGTGGAGGATGGCGGTGTGGTGGTAGGGAAGCCGTCCCGGACCCGCGTTCAGATAGAAGTCGGGCGCTTCATGGAACTTGCACACCTGCGGATCGCGGCCGATCTGGTGGATGACATCGCCTCGCCGCACGGTGAGGCTGCGGCCGCCCGCGTGCGGCTTCGCTTCGAGGATGGTCACGTCGTACTTCGCCTTGAGCAACTCATAGCCTGCGGTCAGTCCGGCGATTCCCGCGCCGATGATGACCACGCGCTTGCCGTTGCCGTCGGGAAGTTTGGGTGGGCCGGCGAATGCCGACGGCACGCGCAGCAACCCCATCGCCGTCATCGTTTCGTACACCGCCGCCGCGCCGCCGGCGCGGCCAACCGCTTCGAGGAAGGAACGACGCGTCCACTTCGGGGAGTCACTCATGAAGGGCCTCCACGTTGTTTTTTAGGGTTGACATAAGGGTAGCGCGTTTTGGGGCGAATGTGCGCAGTCTGCTAAACCATGTATGCCAGGTCCGAACCGTGGGTCGGATAGGCGAACAACATCTCTTTGATCTGCGCGCTCGTGGTTCCGCTGCGCATCGCCATCGCGAAGAGATTGATCATTTCCTCCGCCGCCGGTCCAAGAAGGTGCGCGCCGAGGATGCGGTCTGTCTGCTCATCGATGAGGACTTTCGAGCCCGAGTGTGTCTCGCCGACGCGCATCGACGAATACCAGGAAGAGGTGTCGACGAAATTGGTTCGAAAGCGAAGTCCCCGCTGCCTGGCAGCGACTTCCGTCAGCCCCACGCTGGCCAGGGGAGGAATCGTGAAGACGACATTCGGGATCACCGAATAGTCCGGGCGCAGGTGATTCCCTTCCAGAAGATTGGCCGCCACGAGGCGTCCCTCGTATCCGGCAACCGGTGTGAGCGCAGGACCCAACGAAGCGGCGTCTCCCGCTGCGTAGACGGCCGGATTGGATACGCTCTGCATGAATTCGTTGAGTTTGATCCGTCCATAGGCCGCGTCGATTCCGGCGGCCTGAAGATCGAGGTCATCGACCGCCGGTACACGGCCCGCGCCATGGACGACGAGGTCCGCCTCGATGCGAGTCTCCTTCTGATCATCCCGGCCGTGGACGATCAACCGGCCCTCCGCACGTTCGACGCGCGTGACGCTGGTGCCGAGGCGGACGTCGATACCGACGGTGCGCGACTTGTCGATCAGACGGTCGACCAGATCGGGATCGAAAAGAGACAGCGGCCGGTGCCCGCGGTGAACGATCGTTACCTGAGCGCCCGCGCGAACGGCCACATGCGCGAACTCGAAGGAGATGAACCCGCCGCCCACGAAGACGATCCGGCGGGGAAGCTCCTCGAGCTCGAGAAACTGCGTGCTCGTGATCAGCAACTCCTCGCCGGCGATTCCCAGTGTTGCCGGCCTGGCTCCGCTGGCGATCACCACGTGCCTGCCTTCCAGGCGCTGGCCGGCAACTTCCAGCGTCGTCCTGTCCGTGAAGCGTGCAGGACCATGGAAGGCTTCGATTCCCGCGTTGCGGAAGCTTTCCTCTTTCTGTTCCGACACCTCGGCGATCATCGACCGTTTGAATCGCATCAGCTCCGGCCAATCGATGTGCAGACCCTCGTCTCGAATCCCTTTTCCCCGGAGGCGTCTCGCCCATTCGATCGCCTCGGCATTTCCAACCAGGACCTTCTTCGGGTCGCACCCGCGGAGGGCACAGGTCCCACCGAACGGCAGCTCGTCGATGACGGCGACCGTCCATCCCGCTTTGCGACATGGCATCGCCACGCTCGACGCTGCCGAACCGGTTCCGATCACTACGAGATCAAGTCTCCGCGTGGCCATGTGTCTCCGATCTCCTGACGACAATCTGGAACCGTTACAATGCGCGCCTTCCATGCGCGGCGAACCGGATTATGCCCTGCACGAGGCATCGCCGTTCGGAGCGGCGAGACTCCTGCCCATCCCCAACCCAGAGCCGCTTCGTGCGACCCCGTGCCGCGCCAACCCCATCGAGGACCGGCTGTGAAGGCGATCGAGTTTGACGGTGTGACGGTCCGGTTTCCAGCGACCCGGATTCCCTTCGTCAAAGAATGGTTCGTGCGAAAACTCCGAGGAACAGCGGCCGTCGAGACATTCGCCGCGCTGAGCGACGTTTCTCTGGACATCGAACCCGGGGAATGCCTCGGGCTCATCGGGTTCAATGGCGCGGGAAAGTCGACGCTGCTGCGCGTGGCCGCGGGCGTCATCACCCCGTCCGCTGGACGAGCGGTCGTGCGCGGCTCCGTGGCTCCCCTCATCGAGCTCGGAACAGGGTTTGACCACGAGCTCAGCGGCCGCGAGAACATCTTCTTCAACGGAGCCCTCCTCGGGCGATCCCAGCGCACGATGAGAGCGCGCGCGGACGAGATCATCGAATTCTCAGGTCTCGGCCAGTTCATCGACCTGCCGCTCCGCACCTACTCGACCGGCATGGTGGCCCGGCTGGCATTCTCCATCGCCACCGCGGTCGACGCGGCGGTCGTTCTGCTCGACGAGATCCTGGCCGTGGGCGATGCCTCCTTCCGCGAGCGATGCGAGGAGAGAATCCGCGGCTTTCACAAGAGCGGATGCACGATCCTCCTCGTGTCGCACGATCTCGCTTCGATCGAAAAGTTGTGCGACCGGGCCGTGTTCCTCGAGGAAGGCAGGATCGTCGCGGTCGGCAATCCGCACGAGGTGATCCAGGCATACGGAGAGCGAAGCGCCTTCCACGAGCTTCGCCATGACCGGAGCGTGTCGATCGGAATGCCGGACTGAGATGAGCACGACCCCTACAGTGGAACGGGACTCTCCCGCCGTGGCTGCCGCGGCCATTCCCGAATTTCACAATGCCGCCGGGCCGGGAGTATCGCTTCTGGACGAGGCGCGCGATCTCGTGGCACACGAGCATCTGCTGCGCAGCCTGGTCATGCGCGATCTGACCGTCCGCTACAAACGGTCAGTCCTCGGCGTGCTCTGGACGATGCTCAATCCCTTGCTGATGATGCTGATCTTCACGGTCGTGTTTTCAGCGTTCTTCCGTTTCGCGATCAAGCACTTCGAGGTCTACTTCCTGTCCGAGTACCTTCCCTGGATCTTCTTCTCACAGACCACGGTCAACTCGATGGCCAGCATGGCCTGGAACGGACCTCTGATGAAGCGGGTCCGAATCCCCAAGAGCATCTTCGCCGTAGCGGCCACTCTTTCAGGAATCGCCAACCTCGCCATCTCCTGCATCCCGCTGGCGATCATCATGCTCATCAAGGGTGCGCCCGTTTCGAGCGCGGCCGTGTTTCTCCCCGTGAGTTTTCTGATTCTCGGCATCTTCACGCTCGGCGTGTCCCTCACGCTCTCGTCACTATCTGTCTATTTCGCGGACATCAAGGAAACCTACCAGGCCGCTGTTTTCGGTCTGATGTATCTCGCTCCGATCATCTATCCGATGAGCATCGTGCCCGAGAGATACCTATGGCTGGTCCGGCTCAATCCGCTGGTCCACCTCCTCCAGATCGTCCGCGATCCGATCTACTACGGCCGCCTTCCCGCGCCGCAGGACCTCCTGATCTCGTCGCTATGCGCCCTGGCAGCGCTGATCTCGGGCTGGCTGGTGTTTCGCAGGCTGGGCGCCGGGTTCTACGCGCAGTTGTGAGATGAACCCCGTTCTCTATCTGCGTTCATCTGCGTCATCTGCGGATAAGCCCTTTCATCAGCCGGCGCCACGCTTACATGCGGTAACATTCGTAAGGAGCGACCGACATGCCTGTATCGACGATGACCAGCAAGGGACAAACGACCGTACCGAAGGAAGTCCGCGATGCGCTCCACCTGGAGCCCGGCGCCAAACTCTCATGGGAAGTCCGCGGCGGCAAGGTCGCCATCACTACCGAACGTCCGTTATTGTGGGAACTGGCAGGTTTCATCAAACACGGCGAACCGGACCCGGTGAAGGCTGTAGCGGCTGCGCGCAAGATGCGAGGGCGCATCTGACATGCGGCGTGTCGCGGTCGATGCCAATGTGTTCGTGTCGTTCTTCATCGACCGCAACGCTGGGCAGCACGCCGCAGCGTAAGCACTGATCCAAAGCGCCGAAGACGGCGAGATCATTGCCCTCGTATCGCAGTCGGTCGTCTTTGAGGTCGCGTACGTCGTGCAGAGCCAGTACGGTATAACCGGCGATCGTCTTGCTACCGTCGTTCACCAGGTGACCTTTGAATACGTTACTGGCCGCTCTCCGCGTATCATAGACATTACACGCCGTCCGCGGCAGCCGAGACTGGGTAGACGTTGCGGAAGAAAGTTAGTGAGCGGAACGACGCGACAGAGGGGGCCTAGGTGGATGTCTGCTCGAACTGCTTTCGAGATGAAGGTTTGCGACTAACCGCGGCAAGCCTAGGCGTTGAGGACGACACCCGATGTCCGGGCTGCGGTTCCACATTAGGACGCAAACTCGATGAAAAGCAGCTCGCGCGTCTCGCCTCCAGTTTCTTCGTCCACGGCACACTGCACAGGACGCAATATGGCGGCGCGCCACTCGTTCAATTCAACGAACATCGAAAAACAAGCATTCGCTCCAGCGCCTGGCTGGAATCCGACATTCGGATCTTTGAAGAGAAACTCGGCATCGGATTCTTTCGCTACGGGCCTCGACTCTGCATGGTCGGCGAGGTTGAACCGCTAAAAGCCCTTCAGGAACCTAATACGCGCCAGCAGGTCATTAGTCGAATACTCCGAGAATATCCCCAAGTCACGATTGCGCCGGACCAAGCCTTCTATAGGCTCCGGCTGAAGCCGTCCGACGCTGCCAACCCTGCGGAATATGACAGCCCGCCGACGGGAATCACTGGAAGAGGGCGATTGGACTCAGGGCGTTGCTCGATAATGTACGCATCACCGGATCTCGAGACGTGCGTCCACGAGTGCCGTGCGGCAGCGGAGGATGAGATATTTGTTGCGACACTCGTTCCGACCCGACCGCTCGTCCTGCTCGATCTCACAGAAGTGCTGCATGAAGAGGGCGTGACGGAGTTCGAAAGCCTTGATCTTGCGATTCACATGCTGTTCCTTGCTGCCGATCATTCGTACGATATCACGCGAGCCATCACTGTCGCGGCACAAAGCGCGGGGCACGACGGAATCTTTTACCCGTCGTATTTTAGCCTCCTTCGCACGGGTGCAATCCCATTTCAAACGAGTTATGGTCTATTACACCGGCGAATACCACAGTTTGCCGTCAATGAAAAAGCAAAGATGGTTCCGAATATTGGCCTTTTCGGTAGGCCTATTCAAGATGGCAGAGTACGAGTACGCTCCATAAATCGTGTGTTCATGCGTCGCGTCGACTACAAGCTGACGTTTGGTCCAGTTGAGATTAATTGATGGCAACTGAGCGCGCGTGTCTACTTCAGGTTAACTCAGGTCGTGAAGTTGCGGTCGTATCTGGAAACTCAACTTAACGTGAGCGGCAGTTTCGGGCGTCCCCTGCCCTCCTACCGTCTCGCAAACGTCGATGCGATCCGGGCGGAAATGAGCTCCGGCGCGTTCCGGGCGCGGGAATCGACGGCGGTCGCCCACATCTGCGTGTTGTCGGCCACGCGGTAAAGGGCGGCGGTGGTGTGGCTCTTCTGGAGGGAGCCTTCCATGACGTATTCGGCGCCGAGGGCCTGGCCGATGTGGATGATACACTCGTTCATCCGGCGGAACTTCGTCGCGGTCAGGCGGTCGATCACCTTCAGATGGGACGGATCGATGCTGCCGAGGCGGTTGATGACCTCTTCCGTGGCGGAGGCCGCGGCCACTTCATTGCCCGGGTCGCCGGTGTAGTTGTCGAACGGAAGGATGACCACGGTTACCGGAGGTCGGCGGATCCAGACGCCTGTCGTTGCCAGACAGATGACGCCGAGGAGCAGGGCCATCACGACGCGCCGGAGCGGGCGTCGGGTGGGAGACCGCGGATCGGCCGGGATGGGGAGGAAACGATAGCCCTTGCGCGGCACGGTCTCGATGTAGCGCGGATGCCGGGCATCGTCGCCGAGAACCTCGCGGATCCGCTTGACGCACCAGTTCAGGCCCTGCTCGAAATCGACGAACGTGCCGTCGCTCCAGACGGCGCTCTGCAGTTCTTTTCGGGTGACGAGCTGGCCCGGCCGCGAGACGAGCATCCCCAGCACGGTCATCGGCTGCGGCTGAAGCGGCACGCGTTCCCCGCCGCGTAGGAGCACCTCGGCATCGACATCGAGCGTGAATGGCCCGAATCTACGAAGATTCAATCGTTCTTCCATGGCCATTCAAGGCTCGGCGCGCCTAACGTACCCGCATGCAAACGATTCTACGAGCTTTTCTGACAGTGGTTCTCGCGCTCACCTCGATCCCGGCCAGGCGTGACGGGAAGCTTTTCTATGTGCCCGTGCGCATCGCCGGCCACGGTCCGTACTGGTTCTGCCTCGACACGGGTGCCCATCACGTTGTGATCGATCCATTCATCGTCAAGGAGCTCGGCCTGAAGGTAATCGGCCGGACCACGACGAAGGGAACAGGCCAGGGCGGGGTCTCCACACAGCGGGTCGGCACCCTCGAGTTGTCGGTCGGTGATGCTCACTTGAAAGCCGCGGAGCCGCTGGTGATCGATCTGAGCGGCGTGCCCATCCCGAAGTGGGTTCACGGACTCATCGGCGCCGACCTGCTGGAGGCGTTCATCGTCGAGATGGATCCCGAACGTTCCACCGTACGTCTCTTCGACCGGCGAACGTTCGCCCCGCCGGCGGGCGCGGTGGCGGTGCCGCTCGAGGATACCAACCACCGGCTCTTCATGCCCGTGACGATCGACGTCAACGGGAAGGAGAGAGTGGTGAGACGGGCGCGCATCGACACGGGGTCAGAAGACTCGGTCGGCGACGCGATCGTGAAGGACGGCCGGGACGTCCGCGAGACGACGCTCGGCCACGGCCTCGGCACGGACTACAAGGCCGTCTCCGGTGTGTTCGATGCCGTCCACATCGGGTCCTTCACCTTCCGCGACGTCTGGGCTCCAGGCACGCCGGACACCGCGATCGGCATGGAGATGCTCCGCCGCTTCACCGTGACCTTCGACGTCGCCCATCACATGATGTATCTGCAGCCGAACCGTCACTTGACCGAGCCGGTGCCGGCGCCGCAATGAAAGAAGGCAGAGAATCACACGGCGTCCATCCACGGACAGACGCAGATAAAACGCAGAGGAAACCGTCCTCCATCTGCGTGCATCCGCGACCTCTGCGGATCAGCCTTTCCGCTTGCGGCCCCGTCCCTGCTCCTTCTTCCGCTCGCGATGGATGCGCCGGACTTTCTCCGCTACCGGGCTCTCCGGATCGGCGGCCTCGGGGGATTTCTTGAGGGCGTGGAAGCCTGCCACCGAGCGCCGGAGGCGTTCGGCCACTAACCGTTCGTTGATACTCCGCTCCAGCTCCGTCTGACCGTTCATATCCGCGACCACCAACCGCGTGATGATCGCCTTCTCTAGCGACAGTTCCATCACATCGGCGAGCAAGAGCAGCGGGACTCGCGGATCGAGGCCGCGGACCTTGCCGGCCCGCAAACGTTCTATTTTGCGGCGCATCCCGGCGAAGGTCTCCCAGGGCGGCATATCGGGGATCATCACTCCCAGCGCCTCCACCTTCATGGCGTGCTCCATAAAATGGCGGAGCATCGATTCGAGACCTCTCCCCGCCTCGGCGAGAATCTTTTCGCGATCTCTCGTTCTCATATTTCACCCTCCAACGAATGCGCCTTCAGCGCGTTGCCGTTTGTCGGTGTTCGGTTGTCGGAGCAGATCTCTGTATTCTCCTCCACGGGCCTGAGGAAAACGACCGGGCGCGTTTGCACGCGCCCGGTCTCACTTCCTCCCATCACAAGTTACGCCGGCGTCTTGCCGGGAGTTACAGGAGCCTGAGGCGCCGGTTGTTCGGGCGCCGGAGATACCTGTGTACCCGGTGCCGGAGACGTCGGCGTACCGGGAGCCTGCGCCGCCTTCTTGCGGCGGCTGAAGCTCCTCAGTCGCTTGATCTCCTGCACGTGCGGCACGAGGACGGCGTTGGCCGGATCGCGCGCCAACTGCGTACCGATGCTGTAGGCCTGCGCGGCGATGAGAGCAACGCGCTGGCGGCGAATGAGGTTCGCCCCGGCGACGCCGTTCAGCATCGTCCGGAGCTCATCCTCCACCGCCGTCCAACGGTTGGACTCCTCGTACAACTGACGCACGTTGTCGGCCGGCTGGCCGACCGCCTGCGCGACGTTATCCAGCGCACCGATGACGTTGATCGACGCCTGCAGAATCGGGTTGGTCGTGCGTCCGGCGACGCGCAGAGCTTTTCGCTGCTTGGTCGTCAGAGGCGTCACTTCGCCGATCTGCCCGCGCATGACGCGCAACTGCTCGACCACTGCCTCGGGTGTCAATGCCGGCGCCGGCTGCGGGATGTCCGCGGCGGCCGCCGTATTCGTGGTTTGTTGTCTGGTTTCGTTGGTGCTCATGATTCGTCTCCTCCTGAGAGACCATCTCTTGTCAAGCCGGAGGGAACGACGAGCACTTTGTGCACGAGTGCAGGCGGCCACCGGCTGGAAGAGCGGGCGTTTCTCGCGCCGTTTCTTCCGGTTGATAGTTACCCGAAGTGTGCGCACACTTCGAGAGCCCACGGCAGGAGGAGCACCACTCAACTCCCGCAGGGATGGAAGCGTGCACATTTTTCAGCGCTACGTCCCACCCGTTGGCCGCCAGGAGCGTGGGACTCTCACGAGCGCCGGCTCCAGTCTCGCTGGGTTAGCGAACTAGCCCATCGAGGTGTGGAACTATAGCAGAGCTTCGAAGCGATGTCAACCATAAGTTTTTGGTGGGGCAAACGCGCCTGGGAAGGGTGCGAGACCTCAACGCGAATCTCTCACACGACGAGTGGAATTGCCTGCAGCCTGTCTGCCGATGGTGTGCGGAGTGGTGCCGATGAGCGGGACCGATGTGCCGCAGATACTCTTGTCTTGCGGGGTCTCGCCCGACTCGAGAGACTGCAAGCGCTCACGGCACGCGGCTTCGGTCTGAGCACAGACAAGAGTGTCTGTGCCACATCGGTCCCTGGCTTGCGGCGGCAGGCAGAGACGCTCAATCAGGTCGTGTTCGACTGGATGGGTACACCATCGGGTTTGCCCTGCACGCGTCCGGGTGCCATGCGCACACCGGCGGATTCACCGTGTACACCGGCGGATTCACCGCGCACACCGGCGGAATCTCCGCGCACACCGGCGGATTTACCGCGCACACCGGCGGAATCACCGCGCAACACCGGCGGATTTACCGCGCACACCAGCGGATTTACCGGGCACACCGGCGGATTCACCGCGCACACCGGCGGATTTGCCGGGCACACCGGCGGATTTACCGCGTAAACCGGCGGGTTCACCGCGCACACCGGCGGATTCACCACGCACACCGGCGGATTCACCGTGTACACCGGCCGGTTCTCGGTGCAAACCGGCGGCGTGCAGCGCCGACCGGGCGGTGCACAGCGTTGACCTCGCGGTGTGCAGCGCCGACCCGGCGGTGTACAGCGCTGACCTGGCGGTGTGCAAATCATTCCGGGAGGATTCCACCGCACACCAGCCGGCGCGCACCCGCTCGAGTGCCGTACTCGCGATCCGCGGTTGCGCGGTCTCGCGGCACACCCACCCGAGAACCTCGCGACCGCACAACCTCGCGACCGCGAAGTTCGTCATCGGCGCGCGAAAAGCGCGGCCACGATGGCCAGGCCGATGACGGCGTACAGCACCCGGTAACGAACCTGCAGACGGCTGACGCTCGCGTATGTGAGGCCCTCGCGAAGAGTCTCGATCGACCAGTAGAGTTGAACGGGGTAGAAGGCCACGACGGCCGCGAGCGGGCGCGGAAGAACCCCCTGGAGGGCCAGCAGGAGCAGGAGGACATGAGCCAGGGTGAAAAGGACCAGGCTGGCGGCGAACGTACGGCGAGGACCGAAGACGACGGCGTTGGTCCTGATGGCGTTGACCGCGTCGCCCTCATGGTCGCGGACCTCCTGGGTCAGGTGGCCGGCGGCGAAGATCAGGGCGAAGAAGGTGGCGATGGCCAGGCCCCGAGGATCGATGGCACTGCCCAGGGAGTAGCCGAGAAGGAAGTGCAGGATCCCACCGGCCAGGTGGGCCACCGAGTTGAGGAACGGTCTGCCTTTCCAATTGAACTGGGGGAGGGAGTAGAAGGCGCTCAGCGCGGCAATGGCCAGCGAAAGGCCGAGCGTAACCGGACCGAGGCGGCTGAAAAGGAGAAGGCTCAGGACCAGCAGACCGGCCGTCAGGACGCCCATCCTCCCGCGCCCGACGCCTCTGGCCGTGAAGACGTGGGCCGCCTTGTTCGGGTCGGCCAGATCGGTGGTCAGGCCGGCCCAGTCGTTGAGCATGAAGATGTGCGACACCAGCAGTACGTTCGCGATCAGGAGAGTGGCCAGCGGAGCGAGATCCCGCACTCCGGGATGACGGATCGCGAATGCGGCGCCGAGGAGGGGCGTGCCCTGGAGAACGAGGATGTCCTGCGGGCGCAGACAGGAAAGGTAGCGAAGCGGAGGGGCTTTAGCCGGCATTTCTCACAGTATTGCTTCGCTTCTCGCCACGCCCTTTCGTACAGGAGGCCGACGATTCCGGTGAGAGTGTGAGAAATGCTTAGCCGCCGTGGGGATCACGGGGGTGTTCATATCGGTCATAGAGCCTTAGCCAGAGCGCGTATCCGACATCCTCGGACCAATAGTAACGGGAGACCGTCGCCGTCAGGTCGTTATGGTAGAGGAGCGGCGGATTCGTTCGGATGAGAGCAAAGTCGTCCCACGCCAGCTCGCGCAGGATGGCCCGGATGAGGGTGGGGTCGGCGGCCATCTCGTTCCCCAGCATCCGGACGATGGAGACCCAGATCTGCTGGTCCGGAACGTCCGTGCGCATCCGGGACTCGGGCAGTTCCAGGGCGCAGCCGGCGCGGCGGAGGTCGGGGAGGCGCAGGATCGGGATCAGCGGCGTCTTTCGATAATAGACCCAGATCCGATCGTCGTCGATGACGGAGCGAAGCGCTTCACAAAGCGCATGTCCGGCTTGCGGGCGCACTTCCGAAAGGAGCAGCAGCAGGTGCATCTGGATGGCGATGTCGGCAGGGTTCGGATCGCTGCCCGGATCGAGGCACTGGTAGGCTTCCCGCGGTGCCAGCCACGAGCGGTAGAGGCCCTCGGGTGTGCGATACCGGCCGATCGTGGCCAGTGCCGCTGTCAGGCGGCTGCGGTCCGGATCGGGAGCGAGCCGCCAAACGAGAGCCGTGTCGTCTGTGTCGGGTGTGATGACGCACCCGAGGGTGCCGATGCCGGGACCGTCGGGCCGGCCGTGGTAGCGCACCAGTCCGCCGGACTCGATCTGACCGGTAAGGTGCGCACGGGCTGCATGCAGGCTGTCTTCGAGACCGCTGGTGGCAGACAGAGGATTGAGCAGGTCGACGAGGAGAGCGGTCAGAAAGGTGTTCATTTCCGGACGCGGATCCTGAAACTTCGTCCCACTCGTGTAGGCCGTGAGCCAGTAACCCTGCCCTTGCTGGTGCTCGCGGATTCGTGCCGCGGCCGTGCTGAAATCCGCGACAAGGTCGGCGGGCATCTTCACATCACCGGCGGCGCCGCCCGCCGCCGGCGGCATCCGCACGGTCAGCGCTCGCTCATCGAGGTACTGTCCCTCCCTCTTCCCGACGGCCAGGGCGAAGGCGGTCAAACGGTGCTCGCCGGGAGCGAGGCCGGCCGTGGCGAGCGGGATGCGCCAGCCGGCAGGGCTGGAAGTGTGCACCGTACGGCGGACGTCGGGCCGGTCGATAAAGACGCTGGTGGCGATGGTTTGCCCACCGTCGATGCTGACCGCCACTTGCGAAGGCGTCTCGTCGCCGGCCAGTGCCCAGCCCGTGACGGAGGCGTCCTGGCCGGCGGTGACAACGGCGGTGGCGTGCCCGCCGCTCTCGACAGCGTCGAGACTGCCGCGCACCGCCACCGTCAACTCCGCCGGCGCGAGGCCGTGCTTCAGCGACGTGATGAACGGCGCATACCGCCAGTCCCACGCGGCCCGCATATCCTGCGTTTCCGTACCGCTGTCAGCGGCGAAGATGGGGAGGTCGATCGAGCCCGAGTACGAGAAGGCGCCGATGGCTTCGATGGCGATGGCCACCCCGACCGCTATCAGGAAGCACACCCGTCCGACGCCGTGCAGGGCGGCAACCACCGGCACCAGCATCCAGATGAGAAGCGGCAGGAGATCGGTCATGTAGCGCGGTCCCCACGATTCGCCGCCCCGCCAGTCGGCCTTGGCGTAGAGCACGATCTGGATCACGACAGCAATGCTCATCGCCAGGGTGAGAAGCCGATCTTCGCGGAAGCGCGGCAGGTGCCGCCAGGCAAGAACCAGGAAGAGCAGAAAGGGTGAGAAGACGAGCAGCCCCTTCGTCGGGCTGACCAGCAATCCGCCCACCCCGGGAAGCAGGGGATGTTCGAAGAAGCGGGCCTTGCCAATCAGCCCATAACCGCCCCCGACGTTGCCAGCGACGTGGAGGTTGTAGAGCAGCACCATGACCATCGGCACCGCCGCGGCGACGGCGAGCAGCGGAGCCCGGCGCCGGCCAGCCCAGAAGAGTCCGTAAGCCCCGAGCATTGCCGCGAGGATGATGTCGGGCGGACGGTTGCCGGCGATGAGCCCGAGCAGCAACCCCGCCGCAAGCGCCCGCGGCGCGGTACACGGCGCGGTGAGGAAAAGCAGTGCGCCGATCACCAGGAGCCCCGCCATCCCCTGTTGCCACAAGGCCTGGCTGCTGATCACCCAGGTGGTGGTACCGAAGGCATACGCGAGGGTGAGGAGCAGCGCGATCGGCGGCTTCGCCCGTCGCCGCAGCAGCAGATAAAGGAGCGAGGCGGAGAGCGCTGCCAGGAACGAGGCGGAGAGTTTCTCCATGACTCTCGCGAGATAATCGAGCCGCGCATCCGTCCAGCCGCGAAGGTGCAGGTAACCAACCGCGGGAAGGTAGAGCGGCGCGATGAGCACAGGCGCCACCACGGGGTACATCGAGATGATGTGCCCGCTGGGCCGAGGCAGCATCCAGAACGCTCCGGCGCCTCGCCCCTGAGCAGCGACCTTCGCCACCGGATCGAGAAAGATGGTGTGGTACTGCAGGATCGCGAATGGCAAATAGCGCGCCGGGTAGGCGTCGCCGGCACTGATGGCCCGCAGGTTGGCGTTGTAGATCAGCAGGCAGCACAACCCGATGAGGATTTTCGCCCGCAGCCGGTCTGTCCCGGAATGAGCGTCAGTCGGCCCACCGGCAGGCGGGGTCATGGAGTGGTGCTCATTCAGCGGATTTTGTGCGGCATCGCCGCTCTCTGAAGGGGTCACGGGAACGAGGCCAGAGACTACTACAGGGCACGCGGAGGAGCGCCTCTCAATCTGTCATCCTTATAGGCTGCCGAAGCGCGGTACGAATTGTGGATGTTTGCGCAATCTGATTCCCGCGGCGGAGGACGCCGAATGACCCCCAACTACAGGCCGGAAAGTGTGGGGGATTTCGGCGAACGCGACACGCACCCCCCGCCCTTTCCGGCAAGCACGCAGGGGGTCCTTCGGCGTCCTTCGCCGCGAGACTAAATTGAAGCAAGCACCTACATTCGTACCGCGGCTCCGGCAGCCTCAGGATGACAGCGAATTGAAAGGCGCTTAACCTTTCAAACCTGACAGGAAGCCACTCGTGTGGACCGAGCGAGACGAGGAAACCGTGCGTATCATCGGCGCTCGTTGGGCAACAGAAACTGAGCGTGCGCTCTATCGCACATACATGGGAAACATGACATGACCGAAATGGTGGAGTTGACATCTCGACAAGTGGCTGGAGCGATCCCCGCACGTGTACGCAAACGCCTGATGCTCGGCCGGTTTGAATCGGGGGCAGACGTGTCCGCGCTTCGGCGATTCGTCGGACTGACGCAAACACAGTTCGCCCTGGCCATGGGTATCAGCGTGCATACCCTTCGAAACTGGGAACAGGGGCGCCGGCGCCCGGACGGACCAGCGCTTGCGTTATTGCGAATCGCGGCTCGCCATCCACGAATCATTCACGAGAGCCTTGAATCGGCCGCGTAACGGCGCCGCGCAACGGCCTGGCGGTGAAAACCAGATCGATACGACGCTGTCGAGCAACAGACGAACGGCTCGCGTTCACAGGTTCGAATGATGTTCGCTTTCGGAAACCACCGCCGGGCGAGGACGCCCGTCGGGAGCAGGCGAGGACGCCTGCTCTCCTACAGCTCGCGCAGAGAGCCTGTTCGGCGCCCGCGGTCGCAAGAACTTTCTCACGCGAAGTCGCGAAGACACGAAGGTCGCGATGATTTCCTTCGCGTTCTTCGCGTCTTCGCGTGAGAATTGGGTTGCGGGCCATGCCAGCGCTGTGAGCCAGGGAACAGAGACCCACCGATGCCCCCTCCCCTTCGACTGATCCTCACTGGCATGCACCGATCGGGCACGTCGCTCGTCGCTTCCCTGCTCGCGGCATGGAACGTCCGGATGGGCGACAAGTTGGTGCCGGCCGACCGCGGGAATCCAGCCGGCTACTTCGAGGACGTCGACTTCCTGGAGCTCGACCGCCGCATTCTCCTAGCGTGTACTCCGCCTGAGGACGGCCATCGCGACTGGGGATGGACGGAGAGCGAGAACTTCGACGACGGGCCATTGCCGGCACACCGCAACGCGGCAGCGGCGCTCGTTGCCGCGCGCGACCGCGCCGGTAGCCCGTGGGGTTGGAAAGACCCGCGCACCTCGATGCTCCTCGACTTCTGGGACGATGTCCTCGGATCCGACGCTTGCTTTCTCTTCCTCTATCGGCATCCGTGGGAAGTCGCCGACTCGATGCTCCGAACCGGTGCTGGCGTCTGGCTCACCCATCCCGGATACCCGGCACGCATCTGGACGCGGTACAACCGCCGCATTCTCGATTTCCACCGGCGCCACGCCGATCGGACACTGCTCGTCAGCACCAATCAGCTACTACGCGATCCCGAAGCCTTCGCCGCCACGATTCGCCGGCGGTTCGGCATCGAGGCCGATCCGGGAGCGATCACTAGTCTGCACGCGGAGGACTCGTTCGTCTCGCGACCTGACGACGATCCGTTGCCGCGCCTCTGGCACTACACGAACGCCGAGGCGATAGATCTCCTCGGAGCGCTCGACGATGCCGCGGATCTCGGCAACGATCGCAAGTGGGAAGCAGCTTCGAGCAGACGCGCGCCTCGACCCGAGGAGCCACCGCGTCTCTCCGTCATCATTCCCTGCCACGACGACGGCGACTATCTGATCGATGCCGTGGCCAGTGTGGAGCGCAACGCACCCGCGGCGGAGCTGATTGTCGTCGACGACGGCTCGACGCAGCCTCGCACGCTCGAGGTGCTGGCCGCGCTTCGCGAAGCGGGGCATCGCGTGATCGAACAGCCGCAATCCGGTCTCTCGGCGGCCCGCAACCGCGGGATCGCCGCATCCGCCGGCGACCATTTCCTGCCGCTCGACGCCGACAACCGTCTGCTGCCGGACTTCGTCGCGGAGGCGGTGGCGCAGCTCGATGCCGATCCCGCCGCGGGCGTTGTCTACGGCGATCGCCGCGAGTTCGGTGCGCGGAGCGGCGACATCCCCGTGCCGGAGCTCGATCTGCCGCGGCTGCTCTGGAGCAACTACATCGACGCATGTGCCGTGGTGCGCCGCACCGTCTGGAGCGATTGCAACGGCTACGACGTCGCGTTCACCGATTGGGAGGACTGGGACTTCTGGCTGTCGGCCGCGGCGCGCTGCTGGCGATTCGTTCATCTGTCACGGCCGACGTTCGAGTACCGCATCCGTCCCGACTCGGTGCACCAGAGGTTCCTGCGCCGGGACGACTATCCGTCGACGCTGCGTCGCATCTATGACAAGCACCGCGATCTCGTGTCCGAGCACGCCGCCGAGATCCTCATCGCCGCGCACATCGAGCGACGCCAGCTCTTCGCCGACGCCGCGGCCTTGCGTGCTTCGCGTGACGGCATTCAGGTGGAAATCGACCGTCTGGCCCTCGGCACGCGGGAGCAGATCGCAGCGGTGCAGGAGATCGTGGCGGCGCGCGACGAGGAGCTGGCCTCGGTCAAGTTCGTACTGCAGGCTCGCGAAGAAGAGCTGGCCGCGCTACGAAACCTGCAATTCGCCCCCTCATCCGCCGCGAACCCTTCGTCAGAGGCTCCACTGACGAATGCAACGCGGGTGTTCACGATCGTCGCCCGCAACTATCTCGCCTACGCACGCGTGCTCGCGGCCAGTCTCGCCCGTCACAATCCTGGTGCTCGCCTGCACGTTGTCGTTCTCGACGATCCAGGCCGCACCATTTCCCCCGAGCCATCATTCGAGGTCATTCACGCGGACGAGCTTCCGTTCGATCCGCCGTCGGACTTCTACACGATGGCCGCGATCTATGACGTCACCGAGCTGTCCACGGCCGTGAAGCCCTGGGTGTTCGAGTACCTCTTCGGTCGCGGTGCGTCGGTGGCCATCTATCTCGATCCCGACATCGAGGTCTTCGACTCTCTCGGACCTCTCGAGCCGTTGTCGCGGAAGCACGGGATGCTCCTCACGCCGCACATTACTGAGCCGTTGCCGCGGGATGGCAAGCGTCCGGACGAACGCGATCTGCTGCTGGCGGGCATCTACAACCTGGGCTTCCTCGCGCTCTCCGCCGAGGCGGCGAGGTCGTTTCTTCCGTGGTGGCGCAAACGCCTGCGGCGCGATTGCTTGAGCGATCCGGCCGAGGGACTGTTCGTCGACCAGCGTTGGATCGATTTCGCGCCGGCGCTCTTCGCGCCGGTGATCCTCAAAGATCCCGGATACAACATCGCCTACTGGAACCTGCCACATCGCGTTTTGACGCGCGACGGCGACCGCATTCACGTCAACGGCCGGCCGCTGCGCTTCATTCACTTCAGCGGTTTTTCTCCGCGCGCGCGGCACCTTCTTTCGAAGCATCAGCATGCGTCGCCCCGCGTCCTCCTGAGCGAAACGCCGCTCCTGGCCGAGCTGTGCGAGCGCTACGCCGCCGCGTTGGAGGAGGCCGGTTTCGCCCGCTGCTCCGGGCTTCCGTACGGTTTCGCGGTGACCGCCGGCGGACTGCCTCTCGACGCTCGGACGCGCAAAGCGCTCCGCCGTACCTATCTCGAGGACGAAGCGGGCGGGCGGGCGCCGTCGTTTCCCAATCCGTTCTCGCGCGCCGGCGCCGGCGACGTCGTCCAGCGCCTGCTGCGGCCCTCGACGTACGCGCCCGGCGTCCCCGCCTGGCTCGCCGAGATCTGGAGCGACCGGGCGGACCTGCGCCTCGCCTTTCCGCGCATCGAGTCCGTCGACGCGGAGCGATTCCTTGACTGGGCGCGGACGCAGGGCATCCGCGAGCACGACATTCCTCCGCAACTCATTCCTCCCAGGGTTGATGCGATCAGGACGCCGGCCGCGCGCGGCCGGAAGCTGCCCACGGGCGTCAACGTGTACGGCTATGCCTTCGCCGAGAGCGGCACCGGGCAGATCGTCCGCGCGGTGGTGGCCGCGCTCGCCGCGGAAGGGATTCCGTACGCGGTCGTGCCGTTCACGCGCACGATCAGCCGGCAGCAACGCGAGTTCCGCGACCTCGGCACGGCGGCTCCGACGTTCGACACGAACCTGATCTGCGTCAACGCCGACCAGGTGCCGCTGTTCTTCGAAAGCATGCGCGGGCAACTGCTGCCGGGCGCGCGCAACATCGGTCTCTGGGCGTGGGAAGTCGAGGATCTTCCCTCCGCGATGGCCGGGAACGAGCGCTATCTCGACGAGGTCTGGGGCATCAGCAGCTTCACCGCCGCGGCACTGTCCCGCTGCCTCACGAAACGGGTTCGCGCGTTCCCGCTGCCGGTGGTGGTGCCGAACGTGCGACGACGCACGCGCGCCGAGCTCGGGATGCCGGAGCGCTTCCTGTTTCTGGTCTGCTTCGATTACGACAGCGTGTTCCAACGGAAAAACCCGCTCGCGGCCGTGGCCGCATTTCGCCGGGCCTTCCCTGATCGCACCGATGTCGTGCTCTACATCAAGACCACCAATGCCGAACGGCACGCGGCTGAAGACGAAGCGCTGCGCGCAGCCGCTGCAAGCTGCGCGAACATCGTCATCCGCGATCGGTACGTCACGAGCGACGACTACTTTTCGATGCTCGAGGCCTGCGATTGCTACGTTTCCCTGCATCGTTCGGAGGGTTTCGGCCTGACGGTCGCGGAAGCGATGGCCCTCGGCAAGCCGGTCATCAGCACGGCGTACTCATCGACGCTCGAGTTTGCGAACGAGTCGAACAGCTTTCCGGTGCCCGCGCGGATCGTCGAGGTTGGCAACGGCGCACCGCCGTATCCACCCCACTCGCGCTGGGCTGACCCTGACGTCGTCGCCGCCGCGGAGCAGATGGCGCGCGTTTACAACGACCGCGGCAACGCGGCAGCCGTGGGTGCTCGCGCGCGCGTTGACATCGAGGCGCTCCACGGCCCGTCCGCCCGAGGGCCGCTGCTGCGCCGCCTGCTGGACGAGAGCCGTGGCACGCATCGCGCGTTTGACAATCACATGGAGTCGACCGCGTTCGCGCGGCCGGCGGAGGTGACCATGGATCCGCTTCAGCCGTCGTCGCTGCAACTGTCGTCGCCGCACGCTTCATCGCTGCAGCCTTTATCGCTGCAGCCTTTATCCACCGATCAGAACGGTCTCTTTGAATCCGAGGCAATGGCCGTGGAGTCGCTCCTGGGATCGCCACGGCCGAACCTCCCCTCGCCGATGCAGCGCCTCATGACCCCGTTGCGCCGCCTGGTGCTCCGCTGCATCCGCGTCTACTGGGTACAGCAGCTCGCAGTCAATCGTGCCCTTCTCGCCGCCATGCGCACGCTACGCCGCGAGTCGCGCGGCGAGACCGCCTCGCACGCGGCGATGCTCCAGCAGCAGCGCTTCGCGCAGGACCGGATCGACAACGAAACATCTCGCATGCGCGAGGAGCTGACCGAGCTCACCGCCGACGTGCGCGCCCTCTACGAGCGCATCGGCGCGACCGCCCCGTTCCCTCGCCCGCAAATGCGGGCGAAGGCTGGTACGGATGGTGATCAAGATTCAGACCGGGAAGACGGACAGACAGCGGACCGTGAGCGAAAGGATGGGTGACGGCGTCGCGTGTTTCGCGGGGCTCCGAGTCCGAGGCCTCCGTACGCCGCACACTCCTCTGCGGGAATTGCTCCAGTGCGGCCGCGGCAACGAACATCAGCGCGATCGGATCATCGAGATCGATCGACATCGGATGGATACTCCGCGGAGGCCGACGCGCCGCTTGAACCCGCCGTTCGACCCGCTTCTCGCGCGGCCATGACTTCCTCACCGAACCGCTTCAGCTCACGCGTTGCACGACGCAACTTCGTTCGGACTTCGTCGGCGTGACGGAGCATCCTGTCAACTTCGGCGCGCGTCAGCTCCATGAATCTCCAGTGTAACTCGACGGAGACTGGGCCGCTGGCCGCGGCTACGTCTCTGAACAGGTAGCTGGCCGGGAGAGAGGACGAAACATCGAACCAGCGATACTCGATCAGGAAGAGCTCACCGCGCTCCTTCCCTAAATAGGCCACCATGCCGCCGCATATAAACTACGCTGATTCAGTGGTTTCCGCGTTAAAACGAAGAAGCTAAGGTCTGGCCCCACCCCCGATTCCGATTGACGACGGCTACCATTTGGGGTCCCGCGAGCGAAGCGACTTGTGTCAAGCCGATCGGAGCTGAATCCTCGGTTGCACGCTATCGACCAAGTTAAAATTTGCGACGGGGGGTAGGGAATTCCTGCGGTTCGTCACTCCTAGAATGACGGAGGTGATACCGTTCCAACGCTGTCCCAACTCATGCAGAGACTTCGCAGCAGACTGGCGGGCATACAGCGGGGAACCGTCTTTGCCGGCCTTCACCTATTCTTCCTATTTTTTTGTACGGCCGTGCCACTCTTTGTGCACCCGGCCGGAGAGAAGCACTCACCGCACTCATTTCCACTCTTTCATATTTGGATATTCCACTTCCAATGGTATTGTGAGTGGCTAGACCGCTTGCAGCGTGCGATAACCGCACTTAACGCGGATACGCACACAAAGTGTGTACAGATGATCGCACCTAGCAAGCGCGAGGTTTTCCTTGTGTGGGACATTTGGGCGGTCATCCAAACGTTCCTCTTGAGTGCATTAATCATAATTCAGACAAAACAAAAAGTGTTAGTACTCATTACGATTCTTGGCGCGCTCGTGGGCGGCATCGCGGTCGTTTTCTTTCACGATATACCTCTCTATTACCTCATTGGGATTTTGCTCTCAGTAGCTATATACTGGTTGACTGACGTGCTCCTGTGGCGTGCTCACGAGATTGATACATTCGAATACTTCGCTCTCTTTCACTACGTAGATGTCCCAACCCTTCTCGGCCTGGGCCTTCTCATCCTCTATCAGGGGACGATCGCATGGCTGCACGACACAATTCCCACCGCGGAGGAGCGCATCTTTCTTAGCGGCGCTATCGCATTTCAGTTGATGTTTGGAAACGGTATCATTGTGCTGACTAAAATGGGCATAACCAACCGTCGCTTCATTAGACTTCGCCAAAGGAGTCGCATGGCGAAGCGGAGCAAGCAAAAAGCAGCGAGGGTCGAACGATGAGGTCGATTCGCCCGCAGGCGTGAGATTCAGCGAGTATCTGGAGGCTCTCGTCTTGGATACGCCCGGCCAGCCTCATCGAGGCACATAAACGGTTAACGACTCGCAAAGAATTGGATTTAGTGAGAGCATCAAAGCATTAGCAGGACATTGATTAACATCCCAACGAATAGCCCAACTACAAAGCCTGAAATCCAATTACCCGCAGACACACCGGAGAGGATGCCCAACAGTCCAGTCGCCGAGATAATAACTATCCCGACGAAATAAGCTGGTATGAAAGTGCCCGTCGATGCGAAACGCGCTAATAACCAAGTAGGCCGCCGGCGTTGATTGATTGACGCTTGTAGCGTGGCGATGATCAACCCGAGTACCGTTACCCACTCAGCATGTGCGCGGCACCAACTCCATGCTACCCTGGGAACGTTCGTTAGCGTGGTGAAAAGGATGAAAAGAATCATGGTATCGGTTCGACCGCCTCCACGATCCTATGATACACGAACGGGTAACCAGCAGGAAGACACTCACACGGGGCGAGCCGCTTTCGTTTGAATCAAGTGTCGTCACGCCGCGAACTCGCGCTGGCCGTGTTTGCCTTTCCGGTTCGTATCGATATCAGACACCTCACAGTGTCAAGGGGGGAGTGGTTCCTTGAGCGAGGCGACGCGAGCCGGCGTTGACTCAGGTGATGCCCGCGGAAGTGACTGGATTTCACAGCCAGATGGAACGCGGTGAGAAGCTGCCGCAGCTCGCGATACTGATTCGTTTGCCCGTGGCGCTCGACTGCAAACCGCCCGCGCTCGTCAAGGTCTTCGAGAAGGAGGACCTCACGAAGCTTCTTTCGAAATTAGAATGTTTGTCGCTCTCCCCCCTCGGCGCATCGTTGGTGATTTTCCAGCTTCGCACCCGTTTCGACGAAGACCCAGGAACGCTATAAGCGACCGCTATTCAGCCTCTCGGCATTGGTCCCGAAACCGAAGGTACGCCCCGACTACTATCCTCGGGTCTCCGTCTGCAGCGGACTCAGTACGTTGCGCCACGGTTGAAACTGTCTGGCCCTCTGCGAGCAACAGCGTCCCGTCGTGGTGGAGCCACGCTCACGAGCTTGACACGATGCACGGCTCGTGACACCCTACCATCCATCAACCCTTAGCACGCAGTCGAAGCGTTTCGCCACGCCAGTCCGTAGGGGAGGCTGGAATGAAAGCATGGATTCAGAGGCGTCGTCAATGGTACTTAAAGCTCGGTTGGCAGCGCCAAAGGCTCCTGCTCGTTCTCTTGAGTCTCGTGCCCGGTTGGGCTGTCGCTGTCGGGGTTGCCTACTATCTTCGCGGTCTGCTCTTTGGTGCCAGTTTTTCCGATACGGCCACAGGCATTTTTTTCGCATTTACGGGAGAGCTTGTCTTCTTCACCTTCGTAGGCACTATCGTAACCGCCGTCTCATTAAAAGATCCCATGGACCAGGGCTTTGGCGAGCGCCTCAAGGTCCTCTACGGCCGCTCGGACGCGCCGGATGTCGTTCTACGTTACATCACTAATCTTGTGACGAAGCAGGCTGGGTACGCAAAAGCCGGGAAACGAACTATACACATAGAGTCTTACAACGAAACGTATAGAGCGTACTGGGTGCGGGTTAAAACGGAGTATGACGTTCACAACCTGTTGCGAGACGTGCAGTACAATCAATCAATGACTATTCTTGTTATGCCTGCAGCTTTTGACGAGCCCGCACCGGCGGACTTGGGTCGACTTCTTACGGCACAAGTAGGCGACGTTAACACGGTCACTAGAGCGATGAATCTTCCCAAAGAAGGTCTCAACACACAAGTGACAGTGACAGTCGACCTCGGTGCTGACACTTGTACAACCGTCGTTTGGGAATATCTAAGCTGGATTAGAATAAACACTCCGCAGGCGCTCTCACCTGAATGGGTGGTGGGCGAATTGGAGATGGAGATCATAAGCGAATGCGAGGCTAGGGTGGACATTGACGGTGACGACCGGGGGGCAATATCTATGTTGCATATGCAACCGGTCCGCCTGCCTCGCATTCAAGGAGTGTCGCCAAATGAGAAAGTTTGCGTATACACCCTGCTCTCTCCAGGCTCGGAGTTGCCAGGACGTCCCTCCAGTCCCACCATAGGTTCATGATGTCCGTAATTTACAGAAAACTACTATAAACGCGCACCGCTTAGTTTGCTTCTTTGACTCATCAACTCAGTGAAAGGAAAGTGACATGCGCAAGTGTATACGTACCGTAATCCCTGGGCTTCTGTTGATCCTTAACCTGACAGGTTCCGCTGCGGCTCTCGCGGCTGAGCGATGCACGATCGCTTGGTCACACTACACGGGCTGGGAACCGATTCAATATATGAAGGATTCGGGCATCCTGGCGAAATGGGGAAAGCGATACGGCGTCGAACTCGACATCACTTCCCCGATGGACTACGTCGAAAGCATCAACCAGTACACCGCAAAGCAGTTCTGCGCTATCGCCGTCACAAACATGGATGCATTGACAATACCTGCCGTGGGCGGGATCGACACGACGTTCATCGTGATCGGAGACTATTCTAACGGGAACGACGGTATTTTGGCGAAGGCAACGAAACCGATGGGACTTAAGGATATCACGGGTCGTGAGGTTAAGCTGGTTGAATATACGGTCTCGCATTACCTCTTAGCACGCGCCTTTCAGATCAATGGCCTAAAGCTCGCGAGCGTGAAGACCGTCAACACCTCTGATAGCGATATCGGTGCGTTGTTCGCCACCGGAGGCCAGGACACCGTGATCGTAACGTGGAACCCGATCCTGATGACCGCGAGAAAAGTGAAGGGTGCGCAACTTCTCTTTGATTCTTCTAAAATCCCGGGTGAAATTATCGATGGGATCGCAGTCCAGACCGAAGTATCTGACAACGTCAAGAAGGCCATCGTGGGGGCATGGTTTGAGGTCACGGGTATTATGGTGCAGCGCAACAGCCCGCGGCAGCGGGCTGCCATCGCGCAGATGGCGAAGAGCGCCGGTGGCAGCGAGGCAGACTTCAAAGCCCAATTGAAAACAACCGCGTTGTTCTTCAATGCGGCCGATGCTGTGAAGTTTACCCAAGGCGCTCAGCTAAAGAATACAATGAACTTCGTTCGCACGTTCATTTTCGAGAGGGGTCTATTGAGGAACGCCAAGAGTGCCGACGTAATCGGAATTCAGTTTCCGGACGGTACTGTGCTCGGCGACGCTAAGCATATTCGGCTGCGTTTCGATACAAAGTACATGGAGATGGCCGCCGCAGGCACCCTGGCGAAGAAGTGAGCGCCAGATACCTTCCGGGTACGGGGTCTCGGCCGACTGTCGTTTCGTGCCGTCACAGACCACTTACGCCGCTCGAGGCGAACCGGACGGCATGCGCTCTCGATACCTGAATAACTGGGGCTCTATCCGCTATCGCTCGCCGCGGCGCCTGTGGTCCCGAAATCGCTGGGGTGGCGATCATCGAAGTCATCAACCTGATGCTCCCGATCCGGCTCATAAGCGATGTCTCGGATCGCTTCAATGGTTTCCGTGAACCTCGGGTCTTTCTTAGACTCCGTCGACAGCGCCCGCCACCTGTCTCGCACAGTTTCATCGTAAACGATCCGCGATGTCCCAATGGTATTCGCTATCTTGTTGTATGGTGACAGCGCAATAATGCGAGGTGCTAGAAAAACCGCCTCCTCCAGATCATGGGTGACGAACAAGATTGTCTTCTTCCTCTCCTCCCACAAAGTAAGTAAGAACACTTGCATACGTTCGCGTGTGCCCGGATCAAGCGCACCGAACGGTTCGTCCATTAGGACGATCGTTGGGTTCCTCAGCAGCGCCTGCATGACCGCTGCGCGTTGCTGCTGGCCTCCGGAGAGTTGATGCGGATACTTATCTCTGTTTTCCGCGAGGTCCGCCGCTCTCAGAAAGTCTTCCGCCCGATCGCGGAGTGGCCCACGATTCTTGCGCCACTCCAACCAACCATGATCGAGCCGGTCGCCGAGCATTAGGTTTTCGATCACAGTGAGATGTGGAAATAGCCCGTAGTGTTGAGGCACGATGCCGCGGCGAATATCTGGGTAGCCGAGCGGTTCACCATCCAAGAGCAGTTCCCCACTCGTCGGCCGCTCTTGACCAAGAATAAGCCGCAGGAGCGTTGATTTGCCGGCGCCCGACGGTCCGACGAGCGCAACCAGCTCGCCCTTCGTCACCTGAAAACTGATTCTGTCGAAGACGACCTTACTCTCAGCCGAGCCGCGGTATATCTTACAGACATCCCGGAGCTCGAGCAACCCATCTTGTGAATCAGGCGGGGGCGTGTTGCGTAAGACCATGTTGGGCCTCTGCGTCAACTCTACCGGGTCGCGTGCTTCGCCCTTCATTCATCACCTCTTCCATGGATACAGATGGGCTATTGAGTACGCCAGGCAGCGATCGACGAGAAAGGCTAGCAAAGTGATCCAGGCGACATAGGGAATAATAGTCGCCATGTCAAGATATCGACGCTGCAAGAAGATGCGGTACCCGAGGCCCTGCGTTGAAGCGATGCCTTCGCTTGCTATAAGGAACACCCAAGCAGGCCCGATTGACTGCCGCACGGCTTCGATCAGACGGGGCATGGTAAGTGGCAAGACAATTCGATAGGCGAGCGCCAAGTCCGAAGCACCGAGCGTCTGGGCCTTCACGAGAAGCTCCTGAGGAATCTCTTTTGTCGTCGTATAGATATCGCGTGCGATATAGAACGTAAGGCCTAGGAAGATCAGAACGATTTTCGCGAAGTCGCCGATCCCGAATACGATCAAGATGATTGGCAGCAATGACAGGGTGGGAATGATGGAGAGCGATGTTACGAAAGGGAGCGCTGTGAGGCGCATGCCGGGGAAGAGCCCCATGTTTAAGCCTAGGAACAAGCCAGCAAGTGCTGCGAGCAGAATACCGGATCCCAAACGAAAGAGGCTCGCCATCGTATCGGCCCACAATGGAACCACACCGGCGCCTACGTCGCGCACGCTTGCCATCTCCCAAAATCGCTGAGCCATCATCGCGAAGGAGGGGAAGATTTTGCCGTCGGGATTTTGAAGCAAGTACGCTGACGAAATGATGTAGTAGATAATGATGACTGCTACGAAGGGCGCTGCGCGATAACACCAAGCAACCAGCTTCGGCGGATCGGCATGGACACCCAAGAAATAGCGTTTGCGCTTAGACAAAAACGTATCCTACACGACGCGTTACAGTGAAGCGCGACCCCCATCGAAGGGTCTCGAGACAGTGGATCGCGTCGAGGGCGACATGACGTTTCTCCGCTAAGCAGCAGCGCAGCGCCGCACCTCCTCGCGGGCCGTGCGAGCTCACGCTGGTTGACCGCTATGCTAGTCAGATATACAGGCACTGTCAAGGATACGCACGGCGCGAGTCGGCGCCGTGAACGCCATTGGAACCCCATCGAGAGCCGGGGTCGCAACTTCGACCGTCGTTGGATGCTAGTTGGCACCTGAGAATGCCATGAGCTTCACCGATTCAGTGGTTTTCAGCGCTAGCAAGAAGAACGAAGGTCTGGCCCGGCTGCCACAAAGCGGATCGGGTCGCCGATGACATGACCCGACCCGCTGGACTCGCGGTCACTGTCGTCTCCGCTGAACACGTAGCGGGGATAATCGTCCTGCGCCGCCGCCGTGGCGGGCAGGTCGATGTCGAGGGTCGCGAATGGTACGTCGAGCGTCGTCCGTGCCAGGATGTGTCCGTATGGGTTGATGATCCATCCGACGTCACTGCACGCACCCGTCGGGTCCACCCCGATGGACGACAGACTGAATGCACCCGAGCGTACGGCCACCACCGCGCCCGTCGCCAGCCACTTGGCCGTCGTGGCGGCCGTCTCGCAACTCGTGCCACCTGATGAAATGGCGGTCGAGGCTACGCCAACCAACGCCGCGGCGCGTCACCCCTGGCTGTGGCGGGAGGACTCGAACCTCCGACCACCGGATTAACAATCCGGCGCTCTACCAACTGAGCTACACCACAGTATCCGGCGAGGGGGCGGCATGGTCGCTGATGGACTGGATGGTGTCAACCGGGCGGGGAGGTCGAATATTTGACGGTCCAGGGGCGGTTCACTACACTCGCAAACTTTCCTCCGATGGGCGACGTAGCCAAGTGGTAAGGCAGAGGTCTGCAAAACCTCCATTCGCCGGTTCGATCCCGGCCGTCGCCTCCATTTCCACTCCTCCTCACTTCCACTTCGCCTCGACCATCGTCTCGCACGGCTGGTTTCTGCTGGCGCCGTTCCGCTGGGCGCGCGACGAGCAGACCCTGCATCGTCCGCTGCTCCTCGACGGGAAGGCTGTCGACCTCATGATTTGGTTCGATGGTGCCTTTCTGCGCGTCGAAGGCGCGGGCGAGAGCGAGGAGCTTCGCCGCAAGCTATTCCGGATGTTCCAGCTCGGCGTCGACACCAGCGAGTTCATCGAGCTGGCCCGCGGCTCGCCCGCGCACGCGTGGGCGGCCTCGTCGGGCTTCGGCCGCCTGCTCTGCGGTGCCACGCTCTTCGAGGACATCGTCAAAATCATCGCCACGACGAACACGATGTGGCGGCAGACGATGCGCATCACGGAGCTGCTGGTCGAGAAGTGCGGACGCCGGACGAAGTCGGGACGGAAGACGTTTCCGGAACCGGAGGACATCGCGCGCTTCTCCGCCAATGAGCTGCAGGAAGATTGCCGGCTCGGGTATCGGGCCAAGTCGATCCACGCCCTGGCCTCGGGCATCGTCAGCGGTGCGATCGACCTCGAGGCCTTGAGCGATCCGTCGCAGACAACCGAGGAGCTGTTCCGGAGTTATCGGGAACTGCCGGGGATCGGGCCGTATGGTGCGGCACATCTCCTGGCCATGGACGGGCGCCACGACGTCATTGCCGTCGACACCGAGTTCCGACGATTCGTCCGCGAGCGCTACCACGGCGGCAGGAACGTTTCCGACCGCACCATGCTGCGGCGTTACTCGAAGTGGGGGCGCTGGAAGTATCTGGCCTACTGGTCGGAGCACTGGGAAACGGTGTCGGCAGGGCTGGAGCCGCCGGAGGCGAAGGGCGAATAAGGATACGCTTCGAAGGGCCGCTTCGGAAGTTTGACGTTCGCCGTTGGCGTACTAAACTGCCTCGCAGACGGAACGGACCTTGGACGACAAAATCAAACAGCTTCTGCGAGAGCTCGGGTCGGCGATCAACGACTCGATCTCGAACTCGGAAGACGTCAACGAGCACATCCAGCGGATCCGCGATGAGGGCTACAACCTCTACGTCGTTCTCGATGCCACCATCGGTCTGAACCGCCTGGGCGAGGTAGAGGAAACGCCGAAACCGGCACCGGCCGGCATGCTGGTCAAGAGCGACCGGCAGGTGCAGTTCCGGATCAACGTGAACGATCTGGCCCTGCTCCGTGCCCTGGGCATCGATCCGACCCGAAAGGTGAGGGGCGCCCGCCGCGTGGAGCCGCTCGCGGCCACCAGTGACGAAGAGTAACGGCATCAACCTCTACGATCTGCCGGCGCCCCGGCTCGAACACGCGCTCGGCGCGATCGTCTCCCCTCCCTTCCGCATCAAGCAGATCGAGGAGTGGATGCACGTCCGCGGCGTGGACGCCTTCGAGGCCATGACGAACCTGCCGAAGGAGCTTCGGACGGCGCTGGCAGAGCACTACACGCTGGCCTTCCCGCAAGTGACCGAGAGGACGACGCCTGCCGCCGACGGCAGCCAGAAGTATCTCTTCACCCTGGGCGACGGCAATCGCATCGAAGCCGTCTATATGCCCATAGGTGACCGAACGAGCCTCTGCCTCTCGTCGCAGGCCGGCTGCGCGGTCGGGTGTACGTTCTGTGTGACCGGTTTCTTCGGCGCGGGCCGCAATCTGACGCCGGGCGAGATGCTCGGTCAGTTCTTCGCCATCCAGCACGAGCACGAGGTGCCGATGGAGCTGATGAACGTCGTCTTCATGGGCATGGGCGAGCCGCTGCTGAATCTCGAGAACCTCGTCACGACGCTGGACGTTCTCTACCGCAACGTCGCGCCGAAGCGGATCACGGTGTCGACGTCCGGCATCATTCCCGGCATCGACGAGCTGGCCGCACTGCCGCGGCGGCCGAATCTCGCGGTGTCCATCAACGCCCCGGACCGGCGGCGGCGGGAAGAGATCATGCCGATCACGAAGAAGTATCCGCTGGAGGATCTGATCGCGGCGTTGAAACGCTACCCGTCGGAGAAGGGGCGCGAGATCACGATCGAATACGTTCTGCTGGCTGGCTACAACGACTCGCATTCGGATGCCGTGGCCCTGGCGAAGCTGATCCACGGTCTGCGGGTGAAGGTGAATGCCATTCCGTTCAACGAGGATCCGAATCTACCCCCCTGGATGAAGCGGCCGAAGGAGGGCTCGATCGACCGCTTCGTCGACACGCTCGTCCGCAACGGCGTGGCGGTGACGGTGCGGCGCTCGAAGGGCCGAGAGATCGCTGCCGCGTGCGGGCAGTTGCGGGGGAAGGACGCGCGGAGGCGACAAACGTAAGCCAGAAGCCAGAAACCAGAAACCAGAAAAGGTGCAGTCCTTCTTCTGGTTTCTGGTTTCTGGTTTCTGGTTTCTGGCTTCTGGCTTCTGGCTTCTGGACCCAGGGACTCGGTCTGCCTTCGGATCAGCACGAACGGGCTCGTTCTGTCGCCCGCTGAAGCGGGCTTCATTTGGGCCGGAACTCGAAAACCACCGGCTGAAGCCGGTGGCTCGAGCCGCCTCGGGCGCATCGCAATCTTTCTTTGCGGCATCGCAATCTTTTTTTGCGACATCGCATCGTTCCTTTGCGGCATCGCATCGTTTCTTTGCGGCACCGCATCATTTCTTTGCGGCATCGCATCATTTCTTTGCGGCATCGCATCATTTCTTTGCGGCATCGCATCGTTTCTTTGCGGCATCGCATTATTTTCGGACACATCCAACACGGCTGTGTCCATATTCTGAACATCTGTGTTCGGAATCTGAACAGCGCGGCAAAGCAACCGTCAGGGCGGGACCCTTCGGCTTCGCTCAGGGCAGGCTGCCCACGTCCCAGGGAGGCGTGCCTCGCGTGCGGCGTTGAAGCGCAACCTCTCCGAACGCGACCAAACATCCAATCTCAAGAACGCCGGTTTCGCCTGCAGGCACAGACAAGAGTGTCTGTGCCACAAAATCACTCGTGGCACACTCCGCCCACACCCCTTCCCGGCTGTTGAAAGGGCGCGTTTCGCAGCCGTCTGGAGCACGACCACGCGTGCCGCAGGGCGCAGACAACGGACAACCGACCACGCAAGCACCGGTCGGACTGGAGAGTCCGACCTACGTCGCCAGCGCGAAGGTCCGCAGCGGCGTGTGGATGGCGCCCTTCGGATTGAGCTCGCTGGCGAAGAGCGTCACTCCATCGACCGGGAACGGATCTGACTTGTAGTCCCGGAGCGCTCCGTTGAAGATCTCGACGCAGGCCGGCGGCCAGGGGGTGCGAATGCGGAAGAGGGTCAGGTGCGGCCGGAAGTCGGCGCGGTCGAGCGTGACGCCCGCGGCCGTCACGCCAGCGCGGACGGCATCGGCGACAGCCTGGAACATCTCCTCGGGTCCCGCGCCAACCCACCCGACGCGGGCATGGCGTGGGTTCGGAAAGAAGCCGCTTCCTCGGAGACGCCCTTCAAAGCGCGGAACCCCGGACAGACTCTCCTCGACGCGCGGCCCGAGCGTCTTCAGCAGCGATTCGGGCTGGTCGCCGAGGAAGGCAAACGTGAGGTGCTGCGTCTCGGGGCGCACCCACGACGCCGGCGGCAGTTTCGATTTCACCATGGCCATGCGGTCGCCGATCGCGCGGAGCTCAGACTCCGGGAAGGAGATTGCGATGAAGAGGCGCATTGGTTGGGGTTACTGGGTTGCTAGGTTGCTGGGTTGCTAAGTTGCTGGGGTTGCTGGAGGTGCTGGGTTGCTAAGTTGCTGGGTTTCTGGTTTCTCAGCAACTCAGCAACCCAGTAACCCAGCAACTCAGTAACCCACTAGCCCAGAGCGGCGTGTGATTGTAGTCGTCAATCCGCCTGACCTGCCAGAAACTCAGGCGTGAAGATCCGGGCGATCTCGTCATCGCTGAGCAGCTTCATCTCGCGAAGAAGTTGAGGGATCGATGTGCCGCTCTTCGCCGATTCCTTGGCCAGCTCCGCGGCCTTTGCATAGCCGATGATCGGATTGAGCACGGTGGCCAGCGACGGGGAATGGATGTAGTAGGCCGCACACTGCTCGCGATCGGCTTCGATGCCCGCGATGCACCTGGCGATGAACACGGGCAGGTAGTTCTTCAGGATCTCGATCGAGAATAGGAGCTCGAAGGCCATCAGCGGCATCATCACGTTCAGCTCGAGCTGGCCGGCCTGTACGGCATAGTCGATCGTCGTGGCCGATCCGATGACGTGGAAGAGCACCTGGTTCATGCACTCCAGCATGGACGGGTTCACCTTCCCGGCCATGATCGACGAGCCTGGCTGCACGGCCGGGAGGGTGATCTCGGCGAGGCCGGTCTGCGGGCCGGAGGCCAGGAGACGCAGGTCGTTCGTGATGCGCGTCAGCTCGAAGGCGAGGTTGCGTAGCGCCCCCGACACCGCGGCGACCGGCAGCTGCGATTGCATCGCCTCGCGAAGGTCATCGGTGGTTGTGAGGTCCAGATTCGTCAACTCATTCAGCCGTCGCACGACGATGTGGCGATAGCCGCGCGGGGCGTTCATTCCGGTGCCGACCGCGGTGCCGCCGATGCCGAGGATGCGCAGTTCGCTCGCGGCGGCACGCAGCAGACGCGTGGCCCGTCTCGCCGCGGACGCGTACGCGTGAAACTCCTGGCCCAGGGTCAGAGGAACAGCGTCCTGGAGGTGCGTACGGCCGGACTTGATGATGCCGGCGAAGGCACTGCCCCGCTCGTCGAACGCTTCGGCGAGAGCATCGAGTTGCGGGAAGAGCTCACGCAGCAGAAGGAGCGCTGCAATGCGGATGGCGGTCGGAAAGACGTCGTTCGTCGACTGCGCCATGTTGACGTGATCGTTCGGATGGACCGGCTTGTACGTGCCACGCTGGGGGTTGGCTAGGTTGGCGATGACCTCGTTCACGTTCATGTTGAACGACGTGCCGGCGCCGGCCTGAAAGACGTCGACGACGAACTGGCGCCGGTACGTTTCCTCGTTGTTCAGCAACTCGTCGCAGGCGGCCGTGATGGCATCGGCAAGAGGAGCATCGAGCGCGCCGAGCTCCTTGTTCGCCAGAGCCGCCGCTTTCTTGAGCAGGATGAATGTGCGGACGAAGAGCGGATGCTCGCGCAGCCCGCTGATGGGGTAATTCTCGACGGCGCGCTGCGTCTGCGCGCCATATAGCGCGTCATCGGGGACGTGAACTTCGCCGAGGGTGTCGCGTTCGGTGCGCATGTTGTCGCCTGTCGGGTGTCGGCAGTCGGGGGTCGGAGAATGCAGGCGAAGCGAGGTTCGTGCCGTTTCTCCGACCCCCTACACCCGACTCCCGGCCGCTGTCAGACCTTCATCGCCTCGATCTTCGCCTTCGATTCTTCGAAAACATTCTTGTGCAGCGATTGGCCGTGGGCATCCATCGTGACGATGGCCATGAAGTCTTCGACCCAGAGATGCCAGATGGCTTCGGGCGAGCCGAGGTCCATCCAATCGACGCCGTCGACGCGCTTGATCGATGCCGCGCAGACCTGGGCGGCGCCGCCGATAGCGTGGAGGTAGACGGCGCCGTACTCCTTGCAGGCGGCCAGCGTCTTCTCGCCCATCCCCCCCTTGCCGATCACTCCTCGGATTCGGTAGTCGCGCATGACCTCCCACTGGTATGGCTCCTCGCGGGAGGATGTCGTCGGCCCGGCGGCCTTGCAGACCCACTGGTCGCCTTCTTTCACCATCACCGGACCGCAGTGATAGATGATGTGACCTTCGAGGTCGACCGGGGGCTTCGTGCCCGTGTGGATACGATGGTGCACCGCGTCGCGGCCGGTGTAGAGCCGGCCGGAGATGGCAACGGAGTCACCGACGTGGAGGGTGCGGATGGTCGCTTCGTCGATGGGGGTGGTGAGTTTTAGGAGAGACATCGCAATGTTGAATGTTGAATGAAGGGAAACCGCGAGACCATTGAACATTCAACATTGAACATTCAACATTCCGTCTTTTAGTACAACCATTCAGTCACACTACCGCCGAGGTCGATCTGCGCTCCCCGCCGCCGGTAGGCCCAGCACATGTATGCGATCGAGACGAAGAACGAGGCTGGAAGGCGGTTGAGCGTGCCGATCTTGCAGGCCAGCAGCGTGGTCTTGCCGCCGAAACCCATCGGGCCGATGCCGGATTGATTCGCTTTGTCGACAACATGCTCTTCGATCTCGGCGAGAACGGGGTCGGAGTTGGTGTCGTCGAGAAGGCGCAACAGTTGCTCCTTCGCATACCCATAGCCGGAGCCGCGGTCACCGCCGATGCAGACCCCCAGGATGCCGGGGCCGCAACCCTGACCCTGCGCCTGGAGCACGCAGTCGAGAATGGCGTTCTCGACACTCTTGAGATCGCGGCCTCCGAGGTCCGGGTGAGGGAGCGAATACTGGGCATTCATGTTCTCGCAACCGCCGCCCTTCAGCATCAGCTTCACCTCGACGTAGGGCTCGCGCCACTGGTGGAAGTGGAAGACCGGCGAGCCGGGGCCGGTGTTGTCGCCGGTGTTCTTGCCGGTGATGCTGTCGACGCTGTTCTGGCGCAGGTAGCCCTTCTTCGTAGCTGTGCGGACAGCTTCGGTCGCGACCTCTTCGAAGGCGAGCTGGTCGTAGCTGGCGGGAGTGTGGATGTAGAAGAGGATCGTGCCGGTGTCCTGGCAGAGTGGGAGCGAGCTGTCGCGGGCCAGGCCGATGTTGCAGCCGATGACGTTGAGGGCGACGTCGGCGTTCGAGCCTTCCACCTCATCCTTTCGCGCGCCGGTCACTGCGCGGACGACGTCGTCCGGCAAGATCGTCGAGGTACGGCGGATCAGTTCGAGGATCGATTCGAAGAGGGTTGTCTCGGGCGAGATGCGGTCAATCGTCTGCGCGGTCGCGCTCATGGGGTTCTCCGGGGAGGAAGTCTATCCGATGGAGGGTAACGCGACTCGAGTGCCTGTGATTCTGGCTACCAGTGGATAACTGTCAGACCGGCTATGCGATCGAACCCGCGATCGTTCGTGAGCAGGGGATAACGATGCTGGATGCACAACGCAGCGATCCATAGGTCGTTCATCTTCGACATGCCGAGGTTCTTGGTCGTCCGAAACGTCGCGGCGCGAATCTCGCCGTAAATCCGCGCCGTCTCCACGTTAGGAAGCAACGGTTGCCAAAGCTCGATGATGCTCTCGACGATTGCACGACTTGCGTCGGGCAGAGCGCTGCATGAGGCGCCGTGGAAAAGCTCCCCGAGGACCATCAGAGGGATGACGACATTCTTCGCGGTGTTGACTTGAGGCGGGGATTCCCGACCCTCGCGGATGTAATCAACCGCAGCACTAGTGTCGAGTGCGAGACGTTCGATCACTTCCTGACGGGCTCGATCGGAAAAGCTTCCTCGATCGCTCGAGCGAAGCTCTCGGCATTCTCGCCCTTCAGAATGCCTTCGAGATCGCTCCACGGCCTCTTTGCCTCCGCGCGGTCTATGACGACCGAAACGCTCTCCTGATCGGCAAAACCTTCGAGCCTCTCGGGTAGCCGCAGGCTACGCGTTGCATCGTCGTACTTAGCGCTCAGAACTATGCTCATGGAATTCAGTTTAAGACAAACCGTCCGCTGACTGGCTGCAATCCCGCTTCTATCGTGCGTCCTTCTCCCCAAGCACTCCGAAAAGGCCACCAGATGCCCACGAAACGTGAGCAGTCGGGACACCTGCTCTACGCCCGCCGAGCTTTGCCGTTGCACCTCGGAATGCGTGGCAATTCTTACCGGTTTAGGATGTGAGTCAATCTGACTCACTCCGAGGTAATTATATGAATTTCAACAAGCTTACTGTCAAGGCCCAGGAGGCTGTCGCTGAAGCGCAGAACCTCGCTCGCGGTGCCGGGAACCCCGAGGTCACGCCTGAGCACCTGCTCATCGCTCTCCTCCGGCAGGAGGGCGGGATCGTCGTTCCGATCCTGACCAAGCTCGGTTTGCAGGCGGGGCAGATCGAGGCGGAGACTGCCGCCGAGGTCGCAAAATACTCACGCGTGGGAGGCGCCTCGGCGGAGCCGATCGTCGGTTCCGCGCTCAGAAAAGTCTTCGATGCCGCCTTCAGCGCGGCGACGCAGTTCAACGACGAATACGTTTCGACCGAGCATTTCCTGCTGGCCATCGCCCAGACGAAGGAAGTAACGGCGGCGAAGATCCTTGCGCGCCACGGTGCGGTGCCTGATGCGCTGCTGAAGGCTTTGCAGTCGGTGCGCGGCACGCAGCGGGTCACCGACCAGAATCCCGAGGACAAGTACCAGGCACTGGAGCGCTACGCGCGCGACCTGACGCAACTGGCGCGGCGCGGCAAGCTCGATCCGGTCATCGGCCGCGATGAAGAGATCCGCCGCGTGATTCAGGTGCTGTCGCGGCGGACGAAGAACAATCCTGTTCTTATCGGAGAGCCGGGTGTCGGCAAGACGGCGATCGTCGAGGGGCTGGCCCGGCGCATCATCGAGGGCGATGTCCCCGAGGGGCTGAAGAACAAGCGCGTTGTGGCGCTCGACCTCGGCGCGATGATCGCCGGCGCGAAGTACCGCGGCGAGTTCGAGGACCGGCTCAAGGCGGTCATCAAGGAAGTCGAGGAGAGCGAAGGCGACGTCATCCTCTTCATCGACGAGCTGCACACGCTGATCGGTGCCGGGGCCGCGGAAGGGGCCATGGATGCCTCGAACATGCTCAAGCCGGCGCTGGCCCGCGGCGAGCTGCGCGCCATCGGCGCGACGACGCTCAACGAGTACCAGAAGCACATCGAGAAGGATGCGGCGCTGGAGCGGCGCTTCCAGCCGGTCGTCGTCGGCGAGCCGACCGTCGAGGATACGATCGCCATCCTGCGCGGGCTCAAGGAGCGCTACGAGGTACACCACGGCGTGAAGATTCAGGATTCGGCCGTGGTGGCGGCGGCCACGCTCTCGCATCGCTACATCACTGACCGTTTCCTGCCTGACAAGGCCATCGACCTCGTCGACGAAGCAGCGTCGAAGTTGCGGATCGAGCTTACCTCGATGCCGCAGGAGATCGACGAGCTGACGCGGCGCATGACGCAGATTCAGATCGAGAAGCAAGCCCTCTCCCGCGAGGACAATCCCGTTTCGAAGCAGCGCCTCGGCGAGATCGAAAGCGAGATCAGCGAGCTGCAGGAGAAGATCGCCGGACTTCGCGCGCAGTGGGAGAACGAGAAGGGCGTCATCACGAAGATCAACGAGTTGAAGAAGAAACTCGAGGAGACGCGCGAGGCCGCCAATGCCGCGGAACGTCAGGGCGATCTCAACAAGGCGGCCGAGCTGCGCTACGGCTCCCTGCCGCAGATCAATCACGACATCGAGGCCGCGTCGGCGCGCCTGGCCGAGATGCAGAAGGGCGGCGCGCTCCTGCGCGAGGAAGTGACGGAAGAGGACATCGCCGAGATCGTGTCGAAGTGGACCGGCGTCCCGGTGACGCGAATGATGGAGTCGGAGATCCAGAAGCTGGTGCGGATGGAGGACAACCTCAGACTGCGCGTCATCGGACAGGAGGAGGCCGTCACCGCCGTCTCCAATGCCGTGCGCCGTTCGCGCGCGGGTCTGAAGGATCCGAACCGGCCGATCGGCTCGTTCATCTTCATGGGTCCGACCGGCGTCGGCAAGACGGAGCTGGCGCGGGCGTTGGCGGAGTTTCTCTTCGACGATGAAGACGCCATGGTGCGCATCGACATGTCGGAGTACATGGAGCGACATGCCGTGGCCCGGCTGATCGGCGCGCCTCCCGGCTACATCGGTTACGAGGAGGGCGGCCAGCTCACGGAGGCCATCCGCCGCCGGCCGTACGCGGTGGTGCTGTTCGACGAGATCGAGAAGGCGCATCCCGAGGTCTTCAACGTGATGTTGCAGATTCTCGACGACGGCCGGCTGACCGATTCGAAGGGCCGCGAGGTCAACTTCAAGAACACCGTCATCATCATGACGTCAAACGTCGGCGCGCAGTACATCTTCGACTATCAGAAATCGATGCAAACGCCGCAGCAGGAGGCGGAGATGGAGCGGAAGGTCGAGGAGGAGCTGCACACGCACTTCCGGCCGGAGTTCCTCAACCGGATCGACGACGTGATCATCTTCCACGCGCTGGACATGCAGCACATCAAGCGCATCATCGAGATCCAGCTCAAGCGTCTGGCCAGGCTGATCGGCGACCGCGGCCTGTCCATCGAAATCAGCGACCGGGCCAAGGAGCAGATCGCCAAGGAGGGTTATGACCCGGCCTTCGGTGCCCGGCCCCTCAAGCGCGCGCTGCAGAAGCTGATCATCGACCCGCTGGCGATGAAACTGCTCGAAGGGAAGTTCAAGTCCGGAGACGCGGTCTTCGTCAACGTCGGCGAAGACGGGAAGGTGGAGGTCTCGCCCGAGCCCGAGCCGGTGACGGTGAACTGAGCGGTCTTTCATGACATCCTCGCCAACGATGCGGGTTGGCGACGAGATCACGATCACCCCGACAGAGTTGGTCGCGGGCGGCGCGGCGATGGCGCGGGTGGACGGCTTTCCGATCTTCGCCACGAACGTCTACCCCGGCGACGTGGCGGTGGTGCGTCTGCTGGAGGTGAAGAAGGGATTCGCGCACGCCAATCTGGTGCGGGTCGTCGTGCCGAGTCCGTCGCGGCGGGTCGTGCCGTGTCCGGTGGCGAAGGAGTGCGGAGGCTGCGACTGGGCGGCTCTGCGGCTCGACAGGCAACTCGAGGCGAAGAAGCGGATCCTCACCGAGTCTCTGCGAAGGATCGGGAAGATTGATCCTGCTACATTGCCGCCGATCGCGATTCACCCGTCGCCGCTGAACTATCGGCTGCGCAGCCGCCTGCATCGCCACGGCGGGAAGGCCGGCTTCTATGCGGCGCGGACGAACGACGTCGTGCAGCTCCCCGCCGAGTGTGAGGTCGTGGGGGTGGAGACGGCGCGCAGGTTCTCAACGAGCCAGAGCGGCAACGTGGCTGACGATCTCCAGATATGGGAAGTGGACGGCCGCCTCATCACCGAGGGCGATTTCACGATCGACGGCTACTACGTGACGACCGACGCGTTCTTCCAGGTCAATCGCCATCTGCTAGGAACGTTGCGCGGTCTGGTGACTGCGCTGGCTTCGCGGGGGTCGGGAGTCGGGGGTCGGGAGTCGGAGCACGCTACGACAGACGCCCTCTCCGACCCCCGACCCCCGACCCCCGACTCCCGCAACACAGCCAGCCAGGAATCGGAGGACGCAAGAAAGTCGGAGCAAGCGGCGGTTTCGATCCCCGACTCCCGACTCCCGACCCCCGACTCCCGCAGAACAGCCATCGATCTCTACTCCGGCGTCGGATTCTTCAGCCGGCCCCTCGCGACGATCTTCGGGAGCGTGACGGCGGTCGAGGGGGCGGAGGCGGCGCACGAATGCGCGAAACGCAATGTGCCGGAGAACGTGACGCTGGTCAACGCGCCGGTGGAATGGTGGGTGGAACGGATGCCGCGTGCGGATTTCGTCTTCCTCGATCCTCCGCGCGTCGGCGCGCAGCGGAACGTCATCGACGCCATCGCCACGCGGGCGAACGAGATGGTTTGCTTCCTGGCATGCGATCCGGTAACGTTTGCGCGAGACGCGAGCCGGCTGATCGCGTCAGGTTGGCGACTCGCTTCGCTCGACCTCCTCGACCTCTTCCCCAACACACATCACGTGGAAACGCTCGCTTCGTTCGAGCGTGCGAAGTGACCTTCCCGCCGCACTCCCTCTGATCGCATACGTCGCCGGTCTGGCGCTCGGGCATTCGTACGCCGAGGCCATCGGCTTCGCCGCCGTGGCTGTCCTGCTTGTAGCCATCAGGAAAGCGCGCATGGCCATGGTCTGCCTTGCCGTCGCGGGTGGCGTTTGCGCGGCGGCCCATGCGCAGGCGCGAAACGCCGCCGACGCCCGTCTCGCCTCGACGTTTCTAAGCGATCGATTCGTCGAGGTTGTCGCCCCCATCGATCGCGACTGGTCGATGAGCGGCGATGCGCACGTGCTCCGTTGCGAGCGATTCGTGGCGAACGGTGTGTCCATCGATCAATCGCTGGCGATCTATACGCGCTTCGCGCCGCGGCCGATCGCCCTGGAGCGCTCGATCCGCGCGGAGGGATTTCTGCGCCGGAGCGAGCGGGGCGACCTTGTGCTGACGGTCAAGTCGCCGCGGCTGCTGTCCTACGAGGGCTCGCTGAACCGGCTGACGCCCGCGGCCTGGAACCGGGCTCTGGCGAACCGCGTCCGTCCCTTTGCCGCCTCTTATCCCACCGAGGTCGCGCTGGTCGAGGCGCTGGCTCTGGGACGCGGCCAGCGGCTGAGCGACGACATCCGTGACAGCTACAAACACGGCGGGACGTATCACCTGCTCGTCTTCTCCGGCCTGCAGATCGCCTTCGCGGCGGCGCTGATCGCGCTGGGTCTGCGCTGGCTGCACGCGCCGCGGGCGAGCGACTGGTCGCTACTCGTCTTCTCCATCGCCGCGCCTCTCTTCATCGGGCCGACGGCGTCGGTGTCGCGCGCGAGCATCGCCATCGGCCTCTACGCAGTCTCGCGCATCCTGCACCGGCCCACGACGCTGGAGAACCTCTGGTGTGTTGCCGCGCTGGTGCGGCTGGTCATCGCGCCGCACGACCTCGTCGAACCCGCGTTCCAGTTGACCTACGCCGGCGCGGGGGCGTTGCTCTTCGCGGGAAAGGTACTGGCCAGACCGCGCACGCGCTGGCTGGCGTTCGCGGTCTCGGCGGAGACGGCGATCACGCCGCTCACGCTCTTCCACTTCCATCAGTACGCGCTCGGTGGATCTCTGATGACGATGCTGCTGATGCCGATCGTCTTCGCCATGTTGCTGGTATCGGTTGCAGTCTGCGTCATTCCGTGCGCGCCGTTGCTCGGTGTAGTCGGGTCGCTCAACGCGCTCTGCACGTTCGTGAATGCTGCCGCGCTGCCGGTGTGGGGCTTCTTCGCCGCGCCGCCGCCGGCGGCAATCATCAGCGGCTATGTGCTGGCGATGCTGTCGGTGGCGCTACTGCGTGACCGTCTGCGCGTTGCCGCGATCTTCGTGGCGATGGCCATCCCCCTCATCGCCGCCCTGTTGATCGGCCTGCGCGATGTGGAGACGCCGCGGCTGACGGCGCTCGACGTTGGCCAGGGCGATGCTCTGCTCTTTCGATCACCGAAGCACGTCGTCCTCATCGACGCGGGCGGCCGGCTGGGCGACGCGCGTTTCGGCGAGACGGAGTTGCTGCCGATGCTGGCCGACCGGGGCGTGCGCCGCATCGACGTCGCCGTTCTGACCCACGTGCATCCGGACCACTGCGGAGGGCTTCCGGCGGTGCTCGAGAACCTCGAGGTGGGCAGCCTCTGGATTTCGCCGCGCCGGTTTCAAGGCGATTGCGCCCAGCGTGTGCTGGCGGCGTGCGCGGAGCGCGAGATCCCGATCCATCTCGTGCGCGACGGCGACGTTAGGACAGTCGGCGCGCTATCGCTGCAAGCCCTCGTGGCCGATCGGACATTCAAGCACTCGCCCGAGAACAACAGTTCCGTCGTCCTGCGCGTCCGCACCGGACGATGGTCGGCGCTGCTGAGCGGCGATGTGGAGCGGGATGCCGAGGAGTCGCTGGCGGCGCGGGATATTCGCGCGGATGTGCTGAAGGCCGGGCATCACGGAAGCCGTACCTCATCGACATCTGTTTTTCTCGACGCCGTCCGACCACGGATCGCGCTGATCTCGTGCGGCCGGCACAACACCTTCGGCCACCCGCACGCAAGTGTGCTGCAGTCGCTTCAGGAGCGGGGCATCCACGCCTGGCGAACCGACCGGAGCGGCGCGATCGACGTCGACTTCCTGCCTGCCCACCTGGTTGTCCACCAGCAATTTGACACTCCTCGGTGAGCGCCCTAGAGTGAATTTCCCACATGTCGCACACAATTCTGCGGCTCGGCCTCTGGATCATCCTCCTCGTGGTGGCGCTGTACGTGTTGCAGCAGACCTTCGAGGAGGCGCCGTTCGTCGACTTTTTCGCGCCGGCCATGCTGCAGAAGGCGCTCATACTCGGCGGGCTCCTGGTTGCCGCCGGCATCGTTCTGCGGCTTTTCGAACGCGGCGCCAAAGCGGTCTCGAAGAATCGCTGCGTCGTCTGCAGGGTGCCGATCGAGCATGGAGCGATCTACTGCCGCGAGCACCTGCGCCGAGTGCTGAGCCGCGAGGACGAGAAGACGCACATGACGCGCGTTCGAAGGTGACGCGCACGCCCACAGTGTCCATCGTGATCGCCGGTCCGACCGGCACGGGCAAGTCCGCCCTGGCACTGTGCATCGCCGAAGCGATCGGCGGCGAGATCGTCAACTACGACTCGGTGCAGATCTATCGGGGGTTCGACATCGGCAGCGCCAAACCAACGGCAGATGCATGCGCCCGCCTTCCGCATCACCTCTACGACATCGTCGATGCCGATGAGGACTTCAACGCCGCCGACTATGCCCGAGTAGCGCGCGCGGCGTGCGCGGAGATCGAGGCGCGCGGCAGGCAGGCCGTCCTCGTGGGCGGAACGTTCTTTTATCTCCGCGCCCTTCTGCACGGACTGCCGGAGATGCCCGGGCGCGACGCCAGCCTCCGTGCGCGTCTCCGCCGGATCGCGGAAAGACCGCGCGGGAACGATCGCCTCCATCGCTGGCTATCGAAAGTCGATCCACAGAGTGCTGGAAGAATCGCGCCCGCGGACGGGCATCGGGTCGAGCGCGCTCTCGAAGTGTGGATGATCAGCGGCAAGCCGATCTCCGAGTGGGAGCGGCCAATAGCCGCCTCGGCGGAGGAGTTTCCGGCGACAAAGATCGGCTTGACGTTGGAACGGCAACGCCTGATCGAGCGTCTCGACCGGCGTGTCGAGGCGATGTATGCCGCGGGGCTCGTCGACGAAACACGCGGACTGCTGGCGAAATATCCTCGCACCGCCCGCCCGTTCGGCGCCATTGGTTACGCGGAGGCGGTGGCGGTGGTGATGGGAGAAATGGACCTCGGTCCGGCAGTCGCGGAAACGAAACGACGGACGCGCGCGTATGCCAAACGACAGATGACATGGTTGCGGTCGGAGCGGAACGTGCACTGGATCGAGGTCTCCTCGGTTGAGGAGACGTTTGCGGCCGCCATGCGGTTGATCGAGGGACCGAAGTGACGAAGAGATCGAACCTTTTTCTCATTGCCTCGCTGGCAATCGCACTCGCCCGATGCACACCGGCCCCGGCGCCGGTCGTGGCGCGGGTGCCTCAGGGCAATGAACGCTTCATCATCGACCCGCGCACCGGGTATGAGACCCACCCGACGCCGGCGAACGCAACGCGTTTCGATGATGCCTGGCGGGCCATCGTGGCCGGCGATTACACGACGGCGCGCAAGCGGCTGGATGACATCCGTGCCCGGGAGCCGGGTTACACGCCAGCGCAGCTCGCGGAAGCTGCCATCCTGCTGCGGGAGGGAAAACCCGACGCCGCCCGGCCCATCGCCGACCGCGCTCTCTCGAAGCGGCCGCACTATGTAGCCGCCGAGGTTTACGCCGCCGAGATCGCCATCGCTGAGAAACGGACGCGCCAGGCCTACGATCAATATCGCGACATCGCCTCACGTGCGGGCGCGCCGGCTACGGCCGCCGAACGTGTCGCCGAACTGGGGACGATGCTCTTCGATCAGCTCTATAACGCCGCCACCGCGGCGCCCGATGACGAGGCGATTCGCCTTCTGCGTGAGGCGCTGGTAATCAACCCGTCCGCGAGCTCCGCGCGCATCCTTCTCAGCCAGAAACTCCTCGGACAGCACAAGTACGACGAAGCGAAGACCGAGCTGGCGCCGATCCTCAGCACGGGCGACGTCGACCGCACCGAGGTTCAGGAAGTGCTTGCGGAAGTCGACATCAGCCACAAGCGATACGAGGCCGCTATCGCACGCTATGAACGTCTGTCGAAGCGCGACCGCCGGTTCGCGGCGCGGCTCGATGAGATCAAGGGTCAGTACGCGGAAGCCAACATGCCGCCGCAGCTCCAGCGCGCCATCGAGAGTGAGGCCATTACGCGCGGCGACCTGGCCGTGGTGATCTACTGGAAAGTGGCCTCCGTCCGTTTCGCCTCGAACATGGCCGCGCCGCCGATCGCCATCGACATCGGCGAGACGCCGGGCCGGGACGAGATCGTCCGCGCCATGGCCCTCGGCATCTATCCGGTCGATCCGATCACGCGCCGCGTGAGCCCGTACTCGCCCGTGAGCACCGGCGCGCTGACGCGGATCACCGCGCGCCTGCTCGCGCTGCGCGGAGCCGCCTGCGCGCGCGGCGTGGGCTCCGATCCGCAGAAGGTTCTGAGCTCCTGCGCCGTCGTCGATCCAACCCTCGGCGCCGGCACCGATGCACCGGTCAGCGGGCGGGTGGCGGCAGGGGTAATGGAGCAGGTGGATCGGGCGTTGTCTACGCGGTAGGGCGGTAGCGCGGTCGCGGGGTTGCGCGGTCGCGCGGTTACGAGGTCTCGCGGGGATTACTTGGTATGGCGTGGAGGAGCACGCTGGAGGCGTGCGGTAGATTAGCCGGTGGCAAGCGCCGCAAGGCGCGCCGCCACCGGTTACCGATCCGCACGAATGTCGTACCCCGGCAGGGGTACCGGAGGTTGACGCAGGCCGTCAACGACCTCAAGCTCCAACGAGCGTGTCCTCTGCTGACGTGAGCGCGGTCCGCGACCCCTGCCGGGGTCGGTGATGGCCACGATCCCTAACCGGTGGCGGCGCGTCCTTCGGCGCTTGCCACCGGCTAATCTACGGAACGCCTCCGGCGTGCTTCGCGCTGACTTGCCAGAGATCTGTAGCCGTGTAGATCGGGAAGCGCTTAACCCCGAGACCGCGCAATCTTGAGACCGCATTCAAAACAACGTCAGCCTCGGCAGCCCGAACTTCTCCCTGACCAATCGGCGTAGATTTGCCTCCTCGGTCCGGGTCCTGGTTTTCTCATTCAGCTTTGACGTGTCGCCGAGGGCGGTGGCGATGTCGGCGCGGATGGCTGCGATCGAGGCCGGATCGGCGGCGATGAAGGCGTCGACCAGTTCCCGTTCCAGATCGATGAGACGCTCCTCGATCCTGGGAACGCTCTTTTCGGAAACGAGGGCGCGGACGCGCGGGGCGAACGGCGCGGCGATTTCCGAGGCTTCGAGCTGTACGGCCAGGGCGTCGAGCAGCGCCTGAGGACCGGCCTCGGGCGCGACATCACCGGCGCCGACGTAGAGGTTTCGCCGCTCCTCCCAGAGCTCCTTGACCGAATGACGGCAGTAGCTGAGGCTCGAGATGACCTTCTTGCGGCCGCTCGTCTCGTTTTTCTCGAAGACCGCGTCGATGGCCTCGATGACCACCGGCAGCGGAACCCCGTCCTCGTACCACTTCTTCATCAACGCCCAGTCCTTGGAACTGAGGATGAACGGCGTGCCGCGGCGAAGTGCGAAGTGCCCCTCGATTTCCTGGAAGTAGTTCTCTTTCGGCGCCTCGTCGGTCACGTTGGAAACGTACCACGCGGTTGCGGGGTCGCGGGGTTGCGGAGTCTCGCGGTCGCTGAGTTGCCAGGTTAGGTTGCTGAGTTGCTGGGTTGCTGGGTTGCTGGGTTACTGGGTTGTCCACGCCATACCTGCTTTCATCCTTGAGCGCAATCACTCGACAACCGACAACCGACAACCAGCAACTTAGCAACCCAGTAACTCAGCAACCGCGCGACCCCACAACCCCGCAACCGCGTTACAATCCCCCCTCCCAGGCCGTCACTTTCCCGTGTCAACTATGGAAGCCATCGCCCCCCGCGCTGAGGTCACGGTCTATTCGCCTCTGTTCTCGCCCTTCCGGCAGCAGTTGCAAGGAACTGCCGTTTCCATCGGGCGCGCCTCGGACTGTTCGATCCCCGTCAAGGATCGTTATCTCTCGCGCAAACATGCCGAGATCGTCGTGGAGCGCGGATCGTGGGTCCTCAAAGACTGCGGCAGCGCCAACGGAACGTACCTGAACGGCTCGCGCGTGGAGCGCGATCATCCCCTCCGCACGGGCGATCGCATCCGCCTCGGCGATACGGAGATCGTCTTCGAGACGGCCGAGCACAACACGGACCGGATGCTGGCCGTTGCCGACACATCGCCGAGCATGACGATCTCGATCCCCGTCAACGAGATCGAGCAGCCGGGCGGCAAAGCCGACACGGGCGACCTGGCCAAACTCAAGACTCTCAACTTGCTGGCGCGGGAGCTGATCGAAGATCGCCCCACCGAGGAGCTCTTCGGCTTCATCGTCGACCGGGTCCTGGAGCACACACAGGCCTCGCGGGCAGCCCTCGGACTCCTCGGGCCGGACGGCAAGTCGTTCGTCAACGTCGAGGTGCGGCGGCAGGACCGGACCGACGCCTCGGAGCTGCGCATCAGCCACACCGTGCTCAGCGAAGTCGTCGAGGAGAAAAAGGCGCTGGCCTTCATGGACGTCAGCGTCGACGAGAAGCTGAGCCGCGCGCAGTCGATCATCATGCAGGGCATCCGTTCGATCCTCTGCGCGCCGCTGATGATCGGACAGTCGGTGGTGGGCGTCCTCTACGTCGATTACCTCTTCAACCAGCGAAAGATCTCCGAGGACGACGTCCGCCTGGTCGCGCAGATTGCGCGCTTTGCCGCGATCAAGCTCGAGACGACGCGCCTTCGCGAGGAGGCGCTCCAGAAACGGATCATGGACGAGGAGCTGAAGACCGCGTCGATGATTCAGCGCGGCCTGCTGACGCCGGCGCCCATCGGGGTCGAGGGCTACACATTCGCCGGCGCCAACCGCCCCTGCCGGACGGTGAGCGGCGACTATTACGACTTCGTCCGCCGGCCCGACGGCCGGGTGTATTTCGTCATCGCCGACGTCAGCGGCAAAGGCATCACCGCCGGGCTGATGATGGCGGGGCTTCAGGCCTCGTTCCGCATCTTCTGCAAGAACGATCCGTCACCGGCCAACCTGATCTCGCAGCTCAACGACGCGCTGAAGGACACCCTGCCGCAGTCGAAGTTCGTGACGCTCTTCCTTGGGCGCCTCGATCTGGCCACGGGCATGATCGAATACGCCAATGCCGGACACACGCCGCCGCTTTGGATCCGCGGCGACGGTGTCGAGGAGCTCAGCGAGACCGACCTCGTGCTCGGTGTCGTGACGCGTGCCGATTTTCGCGAGCACAAGCTGCAGCTCGCACCGGGTGACGCGCTCGTCCTCTTCACCGATGGTGTCACCGAGGCCGAGAACGAAGGCGGCGAGGACCTGGGCGGCCTCCAGCACGTCGCCCACCGCCTTTCCACGATGCACGGCGCCGGCGCCGACGAACTGACCAGGGCGATCGAGTCCGAAGTCCTGTCACACATGGGCGACGCGCCGTTAGCGGATGACGTGACGCTGGTGGTGGTGAGTAGGAACCGGGAGTCGGGAGTCGGGGGTCGGGAGTCGTAGCGGTCTCGCGGTTGCCAGTCTGGACGATCTCGTTTCTGACAATCACGAAACGGCAAACCACAGCCCGTCCGACCCCCGAGAAACGACTCCCGTTACCTGGCCTGCATTTCTCACGACCTGATTGAGCCTCCCTGCCTGCCGCCCGCAAACCAGGGGCCGATGTGGCACAGACACTCTTGTCTGTGCTCAGGCCGAAGCCGCGTGCCGTCAGCGCTTGCAGTCTCTCGAGTCGGGAGAGACCCCGCACAGACAAGAGTGTCTGTGCCACATCGGTCCTGCTCTTCGGCACCACTCCGCACTATCGGTAAGACAGGCTGCGGGCATACCACTCGTCGTGTGTTCGAGAGCAGGACCCCCGCTACGGTAGCGTGTACCTTCGCAGGAAGTCCGCAAACAACGGATCGATCTCGCTGGCGGCGACGGAGAAGATCCGGTCGGCGTGGTAGTTGCCGGGGATGTCGATCACGTGCAGCTCCTTCGGCTCGTTCGCGGCCTCGTACAGCGCCAGGGAATGGTCGTGGCCGATCAGCCAGTCGTTCTTGACGTGAACGAGGCAGATCGGCACGTGAACGTCGCGAACGTCGTCGATGGCCTGCAGCTTCGGGCTGCGCCGGAACTGCCAGTCGAAATGCGGCCGCTTGAGGGCCTGGGAAAGGGCGATGTGGCGGTGCAGCGTGAAGGGGTTGATACGGAGAGTGATCTTCGAAAAATCGGCAACCGCGGAGATCAGCAGCAGGGAGGCAATCGGCAATTTGTGCCGTGCCGCGGTCGAGATTGCAACCGAGGCACCGTAGGAGAGGGCTACGATCGTGATCGACTCGATCGGCAACCGTCTCAGCAGTTCCTCGGCCACGGCAGCCGTGTCGTAGTGCTCGTAGAGGTTGAAGCCGTAGATCCCTCCGCTGTCGCCGTGGCCGCGCGGATCGACGATGGCCGCGCGGTAGCCGAGCTCGTGCAGGTGCGATGCGAGCGTGAGCATCGACGGGTGCCTCCGGTCCCGCCAGAAACCGGGGATCACCAGCACCAGAGAGCGCGACGTGTGGTCGTAGAGATCGTAGGCGATGGGCGTGCCGTCGAACGAGAGCACCGTCCCGGCGACGGCAGGCGGGCTGAGCGGATGAAGGGATACGCTTGACATTGCCATGTACGTTCCTAGACTATAGCCCCTCGCCGAGCGATAAACGCTCATCCCCCACGGTTTTCAAGGTCTGTTTTTCATTTTCGAATGGTGCCTGCCGCCCGGCTGGCATCGACGTTGCGAATCGTGTAGAACTCGCTTTTTGACCAGGTTGCGAAGCGACGTGCTTCGCGGAGATTTTGACGCATTGCCAAGGGGGGTGAGCGGGCACTTTTTTCAACAATTCAATCCCCGGACAAACCCATAACCAACCAACAACGAGAGGAAAAAACAACATGAGCAAGAAACTTCTGGTTCTCCTGACGGTCCTGGCCCTGAGCGTGTTCGGCTTCGCTTGCAAGAGCGAGACGGCTGCCAACAACACCGATTCGAGCGCGGCAGCGACCGACACGTCCTCGACGATGTCCACCGCGACCGACACCTCGACAAGCGGCACGATGGCCACCGACACCAGCTCGACGACTTCGACCTCGACGTCGGCCAGCACGATGAGCGACACCTCCGGCACGGCCACGACGGCGACGACGGCTACGACGACGTCCGGCACGACCTCCACGACCACGACTGGCACGACCTCCACGACCACGTCCAGCTCCAAGAAGAAGCACTAAGACACGATCCGCATTACCATCGAGACGTCCCGCGCAAACCGCGGGGCGTCTTTTGTTCTGAAGCGTCCCCAAAATACCCGGTTGCTGTTTCCTCTCGTCCCTGGTCCGAACAATCCGATGATCCGATTCGCGAGGCGGTTGCCTCGCTTTGATACGAAACATTTGACGATTCACGCATGCGAAGGAGGTGAGGCGGGCACTCCCAGAACGACGTCGCAATTGACCCATGTCGCCCAACAATCACCAGCAACATCTGAGAGGAAAAACTAAATGAAGAAAACTCTGATTCTCCTGACCATCGTGGCCCTGGCCTTCTTCGGCTACGCCTGCAAGAGCGAGACGAGCAACAACGCAACTGACACCGGCGCGGTCGCCACCGACACGTCGTCCACCGCCTCGAGCACCACGAGCGCCACGAGCGCCACGACCGACACCTCGGTCACCGGCACCACCGGCACGATGTCGACCACCGACACCTCCGTCACCGGCACGACGTCGACCACCGGCACCACCAGCACGGCCGCGAGCTCCACGGGCACCACCGGCACGACGTCCACCACCAGCACCACGAAGACCGAAACCACCAAGAGCACCACCAAGAAGCACTGATCCCCGACCCAATTGAGTTTCGAAACGCCCCGCCCCAGGCGGGGCGTTTTTGTTTGTGGGGGGCGGTGGGCGATTGCAAGGCGACAGCGAGAGTTACGCTGTCATCCTGAGGCTGCCGCAGCCGCGCCTCGAATGTTGGTGATTACTGAGATCAAAGGTCGCGGCGGAGGACGCCGAAGGACCCCCTGACTACTTGCGGGAAAGGGTGGTGGTTCTCGATCATCAACGTACCACCACCCTTTCCGGCCTGTAGTCGGGGGGTCCTTCGGCGTCCTCCGCCGCGACGATAGATCTGCGCGAGCATCAACATTCGAGGCGCGGCTGCGGCAGCCTCAGGATGACAGCGAGAACCACCGCGTCGAGTTCCGCTCAAGTGCCCCACTCCCCCCCTACCGCCTCACCGCGAGATCCTGCTCCAGCCCGTGGTAGACCCGCGTCGTCTCGGCTTCAGCTGCTTGGAGGTCGCCGCGGTTGTCGATGACGTAGTCGGCGTGGCGGAGGCGTTCCGCACGCGGCAGTTGGCGGGCAATGCGGCGTGTGGCTTCCTCGCGCTTCATGCCGCGGAGGGCGGCGCGGGCGAGCTGCGTTTCCGGGTCGACGTCGACCACGACGATGCGGTCATAGAGCCTCTCCCCGCCCGACTCGATCAGCAGCGTCGCTTCGACGATGACGATCCGATCGCCGGGGCGCTGCTCCTCGGCCGCCATCAGGCAGGCCTCTTCCTCCACCACCAGGGGATGAATGAGAGCGTTCAACGCCCTGGCCGCCTCCTCGCTGGCGAAAGCGATGGCGGCCAGTTTGGGACGATCGACGTTGCCGTCCGGCAGGAGGATGCCGCAGCCGTAGGTTCGTACGAGCGCCTCGTGCCCAGCCTCCCCGGGCTTGTACAGGCGGGCCACGATCTGGTCGGCGTCGATGGTCACACATCCCAGCCGGGCGAAGAGTTGGGCGATCGTCGATTTGCCGCTGGCGATCCCACCGGTCAGGCCCGTGCGCAGGATCATCTCCGTCGCCACTCCGCGGCCGTGACGGTATTGCGCATCAGCATGGCGATGGTCATCGGTCCCACGCCGCCTGGTACCGGCGTGATCCACCCGGCCACCTCGCGGACGCGGCAGAAGTCGACGTCGCCTACGAGCACCGTCCCGTTCTTCGCCAGAAGGCGCGACTTCTCCTCGTCGTGCGCGATTCGGCCGGCATCGCCTGCGCCGAGACGGTTCATGCCGACGTCGATGACAATCGCCCCCGGCATGACCATCTCGCGCGTGACCAGCAACGGCCTTCCAACGGCCGCGACGACGATGTCCGCGCGGCTCACGGCCGCGGCGAGGTCTCGTGTGCGCGAGTGAGCAATGGTCACGGTGGCATTCGCTTGCAGCAGCAGTGCCGCCATCGGTTTGCCGACGATGTCGCTGCGGCCGATCACGACGGCGTTGCTGCCGGCGATCGACGCTCCCGTCGATTCGATCAGTCGGATGACTCCCGCCGGGGTGCAGGGAGCGAGCGTGGGACGCCCGAGGTGGAGCTTGCCGACGTTGATCGGATGAAATCCGTCGACGTCTTTGGCCGGGTCGATGGCGTCGATCACCTTCCTGGAGTCGATCTGGCCGGGCAACGGGAGCTGGACCAGGATTCCGTCGACCGCGTCATCGCGGTTGAGGCGGTCGATGTGCGCGAGAAGATCCGCTTCGCTGGTCGATTCCGGAAGGATCAGCTCATCGCCGCGCAGGCCGAGCTCGCGGGCCTTTTTCGCTTTGCTCCGAACGTAGACCTCGGAGGCGGGATCGTTCCCGACGCGCACGGCCACGAGCCCGGGAGGGAAGGCCAGGCGCGCGATCGCCTCAGCGACCTCCGCTTCGATCGTTTTCGCCACCGCTTTCCCGTCGATGATCCGCGCAGTCATGAGGCGGCGCTTCTACCACGTTTCCCACGGGCGATGCGAGCATCTATGCTGACGGGCAACATGCTTCGAAACGCCGGTATCGCCTGTCTCGTGATCGCGCTCGCGGCTTGCCATTCCGCCGAGCATCCCGTTGCGATCGAGGGGACGTGGCGCGCGGTCCTGACATCGCCCGGCGGCGAACTGCCGTTCACACTTCGCTTCGTGAGCAGGGGTGCCGTGCTCAGCGCCGTCATCGTGAACGGAAGCGAGCGGGTGCCCGCGAGCGCTGCCGCCATCCACGATGGGTCGCTCACGATCCGTTTCGACGTCTACGACTCCGTGATCAACGCCAGGTTCTCGAGCGATGGCAATGCCATGACCGGCGCCTGGACGAGGACGGTTCCCGCGGGCATGTGCCGTATGGCCTTTCGCGCCACTCGCGGCGAGCAGCCGCGCTTCCTTCCACTCTCTCCCAGGCTTGCGTCCCTCGGCGAAATGAACGGGATCTGGAAGGCGGAGTTCACCGACTCCGACGGCGTCTCTCCAGCCCGGGGAGAGTTTCATCAGGATCGTGGGTCGAGCCGCGTCACCGGCACGTTCCTTACGCCGACCGGCGATGACCGCTTTCTCGAAGGGTCGTTCGAGAATGGCGTTCTCCGCCTCTCCACCTTCGACGGAGCGCACGCCTTTCTCTTTCAGGCGCGCGCGTCGCAGGACGGCAACAGACTCACGGGCGACTACTGGTCGCGCGATTCGTATCACGCCACCTGGACCGCGACGCGCACGGACGACGCCGGCGCCACGCTGCCGGATGGTTGGAAGGACGTCGGCCTGACGAATGACGAAGGCCGGTTCCGGTTCCGCTTTCCCGATCTCGCGGGGAAGCCGGTCTCGCTGAGCGACGAGCGCTTTCGCGGGAAGGTCGTGCTGGTCAACATCTTCGGATCGTGGTGCCCGAACTGTAATGACGAGGCGCCGCTGCTGGCGGCGTGGGACCGCAAGTATCGCGACCGCGGTCTGGAGATCGTCGGCCTGGCCTACGAGTTCACCGGCAACGCCGACCGCGACCGCGAGATGGTGCGCCGCTTCGCCAACCATTACGGCATCACCTACACGCTGCTCCTCGCCGGCGTGAGCGACAAAGGCAAGGCCTCGGCGACCCTCCCCGATCTCACGCGCGTCCTCGCCTATCCCATGTCCCTGTTCATCGGCCGCGACGGAAACGTGAAGAAGATCTACTCCGGTTTCTCGGGGCCCGGCACCGGCAAACACTTCGATGCTCTTCGCACGGAGATGGAAGCGCTCATCGAATCCATGCTCGCCGAGGGGAAGCGGTGAAGCGGATCGAAGACTTCGAGCCCGGGCAGCACGCCAGTTTCACGAAGACCTTCACCGAGGACGATCTCCAGCGCTTCATCGAAATCACCGGCGATTTGAATCCCCTTCACGTCGACGAGCAGTTTGCGGCCGGCACCTCCTTCGGCCGCCGCGTCCTCCACGGAATGCTGACGGCATCGATCTTCTCGACGATGGTGGGCATGCTCCTCCCCGGCACCGGAGCGATCTACCGCTCGCAAGCGATCCGCTTCCTGCTCCCGGTTCACATCGGCGAGACCGTGACCGCCCACTTCGTCGTCCGCTCCGTCGATCGCGCCAAACACCGGATCGAGATCGACGCGTGGATCGAGAACGAGGCGGGGGAACACGTGATCGAAGGGGTGTGTGAGGCGGGGTTGCTGCGCCCTTTGTCATCCTGAGAGGTTGTGAAAAATCCGCTTTCACAGGCAATTTGTTCTATGAAAGCGATTGTCAAGGGCAGACCTCTTCCTTGCTGATTGCTTTTCCGTTTTTTTCCTGGCAATCAGCCCCTTCCGGCCCGAAGAGGACGATCGAGAGTGCTCGATGGGTGGCGGCGCAGTCGTTC
>DATHRD010000103.1:0-7602 GCA_035482045.1 Thermoanaerobaculia bacterium
GCACGGCCGACACCGCCGGCGCCGAAGAGACCTATGAGGCGCTGAAGAAATACGCCCGCGACCTGACCGCGGCCGCGCGCGACGGCAAGCTCGACCCGGTCATCGGTCGCGACGAGGAAATCCGTCGCACCATCCAGGTGCTGGCCCGTCGGACCAAGAACAATCCGGTGCTGATCGGCGAGCCCGGCGTCGGCAAGACCGCGATCGCCGAGGGCCTGGCGCTCAGGATCACCAATGGCGATGTGCCAGAAGGTCTCAAGAGCAAGAGGATCGTCGCGCTCGACATGGGAGCGCTGGTCGCCGGTGCGAAGTACCGCGGCGAATTCGAGGAGCGGCTGAAGGCGGTGCTGAAGGAAATCGCAGATGCGCAGGGCCAGGTGATCCTCTTCATCGACGAGCTGCACACGGTGGTGGGTGCAGGCGCAGCCGAAGGCTCGATGGACGCGTCGAACATGCTGAAGCCGATGCTCGCGCGCGGCGAGCTCCACACCGTTGGCGCGACGACTCTCGACGAGTACCGGAAGTACATCGAGAAGGACGCGGCGCTCGAACGCCGCTTCCAGACGGTCGTCGTCGGCGAGCCAACCGTGGAGGACACGATCAGCATCCTGCGCGGCCTGCGGGAGCGCTACGAGACCCACCACGGCGTGAAGTTCAAGGATGCCGCTCTCGTGGCGGCGGCGGTGCTGTCGAACCGGTACATCTCGGACCGCTTCCTGCCCGACAAGGCCATCGACCTGGTGGACGAGGCCGCGTCGAAGCTCCGGATGGAGATCGATTCGATGCCGGCCGAGCTCGACGAGATCGAGCGGCGGATCATGCAGCTCGAGATCGAGCGTGAAGCCCTCCGCAAGGAGCGCGACAAGGCCTCCCTCGATCGCCTCGGCAAGCTCGACAAGGAGCTCGCGGATCTGAAGGAAGAGCGCAGCCGGCTGGCCAGCCACTGGCAGCAGGAAAAGGAGCTGATCCAGCAGTCACGCCAGCTGAGAGAGGAGCTCGAGGCCGTCCGCACGGAGGTGGAGCGCGCGCAGCGCGGCGGGGACTACGCGAAGGCATCGGAGCTGCAATACGGGCGGGTGCCGAAGCTCGAGCAGCGCATCAAGGCGGAGGAAGCACGTCTGGCCGATCTGCAGAAAGGTCAGCGGATGCTGAAGGAAGAAGTGGACGAGGAGGACATCGCCGAGGTCGTGAGCAAGTGGACCCACATCCCGGTGAGCCGCCTGATGGAGGGCGAGGTCCAGAAGCTGGTGCGGATGGAAGAGCGGCTGCACCAGCGCCTCATCGGTCAGGACGAGGCGGTCAACGCGGTGGCCAACGCGATTCGCCGCGCCCGCGCGGGCCTGCAGGATCCCAATCGTCCGCTCGGCAGCTTCCTGTTCCTGGGGCCCACCGGCGTGGGCAAGACCGAGCTCGCCCGGGCGCTGGCGGAGTTCCTCTTCGATGACGAGCGTTCCATGGTGCGGATCGATATGTCCGAGTATCAGGAGAAGCACACCGTCTCGCGGATGGTCGGCGCTCCTCCCGGGTACGTGGGCTACGAGGAGGCCGGCCAGCTCACCGAGGCGGTGCGGCGGCATCCGTACGCCGTGGTGCTGCTCGACGAGATCGAGAAAGCGCATCCCGATATCTCCAACATCCTGCTGCAGATCCTCGAGGACGGCATCCTGACCGACTCGCTGGGGAATCAGGTGGACTTCCGCAACACGCTGATCATCATGACCAGCAACCTCGGCACGCGCTTCCTGACGACGAAGGGGCACATGGGGTTCCGCGAGAAGTCGAGCGAGGCCGACCAGAAGTCCGCCGAGGCGATGATCCATCAGGAGCTGAAAAAGGAATTCAGCCCCGAGTTCATCAACCGGATCGACGACATCATCATCTTCAACCCGCTGACGCAGATCGAGCTGCGCGAGATCTGCCGGCTGCTCGTCGACGATGTGAACCTCGCACTCGTTCCAAAGGGCGTCCAGATCGCCATCGACGACTCAGTCATCGACTGGCTGCTCCGCCGCGCCGAGGAAGAATCGAACTCCGGCGCCCGCCCGCTGCGGCGCGCCATCCAGCGCTACATCGAGGACGAGCTGTCGGAGTTCCTGATCCGCCACAAGGATTCCGTCCCCGAGTGGATCGACTTCACGATGAACGCGAATGAGGTGCTGCTGATGCCGCGGAGCAGCGAGGCGCTGACGCCGTAAGGGCGCTATGTGGGAAGACCCAATCGTCAAAGAAACCCGTGAGGCACGCGAGGAGCTATTCGCTCGCTTCGACCATGATCTTGCTGTGCTGTGTTCATTTCTTCGCGAGAAGCAAAATGAGCACGCTGATCGCGTAGTTACCTTTGAACCTCGGCGTCCGGAACAGTAGCACTCAGCTTTCCCGAGGTACGATCAGGCGAACGCCGGGCACAAGCTACGTGGATCTGCGCTTGGTTTTCAGCCAAGATGAGCTCGCGCACGCGACCAGGTCTCTTCGGTCCATACCACCGCCGCTCCTTTTCGCGCGCGGACGAAAACGACGCTATCTGCTCGACAAATCAGTTGTGGGGCCGGAGACGCCGGAACTTTTTCGCGGGTTTGATACCAGCCGTTAAAGCGTGGGACGGTCCGCTTCCTGAAGGCATTGTCGGCGTGGAGTTTTATACCGACGTGGCGCCCGATCCAGGATCCGCACCAGGTTGGCCTGAGTGGAGTCAGGGCCACGCTGGAGTCATCGTTCTCGATCAAGATGAGTTGGTCGCGATCCCCGTTATTGTTACCATCAGACACGACGCGGAGTAGACATGCGAGTTGCGAAGCCGAACGAATTGAAGAGTCACGCCTTTCCGATTCTGACCGCGCGCGTGTCCGAATCGGAACTGACCAAGTGGTTCCCTGTTCGATTTCAGCAAATCACCGACCCGCAGGAAGCGCCTGAACCGTCAAAGGCGGCGCTCATCAAGCTGGATGCAGGCGACTACTTCGTTCTCTACTACGGCGAGATTTCGAAACAATTGATGTTGCGCATCCCGCAAGCGACTGATGCCTCGGCTTTCCTGAGCGCGCTGTTTCGGGAGGTGCCGCTTCCGCGCACGCGCATTCTGTGGCGTCGTGAAGACGCCCGCCTACCCCGACATATCGCCGCCAATCGGTTATCGGCCCCCGCAGCACGCCGGCGAAGTAAGTAGCGCACCCTTCCGAAGTACGATTGCGTCGTGACCTCCCTCCGCGTCGACCTCGCTGTCCCCGTCCAACTCCTCGTGCTCATTGGTGGCGGGGAGTTTTCCTTTGGGGAAACGCGCGAGATCGATGAATTCCTGCTGCGAAGCATGCCCGCGGACCGGCGGACAGTGGCGTTCATCCCAGCGGCGTCCGGGTCGGCCGAGTACGCGGGGCATTTCGGCAAATACCTCCACGGCATCGATCCGACGGCCGAGACTGTGAACGTCCCGATCTATCGGGGACGGGACAGTCGACGGCAGAAGAACCTGTCGCAGCTTCTCTCGGCGGGGCTGATCTACCTCGGCGGGGGCGTGACGAACAACCTGCTGGCGGTGCTGCGCGAATCGGCTGCCGATCTGGCCATGCGCGAGGCGGCTGCGCAGGGCACTGTCATTGCCGCGATCGGTGCCTCGGCCTCCTGCTTCGGTATCGCCGCGCGTGACATGCACGGCATCGCCGCCTCGCTGCCCGCTCTGGGCTGGTTGGCCAATACCGTCGTCGACACCGGCTTCGAGCCGGAGAACGACACGAACCTGCGGCGTCTGATGTCCGCTCCCGACACGCTTCTCGGACTTGGGATCCCCGCCGGAACGGCGCTGGCCATCCGAGCAGACGGCGAGACCGAAATCATCGGCGGCGGCAAGGTCACTGCATTCCGGAAGGCTCAGGCCCGCTAGTTGCACCGCTGTGCCCGTTAGCGGAGGTTCACGATTCTCACCTTGGAAACGGACAGTGGACAGATTCTCGCGCTCGACGAGCTGACCCGCCTCTTCAGCGTGCTGTCGCACGACCTCAAGTCGCCGATCTTCTCGATCGACGGCTTCAGCGATCTTCTCCTCAGCGACTACAAAGACAAGCTGGATGAGGAGGGACAGGACTTCCTCCGCCGCATCCGTTCCAGCGCGCAGCAGATGAAGAGGGTGCTGGACGAGATGTCGCACCTCGTCAAGCTCCTGACACGCCCCACCGTACGCCGTCCGACGTCCCTCCGGGAGATCCTCGAGGAGGTCATCCTCAAGTGCAACTACCAGGTCGAAGAGGGTGGCGTGACGATCGGCATCCCTGACGATCTGCCCACCGTCGATGTCGACGCCGAGAAGATGCGTGAGGCGATCGGCGCCCTTTTCGCCAACGCGCTCTTCTTCAACGATCGGCCCAGGGGCGCGCGGAGCATCACCGTTGACTGCACCGCCGACCCTGCCGGGTACCGCGTCTGCGTTCGCGACAATGGGATCGGCATCGATCCTCGCTACACGAAGCAGATCTTCGACCTCGGGTTGAAGCTGGACAAATCGCGCGGCGGCGGTCCGGGATACGGCCTTTATCTAGCCAGACACGTCATCGAGAGTCACGGAGGCTCGATCAGCATCGACTCGGTCCCCGATCAGGGCACCGCGGTCTGCTTCACGATCCCGACCTGAGCGGCGGGTAGACGCAGCCTACTGCGAGGTCGGGGTCAGGGTCGCTGCCTCTTCAACCGGCGAGGCCTTCGGACCTTCGAGCACATCCTCCGGCAGAGGATCTTCGCCCGGCAGGCCGATGATGCGGATCATGACGTAACGGTCTTCGGCAACGTCGACCCCGAGGAAGCGAGCGGCCGCCTGGGAAAGATCGATCGCAAACTTGTTCACATAGGGGCCGCGGTCGTTCACCCGGAGGCGCAGCTTGCGGCCCGTGGCTCGCGACGTGATTTCCACCCATGAACCGAGAGGCAGCGTCAGGTGGGCCGCCGACATCTCCTTGTTGTGGTACCGCTCGCCATTGGCGGTCAGGGTGCCGTCGAGGGATGTCGAGTAGTAGCTGGCCAGTCCCGCCAGGCGATGCTTCACCGCCACGGCGGCGTACTTGAGGAGCCGGAGCTTGAGCGGGTCAGGATCGGGCTCAGGGGTACGGGCGGGAGTGGCGGTTGAGGTGGGGGCTGATCCCACATGGCGTTGCTGTGCGGACGCGTCGTCGAGCTTGAAGGTTTCTTCGCAGAGAAAGCTCTGTGCGTGAGCCCGCTGCGCCAGGATCAGCGCGCCGGCGACGAACAGGCCAAGTGTCAGATTTCTGATCATGGTCTGCGGCTGAACAGCCTGCTATGTTAGACGCATTTCAACCGTCGAGCCACTCGACGCCGGAAGAGATGGCCCAAAGTAGAGCTAACTCTAATTGGATCAATTGTTTCTACTGAACTTCGCTTGCGCGCCAGACCCGCATACAATACCGGGCAATGTCTGGACGCCGCCTGATCGTCGGGTTGATCGTGATGGGGATCGGTGTTCCTCTGACGATCTTCTTTCTCCTCGGGTTGCACACGCCGGCTCAGTTCTTCACCGTCGCCGTAACGACGTTCCTGGCCTGGGGACTGGCCGACCTTCTGGCCACCATCCTCGAGAAACCGCGGCTGGAGAATCGCTCACCGGGGCTGGCGCTCAAGGAGGATCTGGAGCGGAGAAAGACAGTAGATTAGCCGGCACGGCCGGCAGCGTTGGTTGCCCAAGGCTCGGCCACCATCTTCTTGATCGAATCTCCCTTGATCGAACCTCCTAGCCACTCACTGCCAATCGCTCATCTTTTGCAGCAACTGGTCGATCGTCAGCAGCAGCTCCGCGCCGTCGGCATCGCGGCGGAAGACGGCGTGGTACCAACCCTTCATCCCAACGGGACTGTAGAGTCCGTCTCCCAGGCGCAGCTTGCCGCCGGAAACCAATCGCAGGAAGACCTGCTCGTAAGCAGATCGCGTGAGCCGCCGGTCGGGAAACGGAGTGTTGTAGCTCTTCTTCCGGCGATCGATGGCGCGGCGGCGCTCGCGATTCGTCCGGTCTCCTGGCAGCAGTGACGTCCCGCGACGGTCGAGATACTGCGTAGGCCGCGCCGGCATCAGATTGCCCGGCGTATCGCCGCTTCGCCGCGAACGCGCGATACGGCGGGCCGAGAGAGGAGTGGCATGGGCGACCAAGGGCGACGTAATGTCGATCTTGGGATTCGTGACCTTGACACTGTCCATCTCCGCCAAATGGATCTGCCGCGCGTTGGCCCGCTCCACGACGTGCTCATCGATTGACTGACGCTCCCAGGTCGCGCCTCTCGACCGCATCAGGCCCAGCTCCGTCTCGTAGTCCTTCAGCTCGTGAATGACCGATCCCCACCGGCATAGATGGCCGACGTCGTCGTACGCGGATGGGCGGTCGATCAGTTCCAGCAGCGACGGCGCCCGGCCGGAAAGAACGGCGAAGAGAAGACGCATGCTGAACGGGTCGGAGTACTTGCGGATCGAGTGGCGGAAGTACCAGGCCGTTCGCGCCGCCATCGTCCGCAGCGAGACTGTCTCACCGAACTGCGTCTTCCAGATTGGAGCGTTCACATCCGAAGTGTACGGACTCTGAGGGTAGTGAAAGTCCTTCGTCAGCCAGCCTTTACGCGTCGTGTGCTTGCCGGGGACGACTCCCTCGACGACCGGAATGGGCAGGCTCCTAAGCACGGAAAGGTCATACGCCGGCCACCGCATCACTTCGCGGACGATGCCGACGATCAAGGTCGCCGCGGCGATCATCAGGCCGGGATCGGGGGTGAAGTCGACGGTCACCTCGATCCTGCCGCCGCGGGGACGGACGCCGACGCCGGTCGAGCGGCGGTTCGAAGCGACCAGCATGACCGGAACCGGCAGGATGTAGGCGAGCAGGAGGGCCAGCGCCTTCTCGTTCCGGCTGGGGCTCTGCTCCCCCTTGGGGATCTCGTAGGAGATGTTGTAGTGGCTGCTGTAGGCCTTGAGGCGCACGGTGTGTCCGTTGGCCTTTTCCCACTTCGTGAGCTGCTCCCGCACGAAACCCATCTGTTCCCACAGGTTGCGCACCATGCGGGCCGTCGAATGTGGAGCCAGCTCGATGACGGGAGTGACGACTTCGATGACACCGCGGTCGAAATAGACCGCGCCGCCGGTCGGCAGTTGCAGCGAGGTCTTCTCGCGGGGGAGGAGCGGCCGGTCGATGAACGCCCCAGGGTGTCCCCAGTACGCCCTCGGATCGACTTCGACCTCGTCGAGCCAGACGTTGAACTCCGACTCCATGCCGATTACCGGCATCTCCAGCCGCGTCCGCTGTAGGAGCCTGTCGGCTCTCCTCTGATCCTTTGAGTTCGGCGTTCGTGGCATGCGGAGCTACTGCTGAGAGCTATAGCAAACGGCACGCCTGAGCAGGAGCGCCGTTGCCTGGGTCCTGGGGTTGACGTCGGAGGACGTGAAGTTGACATCGGAAGACGTGAAGGTTGACGTCGGGGGACGTGAAGTTGACGTCGGGGGACGTGAAGTTGACGTCTAGGGACGTGAAGTTGACGTCGGAGGACGTGGGGTTGACGTCGGAGGACGTGAAGTTGACATCGGAAGACGTGAAGGTTGACGTCGGGGGACGTGAAGTTGACGTCTAGG
>DATHRD010000104.1:0-197361 GCA_035482045.1 Thermoanaerobaculia bacterium
ATTGTTGGGAGTGGGGGGTGGGGGGTGGGAGATGGGACTGCGCTTCGCGATCGGACGTCGTGGTGGAGTTTTTGGGGTCGTTCGCCTCGGGGATCGCGCTCGCGGGGACGGTCCAGCGGCTTGGGGCGCGCAGGATGCCGGCGGGCTTCACTGTCTGCGTGGCGATCGGGACTCCGTTGGCCGAGATCTCGTACGTCGCCTCGCTCGTCAGCTCGCCGCTGGCGTGGAGGTATTCGTCGAGGGCAAGGATCGTGATGGCGGTGTCGCGGGTGTTGTTCCATTGCGCGCCGCGGCGGTTCTTGATCAGCCAGTTCGTCACCGGCTCGATGAGGGCGTTCTTCGGATCGATCTCCACCAACGCCATCAAGGCGAACGATGTCGACTCCACCGGGCCGTCGGACCAGCGCCACCACGAGGCGTCCTGTCCCCAGTGGGCTGTGGCCATCGTCTCGGCGCTCGTGGCCGTGCGGCCATTGGCGCCGTGAATGAGCACGGAGGCGTCGGGAGCACGATCGACGCGGACGCCGTTCTCGAGATTGCGCACGAGCACGCCGGCACGCTCCGCGTTTCCGAAGTCGTGCGCGGCCAGCGCGAGCAGGGCCCGGCCGTAGCCGGTCAGCTTCTCGCGATGCTCCCAGACGTTGTCGAGCGCCTTCGTTTCCAGCGCGTTCGGCGCCGCGGCGGCTTTCGGCGTGTGACGCCACGCGGCCAGGGCGTGGAGCATCCAGGCCTGTTCTTCGTAGCTCGTCTTGTAGTCCACGAGTTTGACGTCGAGCCAATCGGCGGCGCGATCGACGGCCTGCGTGTGGATGGGGAGACCGCCGTCGCGGGCGACGGCAAAGCCCCAGATGACGTACGCGGTCATGTACGGATCGCTGTCCCCTTCCTTCCACCAGCCCCAGCCTCCGTCCGAGTGCTGGAAGTCGTAGAGGCGCTTCATGCCGGCCGCGGTGATGGCATCGAGCTCGCCCAGGGTGTGCTTGCCGTGTGGGTGGGTCTGGTCCGCCGTGGATGCTTCGATGCCGCCGAACATGCGGCCGGCGATATCGGCCGGATCGGCGCCGATGCCGCGCAACGTGCGCGCCACGATCGCGGCCGGGAGGAAGCGGCTCATGGTCTGCTCGGTGCAGCCGTAGGGATAGTCGATCAGGTACGGCAGCGCGTCGAGCATCGTCACGGCCAGACTCGGGGTGACCTGGATGGTGACGTCCGTCGATCCGGCGCGGCGCTCGGCCGGCAGGTCGAGCTTGATCAGCGCCTCGTCTCCGCGCATCCGTCCCGACTTCGCGATGAGCTTGTCGATGCCGTGCTCGTAGATCAGGAAACTCTTCTCCATGGCATCGGAGTACTGCTCGCCGCGTCCGGTGACGTTCAGCTTCGCCGTGCCGGCGTGCGAGACCACAACCCGCCAGTCGACGCGCGTCTCCCCGTTCGCCGGCACATCGACCGGCGCGGGATTCTCTTTCGACGGTTCCTCGAGATCGAGCCCGCCGGCGGTCAGCGACGGACGGACGTGCATCACGGCGCCGGTGTTGTTGTCGATGACGGCGGAGATCGTGACGCGGTCGCCGACGACGAAGAAGCGCGGCCCTTCCAGGCGGACGATGAGTTGCTTCTTCGTCCGCGTCGACGTGGTGTCCATGCCGAACTGATTCGCGGCCGTCACCGCGCGCGCCGTTGCCCGCCAGGTGGTCAGCGAATCGGGATAGGTGACCTTGATCGTGGCCAGCCCGTTCGCGTCCGTCTTCACATCGGGCTGCCAGAAGATCGTGGAGCGGAAGTCGCTGCGCACCTGGACCGGCGATTCGGCGGCAACGCCTCCCGCCACGCCTGCCGGAGACGGTTTCGGAGATTGTGGAGGTGGCGGTGGAACCATCGCCGCCGACTTGGCGAGCATTGGCGCGGGCGCCGATACGGTGATTGCCTCGGCAACCGCACCAGTCCGTCCGCCCATCATCCAGCCCTGGCCGAGCACCGCGTCCTTATCAAGCTCCTTCTTCTCCCTTTCCTCATTCGCGTTCTGTCCCAGCGTCCGTTCGTTGACGACCTTGCCGTCCTCGATGATGAACTTCGCATACGGTCGTTGCTGCACGCCGGCCGTCGTCTGGACGTTCGCGTAGCGCTTCGTCCCGAAGAAGAACTGCCGCGGGTCGCCGGCGAAGTCGCTCTGAATGGCGTAGACGGAATCATCGACCAGCCCGAGCCCGACCTCGGCGGACAGCGGCTTGCCGTCCGCGTCGCGCGTGGTGACGGTGAGCGTCCCTTCCTCCCGAGGCTGGTATTCCTCGCGGTCAGACTTGACTGAGACATCGACGGCGTTCTTCAGCGGCGGAACGATGATCTCCTTCTGGTCGGCCGAGAACTGCAGATCGTCCACGCTGGCCGCGTTCAGGAACGTGTTCGGCACATGCTTCTCTTCGATCGGGATCTCGATCAGCTTGACCGTTCCGTCTACATGTACGACGCGGTAGTCCAGGATCGAATCGGTATCGATGCTGAACAGCACCCAGCGGTTGCTGGCCGGGGTCACGATCATCACCGGCGCCGTCTGGCCGACACGGAATGCCGACTTGTCGACGATGATCTCGACGCCGTCGTGTTGATAGCCAATGTCCTGGACGTCGTGCGACGCCGCCCAGATCGTCGTCTCGGCCGTCACGACGTCGCGCTGCGCCAGCGGTGCGTTGGGCCTGGACGGATCGCGATCGGGGCTCGCCCAGCGCACGCGGTAGTAGCCGTCCCGGTTCGGCGTGAACGTGAGCTCGGCATCGCCGTTTGAATCGGTGTCGAGCTTCGCCGTCATGACATCTTCATGCTGATATCCGCGCGACTTCAGGTGCCAGCCGCACGGATCCAGCGGCTTCGGCGGAAAGACGCGCATTCCGCCGCGCAGGCGATCGAGCTCGACACCGCGGACCTCGCGTCCCTGCGGGTCGATCCACGCCTCGTCCCACCAATCGCGTGTGATCGTCACTGTGCCGTTCGCTTTCACGGGATTGTCATTCCCGTCTATGGCCTTGAAGGCGATCGTGGCCTTCTGATTCGGCCGGTAGACGTAGTGCTGCGGCTCGGCGTAGACGGAGTAGCGCTGGGCCATCACGCGGATACTGCCGCTGCCGGTGATCTCTCGCCGCGAGGCGTCGGTGACCCGCGCCTCGATCCGATACTGAACCTCCTGACCGTCGCGGCGCGTGGGCAGGTGAATGACGGCGTGCCCGTTGGCGTCGGTGGTGAGCACCTCGCTCTTGATGACTTGGCCGTCGCCGTAGTAGTTCGGCTCGACGGAGTCGGCGTAGTACCAACTGTAGTCGCGCGGCCTCCACCACCAGTGCGTGTACGGGTGTGAATAGACGACAGCCTCGACCTTGGCGTTGGCAACGGGGCCGCCGTAGTAGTAGCTGGCATCCACGGTTGCTTCGATCGTGTCGCCGAGGCGGAAGAGCTTCTTCGGTCCGTTCTCCTCGGGTGTGTGAACCTCAACCTTGAATTCGGGAAGCTTGTACTCCTCGAGACGGAAGAGCTCCGCGCTTCCGATGGCGTCGCTGCCGTCGCGGAAGTCGATGCGGTATGTGCCGAGCGGCATGGCCGAGGTGAGATCGAGCGAGCCCCAGGCACTGCCGAATGCGTTCAACTTCACAGAACTGTCCGACACCTTGCTGCCCCGGGGATCGACGATCGTGTACTGAATGGAGGCGCCGGCCGGGTTCGTCGGAGTCTGTCCTTCGAAACGCCGCGCCGTGAACTTCCACCGCACGGTCTCCTCAGGACGGTAGGCCGGGCGATCGGTGGATGCATAGATGCGCCATTGCCCATGCGAACCGTACTGCGCCCCTTTCCACATCTCCACGAATGCCTGACGAGCGCTCCCCTGGGCAATCGTGACGAACAGGTTCATGTACTGCGTTCGATCCAGTCCAACCTCGGCGAGGCCGTCCGCGTTGGTCGTGGCGTCGAATGACCTGGCCACCTCGTGTCCGTTTTCGCCGTGCCGCTCCCAGAGCCTCACGCGTGCATTCGGGATTGGCGCGCCGGTCAGCGCGCTGCACGCGAACACGACGGATTTCGATTCGTCGTTTCGGACGACCACCGTTGCGTCGGTGATCAGCACGAGCGCCCGTTCGGTGGCGCCGCCACCATTGGCCTGCAGAAGATAGGCACCGGGCGCCAGTTTGGGATCGATGCGCACGCGCGCGGAGCCAGGCTCGTGATCACCCTTATCCTCGGTCTCCTTCGTCCAGGTGCGAATGCGGGCGGAGGGCGTGGCGGCGATCGATGCAAGCCAGTTCGACGACGTGTCGAGGTGCGGGTCGCGGGTGACGTCGATTGCCGAGAGCGAGAGCTCGATTGACTTGACGTTTCTCCAAGTCAGGTTGAACTCGACCTCGGAGTCTGGAAGAAAGACGTTCGAGACCTGTACCGAGGCGGACGGGCTGGTGATCCTGCCGACAGCGCCCTTCGCCTCTTCGTAGAATCGCGACTCGCCCTTGGCAAACTCGCTGAGAACGCGCCGGTAGTACACGAGCGCATTCGCATAATCCGCTCTGCGCTGGGCGCGTCCGTCGTCGAGGATGACCACGCGGCCCTGTTGCTCGAGCCATCGGGCGTAGGCGATCAGGCAGTCGTCATAGCGACCGCCGGCCTTTCCTTCGCGGATGGCTGCCTGGAGCTCCTCGCCGACGCGATCCTGGTCGCCCGATGCGGCGAGGTGCATGGCCAGGACGTAGCGGAACATCTGCCGATCGGCCGGCGTCGTGGCGATCTTCGCGGCGTTCTCGAAGACGCTGCTCGGGATCTGCCGGGTCAACTGGCTGAGATAGTAGTCATCACCGGACGCGATTCTGCGCACGATGCTGAGATAGCGCGTACGGGCGAGCGCGATGGCATCGCTGCCGGCCCACCAGTCGAGCGCCGCTTCGTAGTACGGCGACGCGGATTGAGGGCCGGCCGTGCTCAGCCGCGAGATCGCAAGATCACCCAGCGACTCGTTGATCTCGGCCCAGAGCCTGTCGTGATCGTCGCCGATCTCGCGAAGGAGCGCCTGCAGCTCCTCGCGCGCTTTGGAGACCTCGGTGTCATCACGCTTCGGATCGCTCGCCTCCGCGCGCCACATCGTGTCCGCCACGCGAAACCGCACCCACCGCTGCTCGGGCAACGGCAAGCCCTCCCTCTTCACGCCGGCGTAGATCTCGTGCGCACGCGCGAAGGAGCCCTCGGCGAAGACCACCTCCGCCTGCCGCTTGAGCGTTTCGTAGTCCGCGGTGCTCGGAAAGAACGAGAGCACCGTGAGAATCAGCGAGAGAAGGAATGAGCTCAACATGGCTGATTAGATGCGGGATTGGGAAAAAAGAGAACCACAGAGACACTGAGGGCACGGAGAGCTCTCCGTGTTCTCTGTGTCTCCGTGGTGATTGGCCTTCGGAACCTACTTTACGGCCTGATACACCCGCAAAGGCACCCTTGTGATTGCGCCGAGCACGTCGCGCGTGGCGCCGATCTGGCTGGCTTGTGAGGCTGTCGCTTCCACGAGCACCGCATCCGTGATGTCGCTGAACTTCTTGCGGCCGTTGATGACGAGCGTTACGACGGCGGCTTCGAGGGGAGACATGCCCGGATTGAAGGCGGCGTTCTCGGCGACGGAGCCGGTGTAGATGCTTCCGTCGCTGGTTTTCAAGGCAACGCCGGCGTAGCTGTGGCTATAGGGGGCGTACGAGGTGTTCGCGGCCTGCAGCGCGGCTTTCGTCACGTCATCTGTGGGAGAGGCCAGCGTCATGCCGTGCGCCTGCGGCGACATGAGCGCCGCGGTGACGCCGAGGTCGGGAGGGCCGAAGGCATCGGGGAGGAGTGAGGTCAGGAGCCTGGTGGAAGCGTCCGGCAGGATGATCTGGAGCGTCGGCGCCGTCGTCAACTCGTAGAGGAACTGGCGGCAATAGCCGCAGGGAGCGGCGGAGACGGCCAACATGTCGATGCCGGTCTCGCCGAACGAGATGGCGTGGGCGGTGGCGGCCTGTTCGGCGTGGACCGTGAAGCTCAGTGCCTGGCCGGGGAACTCATAGTTGGCCCCGAAGTAGAGATTCCCGCTCAGGCCGTGCGCGATCGCTCCGACGAAGAAGTTGGAGATGGTGGGGATGGCGAACGTCTTAGCCAGCGGAATCAGATCGATCATGAGCTGCTCGAGCGGCACACCCGAGGCTACGATTTGAGACACGACCGCCGCCGGGAGGTATCCCCCGGAGACCTGACAGGCGGATTCAATCTCCGCGATCTGTTCGTTGGACAACGTCATTTTTTCGGTTCCGGTCCACGGCGCATCTCGATCACTCCGTCACCCGCTTTGGTCACTTCGAGTCTACAACGGCGATCTCAGATTGCACCCATGCGCGCCTGCAGCAAGAGTTGGTGAAGATCCTCTCCTACCTCCTCCTTTTCCACCACATCATCACCCCGCTGAAGGCCTGTAGGACGACGAGCAGACTGGAGGCGGACATCACGATCCGCGATGGGGTCCCGAACACGTCGCCGGTGTGGATCTGGCGGTTCATGAGCGAAGCGCGGGCCGCCAGCGGCGCCGTGCGCGAATTCTGCGCGACCAGCACCTGTCCGCTGTACTGGTCGACGCACACCCACGACCGCCCACCCGGTGTCCGATCCTCAGGGAATCGCATGCGCACGTTGTACGAGGCTTTGGCGTCCTCGGGAAAGTCGACAGCCAGAGGCGTCGCTCCCGGTTCGGCCGTTCTCGCGATCCGGAGCACCGCATCCGGATCGATCGGTGCCGCGCCCGGGCGCGGGATCGACGGCAGCGAGCGCGCGATCGGTTTCGTCTCGGTGACCTTGTACGTCCAGCTACCGATCGGGTCCTCGAATGCGATGACGATCGCCGTCAGCGAGAGGAGCAGCAGGAAAAGCGCGCTGAGAATCCCCGCGGCGTTGTGGACGTCGAACATCACGCGAAACAGAGAGGCGTTCCACTTGATCGTGACCTTCCGGTACTTCCACCAGAGAATCACGCCCGAGACGACCAGAAAGAGCATGACGATGGCCGCGACCGCCATGATCATCTCCCCCACTTTGCCGGCGAGAAGGTGGGTGTGGATCTGATGGATTCGCGTCAGCAGCGACGGGCCGCGCCGCGTGCCGAGGATCGCGCCGGTGTAGCCGTTCACGAAGACCGCCGTGCCCGAATCGAGCCAGGCGATGTGGGCGGTATCGGGTCGCTGCGGCAGGCTGAAGCCTCCGACGATGCTCCCAGGGAATCGGTGCTGCACGGCGGCCGCGAGCCTCGCCAGCGAGAGCGGAGTTGCCGGTTGTGGTGCGATATCGAACAGCGACGCATTGAAGAGCCGGTCGAGCTGCGACTCGAAGGCGATGATCGAACCGGTCAGGCCCAGGATCACGACAAAGATCCCGGCGATGAGCGTCCCGTACAGGTGCAGGTTCAGCAGCAGTTTGCGCATTCGCTCCTCGGCGGCAGTCGGCAGGTCGTATAGAAGTACTCCCCGAGAGCGCTGGGCGTTTATTGGTGAGGCGGTAGGACGATCGGCTGGCGTCACACAGCTCAGTGCCGCGCCGCGCGCCGGCGCGGCGGATGATCGAGCCGCAAGTCGACGCGTGCCAGTCCCCGCGTGGCGACGTAAAACGGCTTTGTGGTCCCGCGCGAGAAGCCTGAGGTGTAGGAGAGAGAGGTTGTGGCTTCGCCGCGCGCGGCGAAGTACTCCAGCACGGCCATCTCGTCGTCGGTCAGCAGACGATCGCGCGAGATCACCAGCACGGCCACGTCGAACAACTTCTTCGCGGCGGCGGCATCGGGCACGCGCGGTCCATTGACGGCGATGACGTCGTTGATCGTGATCGTGCTGCTCGGCAGGATGCACCCGCTGCACGGGTTTCCCTGAACCACGATCCCGGGCGCGACGGCGGAGGGAGGGAGCAGCCCCATGAGGTAGAGGTCGAAGTCGCTGAACTCTTTCGTCACCGGCGCGTCGGTGAGCCGGGCGGTCGTCGCCGTCACCGCGGTCACGTCGTAAGGGAAGTCCCCTCCGACCGAGCTTCCCGGGATATTGAATCCCATGACCCCGTGGGCCATGGTCGACAGCGGCCAGTGCGGCCCCGGCTGCAGCACGCTATTCTTCAGGAAGAGCACCCATTGATGTCCCAGCTCGTGCGAGAACGACGTCTCGCCAGGGTCGAAAAAGAAATCGACCGGGTAGACCGTGATCCCCTGCAGCTTCCCGGCGCTACCGTACTGGACAGCCTGATTGAACTTCGTCTCCCCGATGCCATCGACGTCGTTGCGCACGCCGAAGTGGTAGCGGTTGGCCGGGTAGGACGGTTCGACGAAGACGACCTGCAGAAAGTCGTAGTCGTCGTGGAAGTAGCCATAGAACTCCCGCGCCGCCGCATCCACCTGGTTGGGGTCGAGACCGGGGCGGTAGAGATTGAGGATGCGCGTCGTGGCTCGGGCGTTGCCGCCGAGGTTGCGAATCGTGACGGAGGGGACGCCGTCGTCCAGAACCTGGATGAAACTGTTGTAGGTAGCCAGCGTCGTTCCATCCGATGCCAGCAGGCGGATGAAGCCGACGAAGTTGTGGTTGACGTCGTCGGCCGTGTAGCCGTCGAGCACCTTGGCCGCGGGAACGGAAGCGATCCAGAAACCGGGCACCGATTGCGTGAGGGAGAGCGAGCCGCCATTCGCGTAGTCGAGCCGCATGCCCGAGACCGTGCCGCTGGTCAGGACCTCGATGGCGACGTCAGCGGTGCGACCGGTCCGCACGGCCATCGGGTCGTATTTATCCCAGACGATCGTTTGCGCGTGCCCGGCGGCGGCAAGCCACAGCGCGACGATTGCGACGGCGCGATGCATCGGAGGCGATGATAATCGTGACCGTCGGCCCTCTCAAGCGGCATCACGGGCTTCGAGACGTTCGGGCAAACCACACGCAAGATCGGCAATCCGTTTACACTTGCCTGAAACCACCGAAGCGAGGATATCGTCAATGCAGCTCTGCGCCTGGGATGTCGAGGTCAACGGACAGGACTATGCGGTCAGCATCGAACGCGCCGAGAACGGCAAGGACGTCGTTCGAATCAACGGCCGCACCGCGGCGAAGCCGATCGGGCCGGAAGAAGACGAGCGCTCGATCAACGTCGGCGGCTGGCCGTACATCCTGCGCCGGCAGGGCGCCGACAAGTTCGACCTCGAGGCCGGGGAGGCCCCGGTCAGGTCCACTCGGGAAAGGGACGACGCGGCTTTGGGGATCATCGCCGGCAGCAATGCGCCCGTCTCGATGTCGCGCAGTTCGTCTTCCAAGCGATTCCCCATTCTCGGATGGGTTGTCATCGTCGCTCTGGTCGCCGGCGGGCTGTACTATGCGACAGGGCCGAACTACCAGAAGATCGCGGTGAACCGCGTCAAAATGATCCTCACCGAGATGCACGAGACGAAGGACTCTCCGGTAGCCGTCTCGCTCTGGTTCAAAAACAAGAAGAACATTACTGACCAACTGGAATTGTCGACGGCATCGGCCGGCTTCGACCAATGGTGCCGGACCAAAGACCTCTTCCGCCAAGTCGGTGACTTCGAGATGCTCGATTCTGAGGTCGTGCAGGGAGTGGAGCTTCCGACGGCAATCGTCCACTTCAAACTCGAAGGAAAGGACTACCGGGTAAAGGTTCCGAAGGACAAGCCGATCAGTTGGCTCGATTAAGAGTTCGGAATGTGAATTAGCGGCTCAGGCTGCGACCTGGGACGGGCTCCTCCCGCTCGCGAAAATCGAAGGCATGCCCCAGTCCTCAGTGGAGGAGTGCGTTCTTTTCCTCGCGATCAGCGGCGAACGTAACAAGGAGACGCTCTTCGAGAGCGTTCCTACGCTTTCGAAGATGGCCATGGCCATCTCCTTCCGGAAACATCCCATGTCACATACTGCCATGGCCTTCATATGGAGGACGGCATCCATCAAAAACACGTCCATGGCCATATTCTTAATTCAACGCCGCGTCCATGAACAAGAGATTCTGCTTCTCGATATGGCTATGGCCTTCTCCATGATGAGAAGATGTCCTCTTGAATAGATCCATGGCCATTGATATCGTGCTCAGATTGTCTTTAAGTGCATCCATGGATCGAGTTTAATGGAACGCAAGTTGTTCTTAGAAGGGAGAATCGCTTCCACAGAAGGCCATGGCCCTACCTCAGAACAAAAAATGCTTCCCGGCCTCTGCCCATGGCTCTACTATAGGATGGATGACCCTTTCCCAACGAATCGATCCTGATGCCGTACTCTTCGGCGTGATCCTCCGGCGCGAACGGCTCGCTCGCGGTTGGACGATTCGCAAACTCGCTCAACGCGCGGGTATGAACGCCCAGTACCTCGGCATGGTCGAGGCAGGCCGGAACGTTCCCAGCCTTTCCTTGATCCTCGAGGTATGCGAGGTCCTCGGCGCAGATGCAGGGGCAATGGTCGGCGAGGTGGCGGAGGCGCGGCGGAAGCCAAAGGCGTAGGCGCCGCTTGCGGGTTGCCGTACGAGCCGACGGCGCTAGCCGCGCGGCTTCCGAGGTGTCACGGCCCCCGAGGTGTCGGCTTCCGAGGTGTCAGGCCTTCGATTTTCGGGCCTTCGAGGGCCTCCGAGGTGTCAGGCCTTCGATCTTCGCATTGATCGGGTGCACTCTACGCTTGGTAGCGTCATCCTCCATTCCGAGGAGGTTTTCCAACCGTTTTCTCTACTCGATGCGGATTCCTCGGCGATAACGACGACCCGAGGGATCCTCGGTCGCGTTATGGCACGACCGTTACGACTTGAATTCGCAGGCGCTCTCTACCACCTCACCTCACGCGGCAATGAGCAACGTCCCATTTTCCGCTCCGATCGCGATCGCAAGGCTTTCCTGGTCTTCCTCGGCCAGGCGGTTCGACGGTTTGGATGGTCGCTCACGGCGTGGGTCCTGATGACGAATCACTACCACCTCGTCGTCCAGACTCCGGAGCCGAATCTCTCGCGCGGTATGCACTGGCTTAACAGCGTTTACGCCGGATGGTTCAACCGCGTCCACAAACGATCCGGCCATCTGTTCCAGGGTCGCTTCAAGGCCTTCCTGATCGACGAGGAGGCCTACTTCGCCGAAGTCTTGCGCTACGTCGTCCTCAACCCGGTGCGCGCGAAGATGGTCGACACACCGGAGGATTATAGGTGGTCCAGCTATCGTGCGTCGGCAGGATTGGAGAGTGCGACGCAGTGGCTCGACCTCGACACCGTCCTTCCTCTGTTTGGTGGCGAACGAGAGCCGGCACAGGCGGCCTATCGTGAGTTCGTTCTCGCGAAGATCGGCTGCGAGGACCGGCTGTGGGACAAGCTGACAAACCAGCTCTACCTCGGAACCGAGGATTGGACCAAGACAATGCGGAGGCAGGTGGAATCGAAGCCGCGCTCGACGGATCATCCGAGAGTGCAGCGGGCGGTGGGACGGCCGAAGATGCACATGATCCTCGGCGCCGTGTCGAAAGCCGCGGGCGAGACCGCCGCTTCGATTCGGGAAACGCGTGGCGGGATACTGCGCCGTCTTGCCGCCTGGATCGGATGGCACGAAGGTCTGGTCACGTTGCGCTCGATCGCCGCCTCCCTCCGGCTCCGAAGCGAGGGGCACATCTCGAATCTCATCAAGCGATGCGACCGGGAGTTTGGCGAGAATCGAGTGCTGCTGGGCTGGCTCGATGCCTCGATGGCAACGCTGCGAGCCTGATTCCGCCACGAACTGACCTTAAGGGTGTCCGCGCCGTGGGCGGCGATGGGAAGAGGCGCGTCCGGCTGGGGGACAGCGCGTAGATATCAAGGCTTCCGACCTCCATCTCACCTTCAAGACCGATCAGTTCGGCCGGTTTCGCGATGCACCCCGGCTCGGAGAGCATCGAGTCTCGCGATATGAGGCCTCATGAGCACGCCGTGCAACCGCTTGAATGCGAAAATCGAGGGTGTGACCCTGACCCCACTTCCCTCGAAGGTCTGGTCACGCTTCGCTCGATCGCAGCGTCCCTCCGGCTCCGAAGCGAAGGACACATCTCGAATCTCATCAAACGATGCGACCGGGAGTTTGGCGAGAATCGAGTGCTGCTGGGCTGGCTCGATGCCTCGATGGCAACGCTGCGAGCCTGATTCCGGAGCGAACTGACCTTACGAGTGTCGGCGCCGTGGGCGGCGACGGGAAGAGGTGCGCCCGGCGGCGGGGGAGCGCTTGGATAACTCAAGGCTTCAGCCCCATCTCACCGTTCAGAGCGATCATTTCGGCCGTTTCGCGATGCATCCCCGCTTTGAGGAACATCAACTGTCCCGATATGAGGCCTCATGAGCGCGCCGTGCAAACGCTTGAATGCGAAAATCGAGGGTGTGGCCCCATTTCTCCCCGGCCCCATTTCTCCCCCGAAGGCGTGACCCTCCTCCTACCGCTCCCTCGCGAGAATCGAGTGCTGCTGGGCTGGCTCGATGCCTCGATGGCAACGCTGCGAGCCTGATTCCGCAGCGAACTGACGCTACGAGCGTCCGCGCCGTAGGCGGCGAGGGGAAGAGGTGCGTCCGGCTGGGGGGACTGCGCGTAGATATCAAGGCTTCCGACCCCCATCTCGCCTTTCCCGAACGATCAGTTCGGCCGGTTTCGCGATGCACCCCCCGCTTGGAGGAGCATCGAGTGTTCCGAGATGAGGCTCATAGCGCGCCGGGCAAACGCTTGAATTCGAAAATCGAAGGCGTGACCCCAACTTGCCACGACACTCCTCGTTCCGGCGGACGACCCGTCGTGGGCTGTTGGGGTCATCTTCTTCAACAACGTTGGTACTCTCAGCCTCCCGGCAACGGAGGATCGAGGGTCTGACCCCAGCTTCCGGCCCCTTCCTTCCGCCCCCGGACCCCAGTCGTCAGTCGTCGAGCATTCGCGGTCGCGGTCACCAATACGTGGTAGATGGTGTGACCCAATTCAGTCCTCAACGTACCGCGCGTCGGCGTGATGGCGGCCGCCTCAGCTCCCACACTCCGCGCCCATACGTCGCCAATCGAATCAGCCCGCTGGACTGGGCGGCAAAGCCAGTCACGACGGCAGGCGGCATGCCGTCATTGAATGTAAACCAAGTGGTGCCTCCGGAAGGTGAGACGAAAACACCTATATCTGTCCCGGCGTAGATATAGTTACGATTCAGAGGGTCCATCAGAAAGGCGCTGGTAGGAATGTCAGGTAGATTGCCGCTGATATCCACCCACACAGCTCCGGTGTTGGCAGTCTTGAAAATGTGACCAGACTCGTAACCTGAAACCGTCACAAAAGCCACTGTCGAATTCGTAGGATCGACCGTGATGCTGCTGATATAGCGATCGGGCAGACCAGCGGTAATGTCTGCCCAGCTCGTACCCCCATTCGTGCTAACCATGGCCCTGCCCTGAGCGGATCCCGTGTAAACGACGCTGTGATTAGACCGGGATACGCCGATAGCGCTTAGGACGTCGTCGTTTCCTTTGGTCAGATCGAGCCCTGCTGCCGGCGTGAACCACGTGTCTCCGAGATCAATGCTGACCCATAGTCGCCAAGTGCCTAGGTAAAGGGTAGCGTCTGTACCGTTGCCGACGAACGGCGAATAAATACTCTCCCCGCGCTGATCTGGTATGGCGGGCCGGACCACTTTGTCTAGGACGTCACCGTTGTTGACCCATCTATCGATGTATGAGCCTTCCACATTGAATACCATACTCGGATTCAAAGGATTGACTACTGTTTGACCGAAATCGCCGCCGCGTAGCTGCGTCCAGGTAGTGCCGCTCCGCTGTTGAAAACCGTTGTCTTGCGTTCCACCAAACACCAAGAATGGGTCAGTTGGGTGCACGGCGATTCCGTAGAACATGGTCAACGAGAGCGTATTATTTAATTGTTGAAACGAAGCGCCACCGCTGCTCCCCTTCCACAACCCACCATCAGTTGCAACATAAAACGCGTTGTGGTCAGTCGGCGAGAAAGCGAAGGAATGCATGTCCACGTGCACGGCATACGTTCCAGGTGTGTAGAGACCTGGCGTAAGTGTTGTAAAGGTCACACCGCCGTTTGTACTCTTGTACAGTTCGGCTCCGCCGGCGTAGACGATATTGGAATCGGTGGGGTCAACAGCCAGCATGAGCGTCTCAACACCATAAATTAGACCGGCGGCTCCGAGGTTGGTCCAGGTCTGTCCGGCATTCGTGCTAACCATTGTGCGGATGTCGAACGAACCTGCGGAGTACCCGTTGACAAGCGCATAAAGATGATCTGGGCTGGCTGCTGATACAGCGGGCTGAATGGTTCTCAATATGTTCGGCGGATACGGCGACGCAAGAATCAGCGACCAGGTGCTGCCACCGTCCGTAGACTTGTAGAGACCAGGGTCGCGTCCGGGGTCGTAGGCGTATGGCAATCCAAGATACAATTCGTGCGGCCTGGTCGGATGGAGAAAAAGCGAGCGGGCATCCCCGGATATGGTCTTGAGCCAGTTAATGCCGCCGTCGGTCGAAACATAGAACCCACTCCCCGTCAGAAATCCATTCGCGGCTAGCAGGCCGCCTTGGGCCAGGTAAACGTGCATCGCGTCCGTCGGGTCAACTGCTATCTTTGCGGTTTGGCCAAGGGGAAGGGTATTGTTATTAATTGGCCTCCACGTCATTCCAGCGTCCGTGGATTTCAGGACTCCTCCGAGGTAACGCTCATACTGGTTTCCCATCCCTGCATACACAACTGAGGGGTCACTGTTGGCGAACGCAATTCCTCCGACTGCTATGTCAACCTGATCGTCGCTCACCGGAGTGAAGGTGGCACCTCCGTCAGTGGAGCGCCAGATCCCGCCAACAGAGCCACCGATGAGAATCAGTTGAGGATCTGCCGGGGAAATGGCAACTGCCTCGATGCGCCCGGCGACATTCACTAGGTTGCCGAAGGCGGCCGGGTAGGCAGTTGGAGTGGGTCCAATCGAACGCCAGGCCGCTGATCCCGATGCCGCGCCCGCGTTGCTCTTCAGAATCCAATCCTTCGGCCGAGAGTCCCATGCCTTGTGACGCGCATCGGGTGGGATTGAGCCAAGAGGATACGTACGTCGGAAGGTGAATAGTCCGCCCCCATCCTCGGTAGGGCGGCTTGAGTCCGCGCTGGTTTGGAGGGGCGATGCAGCCGAGGTCGAGTTCGTTGGGTCCGCGCCAGAGGGGCGATGGTCGTTGGTCGCACATGCAGCCAAGACCAGAATCGCGCAAAACACGCCGACAGAAAGGCGCATGGTCAGTCTCCTTATGATGTGCACCGGTCTCCGATGATGCGCACCGGTCTTCGAATCCTCTGGTTGCACAGTACGGCCCGAATAGCGAGCCTGTCAATTGGTCCGGGACCGATTTGGGGCTACGACCTGGATCTTCGGACGTCAGGTCGCCGGGGTGCAAGCCGCTCGGTGCCCTGGAAATCACTACAGTCGCTTCGGCCGCACTGCCGATTCAACGGCGCTTGTGTCTCGCGTCGGTCATGCTGACGATGTAGCGAACTGTTTCCGAGACCCAGGCGTGGCATTTCACGTCGCAGCCACGACGACCCTCTCTGCCGATTCAGATTCAGATTCAGGAACCCTGAGTGTCGATCTTCCGACGACCTACGCGTGGAAGGCAGTCGCGAGCGATCCGGGGTGGCTCACACTGACGAGTAGTAGCGGGATTGGCCCAGCGGCGATAACGTATGCCGCTGCTGCGAATCCGTCTCTGACAGAGCGCAACGCGACGATCACAGTGGCCGGCCAGGACATCTCTGCAACTCAGAGTGGCCGTTTTACGCAATCGGCGCTTGCAGCCGATTTTACGAACTCGATCTGGTGGTCGTACGACATTATTTCAGGTTCTTCCGTCGCAGGGATGAACAGTCGCGGCACGGCAACATTTCAGAATGCTAGCATCCCGAGGGCTCGGCACTGCTACGGTCGTGGATTCCGCCTCCTTTCCCTGAACATATACTCCGCCCCATGCACCGGATCCGTGTGATCGACTCCCACACCGAGGGTGAGCCGACTCGGGTCGTCATCGAGGGCGGGCCGGACCTCGGCGGGGGGACGCTGGCTGAGCGGCGTGCGCGATTCCAGGAGCAGGCGTTCGACCGGTACCGTTCCGCGGTAGTCAATGAGCCGCGGGGATCGGACGTTTTCGTCGGTGCGCTCCTCGTTCCGCCGGATGATCCGTCGTGCGCGGCCGGGGTCATCTTCTTCAACAATGTCGGCACTCTCGGCATGTGCGGACATGGAACGATCGGTGTGGTGGTCACGCTCGCGCACCTCGGGCGATTGACTCCCGGCCAGCACCGGATCGATACGCCGGCCGGCGTCGTCACCGCGGAGCTGCACGAGGCGGGCGACGTGTCGGTGCGCAACGTTCCGTCGTACCGGCTGGCAAAGGACATCGTGGTGGATGTCGATGGCTACGGCCATTTCCGCGGCGATGTGGCCTGGGGCGGGAACTGGTTCTTCCTCGTCAATGAGCATCAGGAAACGATCGAGCTGAAAAACGTCGAGCGCCTGACTGAGCTGACGTGGGCCATCCGACAGAGCCTTGAAGCGAGGGGAATTACGGGGCGCGAAGGCGCGGTGATCGATCACGTCGAACTCTTCGGACCGCCGGGCCGCGCGGATGCCGACAGCAGGAACTTCGTGCTCTGTCCGGGGAAGGCATACGACCGTTCGCCGTGCGGTACCGGGACCAGCGCAAAGATGGCCTGTCTCTACGAAGACGGCAAACTCCCCGCAGGAAAGCCGTGGCGGCAGGAGAGCATCATCGGCAGCCGGTTCGAGGGACACGTGAACATCGTGGATGGGGCCATTCAGCCCGTCATTCGCGGCTCGGCGTACGTCAACGCCGAGGCGACGCTGATTCTCGATGAGCGCGATCCGTACTGCTGGGGAATCCGTTGAGCGGAAAACGCATCGTCATCGCCGGCGGCGGCGTGATCGGGCTTTGCACGGCGTATTACGCCGCGGAGCGCGGCCATCGCGTCACCGTATTCGATCGCGCCTCCGAGGAGGAACGCGGATGCTCGTATGGAAACGCGGGGATGATTGTCCCGAGCCACTTCGTTCCGTTTGCCGCGCCGGGAGCGATTCGTCTGGCGTTGAAATGGATGTGGAATCCCGAGAGTCCGTTCTACATGAAACCGCGCCTCGACCGGCGGCTGATGGAGTGGGCCTGGAGATTCCGGCAGGCGGCCACTGTCAGGCACGTGAACGCGTCCGCGCCGCGGCTGCTGCAACTGAATCTGGCCGGCCGGGCCTGTTTCGAGCAGCTCGCACGCGAGTGGGGTGACACCTTCGGCCTGACGCCGAAGGGCATCATCATGATCTGCAACACAGAGGAGGGGCTGGAGCACGAGACGGCAACCGCCGCGATGGGCCGGGCCCTCGGTCTTCCGGTCGAAACACTCGACGCCAAACAACTGGCCGCGATGGAGCCGGACCTGTCGATACGGGCGGCGGGCGGAATCTACTTCCCGATGGACGCATACCTGACGCCGGAGCGATTCATGCGCGCGCTGATCGAACACCTTCGCGAACGCGGCGTCGAGCTGGCCTGGAACACCGCCGTGACCGGCTGGCGCGCCGGCGACGGCCGCATCGAGGCCGTGACGACCGGGCGCGGCGCGGTGGACGCGGATGAATTCGTGATCTGCGGCGGCGCGTGGACCGCCGCAATCGCCAGGCAGTTGAACCTGCGCCTGCCGATGCAGGCGGGAAAGGGATACACCCTCACACTGCCACGGCCAAGGAAACAGCCCGCGCACGCGATGATGTTTTCCGAGGCACGCGTAGTGGCGACCCCAATGGGATCGGCGCTTCGATTCGGAGGAACCATGGAAATCACCGGGACGGACCTGTCCATCAACACCGCCCGCGTCCGTGGGATCATCAAATCGGTCGTGAAGTATCTGCCCGATTTCACGGCCGACGATTTTCAAGACGTGCAGCCGTGGGCGGGCCTGCGTCCCTGTTCCCCCGACGGGCTGCCGTACATCGGCCGCTTCGCCTCGTTCGCCAATCTCTCGGTGGCCGCCGGACATGCCATGATGGGCCTCAGTCTCGGGCCCATCACCGGCAAATTGATGAGCGAGTTGCTCTCCGGCGTGGCCCCTTCCATCTCCATGAAAGGACTTTCACCGGATCGGTACGCATGAACTGGCAAGGCATCCTTCCCGCAATCACCACCCCATTCCGCGAAGACCTCAGCGTCGATCACGACTTCCTGGCGCGGCACGCGCTGTGGATGGCCGATGCCGGCTGCACCGGCATCGTGGCTCTCGGGTCTCTCGGCGAAGGAGCGACGCTCGAGCCCGACGAGAAGATCGCCATCCTGAAGACGTGCGTGCGGACGCTGCGCGTGCCTGTCGTCGCGGCGATTTCCGCGCTGAGCACCGACGCGGCAGTACGGCTGGCGAAAGACGCGCAGCAGGCCGGCTGCAGCGGCCTGATGGTGCTGCCGCCATACGTCTACTCCAGCGACTGGCGCGAGATGAAGGCGCACATGGCGGCGATCCTTCGCGCCACTCACCTCTCGTGCATGCTCTACAACAATCCGATCGCCTACCGCACCGATTTTCTGCCGGAGCAAGTGGCGGAGCTGGCTGGCGAGCACGAGAATCTGCACGCGGTCAAGGAGTCATCTGCCGACATCCGTCGAGTGACGGCGATCCGATCGTTGATCGGCGACCGGCTGGCCATCCTGGTCGGCGTCGATGATCTGATCGTCGAAGGAATCGCCGCTGGGGCCACCGGGTGGATCGCCGGACTCGTCAACGCCTTGCCGCGCGAATCGGTCGAAGTCTTCGATGGCGCGCTGCGCGGTGACGACGTCTCCGATCTCTATCACTGGTTCCTTCCGCTGCTACGGCTCGACACGGTCCCGAAATTCGTGCAGCTCATCAAGCTGGTGCAGCAGGAAGTCGGAATGGGGAGCGAGCGCGTCCGCCCGCCGCGGCTGACGCTGGCCGGCCCGGAGCGCGACGAGGCGCTGCGCGTCATTCGCGCGGCACTGGCCGCGAAGGCGCGCGCATGAACGACGTCGATCGCGCCGCGCGCGCGGCTGCCGCTGCGTTTGCGAGCTATGGGCGGCTGAGCGGTAGCCGAAAAGGGGAAATGCTGCGCGCCATCGCCGCGAATCTCGAGGCGAACGGCGAAGCGATTGTGACGTGTGCCCGTTCGGAGACCGCGCTCGGACTGCCGCGACTGCAGGGGGAGCTGGCGCGCACGTGCAATCAACTGAGGATGTTCGCCGCGCTGGTCGAGGAAGGATCGTGGGTCGGCGCGCGGATCGATCACGGCAACGTCGACATCCGCTCGATGCTGCGCCCGCTCGGCCCAGTGGCCGTCTTCGGTGCGAGCAACTTTCCACTTGCCTTTTCCGTCGCCGGCGGTGATACCGCCTCGGCGCTGGCGGCGGGATGCCCGGTGATCGTGAAGGCGCATCCGGCGCATCCGCGGACGTCCGCGCTGGCTGGCGAGGCCATCGCCGCGGTCGTGCCGGAGGGAGTGTTCGCGTTGATGTTCGATGAGGGCTACGAAGCCGGCATCGCTCTGGTGAAGCATCCGCTGATCAAAGCGGCTGGCTTCACCGGCTCGCTGCGCGGAGGACGAGCGCTGATGGATATCGCGGCGTCACGCCCGGAACCGATTCCGGTGTTCGCGGAGATGGGAAGCATCAATCCGGTCTTCATCCTCCCGCGCGCACTGCAGGAGCGCGGCGCGGAGATCGCCGCCGGCCTGCACGCGTCGGTGACGCTCGGTGTCGGACAGTTCTGCACGAACCCGGGGCTGGTCGTGACGAGCCATGACGAGAAATTCGTAGGCGACCTGGAGGCGCGGATCGCCGCCACGCCCGGGGCGACGATGCTGACCCCCGCAATCCGCGACGCCTATCGTGCCGGCGTGGCCTCCTTTGCATCGATCGCCAGCAGGCGTGCATTCGTCGACGCTGACGGTGGAGCGGCCCTCTTCACTACCGACGCCGAAAACTTTCTGGCGCATCGTGAATTGCGCGACGAGCTCTTCGGCCCCTCGACGCTGGTGGTCGAGTGCGACTCACGCGAGCACCTGCTCGAGGTCGCCCACGCGCTCGAAGGTCAGTTGACGGTGACCATCCACGCCGCCGCCGGCGAGATCGACGAGTACCGCGATCTGCTCGAGATCGTGGAGACGAAGGCGGGCCGCATCGTCTTCAACGGCTATCCAACCGGCGTTGAAGTCGTGCCGGCGATGGTTCACGGCGGCCCCTATCCCGCCACATCCGACGGCCGCTCGACCTCGGTGGGCACCCGCGCCATCGAGCGCTTCACGCGTCCGGTGGCCTGGCAGAGCGCCCCCGAGGCTGTCCTTCCCGACGAGCTGAAGGAATCCAATCCACTCCGTATCGAGCGGATGGTCGACGGCCGCAAGGAGCAATCATGAGAAGAATCTGGGGCGGCGGAATCGTCTTTGCCTTTCTTGCTGCCGGGGCGCTGGCGCAGAGACTTCCGATCGTGCGCCCCGAGACGACCACCTTCCCCTCCGTCCCGTCGACGGTCTTCTCGATCTCTGGCGATCAGTCCGGACACAGCGCGCCGGCCGCCCAGTATCGGGCCTATCAGAATCCCGGGGATACGTTCCGCGTCGTCTGTCCCGAGCCCTGCCCGGTCGATCCGAACACGATCTACGCTTTTTGCTCCGGCTTCAGACAGGCAAAGAATCAGCTCGTCCAGCTCATGGGAGTGGACTCCCTCCCCAGCCTTCAGCCGTTCGACGCGCACATCGCCAATGACACCTGGTGCGGAAACTATGCGGCCGGTCTCACCGGTGACGCCGGTCAGTATCCAACCTACAGCGGACGGACGGGCTCATTCGGCTGTTTCTGGTATGCGAACCGCGACAACTTCTTTGAGCCCTTCCAGCCGCAGTTCGTGAGCACGGTCGCCTACCATCTGCTGACAGTTCACGAATACACACACACGATCTTTTTCGGCCGACATTACGCGTCGTATGAGGACATGGCGAAAGCAGCATCGTTCTATGTCAGCGGCGAAGGCGGCACGCCGCCCATCACCGACGCATGCACGATGAGCCTCGATCTGGTGAACGGGGGCAAGCTTCTCTGGGCTCTTTGCCAATTGAACGGGTTCACCTACGCCAATCTCCCCGCCGCAATGCAGCAGATGGCCGCGGCCTCACTGGCCGGACAGAATACGATCGGCCTCGGATCGAATGCGACCACGATCTACTCGTTCCGCAAGATCCTCAGCAACGTCCTCGGAAGCGATACCTCGGACGCTTTCCTGACCGCGAAGCTCTACCCGAACCAGGTCGCCGACGACGCCAGCCTGCCCTCGGGCGGCGGGCGGCTCTCCCTGATGGGCGGATGGATGTCGCTACAGGTCCCTCCCGGTGCAGTAGCGGCCAACGCAGGGTTTCACGTTGACCAGGTCTACTCCGCCCCCAATTTCGCGAATCTTGACTTCGCCACCATCTACAACTTCACGCCCGGGCCGATCGTGCTCCAACATCCGGTGCAGCTAACCATCAAGTACGATCCGTCGGAGCTCCCTTCCGGCGTCTTCGAGGGTACGCTGAAGGCCTACCAGATCGTGGGTGGTGTCTGGCAACTCGTGCCCGGGAGCCGCGTCGACGTCACGCAGCAGACGGTCAGCGTGCCTGTCAGCAGCCTGGGGACGATTGGCTTCTTCGGGTCGACTACGAGCCCATCAACCGACCCGGCTCAAGTCATCCCCGTCGTCGGCTCGGTCCAGGGTGCCTCGAGCTCCAGCTTCAAGACGGCCCTGCAGATTCACAATCGGACCAACTCCGCGATTTCGGGCAAGATCATCTTCCATCCTCAGGGAGTATCCGGTTCCGCCTCTGATCCCTCCATCAGCTACGCACTCCCATCCAGAAACTCGAAGTCATACGCCGATCTCCTCCCGGTATTCAGCCAGTCCGGGCTGCGCAGTCTCGACGTCATCCCGGCGACCGGCGAGACACCGCAGTTTTCGACGCGCGTGTTCAACGACGCCGGCGCGGCGGGGACCTCGGGGTTCACCGAGGAAGTGATCAAGCCGGCGGCCGCGCTCGCGACAGGCGATCATGCGATGCTGCTCACACCGCCGAGCTTCGTCACGCAACGCTTCAATATCGGGGTCCGAACCCTTTCGCAGGGTGCCGCGCTCAACGTGAACGTGCGCAACAGCGCGGGCTCCGTCATCCAGACTCTGACGAAAACGTATCCGGCGAACTACTTCGAGCAGAGAGGCTCCGCCGATTTTCTGCCGGGGGGTTCACTGGTGGGCAATGAGAGCATCGAGTTCGTGATCACCGCGGGCTCGGTCATCGTCTACGGTGCCCTGACGGACAACATTACGAACGATCCCAGCGTTCAAATCGCCCGGAGCACGGCCCTGGCGGGCGGCGCGACCGGAGACACCATCTACGTGACTGTCGTCGGCTCCACCCAAGGCGGTCAGGGGGCCTTCTTCAAGACGGCGGTGCAGATCCACAATCCCGGCGCCTCTCCGATCAGCGGCAACTTCATCTTCCATCGCGCGGGTGTATCGGGAAGCGCCGGAGATCCGTCATTGGCCTACTCGCTTCAGCCGGGTGAGACGAAGTCGTACGCCGATCTCCCGACGACCATGGGGCAGAACGGCCTGGGCAGTCTCGACGTCGTTTCCACATCCGGCGCGCCTCCTCTCGTCGTCTCGCGGGTGTACAACGACGCCGGCGCGCAAGGAACCTCTGGTCTGGCCGAGGAAGCGGTCGATTTCGCCGGCGGACTGCAGGCTGGCGATTACGCGATCCTACTGGTGCCACCCGATCTGACCCAGCAGCGGCTGAACATCGGCATTCGTACCCTGACGCGCGGCGCGGTGCTGACGCTGGCAGTGTGGAACGCTACCGCTTTCACTACGAAGGCGGATTTCATCAAGAGCTTTCCGGCCACATGGTTCCAACAGACGAGTGCCTCCGACTTCCTCGGCGGTCTAACGCTCTCCGGGGGCGAGACCATCGTCATCCACGTCGAGTCCGGCAACGCCATCATCTACGGCGCCGCCACGGACAACAAGACCAACGACCCCAGCGTCCAGTTCGCGAGACGGCTGCCGTACTTCTGAGGAGAGCCTGCCTTCCCCGCCCGGCAGACATTGAGATACGCTCCCATTCCGGGCAGCGCGTCCTCTTCCACGGCTCTTCTCCATGCACACCGCGGTCTTCTCGATCATCTCTCCAAACTACCGGCACTTCGCGAGGGTCCTAATGGCCTCGGCGGAGAAGCATCATCCCGACTGGGACCGGTTTGTGCTGCTCGTCGGCGACCCGTCGACTGCTGATCCCCACGAGGAAACGTTCACCTCGGTACGGCTCGAGGCCTTGCCGCTGCCGAATCGCCGTCAGTTCTGTTTTCGCTACTCCATCCTGGAACTGAACACGGCCGTGAAGCCGTGGATGATCGAGCACCTCTTCGAGCATGGCTACGATCGCGTCATCTACATCGACCCCGACATCGTCATCTACAGCCCTCTCGCCGAGCTCGATGACGCTCCCACGGAGACATTCCTGACGCTAACACCGCACCTGACGGGGTCCATCGAAGGGGACGAGCACCCGTGTGAACGGACGATCCTGCAGGCCGGCACCTACAACCTCGGCTTCCTGGCCATAACGCGGCGACCGCCGCTTCCCCGATTTCTCGCGTGGTGGCAGGAGAAGCTCGAGTTTCAATGCGTCGTCGATCCCGTGCGGGGACTCTTCGTCGATCAGAAATGGATCGACCTCGCGCCGGGACTCTTCCCCGGCGTCCGGATTCTCCGTCACGACGGATACAACGTGGCCTACTGGAACCTCGGACAACGCAACATCATCGGACACGGCGGCAGCATCACAGTCAACAGCCAGCCGCTCCGGTTCTTTCACTTCAGCGGATACGATCCGGCCTCCCCTGACGTGGTGTCGAAGCACGACTTTAACGGCAGGCGCAGCGATGCGGGCGGCATCAGGTGGCTCTTCGAAGACTACGACGTCGCCCTTCGCGCCGCTGGGTATGAGGCGTTCAGGCATGCCGCCTACGCGTACGGAGCCTTCGCAGACGGGTCGCAGGTGCCCGACGCCGCCAGAATGGCGTATCGCAATTCGCACGCTCTCCAATCCCGGTGCGGAGCCGATCCCTTCGACCATCCCGCGGCCTTTCGAGGACTACGCGATCCATCGCGCAGCCCACGGGCGGCGAGAGTGGCAGTGCACGCCTACAGAACGCTCTCGCGTGCCAGACCACTCGTCCGGTTGATTCCAAAGACACTCCGCACGGCGATGCGGGAGTTCCTCCTTGGGCGAAAGGAGAAGATGTCGAGCAAAGCGCCGGCCGAAATCTCTCTCCCGCCGGGGCTCAACATCATCGGCAACGTCAGCCATGAAACCGGCGTCGGTGAATCCGCGCGACTGTGCCAGAAGGCCTGTGAGGCCGCGGGACTCTCCAGCCATCTCATCGATGTCGCCAGTGACGACGGGCTGGCGCGGCAGCCGCTCTATCGCGCGAGCGTCTATCACCTGAACGCCGACCAGATCCCCGATGTGTACGGCGGGATTTCGCACATTTTCGACGCGAGCTCGTACAACATCGGCTGCTGGCATTGGGAACTGCCGGAGTTGCCGGACGCGATGGTCCCTTCGGCGGAACCGCTGGACGAAATCTGGGCTCCGAGCGCCTTCATCCAAAGCGCCATCAGCAGGAAGATGACGATTCCGGTCGTCCACATGCCTCATGGAATCGAGGTCACGACGATCGAGGCGTGCTCGCCGGAAGAGCTCGGCGTTCCCGCGGGCCGATTCACGTTTCTCTGCATGTTCGACTTCGACAGCGTCATCGATCGAAAGAATCCCCTCGGCGCGGTCGAAGCGTTCCGACGCGCCTTCCCCAGCCAGTCGTCGGCGGCGGTGCTGATCAAAGCAGCCCACGCGGACAAACATCCCGACGAGTTTGCGAAGTTGCAGCAGAGCCTCCGAGGAACGCCGAACGTCTATCTGACCGATCGGATGCTCTCGCGTGCGCGGGTCAACGGACTGCTCGCCGCGTGCGACAGCTTCGTCTCGCTCCATCACTCGGAGGGCTTCGGACTCATCCTCGCCGAGGCCATGTACCTCGGCAAGCCGGTCATCGCCACGGGGTGGTCCGGCAACATGGACTTCATGAACGACAGGAACTCATGCCCGGTCGGCTACGAGATCGTCACGCTCGATCGGACCTATCGAAGCTATCCAGCCGGTCAGCATTGGGCCGAGCCGGATATCGACCATGCCGCCCACTTGATGCGCCGGGTATTCGAGGACCCGGGCTACCGGAGGCAGGTCGGCGACCGCGCCCGCGACACCATCCGCTCGGGGTTCAGCCCCGCGGCCGCCGGGCTCCGATACCGTCAGCGGCTGGCCTTTCTCGGATTGATGAGCGCCTTCGGCTCAAACGGATGATCCAACCGGAACCGAATCGTGTTTCCTCGTGACGCAGCCCGCGCGAATGACGGTGATGAAGGGATGCATGACTCTCCTTTTGGTGCGGAGAGTCTATTCTATGCAATTCCTTCTGTAAATCAGAACTTCCAGGCAGCCTGAGCGGCAGAAGGTTACTGCACCCTTGGTGGCAGAGCCTGGGGCAACCAACACCGCTGGCGTGACGGCCTAGGCGTCGAAAGCTTTGATGGCTTCGGCCTCGGTGTCGTAGACGCTGAACATCGGCAGGAGGTTGGTCAGCTTCAGCGTCTTCTTGACGCGGTCCTGGGGCTTGAGGAGGCGAAGCGATGCGCCGTGGCGGCCGGAGACTTTGAGGCTCTGCACCAGCTCGCCGAGGCCGTTGCTGTCGATGTAGTCCATGTCGGAGAGATTGAGGAGGATCTTGCGGTTCCCCTCGTCGAGGAGCTGTTCGATCAGGCGCGGCAGCAGGTCGTCGCCGACGCCGACCGCCAGGCGCCCTTGAAAATCGACGATGACGACGTCACCCTTCTTGCGGGTCTCGATGTTCATGCGCGCGCATCATACATCGCCGGGAATGACCTCCACCGCAAGCCGCGCGGGCTGGGACCCGAGCTGCGCGAACCAGGACACGCCGGACGAGACGCAGTCGACCTCGATCAGATATCGCCCCGCGACCTGAGACGGCAGAGTCATGCGGACGCGCACCGTTTCGCCCGAGGAGATCTCGCGCAGCGGGTTCGTCAGCCGCTCCCAGTGGAGATCGAAGGTAATCAGTTTCCCACCCTCCTCGTAGAGATGCGCGCCGAGGGCCACGCCTCCGAACGGGGCATCCGCGGGCAACCAGATGGCCGCGCCGCGATTCGTAACGGTTGCGTCGACCACGATCGGCTGTGCTTCGATCGCCGGCGAGGAGACCAGGGTCGCGGCGATGTCGCATGCCAGCCCGGCCCCGCTTCGGCTGTCGACCCGCTCCGAGCCTTCCTTGAAGAGAAAGAAACTGCGGACGTCGCGGAGGAAGACCCTGGTCGAAGCCGCCCATTTCACGCTCGTAGCACCGCCGGCCAGGAGGTCCTCATAGTCGTCGAGGGAAACGTGAAACGCCGGGCCGTGAAACACGACCAGCTTCAGGTCGCGGAAGCCGCACGTCTGCGCCGTGCGCCAGATGGCGTGAATATCGACGTCGTTCTCGACGACGCCATAGGTCCGCATCTCGAATTGCGAGAGCGGCGTGCGCGAGTGCCGTGGACCCGGCTCGGCGAACGCGGCAATGCCGCCCGGCTTCAAAACACGGCCGAATTCGCGCAGCACGTCATCGGGATTCGGGGCATGGTGAAAGGCGTCGAAACTGACGATCCGCTCGACACTGCCATCCGGCAGGTCGATGCGGCGTCCGTCGAAGGGAAGGAATTGCGGCGCGGGCCGCTCCCCCACCGGCGGCTGGCGGTCGAAGAGCTCAGCCGCGATGCGCAACGCGGTCGGTGAGACGTCGAGCAGGATCATGCGGCAGCCGAGCTGCGTCAGGTACCGGGACAGCCAGCCAGTGCCGGCGCCGAATTCGAGCACGGTCATGCCCGGCGTCAGGCGCAGCCCCTGCAGCAGCGTGGCCACATTCATCAGGATCGGCGGCGTTTCGTCGGCCTTGCTGAATGGCTTGGCGAGGTGGTGCTCCCATTCCTTGAGCGACGCGAAGTACTCCTCGGCGGTTCGATTGAGGTCGTCGATCGATGTGCGTGCGATGAGCTCGCGCACATCGATCAGCGCACCCGCCGGCGTTTCGCTCGCTGCCGGATCACTTTCGTGGTCAACAATCGTTGAGAACGACAGCGGCGCCTGAACGAAGACGATGGCGCTGCTCATGTCTTCGTTGTGTTCGAAGACCACGTGACTGGTCTCGAACCCTGCGTCGATGAGGATCCGGAAGACGTCGTCGAGATCGTAGGCATGGCTGGGGATGAACGGCTCATCGAACTCTTTGCCGCGCATCAGGTTGGCAACTCCGTTGAGCGCAGGGACTCGCTCGCGCGCCGCCCGCGTCCATGCCACGAACGGAGACGCGGATGTTCGGTGCAAGAAATGAAACGCGCCGATGCCGCCGGAACCGATGCGCCCGAGGAGCTCGCGTAAGAGGGAGAGCCCCTGCGTCGGCGGCAAGCGCTGAAAGAGGAGGTACGCGTTGACTAGATCGAACGTGCGCTGCGTCGCCGCAAACTCGGCGGTGGTCTTGAAGTAGACGTTGGCGATCGACTGTTTCGCCGCTTCGCGGCGCGCGGCATCGAGCATTGCCGGCGAGCGATCAACTGCCGTGACGGAACCGGCCCGACGCGCGAATGGGATTGCCAGCCGCCCCGGGCCGCAGCCGAATTCGAGGATCGACTCGGGTGTGAAATCGGGCTCCAGCCGCCGTTTGATCGTGTGGAAGATGGCGTCGACGAGCACCTCGCCGCTGTCGAAGAACTCGCGCTCCTGGTTCGGCGTTCGGTTTGCGCTGAGGAACTTCGGATCAGTGAAAACGGCGAAGTACGGCTCGCGCTCCGCGAACGCCTCCCATCGCCTGTCGTGCTGCACGTTCATGCGGACGGGATTATCGTAGCAACGCCCTTGAACCTGATCCTTCTCTTCGACGACGACTTTCTCGACGCGTCACGCGTGCGGCTGACCGGCCGTCGCCTGCATCACGTAACGGATGTCCACCGCGCCGCGCCGGGAACGGAACTTGTCGTCGGCGTTGCGAACGGCCGCATCGGACGCGGCACGATCATGCGCCTCGACGATGACGCGCTCGAGATGGACGTGACTCTCGATCGCGACCCGCCGCCGCCATTACCGCTCACGCTAATCCTGGCCCTGCCGCGTCCGAAAGTGCTGAACCGCGCCATCGCCGCCGCTTCATCGCTCGGCATCAAACGCATCGTACTGATCAACGCCTGGCGTGTGGAGAAGAGCTACTGGAGCTCGCCGCGCCTCTCCGACGCGAACCTCCGCATGCAATCGATCCTCGGCCTGGAACAGGCCCGCGACACCGTCCTGCCGTCGATCGAAACCCGCCGCCTCTTCCGCCCGTTCGTCGAAGACGAACTGCCGTCCATCGCCCGAGGCACAGGCGCCCTCGTCGCCCATCCGCACGCCCATCAGACCTGCCCACGCCACCTGCGCGAACCCGTTACGCTCGTCATCGGCCCCGAGGGTGGATTCATCGATATCGAGATCGCGTCGCTCGAGAGGGCGGGATTTACGAGCGTTTCGATCGGCGAGAGGATCCTGAGGGTGGAGACAGCGGTGGCGTTTCTGGCAGCGCGGCTGTTTTGAAGCCGCTGTCATTCTGAGCGTCGCTCAGAATGACAAGGGAATGAGGGTGAATGACAGGCAGTCGCTGTTTCTCTTCCCTTGCTCTTGCAGCTGCTTTTTTTCATCTCGTTTGAGTACCACTCATCGACGAGACTTGTCTGAGCTCAATGCATGAGCCGGCTCACGCTCCTCGATGGTCTCGCCGGTCTGTCCGATATGCGTGCTTGACTGCAAGCTCGACTGAGGACTCCGTGCGATTTCATCGGACGTCCAGACGATCTCGTTCGCGGCCAACGGAACTTCTCGCAGGAATGCTGCCCAATGGCGCCTCATCGGTGCGTTGACCGGGAGGGAGACCTCGGTGTCGCCAGTGGTCTTGCCGTGCATGACGACGGCGTATGGTCCGCTCTCGAGTTGAATCAGCGCTCCAATCGACGGTTCGGCGGCCGCAAGAGGATCGACTTCGGAGAATTCGACGGGAAACAACTCTTCGAGGCGCTCTCTCGATAGGTGAAGAAGCGCGATGGCGCTCGCGTCTTCACTCAGCTCTTCGGGGCCTGCTCGTCGCATTCGTCAACTCGCCTCATAATTCTAGCAGTGATCAGGACGACATCTGCGTCATCCTCGGACTGAATGACACCAAGTCTTCCGATCGTCCACGTAGGCGATCGAGGTACGTCGTCGTCCGCCGCGACGGTCGTGAAGAATTCAATTCCACAGCGACCGGGCGGCAGAGATCCGAGACGCGCCTTCACTCTAGGAAACAATCCCGCGGCAATATTTCTGTCCGGCCGGCCTCCGACCAGACCTGTGCTGCACATCAGCTCGTTTGCGGAGGCATCCTGAAACCGGTGAAACGGCCCGTACTCGACAGGCTTGCCATCTTGCGAACCCGCCAATCACACGCTCCACTCATCGATCAGACTCGCCACCAGCGCGGTCCACCCTGTCTGATGGGATGCGCCGAGGCCTTCGCCGGTGTCGCCGTTGAAGTACTCGAAGAACCAGATCAGATCCTTCCAGTGCGGGTCGTGGGCGAAGAGCTCGGCCTGGCGCTTGCCGCGAGGGCCGTGGCAGGGGCGATAACCGTCGGCGTCCGGGAGGAAGATGCTGGTCATTCGTCTGGCGAGATCGGCGGCCAGACCGGTGAGAGTGGTCGTGTTCTCCGGCGGAGGGACGGGGACGTTGGTCAGCGTCATTCCTCGGCGCCGGGGAAGGGACGTGCCTGCGCCGACACCATCGTCGACGCGGGTATCGACGAACCGCGCGTCGGGGTCGTTGCGCGGTTGGAAATCGTGGCCGTCGCGCAGCGCCACGCGCACGTTTCCGCTGTACGCCTTTTCCAGCTTGCGTAGCGTCTCGATCATCAGGAACGTCGTCGGGAACCAGACCGGACCGCGCCAGTTGCTGTTGCCTCCCTTCAGCTTCGTCACCGCCTCGGCCGGCTCGTACGTGACGGAGGCGCTGCCGAAGACGAACGGCTGCTGCTGGTGGGCCTTGCTCAGGCTGCGCAAGCCGTACGTCGAGAGGAACTCCTCGGGATCAGCGACGCGAGCCAGAAGGTGCTGGAGCTGGTTCTGATCGACTACGGCCAGCACGTGCGTCGTCTCGCCGTCATGGTGGACCGTCGTGACGCAGTGCTCGACGATGTCGCGCCGGTGCTTCATGAACCAGTCGAAGTTCTCGCGGAACACCTCGAACGGCTCGATCCACTTCCGCTCCAGCCGCTCGATGGCGTACAGCGGAATCAGCCCCACCAGCGAACGGACGCGGAAAGGGACGTTCCTGCCGTCGGGGAAGCGAAGCAGGTCGTAGAAGAAGCCGTCCGCGTCGTCCCACAGCGTCCGGTCGCCGCGCATCATCTTCATGGCCGCGCCGATGTAGACGTAGTGTTCGAAGAACTTCGTGGCCAGCCCCTCGTAGGCCGCGTTCTCCTCGGCCAGCTCCAGGGCCATGCGCATCATGACCAGACAGAACATCCCCATCCATCCCGTGGCGTCGCTCTGATCGATCGACGCGCCGCCCGGCAGCCGCTCGCTGCGGTCCATGACCGTGATGTTGTCCAGCCCGAGGAACCCGCCCTCGAAGACGTTGTTCCCCTCGCGGTCGACCTTGTTCACCCACCAGGTGAAATTCAGCATCAGCTTGTGAAAGCACTTCTCGAGGAAGGGCCGGTCGGCGCCGTTGCGGATGCGGTCCATGTTGTACACGCGCCAGACCGCCCAGGCGTGTACCGGCGGATTCAAGTCCGAGAACTCCCACTCGTATGCCGGGATCTGCCCGTTGGGATGCTGGAACTGCTCGAACAGCATCAGCCAGAGCTGCTCTTTGGCGAAGTGGGCGTCGATGAGGGCGTGGACGACGGTATGGAAGGCCAGATCCCACGCCGCGAACCACGGGTACTCCCACTTGTCCGGCATCGACAGGATGCGCATCGAGTTGAGATGCCGCCATCGCGCGTTGCGCCCGTGCTGACGCTCGGGAGGCGGCGACAGGTTGGGATCGTCACCGTCGAGCCAGATATCGACGTCCAGCAGGTAGCTCTGCTTCGACCAGAGCAGGCCGGCGAAGGCCTGCCGCTGGACATTGCGCTCCTCGGCGGATGCCCGCGGCGGATGGATGGCGGCGTAGAACTCATCCGCCTCGGCGCGGCGCAGGTCAATGACGTCCGCGACGATCCGTTCGAGCTCCGGACCGCCCGCCGGCGACGCCGTGGGCGCACCACTCGACGGGCTGAGGCGCATCGACATCGAATACGACGCGCCGGGGTCGATCACCACGCGCATCCAGCCGCAGGCCTTGGTGCCCGTCAGCTCCGGGTTCACGGCCTCGTGCTCGCCGTTGACGACACGGCGATGGAAGCCGTCCTTCACATAACGGCTCCGCGACGGTGCGCCCCAGACACGGGGACCATTGGTCTCGTTGTCGGTGAAGAGCAACTCCGTCCCGGCCGGAAACTCCAGGATCTGCGGCCCGAGGTTCGCGTTGTGAAGCAGCCCGGCAAGAGCGGGTGTGCTCGTGTCGTCAGCGAGCAGGGCGGGGCGTCCGTGGACATCGATGGCACGAATCGACGGCCGTGGCACCGGCTCCCCGCTCCAGCTCCAGGTGTTGCGGAACCAGAGTTGCGGGATCAGGTGCAGCGGCGCGCGGTCGGGACCGCGGTTGTGCGCGGTGATGCGGAAGACGAGCGACTCGGCATCCTCTTTGGCCATCTCGATGACGACGTCGAAGTAGCGGCCCTCGTCGAAGATCCCGGTGTCGATCAGCTCGAACTCGGGATCGCGCGCGCCGCGGCGGCGATTTTCGTCAAGTAGTTGACCATAGGGAAAGGCCCGCTGCGGGTACTTGTAGAGCAGCCGCTGGTAGGCATGGCTTGGCAGCGAGTCGAGATGGAAGTAGCACTCCTTGACGTCCTCGCCGTGGTTCGCCTCCGACGGGACGAGGCCGAAGTAGCGCTCCTTGAGGATGGGATCCTGCTCGTTCCAGAGCGCCAGCGACCAGCACAGGATCTGGTAGCGGTCGCAGAAGCCGGCGATGCCGTCCTCACCCCATCGAAAGGCCTTCGACCGTGCCAGGTCGTGAGGGAAATACGACCAGGCATCGCCGTTCGCGCTGTAGTCCTCGCGCACCGTTCCCCAGGCGCGGTCGGCGAGATAGGGTCCCCACTTGCGCCAGCGGGCGATGTCGTGTGCCTCGCCAGTCATGCGGGCGCGCTCGGCGGTCGTTGGTGCTGGGTTTGGTGTGTTCAATGTCGAGTGTTCGGGGGTCGGGAGTCGGGAGTCGGGGGTCGGGGGTCGGAGCCCGGCGTTGTTGTCGCGTCAACGAGTGGATTAGTAGATTAGTAGACGAGTAGATTAGTAGATTGGTGATTGGCAGAGTTCCCAATTACGAATCTACTAATCTACCAATCCACTAATCTACTAAACAGCGCTCCCCATCGCCTCCTCTCCGACCCCCGACCCCCGACTCCCGACCCCCGAAGAAATCACCACCGGTGATACGCCGGATGCCCTTCCTTCACCGCGACGAAGGTACCTCTGCAAGTCGCCGTTACCTTCCCGTTGGCTTCGATCGATGCCTCCACCGTGGCGCGATCGTCCGTGGCCTCGACGACGTGTGCGCGGATGTGAAGGCTCGTCGACATCGGCGTGGGGCGTTTCAGGACGACATGGAAATCGGACGTGACCGTACAGGGAGGGCTGTCGCTGCCGTTGCGCTCCATCAGCACGATCGTCGCCGCCCAATTGCTGTGGCAGTCCAGCAGCGCGCCGGTGATGCCGCCGTTGAGGACGTTGTCGAACGCGGCGTGATGCGGCTCAGGCGTCCAATCGCAGACGAACTCGTCGCCATCACGGAAGCTCCGGATGCGCAGTCCCTTGTCGTTCGAGGGGCCGCAGCCGAAGCAGCGGTTCTGGGGAGCCCATGTTTCCTGGATGCTTTTGTCGTTCACGAGGAGATTGTAGTGCGTAGCGCTGGCCGGTTTCTGTCCACCCGACAGAAGGTTCTGTCCGCCCGACAGAAGTTTCAGTCCGCCCGACACAAGTTTCAGTCCGCCCGACTCAAGTTTCAGTCCGCCCGACACAGGTTTCAGTCCGCCCGACACAAGGTTCAGTCCGGCCGACACAAGTTTCAGTCCGCCCGACACAAGTTTCAGTCTGGCCGACACAAGGTTCAGTCCGGCCGACACAAGGTTCTGTCCATCCGACAGAAGTTTCTGTCCACCAGACAGAAGTTTCTGGTCGCCGAACAGAAGTTTCTGGTCCCCAACCAGATGTTTCCGGTCGCGTGAGGAGCGCTGACCGAGATCCTGTCTACGCCAGCGTAATCACGTCGGGAAAGAACTCATGGAAGAGCCGCTCGAGCTCTCCGCGCGACGCATCCGCGAGGAAATGCACTGCCGGAGCAAGGTTCGGACGCCTCGACAACCGGCGCGAGATTCCAAACAGGGCCATGCGAATCCCGTCGATTGACTGATAGGACTCCAGCCATCCCTCGTCGCGCATCCGTGGATAGACGGCGCGGAGATGGCCGGGCATTTGATCGATGTGCGGATCCATGGTGGCGTACACGCGCGACAGGAAGCGATCGAGAGGCTCGGCCGAATAGCGGGTGAAGTCGCCGGCCAGGAAGTGATCGAAGAAGACGTCCGCGATGACGCGCGCGTAGTGACCGTGCTCGGGGATGAGCACACGGCGGAAGGCCGCCACGGAGGGATGGGAGTCAGTGAAGGCGTCGACACGGCGATGATGACGGATCCCCTCGGCGATGTCCGGCGGCACATCGTCGCCGATCCGCCCTTTGACGAAGTCGCCGGCAAGGTTGCCGATCAGCGACTCGGCGGTACCCCCAGCCAGGAACAGGTGCGCCAGATAGTTCACCGGTCTACGATATAGGCATGCGCAGATTGATCATGCTCCTGATTGCTCTGGTTTCCGCCGCCCCGCTGTTCGCACAGACCAGCACGAAGCCTTCGATCGACGCCTCCGAGTATGCGGCGCGGCGCGCGCGCCTGGCGAAAGAGATCGGGCCGAACGCCATACTCGTTCTCTTCTCGGCGAAGCTGCAGATCCGCAGCGGCGATCAGGAGTGGCCCTTCCGGCAGAGCAACGACCTGCTCTATCTCACTGGCATCGCCGAGGAAGAGACGACGCTGGTGATGGTTCCGGGCGATCCCGAATTCGCCGAGGTCCTCTTCGTCCGCGACCGCAACCCGCTGCAGGAGGGGTGGACCGGGCGGATCCCTACGCACGAGGAGATCACGAAGATCAGCGGCATCAAGCGGGTCGAGTCGGCGGGGCGCTGGAGAGCGCTGATCACCTCGGCGATGTTCGGCGGTGCATGGCCATCGCCTGATTCGACTGAGCGCATCCAGCCGCGGGCTCTCCCCAACTTCTATCGCGCCGTAGCGGCCGGAAACGCCGAGCTCTGGACGTTTAACGAACAGCTCCCTTTCGGGCCCAATCCGCCGCTGACCGAGGAGCAACTGTTCGTCAAGGACCTGCGCGACCGGTATGCCTCGCTCCGGTTCCGCGACGCTCATCCAATGCTGATCCATATGCGCGAAGTCAAGAGCCCGGCGGAAATCGCCATGATCCAGCACGCCATCGACATCACGGAGCTCGCCCAGAAGGCGGCCATGAAACGGGTGTTGACGGCCACCAGCGAGAACCAGGTCGATGCCGTGATCGACTTCACCTACAAAGATCAGGGCACGTGCTGCTGGGCCTTTCCCTCGATCGCGGCCTCGGGAGTGAACGCGACGACATTGCACTACATGGCCAACAACGCGCCCGTCGATCGCAAGGGGCTTTTTCTCACCGACCTCGGCGCGGAGTACCTCGGCTACTCGGCCGACGTCACGCGCACCTATCCGGCCAGCGGAGAGTTTTCGGCTGACCAGCGCGCCATTCACGAGGCGGTCTTCGCCGCGCAGGAAGCGGCCATCGCCGCCCTGAAACCTGGGGGACACTTCCGCGACGCCGATCACGCCGCCATCGCCGTGATCGGGCGCGAGCTGTTGCGCCTGGGCCTGATCACGAAAGAGGACCCACGCCAGGTCTTCCTGTACTTCCGCCATGCGCCCGGTCATCACCTCGGGCTCGACACACACGACGTCACCGACCGCGACCGCAAGATCGAGCCGAACATGGTCTTCGCCGTCGAACCGGGGATCTACGTCCGCAAGAACGACGTGCTGGCCAGTCCCGTCTACGCCAAGCTGCCGAAGGAAGAGCAGGCCACCATCGCCAAAGCACTGGACCGCTACGACGGCATCGGCGTCCGCATCGAAGACAACGTCGCCATCACCGAGAGCGGCGCGCGATTGCTGTCCACCAACTCGCCGCGGCGAGCCGACGACATCGAACGGTTCATGAACAAGTGACAATCGCCCGCAACCCGCTTGCGTACAATCCGCGGACCGTGGCGTGGGCGAACGAACAGACCGGCTTCGGGCGCATCGTCGTTCCGCCGTCGCTGCCGGATGGGCTCGCGCTCTTCTACACGACGACCGATAGCGAGGGACGCCTCGATCAGGACGCCGCGGCGCGGCTGATGGACATCGTGCGCGATCGCTTCGGCGTCGGCGCCACACTCACGACCTGCACGCAAGTTCACGGCAAGCGCGCCGTGCGCGCGGTGAACGATGAGCGCTGGCGCGAGTGCGACTCGTGCGACGCGCTCTGGTCGTCCACTCCCGGCACGGCCCTCGGCATCAAGGTCGCGGACTGTCTCCCGGTCACGATCGCCGACATGGACCACGGCGTCATCGCCAACATCCACTCCGGGTGGCGCGGCGCGGTGCAGAGGATCACCGCCGAGACTCTGGACATCCTCAGCAGGGAGACACCGTTCGAACCGGCCGCGGCCCAGGCATGGCTCGGGCCGTCGATCCGCGTCTGCTGCTTCGAGGTTGGGGAAGAAGTCGTCGACGACCTCTGGGCGTCGTATGGCGATACCGAGGCCTTCGTCGATCGCAGCATGGCCAAGCCGCACATCGACCTTGCCGCGCTGACGACGGCCCTTCTGATCGAACGTGGCTTCGCGCCGGACGCGATTCACGACTCCGGCCTCTGCACGCGTTGCGAGGGCTCGATCTTCCACTCCTACCGCCGCGACGCAAAACGGGGTGGACGCAACCTTGCAATTGTCGCCCGGTGACAAGGCGGTGATTAGTCGATTAGTAGATTGTGACCTCATTTAACGATGTCGCTGATCGCACGATCACTGATCTACTAATCCACTGATCCACTCGACATGGCTACCTTCAACGCACGTCTCCCCAGCCGGCGCACTGTTTTCCAGGTGCTGTCGATCTCGACCGTGGTCGTCCTCGTGGCGATCGCCATCCTGACGCTGTACGTCTACAAACAGTCGGTCGGGAAATTCGAGATACGACGCCTGTCGCTGCCGACGCGCATCTACACCGATTACACGCCGCTTCGCGGCGGCGTCATCCTCGGACCCGACGATCTCGTCGAGAAGCTCAGCCGCCTCGGCTACCGCCAGGTCACCGCGCTTTCGCAGTCCGGCGATTACGTTCCCGGCCGCGGACAGTTCGACATCTACACCCGCTCCTTCACCCATCCGACCGGGCAATACCAGGCCCAACCGGTGCGCATCGCATTTCGCAACGGCGCGATCGACTCGGTCGTTTCGTTGCGTCAGGCCGCGCCGGTCAGCAACGCGGCGCTCGAGCCCGAGCTGCTGGCCTCGATCCTCAGCGACCAGCTCGAAAACCGGCGCCCCGTCACGCTGGATCAGGTGCCGAAGGTTCTGCAGGACGCCGTCATCGCCACCGAGGACGTGCACTTCTGGTACCACCCGGGCGTCGATCCGATCGGGATGCTTCGTGCGCTCTTCCGCGACATCCGAAAGCGCAAAGCCGCCGAGGGTGGCTCTACGCTGACACAGCAACTCGTGAAGAACTACTACCTGACGAGCGAGAGGACCTTCAAGCGAAAAGCGACCGAAGCCTTCATGGCCGTAGTCCTCGACGCGAAGTATTCGAAGCGCGAGATCCTCGAGGCATATCTCAACGACATCTACCTCGGCCGCAATCGTTCGATCTCGATCCTCGGCGTCGGCGAGGCTTCGCGCTTCTACTTCGGCAAACCGGTCTCCGAGATCACGCTTCCCGAGGCCGCGCTCCTGGCCAGCATGATTGCGAGCCCCAACAACTTCTCGCCGTTCGCGCATCCTGACCTCGCCCTGCGGCGCCGCGGGACCGTTCTGGGCCTGATGCTCAATCAGAAGAAGATCACGCGCGCGGAGTACGACGCGGCCATGGCCACGAAGCTGCCGTCGGGTCCGTTCCGGCAGCGCAGCGGCCTCACCTCGATCCCCTACTACGTCGACCGGGTGCTTCAGGAGATGGGCCGCGATTACGGCATCAAAGACGTCAAGGGCCGCGGACTGCAGATCTACACCGCGATCGATCTCAGCGCCCAGGACACCGCGGCACGGACGATGGAGGCCGGCTTGTCGGCTCTGGAGAAGGGAAGCAGGCGGCTGCGACGTCCGGACAATCCGCTACAGGGGGCGATCATCAACGTCGATGTCGCCACCGGCGAGATCCGCGCGTTGATCGGCGGCCGGAACTACGACGTCAACCAGTTCAACCGCGCCCTCAACGCCAAACGGCAGATCGGCTCGCTCGTCAAACCATTCGTCTACGCGACGGCATTCGAACCGAGCCTCTCGAATCAGAACATCACGCCGGCCACGCTGGTCAGCGACACGCGGTTCATCCTCAAGCGCCACCTTTCGGAAGACTGGTCGCCGCGCAACTACGAGGACGTCTATCACCAGACCGTCACAGTCGCCGAGGCGCTCGAGCAGTCGCTCAATTCCGCGTCGGTGCGTATCGGTCTGGCTTGCGGGCTCGACCCGATCGTTCGTACCGCCCACACGCTCGGCGTCGTCTCCGACATCGACAACAAGAATCCGTCCATGCTCCTCGGCGCGATCGATCTGGCTCCGATCGAGATGGCGGATGCCTACGCCACGATTGCCCGGGTCGGCTCGCGCGTGCCGCTGCACGCGGTCAAGTTCGTGACCGACGACCGCAATCGCATCCTCTCCGCGGGTGACGAGGTTAAACCGGTGCAGGTGTTTCCGGCACGCGACATGTACATCCTCCTGACCCTGATGAAGGGCGTCGTCGACCGCGGCACCGGCGGCGCCGCGCGCTCGATGGGCTTCCACCTCATCGCCGCCGGCAAGACCGGCACGACCAACGACAAGCGCGACGCCTGGTTCATCGGTTTCACCCCCAGGGCACTGACGCTGACCTGGCTCGGCTTCGACGACAACGCACCAACCGGTCTCTCCGGCGGTACCGGAGCGGTGCCGATCTGGACGCGTTTCATGCAGGCCGTGACGGTTGGGCAGCCGAACGCCGACTTCGCGCTGCCCGAAGGCATCACCATGGCACAGATCGACGAGACCAGCGGGGGGCAGGCAGTGCCGACCTGCCCGCCTCCCGTGGTTGTCACCGAGGCCTTCAAGGCCGGGACGCAGCCGACGAATCCCTGCCCGATCCACAGCCCACAGCCGGTAACGACGCCGGCAGTCGACCAGTTCGGCAATCCGATCGCCCTGGATACGGCAGGCATGCCTGTCACCCCCGAGGCCGTGACGGGGACACAGCAGCTGGCGCCGATCACTCCAGAGCCCAGCGCGACCACGTTGACAGGCGGAGTCTTTAAGACCGGCACCTCGGGGCCGCCACCGGCCACGACCACTACCGTGCCGCCGACCAACACCAGCACGTCGCCTCCGCCGAGGTAGGACCGGGCATGGCCAGGCTGGCGCAGCGAATCGTCATCGATGGAACGTTGACGCGTTCTGACGGTAGCGAGGTAACGAGCCGCGAGACAGCACGACTTCGAGACCGCGAGACCCCAAAACCGCGCCCTCCGCGACCACCCGTTCAGACCCCCAAAGGCTCCTACCGTTAACTTTTTTTGCCTCGGAGGGTAGGGAACGCCGCCTTTCCGTCACTCCTCTTACAGGAGACGTTGATTAAGTGATGGGCAAGCCTGCCGCGAACGGTGCAGTTGAACGCGTCCGGATGGTTGGTTGGACGCCGGCCGCGGCGACCGAACCGTGCAGGAATCGGCGTCGTCGCAGGACCGCGGCGTGGCCGCAGGTGGTTTATTTTTCTGGAAGATCCGCGAAGCGCGCGCGCTTGTGGTGGGCGACCGTGACAAACGATCAGTCGGAGTTTTCACCCGCGCAACCTCTCGAAGTGCTCTACCGCGAGCACGAGGGATTGCTGCGCTCGATCGCCCAATTCCGGTACCGGGTCCCCCCCTGCGACGCGGAAGCGCTCGTCCACGACATCTTTGCATCGTTTCTGGAACGCCAGCCTGAAGCGTACGACATCAAGGCCTTCCTCGTCGGCTCCATCAACAATGCCTGCAAACACTACTGGCGGAAGCGGAAGTACGAGGAGCCGCTGCTACCTCACCATGAATTGACGCCCAGCGATGACGAGGCGGCGAAGCTGGAGCGATGGGCGCTCCGGCTCAGCCTCGGCGCCACGCTGGCCCGGCTCGGCGGCAAGTGCAGCGAGACGCTACGCCGCTATTACCTCCGCGACGAAAGCGCGGAACTGATTGCAGAGGAGCTCGACACCTCTCCTGCCTACGTCTGGCAACTGTTGTCGTCGTGCCGCAAGCGCGCGCGACAGATCTATTGCGCAATCACCCGTTCAGGATCATGAGTCACTATTCAGAAGACGAGCTGTCCGCCTACGCCTTGCGCCCCGATGCCATCCACGACCGGGAATCGGTCGAGCAGCACGTGGCTGTCTGCAGCGAGTGCCGGACCGCCCTCGACGTCATCGAAGCCTTTGACACCGCCCTTCACGATCCCCTGCCGTGGGCAGTTGCCGAGTCGATACCGGTCCGCCGCGAAGCACCGCGTGCCCTGCTCGATCAGGCCCGCATGCTGGCCGCCGCCGACGCGCACGCCCGCGAGCTCGTCCTGCCCCTCGTCGACTCCGCGATCCGCTTCCGCGAAGCGCGCATCGACGATGATCCCCGATTCTTCACCCTGGCCGTGATCCGTCAGCTCTCCAAAGTCGCTAACCGCATGCACGAGCGCCAGCCCCAGTTCGGCTTGATCCTTGCCGACACGGCCCTGAGCATCGTGGAGAAGCTCCCGGAGATGCTGAAGATAAAATCCGCGTGGTACGCCGGCACGGCCTGGAAGGAGCGCGCCAACGCCCTTCGCTATCTCGGCCGGTTCAAGGAAGCCGAGGAGGCGCTCGACAACGCTGAGGCCATGTTCGGGAGTGACGATCGCGTCGAGGCCTTCGATCTGGCCATCGTGGCGTACGTGAGGGCCACGGTCTATTGCGAGACGGAGCGCTTCGAACAAGCTTCACACCTGGCCCGCGAGGCCGCGGTGGTCTTTCAGGTGTACGGCGACAGGCAGCGCTACCTCTCGGCGCGCGTGGCGGAGGCAAGCAGCTTCTATTGCGTGGACCGTTACGCCGAGGCGCTCCCGATCTACGAGTCAGTCGCTCGCGACGCACGCGCGGCAAAAGAGATGTGGATGCTCGCCCTGGCCCTTGCAAACGCGGCGTCGTGCTACACGCGTCTCGGCGGCTTCGAAAAGGCGTTCGCCTATTACGAGGAAGCGCTCGCGGTCGCCACGGATCTCGACGTTCCGGCCGACCGCGCCCGCATTCTCTGGGCACTCGCCGCTCTCAAGGTCGAGAGCGGACAGTACGAGGAGGGGATGCCGGAGCTCGAGCGCGCTCAAGCCCAGCTCGCCAGCTTCGGACTGATGAATGATGCCGCGTTGGCCACCCTCGACCTGATCGCCGGGTTGATTGCGATCGGCGACACCGCCCGCGTGCCGGAGCTTTGCCGTTCGGTGGCGGCAACGTTCGCGGCAGAAGGTTTGTCCCGGAACGCGAAGAAAGCCCTGGCTTACCTCAGTGAAACGGTCGGTTCAGGCAACGCTGCCCCGGAGGCCGTTCGACACGTCCGCGCGTATCTCGCCCGCCTTGCGGTCCACCCGCGGGAAGAATTTCAGCGCCTCCAATAAAAAAGACTCAGGAATCTCCGTCTCGCGTCACTCCATAGACAAGGGCGCCCTCCACATTCCCGGTTTTGACCGGCACGAGGAGGGTTTATGCGAAACACGATTCGAACCTATGCTTTTGCTTTTTCCTTGATTGCAGCTCTGGCAACGACTGCTTCAGCGGCTCCGAAGAATGGCGACACGCCGTTCGAGTTCTTCACGAGGGTGATAACCGCCGTCATCCACGTGCTCGATGACGCGAAGGTCGTCATTCCTCCGGGCTGAGACCGACGATATTCCTCGCTTCCCGGAATGAGCTGCGCCGGTTGACTCCGCGGCAGAGGTGGACGACGTCCTCGTGAAGCATCGCGCTTCATACGGGTTGGGTGGAGATTTGCTTAGAAGTGGCAACACCAAGAGCAGGTGTGGGGCGTCGGGGACTAAGAAAATCCCTACCGGATCTTGATCAGCTCCACATCGAACACCAGCATGCCTGCCGGCATCCCCGGCTTGCCTTTGTAGGCCAGCTTCTCTGGAATCCAGAGACGAACTTTCTCTCCCTCGGTCATGAGCTGCAATCCCTCGGTCCAGCCGGAAATCACCGCGTCGAGCGCGAATTCGATCGGCTCGCCGCGAAGCACGGAGCTGTCGAACATCCGCCCGTCCGTCGTCCATCCGCTGTAGTGGACGAGCACTTTGTCCCGGCTCCTCGGGTGCACCGTTCCGGTTCCGGGCTGGAGAACGTTGTAGACGAGCCCCGAGGAAGTCTTCGTGGCGCCTGCAGGCGGTGAGGCCACGTCGGCAGGAGTCGTCGGCGGATGGACGACGTCGATGAGCTGCCCCTCCACGACGAACGTTTCACCCTCCGCGATCTTTCCGGCGCCGAGCGTCGAGGGAATCCAGGCGCGGCGCTTCTCCCCCGGCGTCATCAGCGCGAACATCTCCCGCATCCCCGGCAACAGCTTGGCCATCTCGATGAACAATTGCGTTTCGCCGCGGGTGTAGTCGACCACCGATCCATCGGAGGCCTTCCACACGGCATACCGCAGATGGATGAAGTCGCCCTGGCCCGGATGCTCCCCCGACGACCCGGCCTCGAGCTGTTTCGAGACCAGGCCGTCAGCACTCTTCTGCGCGTCCGCAGGCGGCGTCTTGAGGTCGGCGGGCGGAGCGGGTTTCGTGAGCGTGACAACGGCTGCGAAAATGAGAGCGAGCATCATTAGACTTCGCACAACATGCGCCTTCTTCTCATCTCTTCCTCCAACGTCCACGGTTACGGGTACCTCGACCATCCCGAGGCGGAGATGCGTGCGTTCCTCGGCGCCGGCCGGCGCGTTGCCTTCGTGCCGTTCGCCTCCCATGACCACGCCGCGTACACCGCGAAGATTCGCGAACGCCTCGGGCGGATGGATCTCGACGTGATCCCAATCGACGATTTAAGAGCAGCCGACGCCATCTTCGTCGGCGGCGGCAACACCTTCCGCCTGCTGAAGACCTTGTACGAGCGCGAGCTGCTCTCGCCGATCCGCGATCGCGTCCGCGCCGGCCTCCCCTACCTCGGCTCCAGCGCCGGCACCGTCATCGCCTCGCCGACGATGAGGACGACGAACGACATGCCGATCGTCGAGCCGCCGTCGTTCGACGCACTCGGTCTGATCAACTTCCAGATCAACCCGCACTACCTCGATCCCGATCCCCAATCCACGCACAAAGGCGAAACGCGCGAGGAGCGCATCCGCGAGTTCCTCGAAGAGAACGACGTGCCGGTCGTCGGTCTCCGCGAAGGCTCAATCCTCCGCGTCGATGGCGGCACAACGGCGCTCCTCGGCAGCAAGACCGCTCGGATCTTCCGCCGAGGACAGGAGCCGTTCGAAGCGGAGCCCGGAGTCCTGAGTCAGTCACCGGCGCATCTACGCTTGTCAGCCCGCCCGCTTTCCTGAAGCCGGCTTCTTCGGTGCACTCTGTCGCGCGCGCTCTTCGCCGATCCGCTCCGCAAGGAACACTCTCAGCAGCGATTGGTACGGCACCCCCCTCTGATTGGCGAGCAGGTTCAGCTCGGCGATCATCGATTCCGGAAGACGAAGGGAAATGGTCCTGAGCGTAGGCCGGAAGTTCGGCAGCATGATTCGCTTCGCCTGCGACCAGTCGATGTACTCCGTCGAATCCGCCTTCGCCCAGAACTCCCGCTCGGCGTCTTCATCCTTGAACGTTGGAATCTTCTTTCGAGGTTTCATAGGATCTCCGCTCCCGCGCGTTCATGTCGTGCGCCGTTATCGGACGGACGAAGTTACCGCGCACAGTAAATCCGACGAACAGCCAGCGCCCGCGGTTCGTCTGACCGAGTGCGTAGTATCTGGCCTCGCTTCCGGAGTGCGCCGTGTCGGCGACCCTGCATTACACTTCCCGGATGCCAAACCAGCGACCCCAACCGGGCGAATACTCACCCCACCACGAGAAGTACGTCTCCCTGATCAAGGGGCCGATCGTCGACGAACTGATGGCGGCACGTGACAGCATCCGGCGGCTGATCGATCAGGTGCCCGAGGAGCGCGGGGATTTCCGATACAAGGAGGGGAAGTGGACGATCCGGGAGTGCATCGGCCACATGTCGGACGCGGAACGGATTCATACGTTTCGGGCGATGACCTTCGCGCGCAGTGACGGGATCGACCTGCCTAAATGGGACCCGGACGGCTACGCCGCCGCCTCCAACTTCAACGAGCGCAGCATCCGGAACCTCGTCGAGGAGCAACTGGCCGTTCGCGAGTCCACGATCGCCCTCTTTTCGAGCCTGCCGGCGGAAGCGTGGTCGCGCCAGGGATCGGTCACCGGCACGCCCCTGACTGTTCGCGGCATCGCCTACATCACGGCGGGGCACGTGCAACGCCATCTGAACGTGCTCTACGAGCGGTACGGCGTCGGTCAATAGATGCTGCCCCTCGCAGAGCTCGACGAAGCGCCGGTCGCGGAGAGCGAGGAGAAAACTAAAGAGCCTTCGCTGTTCAAGGTCCTCCTGCACAACGACGACTACACGACCATGGAGTTCGTCGTCTGGGTTCTGGAGTCGGTGTTCAACATGCCGGAAGAGCAGGCCCTCCAGGTGATGCTCAACGTCCACATCCAGGGAGTGGGCATCGCCGGCATTTACACATACGAGGTGGCGGAGATGAAGGTCGAAAAGACCATCGCCCTGGCGCGCGAGCAGGAGTTTCCGCTGCTGGCCACGCTGGAGCCGGCGTAATCGACTCTATCAGTGCCGCACGGCGCGATGGCGCGGTGGCGGAGGCGGAGGCTGGACGACCGCCGGCTGCACATGGACGATGCGGGACTGCACCGTGCCGCAGGGCGTCGTGGCGGTGACGTAGTAGTCGAGCGGCCCGGTTACGGGCGGAGTCCCGAATCTCGAACCGCCTCCCACGTTTGTCTGCGCGCCGGTCGCGCTGAACCATTCGTAGTCCACATCCCCGAGGGCTGTAACTTCGACGGACAGCAACGCGCTGGAAAGGGGCGGTACCGTGACGTCCTCGGGCTGTTTGGTAATGATCGGCGTGAGGCAACCGGAGCTGTTGCAGTCGAGGGCGAGCACGTACTGCCCGATTCCGTGCGCATTGCCCGTCGTAACCGCGATGTCGTAGAAGCCGTTGTGCGGCACAGGGAAGTTGAGCGTATCGGTCGTGGCGTTCAAGGCCGACGACTGCGCCAGCGGCGTCGACGACTGCGCCAATTCGTAGACAGCGAACTGCGGATCGAACGCGCTGGAGGTGAGCCGGATCATCAGCGTGTCACCGCCCACGCCATAGACGCGATACATCGAGTAGAAGCGATTCGGGTCGGAACTGGCGATGCAACTCACCGACGAGAGCTCCCACGTCGCCTGTTGCCCGCACAGAAGCTCCTGTTCGATGCAGGCGGTCTGCGGCGAGGGCGGCGCCGAAAAGTCGCAGGCCATGTCGAGAAGGTAGTCGCCCACGGCGATGCGATCGTTCGTTCCCACCTGCAGTCTCCACGTTCCCGTCACCGAAAGCGCGTAGCGGACGGTGGCGGCTGGGCCTCCCGAGATCAGCGGTGCCAGCGCGGTGCTCGACGGCGGTACGACAAAGCCGGCCCAGGCATTGGTATAGCTCGCGACCAGGGGACGTACCGTCGCCGTCACTAAATCCTGGGCGTTGCCGGAAAAGACATACTCATCGAAGAGCGCGCCGTTCGACGACAGGCAGTCGCCGGGGGCCAGTTGCGCGCGCACTTCGGTGTCGCATGAGATCGGGGTGGAGCCGCAACCGTCGAACTGAGGGGCAGGGCGCAACGCCTCGGCGCCAACCGCTGCCGGGCGCTGGTGAGGGGCTGGAAGGACGACGTCCATCGCGCCGGAGGGGGTTCGTGCTTCTGCCACCACCCCGAGGGCGAGGGATGCTACTCCGATCAGCGCCATGCGGGCCAGTGGCATCGTTCCCGGTCTCCCATTGAGGTAGTCCAAACAGCACGAAACGCCGACAAACGGCGTCTTTCGTTGTGCTTCCCACGCGACGACCTCGTTTGCATGATACTTGAAAGCGCCAGCAAAGAAACAGGTTATCTGTAGTGAGCGATTGGCTCGGCCAGCCTGGGCCGCGCAGAAATCCCGCCGGCCCCGCGCCGGTTCTGTTCGGCGCGGAGTGAGGTCACGGTCGCGAGGTCTCGCGGCTTTGAGGTCGCGAGGTAACGTTTGCTTCGAGACCGCGAAACCGCGAGACCGCCCGAGCGCTGTACGTTCCGTAAAGGTCACATGATCGCCCGTCAACTGCAGAAATCGTTTGAATTCGCTCTCCATGAGGCGTTGAAGCGGCGCCACGAATACGTGACGATCGAGCATCTCCTCTACGCCTTGCTGCACGACCGCGAGGTCCTCGACGTCATCGGGGCGTGCGGCGGCGACGTCGACATCCTTCGCAAGCAGCTCGACGACTTCATGACCAAGACCCTCGAGCAACTTCCGGACGACGCCGAGGTTCAGCCGGTGCTGACGGCCATGCTCCAGCGCATCGTGCAGTACGCGCAGCTTCACGCCCAGTCGTCGGGACAGAAGGAGGTCGACACCGGCCAGATGCTGGCGGCGATCTACCAGGCGGAACGATCACAGGCCGTCTATCTTCTCCGCAGCCAGGGAGTGAACAAGCTCGACGTGCTTCAGTACCTCTCGCACGGGATCAGCAAAGACACGCCGGCGCCGAAGCCGGCCTTCGTCGGTGATGAGGAGCGGGCCGCGGACCAGACCGGCGATCCTCTGAAGCTTTTCGCCGTCAACCTCAACGAGCGCGCCGAGAAGGGGGAAATCGATCCGCTCATCGGCCGCGGGCCTGAGCTGGAGCGGACGGTCCAGATCCTCTGCCGGCGGCGGAAGAACAATCCCCTCTTCGTCGGCGAGCCGGGCGTGGGAAAGACCGCCATCGCCGAGGGGCTCGCGCTCAAGATCACGAAAAAGGAAGCGCCGGCCGTGCTGAAGGATGCGGTCATCTGGTCGCTCGACATGGGCGCGGTGCTGGCCGGGACGAAGTATCGAGGCGAATTCGAACAGCGCCTGAAAGCGGTCGTGACCGCCCTCCTGGCGAAGCCGGATGCGATCCTCTTCATCGACGAGATCCACACGATCGTTGGCGCCGGCGCCGTGAGCGGCGGGACGATGGACGCGTCGAACATTCTCAAGCCCGCCATCGCCTCGGGGAAGCTGCGCTGCATCGGCTCGACGACCTACGCCGAGTACAAGTCGTCCTTCGAGCGCGACCGTGCCTTGGCCCGCCGCTTCCAGAAGGTCGAGATCGGCGAGCCAACGGTCGAGGAGACGATCGAGATCCTCAAGGGGCTGAAGTCGTACTACGAGAAGCACCACAACGTCGCCTTCACCGACGATGCGCTCAAGCTCGCCGCCGAGCTCTCAGCCAAATACATGCACGACCGTCACCTGCCGGACAAGGCCATCGACGTGCTCGATGAGGCGGGATCGCGGGCGCGGATCATCGCCGCGGGGACGGCGTCCACCACATCTTCGACCGCTGTCTCGATCGGCATCGACGAGATCGAATACGTCGTGGCCCGCATGGCCAAGATTCCTCCGCGCACCGTGGCCGTGTCGGAGAAAGAGCGGCTACAAGGCCTCGACGCAGACCTGAAGCGCGTCATCTATGGACAGGACCACGCTGTCGACCAGGTCGTCAACGCCATCAAGATCTCGCGCTCCGGACTGGGTCACCCCGAAAAACCTGTCGGATCGTTCCTCTTCTCCGGACCGACCGGCGTGGGCAAGACGGAGCTGGCCCGGCAGTTGGCGCTGTCGCTCGGCATCGAGTTCATCCGCTTCGACATGTCGGAGTACATGGAGCCGCACACCGTTTCACGCCTGATCGGCGCACCGCCCGGCTACGTCGGCTTCGATCAGGGGGGACTGCTCACCGACGCGATCACCAGGACGCCGTACGCTGTGCTGGTGCTCGATGAGATCGAGAAAGCGCATCCGAATCTCTTTTCCATACTCTTACAAGTCATGGATCACGCCACACTGACGGACAACAACGGCAAGAAGGCCGACTTCCGCAACGTGATCCTGATCATGACCACGAACGCCGGGGCGCGGGAGATGAGCGATTCCTCGATGGGCTTCGGCAATACCAGCGGCGCGAAGGGCAAGGGCCGAGGGGCGATCGAGCGGGCGTTCACCCCAGAGTTCCGCAACCGCATGGATGCCTGGATCGCCTTCGAGCCTCTATCGTTCGAGACGACCGAGCGCGTGGTGGACAAGTTCATCGACGAGCTGCGCGTGCAGTTGCGCGCCAAGAACGTGACGCTGGAACTGACCGAGCCGGCACGCGCCTGGCTGGCCCGGAACGGCTACGACCGTGCCTTCGGCGCCCGCCCGATGGCGCGTCTGATCCATTCGAAGATCAAGGAACCGCTGGTCGACGCGATCCTGTTTGGGAAGTTGCAGGATGGAGGGAATGTGGTCGTCGATGCCGAGGGCGATGGGTTGGTATTGAGGTATTAGGGTTCCTTTGCGGTTGCGCGGTCTCGCGGCAGTTTCAGCGCGGGATCTCGCGGTTACGTTTCTTCGAGTGCCCGATCATGATGTTTTTGCGGCTGCACAGACAAGAGTGTCTGTGCCACATCGCTTCGGCCTGATTCCAGACTTCTGCAAGCACCGGTAGCTTATGTGGCACAGACACTCCTGTCTGTGCTGTCTAAGATCGCGACGACGGAACCTGTATCCATTTCCTCCCCTGCGAGACCGCGTAGTCGCGAGACCCGCGACCGCGTTACCCTCCCCACCGCATGTCGCATTTCCCCGATCCTCGCTACGCTCGCGGCGACGTCGTCGCCATCGGCGACGATCTCCGCGCGGAGACGCTGCGCGATGCGTACCGGCACGGCATCTTTCCATGGCCGCACGAGAATCTGCCGATGCCATGGTTCTCGCCGCGGCGACGGACGGTGATCGTCTTCGATGAACTGCATGTCGGCCGCTCGCTGCGGAAAGCACAGCGGCGGTGCGGCTTCACCTATTCGATCGATCGCGCCTTCGACGAGGTCATCGCCTCCTGCGCGGGGACGCCGCGCGGTGAGGAGATGGGCACGTGGATCAATCCGGAGATCATCGCCGCGTACACCCGCTTTCACCGCTCCGGCGACGCCCATAGCGTCGAGGTCTGGCAGGAGGAAGTCTTGATCGGCGGGCTGTATGGCATCGACGCAGGCGGCGCCTTCACTGGCGAGTCGATGTTTCACCGCGTCGCCGACGCCTCGAAGCTGGCCCTGCTCTTTCTCATCGAACATCTCCGCACTCGCGGTGCGACCTGGCTCGACTGCCAGGTGACGACGCCGCACATGGCCGCCCTCGGCGCCCGCGAGATCCCTCGCGCGCGGTTTCTGGACATGCTGGCCGAGGAGCAGGCGAAGGGGCGGTCGCTGTTTTGATGCGCCGTGGGCGCGTTGTCGGTTGTCGGTTATCAGGCTGTGTTGCCGCGCGCTCGCAGCCAAACGGCGCGAACGCCCTTGACAACCGACAACCCGATAACCGACAACGCGCGAAGCGCAATCAATGCACGTGCGCCGGCTCCCCAGGTCCGTGCGTATGCCCCGGCAACCCTGACTCCACCTGCTGCGCCACCGTCGCGGCCAACTGCCGGAACGCCTGCGCCGCGGCGGACGACGGATCGAGAACGACGATCGGCTCGCCGCTGTCGCCGCCGACGACGACCTTCGGATCGATCGGAATCTCGCCAAGGAAAGGGACGCCGAGGAGCTCGGCGGTCCGGCGGCCGCCGCCGTGGCCGAAGATCTCTTCGCGCTCGCCGCAGTGGCGGCAGATGAAGTAGCTCATGTTCTCGATGATGCCCAGGACCGGCACGTTCACTTTGCGGAACATCGCCAGCCCCTTGCGCGCGTCAATCAGCGCCACATCCTGCGGCGTCGTGACCACGACGGCGCCGGACAGCGGCACCTTCTGCGTCAGCGTGAGCTGCGCGTCGCCGGTGCCGGGTGGCAGGTCGATGATCATGAAATCGAGCGTCCCCCACTTCACGTCAGACAGGAACTGATCGAGCGCCTTCATCACCATCGGTCCGCGCCAGATCACCGGCGTGTCGGGGTCGGTGATGAGGCCGAGCGACATCGTCTTCACGCCGTGGTTCTCCATCGGAATGATCTTCTCGTCGCTCTCATCGATCTGAGGGCGTCCGTGGATTCCGAGCATCATCTGTTGCGAGGGGCCGTAGATGTCGGCGTCGAGCATGCCCACCGAATAACCGAGGGCGTGCAGTGCGAGGGCCAGGTTCGTCGAGACCGTCGACTTGCCGACGCCCCCTTTCCCCGAGGCCACGGCGATCTTGTACTTCACCCCAGTGAGGATCTGCTCGGTCGCCGGTCCTCCCGATGGTCCGGCCTGACGCGATCCGACGTCGGCGTGCATGCGCACGCTCTCCACCCCGGGCACCGCGCGGACGGCAGCCTCGGCGTCGCGGCTGATCTGCGCGGCGGCGTTCTGGTTCTCGGTCTGGAAGCGCACCGTGAACGAGACGTTGCCTCCCTCGACGCTGACGTCATGGACGAACCCGAACGACACGATGTCGCGCGACAGTCCTGGAAATTTGACGCCCTTGAGCGCGTCGAGAATCTGTTCCTTCGTTGGCATTCCGTTTTCTCCTGAACAAAGCGTTCCTCCCATGCTATCCGAAGGTGAATAGTCATGCGGAGGCGCGGAGCACGGACACGCTGCGGTTGCGACCAAGGGTTCGGAGATTTCGCATGCTCCGACCCCAGATCCCTGCATCGTCAGCCAGGTATCGAGCCGCGAAATGTATACAATATGCAGTATGCAGAGACAGACCCTCCCTGATCGGCCCAACATCAGCGAAGCGATCGCCGAGGAATTGCGGAAACGGATCGTCGACGGCCGCCTCCCGGATGGAGAACGGTTGAATGAGGTCCACCTCGCGGCCAGTCTCGGCGTCAGCCGCACTCCACTGCGTGAGGCGCTGGGACGACTGGCCGCCGAAGGTGCGCTGACAAGCTCGCCGCGCATCGGGTACTTCGTTCGACGTCTGACCGTGGAGGAGTTCGAGCAGATCTACCCGATCCGGGCCATCCTCGATCCGGAGGCGTTGCGGCTGGCGGGCATCCCACCTCCCTCTCAAATCACGCGGCTGGCATCGCTCAACGACAAGATTCTCGAGGCCCGTGGTGCGGAAAGGGTGATCGCGCTCGACGACGCCTGGCACCTCGACCTCGTCTCCGGTTGCCCCAACAAGATCCTGATCGAATTGATCGAACAGTTCCTCGGACGCACACGCCGCTACGAGCTCGCATTCATGAAAGAGGTTCGTCATGTCCGGCAGGCAACGGACGGCCACAAGGCGATCCTGGCAGCGCTGCGCAAACGCAATCTAGACGGTGCCTGCGAGGCCCTTCGCCAGAACCTCCAGGCGGGGATTGAGCCGGTACTCGAATGGCTTCGCGAGCGAGAGGCAAGAAGAGCGGCGGGAAGGAAAACGAATGACCAGAAGCAGTAAGAATCTCGTTCCATTCATCGCCGCTGGGGTGATGACCGTTCTGGCCGCGGCCGCGCCGGCGCAGAGTCCCACTACATCCAGTGACGAGACCCGCCTCATCGGCCTGTGGGGTACGACGCGATCATTCGGTCCGGAGATTCGCGGCGAACTGACGCTGGCCCGAGCGGGGGACGGATTGCGTGCGTCGATCGCAGGGACATCGGCTCACTCCGAGCTCCGCCACGGCGAAGTGTCGTTCGCTCTCGCCGCGAATCAGGGGAGCTTCTGGGGACAACTCTCCGCATCAGGCTCCCGGATACGAGGCATTTGGGTCCAGCCCGCGGGAATCGTCACGAGCGTGGCGTGGGCGACACCCGTAGACCTGCGGCTGGTCACGAAGGGCGTCTGGCGCGGGACGGTCGTCCCCCTCGACGAATCGGTCACCCTCTTCGTCGACATCCGCAAGGATTCGGACGGCGTGATGCGGGCGGTGCTCCGGAACCCCGACGGGTTCTTCGCCAACGCCAAGTTCGCCCTGGCCATCGAGGGAACGCACGTGAAGTTTCGGAGCGTCGACAACGGCGCGACACTCCTCGAGGGCGATTACGACACAAAGCGCGACCGCCTTCTCCTGCCTGTCCCTGACGGCCTGCCCATTCCTGAGCTTCGAACGACACTCGAGTTGACGCGCCGCTCGCGCGATCAGGCCATCGGCTACTACCCGCGTACGCCGGCGGAGCCGCATTACGTTTACCAGCCGCCCTCACCGGATAGCGACGGCTGGCAAACGTCGTCGCTCTCCACCGTCGGACTCGACGAAGCGCGCATCTCCTCCCTCGTGCAGAAGATTATCGACACGGACCCGCGTCCGCAGACGGCTCCTCTGGTGCAGGGGCTGCTGATCGCGCGGCACGGCAAGCTCGTCCTCGAGGAGTACTTCTACGGATTCGATCGGAACCGGCCGCATGACATGCGTTCCGCCGGCAAGACGCTGGCGTCGGTACTCGCGGGAATCGCCATCGATCACGGGGCGAAGTTCGGACCGGAAACGCCGGTCTATTCGCTCTTTCCCGGGTATGCGAGCTTCGCCAACCCCGATCCCCGCAAAACGCGCATGACCGTCGAACACCTCATGACGATGACCTCCGGCTTCGCTTGTGACGAGAACGGGAATGAGAACGCTCCCGGCAACGAGGACAAGATGCAATCGCAGACCGCGCAGCCGGACTGGGACAAGTTCATGCTCGATCTGCCGCTCGCCGCGGCGCCCGGCGATGTGTTTGCCTACTGCTCCGGAGCGGTCAATCTCATCGGCGGAATCGTGCACAACACGACGGGGAAATGGATCCCGGCGTTCTTCGACCACTCGATCGCCCAACCTCTGCAGATGGGTCTGTACCACATGAACCTTACACCGACGAATGAAGGCTATCTGGGCGGAGGCCTTCACCTACGCCCGCGCGATGAGATCAAACTCGGCCAGCTCTATCTCGACGGGGGCGTCTGGCGAGGAAAGCGGATCGTCAGCAGGCATTGGGTGGATATCAGCACCGCTCCGCATCCGATGAATGCCCACGGCACAGACGGTTACGACTGGCATCTGAACGAGATCCACTACGGCAATCGGACGGTCCGTGAGTACGAGGCCAGCGGCAATGGGGGGCAGTTCCTGATGGTGCTCCCCGAGCTCGATCTCGTGGTCCTGTTCAGCGGCGGCAACTACCAGAACTACGGAGTCTGGCGCCATTTCCGTGACGAGCTACTGCCCCAGTACATCCTGTCCGCGGTGAAGTGAGGCTTCTCCTGGGCTTTTCGGCTGCTACTTGACGATCCAGACGTCTTTCGAAAGCTCTTTGAGCTTGGCCTCGCTGGCGCGGGCCTCGGCTTCCGAGGAGAACTTGACGCGCACCTTGAACGTCGTGCCCGACCGTTCGACGTAGGTGGACATGAAGCCGTGGTCGATCGCCTTCGCGGCCAGCGCGTCAGCGGTCTTCTGATCGCTCGTGACCAGGAGTTGCGCGTACGCGGGACCGGCCGGCGCTGGCGGCTTCACAGCGGGAGCAGACGGCGGGGGCGGAGCCGGTTTCGTCACCGGCTTCTGCACGACCTCGGCAACGGCCGTGGTAGTCACCGCGGCCGCCGGCGCCACGGTTCCCTCGGTGATCGTGGACGCAGGCGGGGCCGTTTCGGTCACCGCGCTCGCCGCTGCGCTTGTCGTCGCGGCAGGAGCCTTGAAGTCGTCGTTGCTGACCCCGAGGTCGACGAGCTTGCCGTCGTTCTTTTTCGAAGCGCCGGCGCTTCCCTCGTTGATGACTGCGGGCTCTTTGCGCACGACGAGGCGTTCATCGGCCTGGCCCTTGCCGATCATCAGGCCGAAGGCGAAGGATGCGGCCAGCGAGAGCAGCAGCAGGACGAAGGCGACGAACGCCTGTCCGGCCGTGAGTGAGACCTCATAGTGGGATTGATCGTCGGTGAGAACTTCGTCAGACACCATTGCACACCCTCCCGTTACCTTGTCTGAGCCTGGGGCGCCGGGGGCGCCGCAGCGTTCCAGTTTGTGTGATAGACGACTCCGTTGTCAAAGTAGATGGCCGAGGCGCCTCCGTCTTCCTTCGGGTAAATCCATACCGAGTAGACGCGGTTGTTCTGCACGACCTGCTTGATCCAGTCCTCGCGCGGAAGCCCGACGAGCCGGCGGACGTCGTCCTCTTTCATGCCGCCCTTCACGTTGGCGAACGACGCCATGGAGACGAAACGCCGCTGCTGGGCCATCTCGACACGCTTCCTGGCATCGACGCTGGTTGGATCGAGCTCCACGGCCGCCTCGTAGAGCTCGAGGGCCTTGTCGTAACGCGAGAGGTACTGCATGTACTCGTCGCCCATGATGATCTTCTCGCGCGCCAGAACCTGGCCGGCCCGCTGATCGTGGGTGCGATCGAAGTACTCCTTCACCTTGTCGAGGAAGGGGACGTAGGTCGGCTCGAGCTTCTTCTGATTGTCGAGCACCGTCTCCAGCATCTGCTTCCGCGACGCGTTCGCGGCCGGCAATGGCTGAGCCTTCCGCAGCGTCTCGATCCAGGCGTAGTCGGCGCTGATCAGCCCCCACTCCCGATCGTTCGGCTGTACAGGCGGTCCGGAGGCGACGACAGAAGCAGCGAGGTGGGATGCGGCAAGGATGAGGGCGGCGATGCGCATTGGTGTTATTTTACACAACGCGCCTGGGCGGCGCGATACCGGTTGTCGGTTGTCTGTCGGAACGACGGTTCGAGTGCGTCAAACCACCAGTTTGGTTCATCACGGACTCCGAGCGGCGACTCTTGACTCAGTCAACTGCCTTCTGAGTTTAGTTAACAGCCACAGAAATTAAGTTAGTTTTAACATAGATTCAGTTAACTGCTACCGAAACTTAGTTAACTGCGACAGGAACTCAGTCAAATACAGCAAGAGCTTAGTTAACTGCGATCGGAGATTAAGTTAACTACGACCGAGACTAAGTTAACTTGAACATAGATTGAGTTATCTTATACTGAGACTAAGTTATCCTGCACCGAGACTAAGTTATCTAGCATCGAGACTTAGTTACATAGCATCGAGACTCAGTTAACCACCAGCGACAACCGACAACGCGAGTCAAACCGTCAGCTTGAGCACTTCCGCCTCCATCTCCGGGCCGAACTCGGCCTTAATCTCGCAGATCCAGCCGTAGAGAAGCTCGTTGAGGACCTTGTTGATGACGGCGGGATGGTCGCTTGCCCCGGAGGCGATCACGTTGTTGAGGAGCTGATCGAAATCGATGCGGGCGTCATTCACCAGATTCATGCCCGACAGGTAGGGCGTCGTCTCCGCGGAGAGGTGGACGACGACGCGGTCCATGAAGTCGTAGATGTGATCGCCGATGCGCTGGAAGACGAGGCCGAAGATGGTCTCGTAAATCCGGTTGTAGCGCTCGACGATTCCTTCCAGCTCGTACTCGGTCTCCGCGGCGGCGCGCTGCTCGCTGACCGTGCTCCCCTCCGCCTCCGAGATCAGATTCACGCTCATGAGCGCCCACAGCGTCCGGCAGGTGACGAAGTTCGAGAGGTAGCTTCGCGAACAGATCTCCTCGATCGTCCCCGGCTCGGACACGAGACTGAGCACGTGGCTCTCCTCATCGGTCAGCTCCATCGCATAGGTGCGCATATCCGCGCCGGAGACCTGTTTCAGAAGGCGATCGAACCGCGCCAGCCCGCGCGTGATCAGCGACCAGAACTCGATGCCCTTCACACCGTCGAGGATGAGACGCTCCGTGTTCAGCGGCAGAGCGATGATCTCCTGGGGGAGCTCGCTCTCGCTGAGGAACTCGATGCTGTAGCTGCCGGTGCGGTAGCCGATGGCGTTGAGGACGATAGCGCAGGCCTGACGCTCGGCGGCGCGCAGCAACTCGTCCGATTGCAGGTAGCCGAGCTCGCAGAGGAGCGCGCCGATGCGGCGGGCCACAACGAGCCGGTCCATGGCCACGTTGTACTGGTGAAGCGTCAGCTCGCCGCCGCGCAGCAGCACCTCGCCCAGGCCCATGTCCGGATCCGAGCTCGACGCGAAGATGATCCTGCCCTCGTTGAAGTAGATCGTGTCGTTGCGGCCGATCGCTTCGAGCGACACGATGCCGGTCTCACCGCTGCGGATGAGCGAACGGAAAAGATCGGGAACCGTCGTTTCCGCGAGCGTTCCCTGGATACTCAGCCCGTCAGACATGGGAGGATTTTATATTGCACGGCGGCGCCGCGCTGTGACGGAAGCGACTTGATATGATCGAGCCCCAACTTTGCAACCTTTGCCAGCAGGAGCTTACCGTGCCCAACTTTCCCGGCGTTGACTATATGGATATCGATTCGCTCTTCTCCGAGGAAGAGCTGATGGTGCGTCAAACCGTCCGCGACTTCGTCGACGACCAGGTGATCCCCATCATCGAAGAGGCGAACCGCGAAGAGAAGATGCCCATGCATCTGATCCCGAAGATGGCGGAGATGGGCCTCTTCGGCCCGACCATCAAAGAGTACGACCTCCCCGGTCTGAACAACGTCGCCTACGGCCTGATCATGCAGGAGCTGGAGCGCGGCGACTCCGGCCTTCGCTCGTTCGCCTCGGTGCAATCGGGGCTGGTGATGTATCCGATCTATACATACGGATCGAAAGAACAGCGTGATTACTGGATCCCCAAGCTGGCCGCCGGCGAGAAGATCGGCTGCTTCGGCCTGACCGAGCCCGACTTCGGCTCGAACCCCGGTGGCATGCGCACCTACGCGCGAAAGGACGGCGACTCCTGGGTGCTGAACGGCGCCAAGGCCTGGATCACCAACGGCTCGATCGCCGACGTGGCCGTGGTCTGGGCGAAGCACGACGGCGTCATCCGCGGGTTTCTCGTGGAGAAGGACACGCCCGGCTTCTCCACCGCCTATCACATGGGCAAGTTCTCGCTGCGCGCGTCGGTCACCTCGCAGCTCTTCTTCTCGGATTGCCGCATCCCCGCCGAGAACTTGCTGCCCGAAACGAATGGAATCAAGTACCCGCTGGGCTGCCTCACGCAAGCGCGCTACGGCATCGCCTGGGGCGCGCTCGGCGCGGCCATGTCGGTCTACGAGACCGCGCGCACCTACGCGAAGTCGCGTATCCAGTTCGGCGGCCAGCCGATCGCCTCGCACCAGCTCGTGCAGAACAAGCTGGCCTGGATGATCACCGAGATCACGAAGGGACAGCTCCTGGCGCTGCAGATGGGACGCCTCAAGGATCAGGGGAAACTGAAGCCGCATCACGTCTCGATGGGAAAGATGAACAACGTGAACATCGCCCTCGAGTCGGCTCGCTCGGCCCGCGACATCCTCGGCGCGAACGGCATCAGCGATGAGTACCCCATCATCCGCCACATGCTCAACCTCGAGTCGGTGAAGACGTACGAGGGAACGCACGACATCCACAACCTCATCATCGGTGAAGCCGTGACCGGCATCCCGGCCTACAACCCGCCGATGTCGGCGAAGGATGAGCGCGCGGCAACGGCGCGGCGGGAAGCGGAAGCGACGAAGACGCCGCAGCAAGCGTAGCGCCGGCGGCCCGCCGGCTGTACCGCCGCCGGCTCGGCGGCAAGAGAAAAGAGGATCGCCGGCGAGCCGCCGGCGATCCAGCGCGGCCAGCGGCCGGCGCTACGTGTCGCGACTCTACGGCTCGTACTCCGCGGCGGAGATGAAGCGTCCGTCGTTCGTGCTGTTGTCGACTACGACCGCGTAGCAGACCGCCGAATCAGACGGATCGAACTGAACGATTCCACCGCTCACGATCGTATTCGCCGCCGTCTGGCCCCAGCCGTTTGCGGCGAGATTCAGAGTGACGGAGCCGAGGGTGAGCTTGCCGGTGCTGTCGAGGATCGTGGCCTTCACGCTGTTGGGCGCACCCGACTGGTCGAAGCAACCGACGTTCGTGCGCGTGTTGGAGTCGACCGTAATCCCGGGGGCGAAGGAACGGGAATTCGTGCCGGCGAACTCGAGTACCGGAACCGAGGTGCTGAACCGCGTGCCGGCGGTCCGAACCTCCGTGCTCAGGATGAAACGGTTGTTGCGAGTTCCACCGGTCGAGTCGGGGCTGACGAATGTCACGGCCCCGCCGCCCGAGAACCCGCTGAAGACCGCGTCGAGAAAGTTCGTGTATGTCTTCAGCTCACCAGCGGCCAGCGGAATCAGCGCCGTGTGCTTCGTGCCCGAGGCATCGTGAAGCGTCGCGGTAACCGAATACGCGGACGAGGTCGGGTTGAAGATCGCCAGATACGATTGGAACGTGCCTCCCTGCCCGGGAACATTGGCCATGACGGGCACCGTCTGGCTATCGGAGGCGAAGCTCAGCGCGCGAGCGTGCTGTGCGGGCTGAGAAAAGGCGGACGTCGTGAGGACGACGGCCATGGTAGCGGCTATGAGAGCAATCTTTCTTCTCATGCTGTCAATCTCCTATCAGTTGTTTGGAAGCGGTGCATGTCACTGGCAAGGCTGCGTCATCGTCGGGTCGGGGATGGTCGGCAGAGACACCGAGTTGATTCCGCCGTGTCCCTGGAGCAAGCCCTGGTGCGGAGGAGCGATGAACGGGAACCTCGGGAGGAAGTCCTTGTCATTCGTTTCCACGCCCTTGGCCAGTCCGGCGTTCGGATCACCGGCGACGATCAGACTGATCAGGACCGTGTTCACGTTGACCTGATGACGATTGGGCGTCGTGCCGCCGCCGAGGCGCCGGCCATTGGGAAACGATGAATCGATGGCGGCATCGAGCGTGATGACGTCACCGGTGGAACCGTCGGCGACCGGAATCGGGCGCCCCAAATTGATGGCGTTGATGATGTCCAGCCGCGGTCCCTTGAGAGTCGTGACAGCCGAGGCAGGCACGCCCAGCGCTTTGTAGACACCGAGAGCCTCGGCGTCGCGTACCAGAACCGGATACAGGATGTCCGCGCCGAAGCGGGTCACGTCCTTCATCGGGTCGGTATGCAGATAAAGCGTCTGCCGCTGCGTACCCACGAGTCCGGCATTGAAGAGAGGCAGCGCATTGCGGCCGACTTGTACGTAATTGCCGGAGCCGCGAAGGCCGGTGATGATATTGGTCGTATCGACCGTCTGCGTGGCCTGGCGGCTGATGCTGACCCAAATCCGCAGCAGGCTGTCGGTCGACGTCGCGTCGAGCACGCCATTGTGCGGAATTCCATTGGGGAAGAGGTCGGAGGTCGGGATCTCGAGCGCAATGGAGGAGACATTGAAGCCCGCGAAAACGTCCTCGATCGGCGTGCTCCGCGCTCCCTGAATTCCGCCGAGGTCGCCTTTGCCCAGGTTGACCAGGTCGAAAATGCCTTTCTCGTCGAGTTGATAAGGGTCGTCGAAATCGCCAGCAATGATCCTCGCACCGCCGGCCAGGGTCTGGATGAAGCTGTCGATGAAGGTCTGGTCGTAAAGACCGTGATCCCGGCTGGTCGGATCGCCGGAATCGTAGCCTTTGAACGCGCCCAGTCCATAGACGAGACGGTCGGTCTGCGGGCCGTTGTTGTTCGGGAGAACCTTGAGGCTCTCGCCCAGCACAACAGGGTTCGGACTGCCGGGAGCCATGATCCGCGTGACGGTCATGGTCTCCGTGCCGCCGGTGAGTTGCCAGAGCAACTCGTTACCGCCGCCGAGAGCGTCGGTGGGACCGGGAGGAGGCGCCTGCGCGAGCGTGTTCTTGAACTCGACCCGGTACACCGCCTGGTCCTGAAGGCTCGTTCCCTTTCCGATGTGGAACTCATAGCGGTAACCATTACAGGCACGAAACCCCTGGTTTCCCTGCCCCGGCTCGTGGAGCGGGTTGTAATCCATGATCAGGTAGAGTTTGTCGTGCGTCCCGTTCGACACCCAGGCGAAGGTGTCGGTGTTATCAGCGCAGGGCTCATTGAGGATGGCCAGCGCTTCCCGGTGGCTGGAGGCCTGAGCCTGCGGAATGAGAATGACGAGCGCGACCAGGAGCGCGCCGGCCAGACGTAGAGTGGGAGAGAGTCTCATCGTTTCTCCTTTGTTCTTACAGCGTGAAACTGCTCGGGTTCAGTACAGTGTCATGTACGTTCGAGCCGTAAGAACGGTCGTATTCAATGGACGAAGAATACGCGCTGGATGGACCAGTACAGGCCGATGGCCGCGATGATGAGAGAGCCCGGCACGACGATGCGCTGCCGGTACCAGGGCTTTTTTCGGAAAGCGAGGCCGAATGTGAGGAACGCCGCCAGGATGACGGTGAGCTGGCCGCACTCCACTCCCAGGTTGAAGGAGAGCAACGCGGGAACAAACTCCGAGCGCGGGAGACCGATTTCCGTCAGCACCCCGGCGAAACCCATCCCGTGCAGGAGACCGAAACAGAAGACGACGACGGGCCGCCAGGCGTGCAGCTTCGAGGTGAAGACATTCTCGACCGCGACATAGACGATCGACAGCGCGATGAGCGGCTCCACGACGCGGGGGGAGAGCGATACGACCCCGTAGACCGTGAGCGCCAGCGTGATGGTGTGAGCCAGCGTGAAGGCGGAGACCTGCCACAGCACCGGCTTGAGGTCGACCGCGAGGAGAAAGATCCCGAGCACGAAGAGCACGTGGTCCAGCCCGCGGGGCAGGATGTGCGTGTAGCCGAGGCGGAGATACAGCTTCACGATCTCCCACCGCGTCAGCGGCACGACCGCCCGATCGAGCGGATACGGCGGAGAGGTCTTGCCTCCGTCCACCCACTGTGTGACGGTCCCCTCCCGCCCCTCGCTGCGAAGCTTAAGCACGAAGTAACCGAGAATGGCGTTGTCGGCAAACGTGAAGCGCGAGACCGCGGAGGGAGTACGTCCCGTCAGGCGCAGCCGGGTCACGTTTGGCTTGCCCTCCACCTTCGTCACCTCGGGGTTCCCATGTCCGGCCGGCTGACCGTCGAACGACAGGACCGCCGAGCTCTCGATCCCGCGCAGAAAGACATCCGGCGGCATCGCCGCTCCGGAGACCTGCAGCGGAAGGTGCTCGCGGTCGACAAGCAGGTCGACGTTGTAGGTTCCGTCCTTCTGAAAGGTCGCCTCGACCTGGACCAGCCCCAGCTCGTGAGCGAGCAACGGCAAACAAACGCTTGAGGCGAGGAGAAGCGTCGCCAGGAAACGTCGCCGAATCACTTCGCGCTTCCGGAGAGGTCGAAGGTGATGGAGGCCCACCAGCTCTCCCAATCGACGCCTGAATCGGCCGGGGCGGCTTCCATGTTGACAGCCTTGATCAGCCAGAATCCGGCGTGGGCGAGCCGGAGCGTCACGCGGCCCTTCGCGTCGGTCCGGGCGCGCACGGCTTTCTCGGGATCGTCCTTGCTCATGGCCACGACGAGGATATTCGCGATCGGCTTGCCACGGAACAGAACGGTAAGCGGCAACTCTCCGCCAGGCCGTATCGCGTAAGGATCCTTGCGCGGCACCAGCTCGAGTGTGAAACCGAGAGGAGTGTCGAACACCCGCGATGGCCCGGCAGATGCGGCTGCCGGCGTATCGAGCAGCGACTTGGCACAGCGATAGAAACGCTCACGGCCCGGGGCCGACGACTGCCCCTTTTTCTTTCGCTCCTCGATGATCCTCTCGAGACCCTCGTCCCTGAGGTAATCCTCGAACTTCGGTGCCTCGAGCGCGACAGGGTACGGATTGCTCTGGTAGCCGATCCAGTGAAGACCGGCGTCGGCAACGAGCATGATGCCGGCCGGATCGGATCCCGGCCGTCCGACCACCGGGCCTTCCAGACCGCTCTCCCCTTTGACGAAGAAGCGATCGATGAGCTGCGGAATCCTCGGCAACGGGTCGCCGGTGAGCTTCTGACCCACTCGCAATGCAGCCGTCACCCGTTCACCCACGGCCGGCCGGAACGTCGATGGCTCGATCCAGAAGTCATGGGCTGCCGCGCGATAGGCCAGGACGATTGTGAACGCGGCGAGGGTGATTCCGTAGCGCTTCATCCCCTGTTAGTACGCGGGAGAGCCATCAACGGATCTTACGACGTTCGGGATTTTCGAGGTCCCTTGCCAGTTAGTACGGCAGGAACACCGCGAGACCTCGCAACCGCGAGACAACAGAACTACGCCGGATGAGGCGGCAAGAAAGTAGCAAGGACAACATCATGGACTTAAGCGTCACTCACATCCACCTCGCCATCAATCACTCACCGCTATTCGCGGAGTTCTTCGCGCTCTGCCTGGCCGTCTTCGGATTGCTGAAAGCCAGGCGCGAGTTCGTCACAGCCGGACTCGTCGTCGCCATCATCGCCGCGCTCTGCGCCATCGGCGCCGACCTCTCCGGCAATGGGGCCGCGGACTTTCTCACGAAAGCCAATCCCCCGATCGCGGGCGTCGACACGAATGCGATCGGACCGCACGACGATGCGGCGGGCTGGTTCCTCACCGTCGCGTGCATCACCGGCGGCCTCGCCATCGTCGCCCTGTTCATCGGCCACCGCCGCGGCACGCGTCCCCGCTGGCTCGAGGTGGTGATCGTGATCGCGATCCTCATCTCGCTGGCCGCGGCGGGACGCACGGCACTCCTCGGGGGACGGATTCACCATCCCGAGGAGAGGCCGGCGTCGAGCGGAACGGCGCCCTGAACCTAACCTTTAATGAACCTACGTGCCTGGTGCCGATGACCAGGGGCCGATGTGGCACAGACACTCTTGTCTGTGCTCCGGCCGAAGCCGCATGGCCGTCGGGGCTTGCAATCTCGAGTCGTGGCGAGACCCGCACAGACAAGAGTGTCTGTGCCACATCGGTCCTGGTCATTGGACCTATCAGGCCCTGTCGCGCGAGCAAGGCTGCTGGTGAATTCCATTCGTCGTGAGAGAAATGCTCACAACAAGCCGACAAACTCACTCCCTCACGAACGCCCGCTGCAATGGCTGCAGATCCTCGGCCGGAACGTCAGCGACAGCGACATACGCCAGTCCCCGCGCCCGCCACATCACGATCGTCATGCCGGCACGGGACGCGATCGAGCGCGGCACCGCATCATCGGCGAAAACGAAGAGCGAGATGCGATGCGCTCCCTTCCCTACCAGCAGGTATCCACCCGGCTGACCATGCCAATAGATGACGCGCCCGCCGATCAGGTGCAGGGGCGCGGGCAGATCGGGGACGTCGACCGCGAACGGCAGCTTCCCTTCGAACCACGGCTTCACCGTGTGGCGATCGGTCGACAGAACGTCGACCGGATTTGCGCTCGCCAGAATCGTGGTGTGGAGATCGACAAGCTGACCGGCCGTGGCGTCTCGCGCACGCAGGAACACACCGCCGGCGACGGCTAGCGCCACGACGGCCGCTGCCGCGAGCCACCAGGCAGCCTGCGGGCGGCGCGCCGGACGCGCCAGCACACGCGCCCGCAACGCCGCCGGCGGCGTGAAGCGCGGCATGGCGCGCAATGCGCGCTTCATCTGCATCACAGACAACACCGCGGTGGCGCAGCGGGCACACTCGGATAGATGCGTCTCGGCCTCGGCCGCAGCACCGGCATCGAGCTCGCCGTCCGCGTACCGTTCGATCTCTTCGGCTGTCAGGTCGCGATTCATTGTTGGCCTCGCAGTATGTTCCGCACCTTCTGTCGCGCCCGAATGAGCCGCGACGTGACCGTGCCGACCGGAATCGCGAGCGTCTCGGCAATCTCGCGGTAGCTCATGTTCTCGACATCGGACAGGACCAGTACCTCGCGGAACGGAAGCGGCAACGATTCAATCGCCAGACCCAACGCCTCGACATCCGCGCGCGCCAGGAAGAGCGACTCCGGCGTCTCCGTCACGCTGATCTGCTCGAAGTGATCGGGATCATCGTCGATCGAGACTGGCGGCACCGCCCGCAGACCGCTACGCGACGTCAGAAAGGTATTGCGAAGGATGCGGTACATCCAGGCACGGAAGTTCGTCCCCGGCGCGAACGAGCCAAAACCGCGCAATCCCTTCAGATACGTCTCCTGCACGAGGTCCTCCGATTCGATCGGATCACGCGTCAGCCAGCGGGCGTAGTTGTACAGCGGCTCGAAGAGTGGCAAGGCCAACTCCTCGAACGCTGACCGCGGGTCAGCCAGGTCCTGCGTCATCCGAAGCACTTCTACCTCATGTAACCGCCGAATGGATGAAAAAAGCCCGATGCCAGTTACATCCCTCGAAAGGACAAAAACCATGAAGAAAGAATTCGACCGACGCGCGTTCATGCGCGTTTCCGCAATGTCGCTAGGTGCGGGGGCGCTTCTGCAGTTCTCGCCCCTAGCCACAACCGCGCAAGGCGCCGCGCTGTCGCGCCTTTTCCACCGTCAGAACGGCGAAGGGACCGGCCCCTTCTCCATCGTGCAGCTCAGCGATACACACGTCGGATTCCAGGGGCCGCCCGATCCGCTCGGTACGAAGGCCTTCGAGCACGCTGTCGACATCGTCAACGCCCTCGATCAGCAGCCGGATCTGATTCTCTTCACCGGCGATCTGACGCACGACAGCGACGATCCCGCCGAGCATGCCAAACGTTTCAAAGCGTTCCGCTCGATCAGCGACCGCTTGCGCGTGAAGAAGCGCATGCACGTGCCGGGCGAGCACGACGCCGCGCTCGATGGCGGCGTTCTGTTCCGCGAGAACTTCGGCGAGACACACTACTCGTTCGATCACCGAGGAGTGCACTTTGTCGCCCTCGACAACGTCTCGCAGGGAAAACCAATCGTCGGAGCGGAACAGATTGCCTGGCTGAAAAAGGATCTGGCCCGGTTTCCGAAGACGGCGCCCATCGTCGTCTTCACGCACCGGCCGCTCTTCGATCTGAAGCCGGAGTGGGAGTGGTTCACCGCCGACGGCGATGCCGTGATGAACGTCCTGGCGCCGTACGAGAGCGTGACCGTCCTCTACGGTCATATTCATCGCGCCGAGCACAACACCATCGGCACCGCACATCACCACGCGGCCCGATCGCTGATCTTTGCGTTCCCCGATCCTTCAACACCCGAGAAAAAGCCCCTGCCGTTCAACCCGGACCAGCCGTTCAAGAACCTCGGCATTCGCACCATCAGCGGCAGCTCCGCGACGCGTGCGCTTGCCGCCGGCATCAACGATGTCGAGCTTTCGATCCGCGAAATCTCCGGATCGGAAGGGGTCATGATGATGCTCAGAGAAGGAGACAGCCTGTGAAACGCACTGCCATTATCGTCAGTCTTGTCGCCCTCGTTGCCGCGGCGCAGTTCGGCTCGGCGCAGGAGCCGCCCCGCGTCGTCGAGATCTCCGCCAAACGATTCGAGTTCAACCCGAAGCAGGTCACGCTCAAACGTGGTGAGAAGGTCACCATCCGCCTGGTCAGCACCGACCGCGCCCACGGCCTGCTCATCAAACCGCTCGGTGTCGACCTCGATGCAGATGATGGAAAACCGGGCGAGATCACCATCACACCCGACGCTGTGGGCACGTTCCCGGCCATCTGCGACCACTATTGCGGCTCCGGGCACGGCAATATGAAGATGACCATCGTCGTGGAGTAGCCGGCACGAAAGGAGCGCTGCCGTCTCGGCGGCTGGCTCGGCGGCTTCCTCCGCCGCCGACCCGGCAGACCCCAGCATTTGCTGGTAACCGGCGGCGAGGACGCCACCGAGCCAGCCGCCGGGACCCTTCGGCCTCGCTCAGGGCAGGCGCCAGCGCTCCGGCCGCGAGCGTCACGAGCGCTCGAGTTGGCCATTGCTGATCTTCCGCACAGCTCCGTTCGGCGGATTCTGCTAGAGTCTGCGCCGCCAAATTCGCACGAACGGAGCGCCATGGAATCCAGTCTCGAAATCGGCTTTTTGCGCGTTTCAGAAAAAGCAGCCATCGCCGCGGCCCGGACGATGGGCTACGGCAAACGGAAGTACTCCGACCAGGTGGCGGTCGAATCGATGCGCGAAGAGCTGAACCGGCTCAAGATGCGCGGGACCGTCGTCATCGGGGAGGGAGAGCGCGACAAGGCTCCGATGCTCTACGTCGGCGAGCCGTTGGGTCGCGGCTGGACGGAGGGCGAGATCTACCCGGAGATCGACATCGCCGTCGATCCCCTGGAGGGAACGAATCTCTGCGCCACCGGTTCGGCGAACTCCATCGCCGTCCTCGCGGCCTCGGAGAGGGGCGGCCTTCTCAACGCGCCCGACGTCTACATGGACAAGATCGTCGTCGGCCCGACGGCGGCCGACTACGTGAGTCTGACCAACTCCGTGCACGAGAACCTCAACCAGATCGCCGAGGCCTTTCAGCGCGACGTCGACGAGCTGACCATCGTCGTCCTCGAGCGCGAACGGCATCACGACCTCATCGCGCATATCCGCGAGGCCGGAGCGCGCATCAAGCTGATCACCGACGGTGACCTCTCCGCCGGCATCGCCGCCGCCGTTCGCGGCACCGGCATTCACTCGGCCATGGGCATCGGCGGCGCCCCTGAGGGCGTTCTGACCGCGGCGGCCATGCGCTGCCTCAACGGCCGCATGCAGGGACGCCTCAAGCCACTGGAGAAGTGGCAGGAGGAGCGCCTGAAGTCGATGGGCTACACGGACGGCGAGAGGGTCTACGACACGGCGGAGCTGGCGTCGGGCAGCGACATCATCTTCTGCGCCACGGGCGTGACCGACGGCGACCTCCTGCGCGGCGTGCGCTTCTTCGGCGGCGGCGTGCGCACGTCGTCGCTTTTCATGTCGCTGAAATCGAACACGATCCGTTTCGTCGACACGATCCACCGCGAAGAGGGATCAAAGCTGGCAGTCAGCTTCCAGTAATCGCGGGCGATCACCTTGCGTCCGGGGACGTCAACTTCACGTCCGGGGACGTCAGCTTCACGTCCGAGGACGTCAACTTCACGTCCGGAGACGTCAACTTCACGTCCGGCGACATCAACTTCATGTCCGGCGACATCAACTCTATGTCCGGCGACATAAATCTTCATGTCCGAGGACGTCAACTTCATGTCGGGGCACATTAAAATAACCACGCGGCGACATTGAGGTCAGAAAAGACGGCATGTAGACCGACCAAGATGGTCAGGTCGGTGGAAGCACCGCTTACGCGGGCGGATGTCTCGGCGAACGGCGGCGGCGAGGGCCGATCCTGGAGGAGTAGGTCGATGTCGGCGTTTGAGTCAAACGCGAGCCGATCAAACTTCGATCTCTCTCCCGAACGCCTCATTCACCGCACGGGCGACTTCGCGCCGGGAACGTCCGTCGAGAGAACCGGCTAGCGCCATCCATGCCTGGGATTCAGGCCGCGAGGAGTCCTTGATCTCGACGGCCAACTTGGCGTGATCCGTGAGAGGCTCGCTGAGTTTGAGCACGTTCTGCTCGGCGAGATACTCCGCTTCAATCGTTCTAGCCATACACATAGGATAACAGTGAAGTCGGAATGTGGTCGTGTGTCGCACAATGCGGGCGTTCCGACCGTCTCCGCATCCGTTGAAAACAAAAAAGGGCCGCGTCTCCGCGGCCCTTCATTCATCTTCATTTGGAGCGGGCAACCGGACTCGTACTTCTCCAACTCACGCAGTTTCTGTAAGTTACTGATTCTACGATACTCTCGAACCTGCCGAAGCTCCAGATGCACGGTCCGAAGGTACATTCCAGGTACAGCAAGGTTATCATCTTCCGCGCCGGGAGTGATGCCCCGGATACCCGCGCTTCGAGGGTGGCGGGGAACTTCGATTCCCTCTCTGGAGGGATGATGGAGAAAACACTCGAAGCAGATGGAGTCTACAGCGTGAAAGAGATTGCTCACATCTGGGGGGTCTCGGCTGAAACCGCTAGGCGAAGGCTCATGAAGGAGCCGGGCGTCATGCGCTTCCCGAACGACGGTTCAACCAAGAGGCCTTACAACCTCACGACCATCCCGGGCGCTGTGGCCATCCGTGTGACCAGACGCTACACGGTTGGAAGCCCCGGCAACGATTAGCGCCCCGCGCCGGCCACTCGGCGCGGACCTTTGGAGAGAGACATGGCCGACGACTTCTTCAGCTCGCTCATCAAGAGTGCCAACGCTGTCCTAGAAGGTTACCTGGACAGAGACGAAGAGCTGCGCGGCCGGACCCCACTCCAAAAGCGTCTCGCTCTGGCAAAGTCCGTCCTCGAAGTGGAGAAGGCCCGCGTAGAGTTCCTGAAGGAGAACGGCATCGAGGACGGCACTCCGCTCGCGGACGAGGTGAATGTCATCTTCACGGACTACGCCGTTCGTCTCAGGAACCCGGACCCCGAGGAAGAGTGAAGCCGGACGACATCTTCCGCGCCTTGGAAGGCGACCGCTCCCGTTCCGGCACTCACATGCACGTCCTCGGATCGTCGGGCCTCGGGAAGTCCTACTTCCTCGAATGGCTCATGCGTGAAGCGGTCATGACGAACCGGGGATTTTGTTTCCTCGACTGGCACGGGACCACCTACCGAAGGCTCCTCCACTACCTGACCTACTTCCGACCGAAGAAACCCATCATTCTCCTGAACCCCTCCCAGCCGGATTTCGTCGTCGGGTTCAATCCATTCCTCGACCCAGGGGAAGACATCACGACCACCGTAGCACGACGAATCGACGCCACCGTAAAACCCTGGGGAGCGCAGAACACTGACAAAACCCCAACCCTTGAACGAAACGCCCGCACCGCCTACCACTTCGCCGTCAGAGCGAAGGAGACGCTTCCGAACACCTCACAGCTTCTCCGCTTCAATCATCGCTATCTCCTGGACTATGCCCTCTCGATTCTCACGGAACCAGAGGACGATGAAGTGAGGGAGGAGATAGGCGAACTGAAGCTCTGCAAGACTCCGAGGGAATGGTCCAACGCAGTTCTCTCCACGAAGAACCGCTTCGCCCGGTTCACGGGACACTCGGGACTTCAGTGCTTTCTCGGACTGAAGACGGGGAACATCAACATCCGCGAGCTCGTCGACCGGAACGCCATCATCCTCGTGAACCTTGCGCGATCCGGTTACCTCGACTCCGAACCAGCAAAGGTTTTCGCGTCACTTCTCATCAACGAATTCAGAGAAGCAGCCATGCGCCGGGCCGGGACCAGCAAGCACTACCTCCTGGCCCTCGACGAATTCCAGGAGTACATCACCTTTGATGTCGCCTCCATGCTCGACGAGACCCGGAAGGGCGGATTGCACCTCATCCTCGCCCATCAACGCCTTGGCCACCTCGAACGCGACCACGAACTACGGGATGCCGTGTTCACAAACTGCCAGGTCAAAGCCGTCTTCGGCGGACTACCCTACGAATCCGCCGCGATGATGGCGAACGATATGTACCTTGATCGCATCAACCAGAGAGACGTGAAAGAGACCTACTACGGGCAGCAAGTGGACGGCTATAACGTCGAAGAGCTTGATACCGAAACGAAGACCGAGAGCTTTTATGGTGAGGACATGGACCCCGAACGGCTCTCGGTCACGGCTGGCAAGCAGAGGGTGCAGACTCCGATCTACCGCGAACGGGTGAGCGCCCGGGCAGAGTGGTCGAGGGATGAGAAGGTTTCCCGCCTCGCGCAGCTATTGCGTGACCAGCCGCGCCAAAGAGTCACCCTGAAACTTCCCCAACAGGAGACCGCCTTCTTCGATGTTCCCACCCTCCGCGACTTCGACATGCTTGGACGTGTGGCGACCTTCGAAGAAGCTATCTACACTCATTTGAACGCACTCCCGCGGGAAGAGGCTCAGCTCACCGTCCAACGCTCACGCGAAGCCTTTCTGCAGACCGGGAAAGGCAAATCTCGCCCGAAACCTCCCGCCACGAATCGACCAAAACTCTGAATCCCCAACGCCCCCTTGCACGCTCATTTTGACGCGCTATGGTTAATCCATGCCGCAGCGCGTATCGAAATCCGACAATGACATCCTGAAGTTTGCCGCGTCGTTCGTGAACCTCCGGACCTCCGACATCTGCGACCTCACCGGCCGCTCGCTGCGTCGGATCCAACGACGGATGCGAAAGCTCAGGCTCGATGAGAACGGCGGACTTGGACTTTTCTACGACGACCTGCGGAACCCCGCAAATCCGTTTGAGAAAGTGCATCGGCTCACCCAGAAGGGATGGGACGAAGCTCTGCGCCGCAACCTCCTCGACAAGGAAGTGAACGCGAACCGGGAGAAGTCCGAGGGCCAGCTCGAGCACGATCTCGTTCTCACCGACTTCCACAAAGCCCTTCACCGGACCTTCGGAGCGAACCTGAACTGGTCCCAGCTCTACGCAGCCCGGTACAAGCGTTGGGGGAAGGGCCGGGACGAGTACGTGAACGCGGATGCTTTTTTCTTCATCGAGAAGGATGGCGAATACTCCGCCTTCTTCGTCGAGATCGAGAACCAGAAGGGCGTCGAAGAGCCTCTCCGAAAGATGAGGGCCTATGCCGAGTTTGCAGACGGCCACTACCAGGAGATGTTCAACCACTCCGATTTCCGCGTCATCATCCTGAAGCCGACGCCGGCGATGACCTCGCATGTCTTGAGTGCCGCGCGGGAAGACAAGGCGGTGAACACCCGGCGCTTCTGGCTGACCGACTACGACTCAGCTCTCAAACCCTCCGAGCGCGTCTTCAAAACCCCGAAAGACTTCGAGACCGCCAGTTACTCCCTGCTCTTCGCCTAGCGAAAGGACGACGAATTGCTACGATTGAGACAGCCCTTTATCCCGTCAGCGAACGGGGTTGATCCTCCCGCCTCGCCGTCGCGGAGAGCGGCTTTCGCCGGGCCAGGCGGCGGGGCCAGAGGGCGCTTTCTATTTTCTTTCTATTCCGTGTTTCTCCTGGGACACCGGCCGAGCCTTTTCCCGGCCGGAAAAATCGAGTACGACGACACCCGCCACGCAGCGGTGTTCGGCGCGTCCGGGTCCGGGAAGTCAACGCTTCTCACCCGGCAGACCGTGGAGCACATCCGTTCCGGTAGACCCGGATTCTTCCTCGACCCCCACGGCACCTACATCGAAGCCGCGCTCCCGTATGTTCCGAAGGACCGCTTGCGGGATGTCATCGTGTTCGACCCGCTTTCGCCGAAGCCAATCGGCCTCAATCCACTCAAAGCCAAAGACGAGGTTTCGGCCGGGCATTTCATCAAGATTCTCGGAGACCAGTTCGGCGAGAACTCGTTCATGGGCCGGTCGCACATGATCGCTCGGAACTTCCTCTTCGCCGCGGTCGAAGCCCTGCCGGACCCCACACCTTTCGACCTCTGGCTCATGTTCATGTTCGAGGCCTACTCAAGGTGGATTTTCGAACGCTCGGACTCTCCAACCCTCCAGCTCTGGGCTGAGGACTACTTTGGCAAGACCGCGAAGCAGCGCGAGGAAGCATCCGCCGCCCCGATGAACAAAGCGGATGCCCTGGTAGCCATGCAGTCCCTCCGGCACATCTTCGCGCAACCGGACGGGCTGGATTTCTTCGAGTGCATGCAGACGAAGAAGCTCGTCTTTTTCAACCTCCGAAAGGGTCAGATCGGCGAGGAAGCCGCGAACCTCCTCGGTTCCGTCATTCTTCGGATGGTCCTCACCGCAGCCTTGAAGCGTGACCCGCTCGAAAAGAACGACCTTTGCGCCGTCATCGTGGACGAGTTCCACAACTTCACGAAAGGCGGGAACGGTCCGGAACAGTTCCTCGCGGAGACCAGAAAGTACGGCGTGGCGTTCACGCTCGCGTCGCAGTCCATCGCCCAGCTCCCGAAGGGCGCGGAGGACTCCATCTTCGCCAATGTCTCCACCCTCGTTTCCATGCAGGTATCCGCTAAGGACGCAACTCTTCTTGCTCCCGAGCTCCGCGTGCCGGAACCCGCGAGCTTGGTGGACCTGAAGACGGGCGACCTCTACGCAAAGATTAAGCGGCCAGAGATCGTGCTCACGAACCAGTTCATCCAGGTCCCGAAGTGGTACCGCTCCGGCGACCGCAAGCGGAAGTTCCCGCAGTTCCTTCCGCCGAAACTCGGCACTGAAGCCACGGCAGGCGCCTGCCACAAGTACAGCAAGGACCACTACGGCCGGCCACGGGAAGCCGTGGAGCGGCTTATCTCAACCCGTTTAGAAGCCGCGTACGCGGCAGACAGGAGAAGCGAAAAATGAGCGATGTGATGCAACCCGTATTCGATGCCCGGAAGACCCTCGCCGACGCGACCCAAAGGGCGGTAGATGCCCTTCTGAAGCAACGGGACGCTATCGACGAGAAGCTGAAGGATCTGGGCCACGGAAAGCGCGGACGACCCCCGAAAGAGCCCGGAAAATAAGGCCAAATCAGAGAGCCTTCAGTTATCCCCAGCCCGGCCCTTGTGCCGGGCTTTTCTGTTTGTATCATGAAGATGAAGCTCGTTTGACCAAGAGCCTCGATACAGCTTCGAGGAAGTTTCATCCCGTGTGGGGGATGGAACACAAAACTGCCTGCGCCACACCGCGGGCAGTTTTGTTTCTTGAGTGATGGGATGTCGTCTACCTAGATAGGACCTCCCCCTAAGCCCTTGCCGGCCACGGGGAGAACGTAGGTGCAACCCCTACCCCCATCACTCAGGGCGCAAAGCTCTGAATGGTTGTGCGTTGAGATTTGGGAGTGGCGAAATTGGTAACCGCTCCCCGGAAAGCTGATTCCTCTAGTCGGTTTTCCACGGGGCGGAGGTAATATCCGGGAATAACTCCACTGTGGGTTCGAATCCCACCTCCCAGACCCCAGCGCATGACCGAGATTCGTTCCTTGAGTGATGGATGTTGGATGCGGGCGGCTTCCGAAAGGAAGTGCTAGGGCAACACTTCACATGTTGGTCACCAGTCTAGGCTCTGCGGCCGCACCCTAGCTGCACAGTTTCAACCCGGCCGGTGAACGACTCCGGCCCTCGGCACAGTAGATAGAACATCCATCACTCAGCGAATTGAATCGCTGTCTCACACTGGCGGATCGGGTGCGGCGAACCTACTCAGCCCCCGCTGGATGCCGTTGAATGGTAGGACTTGGTAATCCGATGCGCTCTCGACAGCAATCGAGAGTCCCAACAGACGCAGAACCCAAGAGTCACCCATCCCGTCCCTTCCCGGCGAGATGAACACACCCCGGTGCGCTCGTGCGAGCTACCACCGAGAGCGGGAAGTGACCGGCGCCACATGGGTCTCATCCTCGTCGTGGAGCGAGTATTCGACCCGTCGCCCGGCGTACCCGATGAGCACCCCTTCAGCGTCATGAAGCGGAAAGACGATGCGGTTCTGCATCATCCCGCGGCCCGGGAAGAATCCCACACCCAGGTACTCACACTCCTCCTCGTCAAAGCCGCGAACGGTCAGGTAAGGGTGCGTGTGCCGGATGTCCTTCAACTGGAACTTCAACGGCGAATTCACTTCATTCGCCGGGACCACTTCGCGCGGAGGAACTTCTTTAACCGGCGCGGCAGACCCTTCGGAGAACGGACCAAACCAGGAGTCCAGAAGTTCCCCGGCCTGCCGAAGACCGCACTTTTCCATGAAGCCGACGAACTCAATGAGATCACCCCCCTTTTTCTTTCCGCCTCTCGCTCCGACACACGACGCGGAATGACACGACCAGACCCACTGACCCTTCAGTAGGGACGCGTGGAACGACCTGTCACCTTCCGAGGAATGGCAGGGGAGCGGACAGTGCCCCTCCTTCCGGGACTGATTGGTCCCCTTGAGCTCGACCTTGTACCGGGCGAGCACATCCAAGAGAGACACTTGAGACTTGATGAGCCGAAAGTTCGGCCGGACCACCTCTGACATGACTTCCTCCTTTCCAAAGACCTGACTTCACTATGAAGCGGCCACCGGAAAAGAGAAGGGCTGGGATGTTCGTAAAGCCCCGAATGCTCTCATTACTAAGTGGGCGTTGTAGTAACCGTTAGGACGACCACTATTGCGCCGAAAAATTTCGCCGCCGACTTTCCGCTATCGCTTTGACCTGGAAGGACTAGCGTCCGAGGACTGAAGCGCAACCCGGTGCCTCTCCTATCGTCGGGTATCTCCCGTCTCTGCCTACCGCTTGCTATCGCTTCGCACCGGCAGACCTATCGGCTCACCGGACGGCAGATACCCGACGCTCTGCGACGCCGGGACAAGTCCCAGCGTTCCGCTCACCGCTCCAGGCACCGGGTGGCGGACGGGATTGACGGGACCGCTGGACGCGGTAGGCTGACACTATGCGTAATCAGCGAGGTGATTTACCGTTCTGGGTCAATCTCGTCATCGTCGTTATAGCGATAATCTTGGCCAATCTCTTTGTCTGGCTTGGCTCGTTACCACTCTGAGTGCCTATCGGATGCACCGGCACAGATGTCGCCCACCCACTTGCCACCCTAGGAGAGTGCTCCCGCGCTCCGCTCCGCTTTTAGGGCTTCGCTGCACGCGGGTCCATGTCTCAGCACGCCGGATGAGGCAAGCGCCCTCGCGGACGGCAGATGAAACCCGATCAGGAACCGGCCTTTGAAGGGGAACCATTCGGCAATCCGGCAAACGCGGGTCCGGCAATTGCCTGATTCTCTCCGCATCAGTTTGTCCCCTTGACCGCCGATGTGGATTAGGTACGCTTCCAGAAGATGGACAAAGTACGACCCTTCACCGGCACCGGCGCGACCGCCGCGCAGATCAACGCTTATCACCGGAAGTACCGCGCCAAGAAGCGCGGCGAAATCCGGGTCTACAACCGCCTTTGGATGCGTGCTTTCCGGCGCAAGAAACGCCAGGAAGCCTTGAAAACCGGCCCTAAACGAGCCGCCTGATTTATCCACAGTTTGCCGTTTGACTTAATCCACCACGGCGCTATTGTTAAGGAGTTCATTGGATCGGTGGCGCGGTATGCGGGTGGGGTCCGAATAGGCTGTCCGGCCCCGGCAATTTTCTCCAGCTTCCCCCAGGGGAATAGGGAGAACGCCCGCACGAGGGACATGCTCTCGCTCGCCGCGAAGGTGCGCTGATGACGCCGCGCGGGTCAGGAAATGGCCAATTCCTCCGCCTTGTGGGTTCGACTCCCACCCCACGCCCATTTGATGGCGCGGGTAGAACAGAAGGAAGGTTCGGCGGCACCAGCGCATCTCCCCAGGGCCAGCGGTCCGCTCCCTCCCGCGCCACCATCGAAGAACCTACCTCAATGTCTCTACCCCTCGAAAAACAAGTCTGCTCTCTCGATCTCGCCAAGAGGTTGAAGGAGCTGGGCGTGAAGCAGGAGAGCGAGTTCTACTGGTGGACCTACCGCACTGGCACCATCTCCGAAGTCCGCTGCAAACACCAACTCGAAAACTCCGAGAATCCTATCTTTTCCGCCCTCACCGTCGCGGAACTCGGGGAGATGCTGCCGCAACACTACTCCTCCCACTGGCACGCACTCCAAGATGGGCAAGCCACAACCACATGGGTCTGCGAGGAAAGTGTCTACGACTACTCGATTCGATTCTCTGCATGGACCGAAGCGGACGCTCGCGCGAAGATGCTCGTCGACATCATCGAGAACAAGCTCATTGAACTCCCATGCCCCCCCTAGACCTCATCCGGCAGAGACTACAGGACAAGATTGAAGGCTTGGAAGAAGCCCTCCTAGACCCGCCAAACGAAGGTGACGCGCTCTACTTCCGCGAACAGCTTGAAACCGCGCGGAAAGACCTCGCTTCCCTCCAAGCAATCCCCGGAGACCATTGAGTTCCTCGCATCACTACTGAAATGACCGAAGCAAAGAAAACTTGGTACATCTCGTTTTACACCGCCGCCGGGTGGGCTCTCCGCGAACAAATGACCTACCGCGCCGCGAATGTTACTGACGGCAGATTGCTCGAAGCCGCGCGGAAGAAAGGAAAGAAACTCGGAGCCAATTACTTCCAAGTATTCCAGGAAATCCCCCGACACTTCCTCATCCCTTCCGAGGACGAATCCTAACCCCCTCCCTTCCTAAGCCACCAAACCAACCCTCTCCCAATGAACAGACCGAAAGATAATTGGCAAGTTTTCCGGCGCAACTTCGCTATCCATGAGGAAGACATGCTGGCCGAAGGCGCGAGGCAAATACCTGCTGTCGTTTTCATGAACCAGAGAACAGGCGAACTCAAGCTGTTTTCCCGAAAAATGACGGAACGAATCGGCTCAAACAACCTCGAATTCTCTCCTCTCCCTCCCAAGCCATCCCGGAAGACTAAAGGTCGCAAATCAACCAAGCCCTGCACATGAACATCAACCACATCGGCAAGAACACGGACAAGGAGATGGAGTTTATCTTCGACGAGATCTGCTGGGACTACCGCGAATCGCCCCTAGAGACCATCCTCGCCTTCATCGGCTTCTGTGCTCTCATCGGTGTCATCGCGGCACTTCTCTTCGTCCGATGAGCCCCTCCGAGAATTGCCCCGATTGCGCCGGAACAGGACTAGTCTACAAAACTGTAATATACGAAGAAGACGTAGACAAAATTGTCCCCTGCCACTGCACCAAAGAGCACGACGGCGACGGACCTGACGATTAGCTCTTTCCCGCATCAGTCAAATTAACCAGTCGAAAAAAGTTCGCATTCGCCGGGGGCTGGACATCGGAATCGTGTACCCCGATGACGGAAGTTTCTGCGAAGTTTCTTCCCCTCCGGCGAATTACAAAATCACCCACATGCACATCTTCAAAATCGAGGTGTCCGAGACCCAAGGAGAGTATTGCGACCGCAAGAAGTTTGAGTTGCAAGTCGGCCTCACCGAGGAGCAGTTTCAGACAATCGTCGCTGGCATCGTAAAAGCCGCCACCACATCAACCAGAGAGGAAGTCCCTTTCTAAGTTCCGCTCACATGAACAAACAAATCCGAAAAGTGGACGACGCGAAAGGCATCGTCCAGATTACGACCTACGACGAGCGCTGGTACGCGCGACCCGAAGACGACCCTGTTACCAAGCTCCCGACCTATTCATTCGTCCCGTCCGTGACCTGGATATGCGGCCACTACCCGAAGTCCATCGGGTTCTACAAGTGGCTCGCGAACACCGGCTGGGATGAATCCCAAGCGCTGAAGAACGCCGCCGGCGACAAGGGCTCGAAGATTCACCTTGCCATCGCCGACCTTCACGCCGGAAACGCCGTCGAGATCGACTCGAAGTATCCGGTTGGCGAATCCGGCCAGGCCGAGGAACTCACCGCCGAGGAGTACGAAGCCGTCCTCTCCTACGCCGAATGGTTCGAGAAGGTGAAGCCGGAAATCCTGGGCTTCGAGTACACCGTCTGGAACACCGCTGAAGGCTACGCAGGGACCGTGGACCTGAAGTGCCGCATCGACGGCGAGGTCTGGCTCATCGATGTGAAGTCATCGAAGGATGTCTGGCCCGAGCACGAGCTGCAGGTGTCGGCCTACAAGCACTCCGAAGGCCAGGAGGACGTACAGCGCCTCGCCATTCTTCAAGTGGGCTACGCACGCAACAAGATTCAGAAGTTCAAGTTCACCGAAATCGAGGATGTGTACCCGCTCTTCCTGGCCGCGAAGCAAATCTGGACGCACGAAACCGCCGGGCAGAAGCCATCACAGAAGGACCTGCCGTTCTCCGTGAAGCTAGACTTGCCCCAGCCGGGCGACAGGGCATCCGGTACCACGCCGATTCAGATAGATGAAGACGCCGAAACGGCTCCGAAGGCCGCGAAACCATCACGCAAAGCGGCATGAAACTTACTGCGGGATTAAGAGAACGCTGTCGCAAGTGGCTTGATGTGCCGGCCCCGTGTTCGTGCGGGTCTGCACCTTTTCCTTTCACGACGCACCGCGAATATATGGACGACATCGTGCGCCGCCTGGGCAATCTAGCCGAGACATCAATCCCCACGTGGTACGCGAAAGAGATGAGCGACAAGCTTAACGCGGTTGTCCAACACCTGAACCTCGTCGCCAAGTACGAGGAAGTTCCGGACCCAATGGTTCTTCCGCCGCTTCCAAAGACCATACGAGTGCTTAGACTCATCCCTCAAAAGGCCGCAGCGAAATCTACCAAGAAAGCCGGATGACCAAAATCTCGAACGAACAAGACGCCATCAAGCAGGCGGTAGAGGCGGGGTATCGCCCATACGATGTGAAGATGTATTACAGGTTCACAGAAGATGTGACGGGCGACCTTAGAGAACATGAGCATCCCTTTTGGTCGCTTGATTGTCTTTTCACCGACCCCGCCTTCTGGCAGGCGCTCGGTAAGGCGCGGAGGTGGAGCGACATCAGTAAGTTCGGCGACATCAACTTTGAGCGGCTTGGCGTACACCCAGGATGGCTCACGTTGGCCCTCCGCTACTTCGAGGTGAAGCTGAGTGGCGGCGATCTAAACCAATTCTGGACCTCGCTCCCATGATCCCCGAGCCCTTCCGAAAACAGGTAGGCGAGGAAATCCACCAGGTCATGATGACCGCGCGTCTCACCGGCACGACGAAGGACGCAAATGCCTGGCAGCTCATCCGCGTGCTCCAGCCGTACCTGAAGACCATCTCGGCCCACTCGATGACCGCGCTGTATGTGGACGCACTCTTGAAGTTCCGCGCTGCCGTCCGGCACTACGGCCGGAACAGCATCCATCTTCGAAAGGACCTGAACCGTGAGAGCCCCTTTCCGCTCTCCTTCGACCAAGTGACAAACTTCGCCAAGCTCCGCATGTTCGGCCTCGCCGTCCATGCGAACAAGGAAAACTCCCGCTCCGGCCTATGGCTCCTCACGGCGAGAGGCAACGACTTCCTGAACGGGACGATCGCCATCCCGAAGATGGTCTACACCTTCCGGGGCCACCCGCTGCATGCTGACCTGCCTGGTGAGAAGCGCGTCCACATCCTTGAGTACAAGCGTGAGCTCCCCGAGTTCGAGACGTACTACGACTATGTGCCGCCGCGCCCGACGAAACCCGTGGACCGAACCGAGAAGCTCCCCATCTTCACCACATGACATCCATCCCAAAGGTCGTCCAAACAAACCAACAATCAGCATAGAAACACATGCCCGATATTAAGTTCGACAGCGATTGGCTGAAGGCGAACAACAACGTCCACGAGGGCGACAACATCCGTTTCCTTGATGCAGGTGAACAGGACAAGGAAAAGAACTGGGTGTTCACGGTCGGCATCATCCCGAAGGGAACGATAAAGGTCGTGGCCGAGAAGAAGTTCTCGCTGAACAAGAAGAACTTCACGGCGATCTCCGATGCTTACGGCACGAACAGCGATGCGTGGGTAGGCAAGGAGATGATGGTCGTCATCCGCCAGGTCGAGAACCCGCAGACCGGCCGCGAGGTCGATGCGGTCCGCCTCCGCGCCCCCGGCGCTCCGGCAGGCTCCGACGACTTCGGCGAGCCGAACTAGGTCAGCAACATTCACCGGGGCCGGTATTCGGCCGGCCTCTTCCCACCATGAGAATCAAAACATCCGATTTGCTCGAAACTGTTGAAGAGGAGAAGGACCTCCTGCAGCAGAAGATCGACGCGATAGACGCTCTCCTCGCCGCCTATTCGTCCGACAACTCTCCGACCCTGAGAGACACTCACGTCTCGCCGGCGACGAAGACTAGGCCCAGCTCTTCTACTCGCAAGTGCAGCGGATGTGGGCAACCGGGCCACACCGTCGTTACCTGTCCCACAACCCGCCATCCGAATCACGCCAAGGCTCCTGCGAAGAAGCCGCGCACCGAACCCGATACTTCGGATGACCCCGACGACCCTGACACAGCCGCCGAACTTGCCGAGCGCATCCAGGAGCTGAAAGACGAAGGGATGGGGTCCATGGCCGTGGCCGTGAAGCTCCACGTACCGCTTAGCAAAGTCAACGAGTACTGGGTAAAGGAGGAGCAGTAAAGCCAACCAATCAATTCGGCGAAATGTCATCGCAACTACCGCAAAAGGAATCGGAGATCCAGCGCCTCATCCTCGATTGGCTCGACGCCAAGCGTATCTTCCACTACCGGCAGAACTCCGGCGCGTTCAAGGAAGGCACCCGCTTCGTGAGGTTCGGAGCGGTGGGCGCGCCGGACATCGTGGCCGTCGTGAAAGGCACGTACGTTGGCATCGAGGTCAAGGCCCCGCGCGGGCATCAGACGTCGTCCCAGCGCGACTTCGAAGCGATGCTCCGAATGGCAGGCGGCGTGTATGTGCTCGCGCGGTCGCTCGAGGAGGTCGAACAAGCAATCAATACCATCCCATGACCAAAGACCAATTCATCAACAAGCTCATCGAACCCTATGCCGTCGCGCTCAAGAAGTGCATGACGGTTCACACACCGGGCCGCGCCGGAGACATCTGCGCCCTCTGCGGGATGAGCGTCGCTACCCTCCGCCAAGTCCTCACCGAAGCATGGGAGGCCGGGAAAAAGGAAGGCCGAAAACCCTATCCTTGCCACGATACCGAATGTCCTCACCTTGAAACAGTCGGCAAGCACTTACACGCCTAATCCGCCCATGATCGAACGCCCGGAATCCCAACTCTCCAACTGGCAGAAGGAGCATCAACAGAAGCTCGCGGCGGAAGGACTCGAGTTCCCGGACGGCCCGGAAGACCCTCCCTTCACCCACTGCAAACGATGCCACCGGGACATCCAGGAGGCAGAGTACGCGAAGCACTACCGAGACTGTCCGGGCTTCGCGTCGAAGTGCGAGGAGTGGAACTGTTCGGCGGCTGCCTGAGCCTCCTCGCAATCCCCGAAACTACAAATAAGCTTGTGCCAAAGCCTCTTGCACTCGATCTCCCAACATCATCCGCTCCTCTCGTAAGAACAGATATTCACGCTTCTCCCCGCCACGCGGCTTGATCACTACCCTAACAGGCTGGCCAATACGCTTTGTATCATGCCCGATTGAATAGAAATCGTCGGCGCTCTCGCCACGGCGCATTAGCTCGGCCAACACTCTCTCTTTCACTTCTTCCCCGAAGTTGTCCAACTGATCACCATAGAACATGTTTTTTTGTCACCCTCCTATTATCAGAATATAGTTATTATACTACACTTTCCTTTGACGGTCAAAGTTAGCCGACATTCCCCTTAACCCTACCTTGACGATTCCTCCAGACCTTCTACGCTGAAGCTATGAGTAGAATTCAGATTACATGCGGTGCGTGCGGCAAAGTCTTTCTCGAGTATCCACGCCAAGACTACAAAACGCGGTTCTGTGATCGAGCTTGTAAGTTCGCTGGCCAGATCGGAACGACGATTTCGGCTAAAACGAGACAGAAACTTGTGAACTCTCACCTCGGCAACAAGAGCGCGCTTGGTAAGCACTGGAAAGTCAGTGCTCAGGGTAGAGCTAACATGAGCGAAGGGCAAAAGCGACTCGTTGTGCTTGGCATTCACAGATTCTGGAAGGGTGGTGTCCGCAAGGTGAGTAACGAGCGGAATGACCCTGCATACATCCTTTGGGCGCAGAACGTGAAGAGGAGAGACGGAAGAACCTGTCGTTTGCAGGACAAACATTGTTCAGGCCGCCTGGAGGCGCACCACATCTATCGATGGGCTGACTACCCCGACAAAAGGTACGACATAAACAACGGCATTGCATTGTGCCAGGGTCATCATCCGCGACGGCGTGAGGATGAACAAAGGCTGATACCAGTTCTATCCAGGCTGGTAGGGTCGAATCTTCTTACACTTTGAGCAGAAAGTTCGACCGCGCCCGGCAAGTTCACGAAGCCACTCTCCAAGTCCTGAAGGGCTCCATCCGCCGGAAGCCTCGCTGGATCCCTCGATTCCTCTGGAACCCTATCTACTGGCTGGCCAGCCGAATCGTTTTCAAATGAACCAACCCCGCAAAATCTTCGTCGTCAGGAAGTACGTGAAAGCAAACTCCGCAGCCGAAGCCATCCGCATGGAAAGAGGTATCGCTCCCGATGAGTGTTTCCTCGACGAAGAATGGCGGAAAGCCAACCTTGATGCCTCCACGGGTAAGGTGATGGGGTTCCAGGTCGGGCGGAAAACCAAGAAACTGTCCGATGCCTAAGCACCCCGGCGGCCGACCGACCAAGTACGACCCGAAGTACTGCGCCGAGATCGTGGCTTTCTTCGAGATCGAGGCCTACCGCAAGGAGGTCTCCGAGAAATCGAAGGAGTTCTTCGCCGACGGCAAGGTCAAGAAGACTGCCGAGAAGTACCGCTTTGTTCCGAATCAGTTGCCGACGTTCGCCCGTTTCGCAAAGAAGATCGGCGTGAATGGCGATACGGTCGTCGAGTGGGCGAAGAAGTTCCCAGAGTTTTCCGCCGCCTATAACGAGGCGAAGGAATCGCAGAAGCAGTTCCTCATCACTCTCGGTCTCGCCGGCGCCTCTCCTCCCGCAAGCTTCATCTTCGTCGCGAAGAACGTGACGGACATGCGCGACAAGCAGGAGGTCGAATCCACCAAGACGTTCGACGTGACGGGCCTCGGAGGCCTGAGCGAAGAACAACTCGATGAACTCATCAAGGGACTCCAAAATCGAGTTAGCAACCGCGCTCCTCGAGAAGAACAGGCGTCAGGCGCTTAACCCGCTCGCCTACGCCGCGCAGCATTCTAAGCAGCTCGCAGCCAGCGCCTCTCGTGCCCTGATCCGCGCGCTCTTCTGGGGCAACCGCGTTGGAAAAACGGAATGGGGCGCACAGGAAGTAGCGAAGGTGGCCCTCGGGGAGCACGGATGGATTCAGCCGGGCGAGATCTGGTCCTTCTCCCCGTCCTTCGACGAGCAGAAGGACACCACCCAGAAGAAGCTCCTCTCGTACATCCCGGAGCATCGCATCAAAGACCGTACCTGGATTCGGAAGGGAATCCTCAAGGAGCTCGTCATCGACGCTGGCAATGGCCGCGTCTCCAAGATCGCCTTCAAGAGTTATGAACAGGGCCGGGAGAAAGCCCAGGGTGCCGGAAAGGTCCTCATCTGGTTCGACGAGGAACCCCCGAAGGACATCTTTGACGAGTGCTCCGTACGTCAGGAAGCGGGCATCGAGCTTTACATGATCCTGACCATGACGCCGGTCAAAGGCATGACGTGGGTCTACAACGACATCTACCTCAACACCTCGAACCCCGACATCTTCGTTTCCGAGGCCTCGTGGGAGGACAACCCGTGGTTGCTCCAGGAGCAACAAGCCCAGATGCGCCGCCTACTCACCACTAAGGCTCTCCTCGTCCGCGAGAAAGGCAAGTTCACGAAACAGACCGGCCTCGTGTGCTCGTGGTTCGAGCGGGCCGTCCACGTGGTCAATATCGACACTCTTCCGCCCGGCGACACGCTCTTCGGCCTCGATTTCGGATTCTCGAATCCATCGTGCGGCATCTGGGTTCGCATCGATCGCGAGTTCAACTGGTGGCTGTTCGACGGCTTCTACCGCCGTGAGCTCACAAACCCCGACATCCAGGCCATCATCAGGCTCAAGGAACAGGGCCTCGGCCGGGTCATCCGCATTGGCGACTCCGCGCAGGCGAGCGACATCAAGCAGTTGAACGACGCCGGGATTGCCATTGAGGGCGTGAAAAAGGAACCCGGAACTAACGCTGAGAACTGGGACGAATGGCGTGCGCGGCTCATGGAAGAGCAGGGCCGTATCCAGGAGGGAACCGGCAAACCGAAAATTTTCGTCTCATCGAAGCTTGTCGATCTCGACGAGGACGGCAACGAGTTCAACTTCTTCGTGAAGGAGGCCGAGAACCTCCGATGGGAGGAGACGAAGACCGACCTCGGAATCGAGCAGAAGCCAACGTGGGGGAAGCAGCCGAACCACGCGATCGACACGTTGACCTACCTCCTCGCGAAGGTGCACAAGCCGCTCGGCTCCGGCTTCATCCCCCCGCCGACCACGGGACTCGTGAAGCCGTTCTACCCGGGGTTGGGGGTGTAGAATGTTCGCGTGACTAAGAACGACCAATTCATTAGTCCTAGCTTCAACGGGGACAAGCTCGATTCAGGCTCGCTGGAAGACAAGATTGATGTCTTCGAAGACCAAGTGAAAGGCTGGACGCTTCAACACGCCTACTATCTAACCACGAAGGAGAACCCCTCCGGCGCTCACAACGCCGGCTTTGCCATCCTCATGCTTGTTGGCGCTTACTTCGAGACCATCGAGAGCTGCTATCGCGGAACGTCAAGTAAGGGCAAATCCAAGGCCTTTTTCCGCGCGGGCTTTCTAAGGGTCTTTCCCGACCTGCCCAGCAAGGCTCAACCGATCATTAAAGGCAACCTGTCCGATGAGGTAAACAAGCTTGTCGACGAGCTTTACACTGAGGTTCGTTGCGGTCTCTATCACGGAATGGCGACCAAGACGCGAGTGCTAATTACTAGAAACCGCATACCCGTAACATTCGCTCTTAACAACTTCACTCTTTCAGCCATTGTCCTTGACCCTTGGTCCTTTCTCGAAGCGGTTGGCAACCATTTCGTCACGTTCTTGAAAGAGCTCCGCGACCCGGCAAACGCCTCTCTGCGAACCTCCTTTGAAAGATTCTTTGACGGCCAACGCGCAGCGCCGCCCGCTGCATTACCACCAGACTTTTTCACTGGCGCCCGCTCCACCTACTAAATCACTGAGTTATCCCCAGCCCCGCTCTATCCCCTAGACGCACGCGCGTTACGATGAAGGCAAAGCCCTTCACGTGCCCGCACCCACCGTCTCCATCGAAACCCTCCAGAAGAACCTTCTCTCCGACAGGTACTTCCGCGAGCGCCGGCATCCGCAGTGGACCGACAACTACTGCCTCTACCGGGACACGGTCATCGTGAACCGCCTCACCCAGCGCCAGAGCGTGAACGTCCCGCTCATGAAGGAGACCATCAAAACGATGCTCTCCCGCGTGGACGAGCCCATGGACCTCGACTTCGAGGAGCTCGACAACGACGGCGCGAAAGAACTTTACATCAACGCCTTTTGGGACGACGTGACCCAGAAGAACCATCTGGAACTCCAAGACACCGTTGACGCGAAGCAGGTCTTCCTCTACGGCCGGACCTTCCGGAAGCTGAACATCCTCGACGGCGAGTTCCGGATCGAAGTCATTGACCCGCAGGACGTGCTCGTGGACCGCTACGTGAACCCTTGGGACCTTGAATCCGCGAACCACATCACGCACGTAGGCATCTACCGCACGCTCGCCCAGGTCTCCATGAACCCGATGTACGACGGCGCTGCCCTCATGCGCCTCAAAGAGTTCTTCGCCACGCAGCAGGGGCTCGTGAAGGCGGGCGAGAACTCGCTCATCGTCGCCGACCGCAATCAGCGCATGCAGGACATGGGCGTACCGGACGTCGAGAACCCTATCGTCGGCGAGACCTACGTCGAGCTGAACGAAACCCAGATCAAGGTCTGGCACCCGGACGAGATGAAGCTCGTCGTGCATGTGGTCGTAACCGCGAACGGCACCGAGATCCTCATGGACAAGCCCTTGCGGGACATCCTCGGCGTCAACTTCTTCACCTGGACGACCTGGGCGGATGACATCGAGCGCACCGATTTCTGGTCCGATGGCATCGCTGACATCGTGCGCGTCCCGAACCAGATTCTGAACGTGTACTTCTCGCAGCTCATCGAGAACGGCATCCTCCGGGGCTACGGCATGCACTTTTACGACGCGACCGTACCAGGTCATGAAGGCTGGAGCCCGGTCGGCTACACGCCGTCGCCCTTCGGCTTCTACGGCCTGCCCGGACCCCCTGACAAGATTCTGCAGACCATCCAGATACCCGAACTCACGAGCCACATGGACGAGATGCAGATGATGCGGACCATGGTCGGCACCGCTACGGCCGCCACTCCCACCGAATCCGGCGGCAACCAGCCCGATGTGAAAACTCTCGGAGCCTTGGAGCTCATGACGGAGAAGGCCGAAGAGCGAATCAAAGACCTGCCGAAGTACGCCCGCATCCACTCGAGCGAGATGGGCGACAAGTTCTCGAAGATCGTCACGTCGCCCCTCGCCGCGAAGCTCCTGAAGCCCGTCACCCTGTACAAGAAAGGTGCGTCCGGAACCTACTACGAGAAAACCCTGAAGCCCTCCGCCTTCGCCTCGAAGAAAGGCTACAAGTGCAAAGCAACCCAGAAGAGCCAGCAGGAGTCCGACTCGCTGAAGGAGATTCAGAAGCTGAAGATAGGCGCACAGCAGTTCCCGATGAACGTGCCGCTTCAGAAAATCCTCTCCGACCGCATGCTGTCCTGGCTCGACCTCACGCCCGAGGAGAAGAAGGAAGTGCAGGACTTCCAGCAGCAGAACCCGCAGTCCATGCTTCCCCAGATGCCCGGCATGCCCGGTCAGGGCGGTCCCGCCGGTCAACCCGGTCCGATGCCTCCCGGCGCCGGAGCTCCCCAGATGGCTCTTCCCGCACCAGTCGCCCAGCCTCAACCCGCTTACGCGCAATGATCTCCGAAATCCTCCAAAAGCTGGGACTCAAATACGAAGACCTCAAACCCGAAGAGAAGAAGGTCTACGACGCATGGTCCGCTGTCCTCCAGAAGCCTGATGTCACGATCGAAGACCTGAAGCGAATCCTCCCCGCCGAACTCGCGAAGGCCCGCGCCGAGCACGAGAAGTACGAGAACAGCGAGAAGGCGGAGCTTTTCTGGAAGGCGTATGTCCGCATCCTTTCCATGCTCACCTCCATCATCACGACACCCGGCCAGGAGCGCGAGGCGCTTAAAGAGCAGCTTGCGAAGAAATTCAGTCTCTAAAGGTCGCCCAACACTTCATCCCATGGACCAAACCACAGAATCACAACTCTCGGCCATCCTCGCAAAGGGACCCACAGGCCTAACCGAAGCGGATGCGGCGTTCCTGCGGGCGCGCCGAGACTACCTGACCGCCGACCAGCAGATCACCTACGCGGCCGCCCTCGATGCAGCCCCGGCCCCCGCGCCTGAACCGGCGCTCGAAGACACCGCAGACCAGACCGCAGACTCCCCGAAGAAGAAAGCGAAGTAGAACCTTCACACGTCGTAAACCAATCGCCCAAACCCCTTAAATGGGACGGGCCAAACCAATGTCAGACATTCCAAACCTCCCCACGGAGACGGAAGTGCAGCCGGAGACTGTTCAAACTCCACAGCCGGCAAGCGAGCCGACTGTCCCCTCGACCCCGCCAGCAGCGCCCATAGCCGACCCCGTCGACTACCGGACGAAGTTCGCGGAATCGACCAGGGAAAATCAGGTTCTTGCCGCCCGGCTCGCCGAAGCGGAAAAGAAGTCTCGCCAGGAATTGACAACTGAACCAACCGACTCGGATCTCCGGGCAGCATTCCCGGAGTGGGAGTACATGGACGATGTCGCGAAGCGCAGCGCCACTCTAGCCTTCAAAGCAGATAGGCGCTCCGCAGCCGTTGCCGCGGAACGCGAAGCCGAAAAGGCCGAGCGCTCCTGGCAGAACGACCTCGAGATTGCGGTCGCCGCCCACCCCGAACTAGGGGAGAAGGCTCGCGAGTTCAAAGACTACGCCTCCAAGCCCTCGCATCGCGGCGCACCTATCGAAGTCCTCATCAGCGCATTCAAAAACGACTCAACCACCATGACCACACCACAACCCGAAACGCCAGCTCCCGGCCTCCTAGGCGGGAACGGCGGCCCACGAGAACCCGAGAAGCCGAAGACCTTGTCCGGCGACGAACTCAAAGCCCTTCGCGAAAGCGACGAGCGAGCGTGGAGAGAATACGTCTCTACGCACGAGATCGACCCGGACGCACTCTAAGGCTTTCATCTTCGACGGTTGGAGCCAGCAACCCCCTTGGGGCCTGGTAACACACATTCCAACCTCAAATGAGTGCATACGCAACAAAGCTCGCCGAAGGTTTTTCGGCGAAGCTATCAAAGGAACTGTACGCGAACGCCCTTTTCGACCAGGCGGTCAACCGGGACTACGAAGGGGAGATCCTGAATGTCGGCTCTTTGCTGAACATTCTCGATTTCGCGCGGCTCTCTGAGAAGGACTACTCGGGTTCCAACCTCTCGGTTGACGACCTGAACGAGAACAACGGCCAGCTCTCGATCGATAAGCAGAAATCGTTCTACTACCGCATCAAGAGCATCGACCAGTTCAAGTCCTACATCAAGAACCCGCAGTCCACGCTCGTGCAGCAGACCGCCGAGGAACGCCGGAAGAACATCGACATCTACGTCTTTGGCAAGTACGGCAAGACCGCAGCAGGCCAGCGCATCGGCACGGACTACACGACCGGCACCGTCACCGTCACCACGGGCACGGGCGCAGTCGTGGGTTCCGGCACCACGTTCACCGCAGGTATGGTCGGTCGTGGCTTCAAGGCCACCGGCCACACGAAGTGGTATCGCGTCGCGACCTTCACGGACACGACCCATATCACCATCGAGAACGACCTGGATGACGTAGCTTCGACCTACGACGGCGGCTCCATCTCTGGAGGCACCGCGTACGTCATCGAGGCCAATACGCCTATCCAGATGACAACCTCGAACGCGCTGCAGCTCTTGCTTCAGTTGAAGCAGAAGCTCGACGCGGCCGAAGTTCCGACGGCGGATCGCGTGCTTGTCCTCCCTACGGAGGTAGGCACCGTTCTCCCTCGCGGCACGAACATCAACATGGCGGTCCCCGCCGTGTACGACCAACTCATCAAGACCGGATGGCTGACCGACCTGGCCGGCTTCCGCATCTACATGAGCGCCCGTCTCTCTGGCGACAACACCAATGGATACCACTCCATCGGCAACCAGAGGGGATGGCAGACCTTCGCCGACAAGGTGATCAAAGCTCAGATGGAAGAGGACCTGATCGGGAACTTCGGTTCCGCGTTCAAGGACCTTTACGTCTACGGCTCCAAGGTCAAGGACAACCGGCGCAAATTCGGCGCTGAATTGTTCGTCTACGTCTAGACCTTACTCGCGTGTCTCCTCGGCCTTTCGGGGCCGGGGAAGGCACACGAGAAAGGTCGTCCCAATCAACCAACATCACATCCATGCAAGAAACTCAACCAACCCCGCAGCCGGAGCAAGCCGCTCCCGCTCCGGCTCCGGCTCCAGTCCCCGAACCCGCTCCCGAACCCGCGCAGTAAAAGGGCGAACAACATTCACCCAATCTCAAACTCATGTCTCGAAACAAATCAATCGTTTTCCCGAACACCGAAGGTGAGCTATCCGCTCTCTTCGACAAGCTGCAACGGGCCGTGACGAACAAGCTCCTCGTCTCTGGAGCGCTCGCGATCCACGGCTCCGCCTCGGCCCTTGCTAAGACCGCCGCAACGGCCTACGTCCTGATCGACGGCAAGCTCTACTCCAAAGCAGCGGCTGACATGCCAGCTCTCGTCGGCACCGTCACAAACGCGGACTTCAACGTCTTCGTCTTCACCGTGAACGCAGCCGGTACGCTGAAGACCTACGCCGGCACCCAGGCCACCACCCTCGGCGGCGTCGTCTTCCCCACCGTCGCAGACGGCGAAGCGTCCCTCGGCTTCATCATCGTGAACCCGACCGGCACCGGCGACTTCGTCGGCGGCACGACCGCCCTTGATGACGCCACCGTCGTGCCGAACGTCGTCTACGTGAACTCCGGCGAAGGTCTGCAAGCGCAATTCGCAACCATCTAAAGTCGAACCAAACCAACCAACCACAACGAAATGAAATACGTAGCATCAACCATCGGTCCCGGCATGAACATCACCGCCGCGACCACGCAGAACGTCATCCTGTACAACCCCGCTTCAGCCACGATGTCCGCTCCGAAGGTCTACGAGTTCTCGATAGGTCCGGCCGGCAACAGCGCCGACAACACCTATGTCGTCCGCGCCATCCGGTCCAGCACCACCGGCACGTTCACGAACTCCATCACGCCTTCGCCGCTCGACGCCAAGGCAAGCGCTTGCGTCGCGCTCTGTAAGAACACCTCGTCCGCCGCGGCCACCGTAGCAACGGAGCTCGGACGCTGGGGTTTCCACATGCGCGGCGGCTACCGCTGGGTGGCGATTCCAGGCGGCGAGCTGGTCATCGACCTGGTCTTCAGCCACGGCATCACCTGGGACACCACCTTCGCCCAGGGGTCAGACGTCATGAACTGGAACATCTTCTTCGACGAATAACACCGCCATGAACGAAACCACACCATGCTGTGAGACCAAGCAGGGCGTTCCAGCCCACGACCGCCTCGACCTCGTCCAGCAGACCGAACAGTACGCCGCGCCGGAATGCGGAACCGTCAGTCCCGCGACCGGCAAGGCTGCCTACTGCTGCTTCGACTGTCCGACCCTCGTCGCCAAGATCAAAGACGCTTCCTAGCCATGATCAAAGGCGAGAAGGCATCCGGATACTTCTCGACGATCGACGTTCGCTCCGGCCTTAAAGTTGAAGGTGAGACGCGACAGTGTTCGCACTGTCAGTTCACCTGGCAATATAAGGCCGGTAGCGGCCGGCGCGTCGGGCTTTGCGGTTCCTGTAACGGCCTCATGTGCACGCAGGAAGCCTGCCGCACCGATCAGCTCCGCAAGATCAAATTGCTCGAACTCGAAGACGGCAAGACCTACGACTGCGTACCTTTCGATGAATGGAACTATCACCTCCGCATGAAAGCCGAAAAAGTAAAGCAATCCACCGGAGCGAAATACGGCCAGGACTTTGTCTTGAACGATAACGGCATCCTTCTACGACCCGATTAAATGCCCATCTCCCGCCCCGACACCCCCCATCAGGCCAACGGATTGACTGGCACATCCGGCACCGTCCAACACACCTGCTCCGGTTCCAACCGGATCGTTTTCGCCGCCGTTGAGGCCGGAGGTGCCCAGCCCACCGGCGTCACCTACGACACCGTGTCGATGACCCAGATTAACGTCCAGGTCCAGGGCGGCCATCACTGGTCACTCTGGTATCTCCTGAATCCCAACACAACGTCCAACGCGAACTGCAAAGCCAGCTTCTCCGGCTCGCAGTCCTACATCGACATCATGGTCGCGAGCTACGCGGGCGTGAACCAGTCCATGACCTACGGCGGAGGCAGCCCGACCGATGTCAATGTCGTCGGTAGCGGCGGCAGTCCCTACACCTCGAACTTCACTACGATCAAGGACAACTCCTGGGCCATTCTCTACGGAGCTGACACCACGAGCGGTACCGCTCCCACCGCGAGCACCGGCTCCGTCTTCCTCATCACGACGAGTGACGGCACATCGCTCTACGACACGAACGCCGCGCTTACGCCTGCCGGGGGCTGGGGCATGACGCTCACCTTTTCAAGCACCATCTACACCATCGTCGCATCCTTCTCCCCAGCCGCCGCCGACCCGGCTCTCGAATCCATGCCGCCCGTCTCCCAGCCCACCTCCCACTGGATCCCCCAACTTTCCATGTAAATGCGGACCGCCATTCCCTCCCCAAGCCAAGTACCCGGATTCATCCAAGGTCCGACCATCCAGCCGTGGTTCGTCTACCCCACGAACCAGCCCGACCAGGCCCGCTACGACCTTCTCCGCTCCGCATTCCGCTACATCGTCGCGGCCACGCCCCAGGTCCACCAAGCCGCCGCGTCCCTGCGCACGGACCCCATCCCTCCCGTCACAACCAGGCCGGAACTCCGTTACAACATCCCCGACCTGAACCGCGCATGGATGTGGGAAGGCCCCGAGCAGCAGCTTGACGGACCAACCTCCCAAAGAACCGACCCAATCCCCCCTGTCACCGCCCGCCCGGAGATGCGCTACTACTTGCCCGACGCGAACCGATATATCTGGGAAGGCCCCGAACAGTTCTTCGACGGGCCTACCGTCTCGGCGACCGTTCCAATTCCCCCGGTCACCACCCGTCCAGAGCTGCGGTATTACCTTCCCGACATCAACCGCTACATCTCCGAAGGCCCTGAACCACAACTGGACGGGCCGACCAAGATGCGGACCGACCCGATTCCTCCTGTCTCCAAACCGGAGATGGCCTACTACTTCCGGGATGTGGACCGCATCCTCGCGGGCGCGGGACCGACGAAGCAGTACGACGGGCCAACCTCGATGCAGACGCATCCCACACCACCCGTCACCACTCGTCCCGAATTTCGCTACTACGTCCCAGACATCAACAAATACATCTCTGAAGGGCCAGAACCCCAGCTCGACGGACCCACGAAGCTACGTACCGACCCTATCCCGCCTGTCACGACCCGGCCCGAGCTTCGGTACTACTTGCCGGATGAAAACAGGTACATACCTCAAGGCCCGCAACCGCAGCTTACCGGGGCACCCGTCATGGACACCGTGCCTGTCCCGCCTGTCACTACGCGACCCGAATATCGTTATTACCTCCCTGACGAGAACCGTTACATGCGTCAAGGTCCGAAGGAGCAATTCGAGGGCTCGACCGTGATGCGAACCGATCCAGTGCCGCCGGTCTCCAATCCCGTGCTTCCCTACTGGCAGGCCGCGCAGCGAAACCCGAACGCCATTCAGGGTGGTCTCGGACCCGCCCCGCAGACGACCGGACCCGTCAACCAACAGACCTATATCTTCCCGCCGAACAAGCCGGAGTTCGCCTACTACTTCCGAGACGTGAACCGCGTCATGTCCGGATGGGACCGGCTTCTTTCCCACGTCACCGATTTCTTCTCGCGCTACCGCAAGAAGTACCCGAGCGCTCCTGGCTCCTACGCTACGAAGTACGCAGACGCCCCGGGCACCTACGCCGACAAATACCCCAAGGTCGAAGGTACCTACTCCGAAAAATACCCCTCAAATGGAGCCTAAAGACCACGACGTCCTCGTAACCATCGCCACCCAAGTGGAACGCCTCATCTCTGACGTGAAGGATGTTCGCGCCGACATCGCCGATGTAAAGAGCGACCTTGCAAACCGCGTGGCCACCCTCGAAAGCGAGAAGCTGTCCAGAGCCGATTTCACCGCTGCGCAAAACGAGCACGTTGCGATGCACAAGGCGTTCGATGACCGTCTGTCTTTCGTCGAGCGGGCCGTATGGATAGGAATCGGCGGCCTCGGGATACTCGAAATAGCCTTCAAATTTTTCATCAAATGATCAAGAGCGCTCCCTTCGGCTTCCCACGGACGTACGGCTTCGGAGACGGGCGTCATTCACGCGGTCGCTACCCCATCGAGTACTACTTCTCCCAAGGCATGCAAAAAGGCATGTGGGGCCTCATGACCGGAATGAACGTCATCAAGCTCAAGGACTCCGTCGACCTCTCGGGAATGGGAAACATCAAATGGTTCGCCGATGCGAGCGGGCATGTCTACGCCATCGACGACGTCGGCAAAGTCTGGAAAGAACAGACCCCCGGCGTAGGGGATTTTGCGGCCGAGCACACCGTCTCCGGTTCCACCTCCTCCGGCCAGGGTCTTATCGGCGACCAACAGGGCCGCATCCTCGCTTTTGCGACGACAACCATCTCCAAGTACGACGGCACTTGGTCGGACTCCTGGAAGACCGGCCTCACGAACTACGAGCACCCTGCCGACACCTACGAGGACATGGTCATCTTTGGCAACAAGGACGCGGTGGGACTCATCGACAACGCCGACAACATGAACCTCGTCGGCCTGAACCTTCCCATAGGCATGACCGTCGATTGCCTCAAGGCCGGAAAGACCGGAATCCTCATCGGAGCAAATCTTGGCAACCGCGGCGTGCTCATGCTCTGGAACACGCAAACCGACCGCTCACTCGCGCCCTGGTATTGGGCCAGCGGCAAAATCCAATCCATCGAGCGCGTAGACAACGGCTGGATCGTCGTCACGCAGAAGCAGATACTTCTCACGACCGGCTACGCGACCCGCGAGCTCTTCCCCATCCTCGACGACCCGATGGGCTACTCGAACTATGTCGTCGCTCCCCAGGGAACCCTTGTCGTCAACAACAAGCTTTTCATCCTGAACCAGTCGAACGGCTACACCCGCCTGCGTTCCGGCCTCTACATCTTCGACCTCTCGACCACCTTGAACGAGTTCGTGCCCGTCTCGACGCAGAATGTCACCACCGTCATACCGAACGCGATCTACGCCGCGAAGACAACCACGCAAGAGATATTCCTCGGCTATCGGGACAGCTTCTTTTCCAAGAACTACATCGGCAGCCTCGTTGTCTCCGGCGGAACGATCGCGCAGTATTACCCGGAGATTCTCGCCGACACGCCCGAAGAGAAGGTTGCGAGCGCCGTCATCCTGAACCTCGGCCTCGGAACCGTACTCTCTTCGGTCCAGAACCTCAGCTTCAACATCGCCGTGAAGCTCTACAACTTCAAGCGACCTCTTTGGGGAGTGAATGTCACGAACGCCACCGACCTCGTGACCACGCTCCGCGTTGACGGAACGAACGCCAGCCTGACCCGTCCCCAGATAGGCGACGAAGTCACTATCCTCGAAGGACTAAATGCCGGCCTCTCCCGACATGTAACCGCCATCGCTTTCCAGGGAGCGTTGAACGAGACATGGACGCTCGACTCTGCGCTACCGAATGTCACGGAAACTTCCGTTCACTTGAGCATCCAGCCTTTCGTGCTCGTCGAACGAAAGCTCATCACGTCCGCAGCGAATCTCCCTGAGATGTTCTTCAACGTCAAGAACAGTTACAAAGGCAAGAAGTTCCTCGCAAAGGTCGTCATTGATTCCGCGAGCACCCAGCTCGAAATTCACCGCTCCGAGTTCTTCTACGACGACCTCGGCCTCACCACATGATCAGTTCCGACGACATTCAAAGCGCGAGGACGGCGCAAGCCGCTACGGAAGCGGCAGCCGCACAATCCGATACCTCATCCGGCTCCTCTCCCTCATCGAGCGGCCCAACCGACTCGTTCACCCTCGACGATTTCCTGCCCATCCTCACGAACCTTCTCGTCCCCAGAAACTTTCTCGCCGCAGCTCCCACATTCACGCCGAAGACACTCGTCGATTCCATCCAGTTCGTTTTCGACGGGACCACCTACAGCCTCTACCTCTTCATCAACGGCGACTGGCGTCAATTCACGAACTCAAGCCCTGTAACCCAGATCATCGCCGGACCCGGCATCACCGTAGCTCCGGGCAGCGGCATCGGTGCCGTGACTGTCGGGAACGGCGGTGTCGAGCAACTTCTCGCAGGCTCCAACATCACTCTTTCCCCCATCGGAGGTACAGGTATCGTAACCGTGAACGCTCTCTACCCTCCCACCTTCCAAGTAACCACGGGCCTCGCTACCCGCGCCGGAAACGCCTCCTCCGGGAACCAGACCATCCCCCACGGCCTCGGCAAAACCCCCTCGCTTCTCAAGATCGCTGCCCTATGGGCTTCCGGGACGCCAGTACTGCTGCAATCCTTCGGCACCTACAACGGCACTCTCACGAATACAGCCTTCTCCTGGACCATGGTAGGAACCGGCGGCGGCGCGGACCACGACACCACGAACATCGTCTTCATATCAGACCACTCCGGAAATACTCAGATTGCCACCGTCACGATGGACGCGACCAACATCAACCTGGCCTGGACCGCCTCTGGTTCGCTCGGCGCGAACCTCATCCAACTCCTCTGGGAAACGTGGGGCTAATCCACCTTCCCACGGTTGACCCTCCCGCACCATCGTCTACGATTAAACCAACACCTCTTCAATGACTCTCATCGAAGCGAAGACCGCACTCTGTAACAAGCTCAATATCAACCTCTCGAACGTCCAAGCCGGAAGCGACGCTCTCTTCGCCGACGCAGACCTCACCGACGCCGTGCAAGAGGGCGTGAATCTCTCCTGGGACTACCGCGGCTGGGACTTCACGACCGACGCGCTCAAGATGACCTACTCGCCTCCAGCATCCGGCGGGTTTTATGTCGATTACCCGAACACCTTCGAGGACGAGAGCATCTCTTTGCTTCTCGTGAACGACATTCCATGGACAGAAGGCAAGCGGAACTTTGAGGACTATCAAAAGTACTTCGGCGACAACCCCAACGCCACCGACAAGTTCTGGACGCACTTTCAGCGCAAGTGGTTCGCAAACAAGAACGCTCTCACGAACGGCGACGAGCTCGCGGTCTTCGGCAAGCTCCGCGCACCGACCCTCGCCGCGTCCGGCGACCTTCTCCCGTTCTCGCCCGACATGGACAACAACGAAACCAGCGGCAACCGCGCCGTCGTTGAACTGGCCTATGCCTCCATTCTCGACAGCAAGAAGAAGAACGACCAGCCAGGAGCGGAGGCCGCACGCAAACGCGCCTATTCCTGGCTCGACAACCTTTGGGCTCCGATCGCCGAGCGTCGAGCCAAGGAGCAGAGCCTAAACCGTCCCTTCTTTGACACGCCTGATTTCTTCTCACCTGGAAACCGTAGTGGTATCGGTCCCACCACGATAGGCAACTTCCCTTAAACCATGGACTCCACTTACACAATCGCTCCTGGCGACACCTTCTCCGCAATCTCGGCAAAAACCGGCGTCGGCATGAACGACCTCCTTGCCGCGAACCCGCACATCACCGACCCCAACAAGATTTACGCGGGACAGTCCCTCACTATCCCAGGAGCGAAAACCACATCGCCCACCGGCACCACTCCAGCCGCTACGCCGATGACGCCCCCGACAATGTCTACTGCGCCGACTACTCAACCAGCGGGCACCGGTTCAACCAGCACCAACTCTCCTCCAAGCGCAGTCCCCGATGCTTCTCAGAACGACCTTCTAGCCCAACAGCTCGGCTATAAGGACTACACCGACGCGATCACGCAGCTCACCGCGCCCCCGCCGTCCGCGACCGATTTCTACAACACCGCGTACGCATCCGCCGGATTGCCCGACATCTTGAACCAAATTGCCAGCAAGAAGGACGCTCTGAACTCCGCGCTCGGAGTCGTGAACGACAATCCCTGGTACGACGAAGCCTTTCGGAAAGGCGAGGCTGGGAGACTTCAGACCCTCGCGGATGCCGACATCAACAATTTGCAAACCAACTACAACACCCGTCTCGCCAGCGTCCACGACCTCGTAACCCAGCACACCAGCGACTCTTCGATGACCGACGCCGCGAACAAGGCCCGGCTCTCGTATCTCGAAACCCAGGCGAAGGCTAACGCTGATGCGCTTGCCGCCGGTCCGAAGACCGTCACGGGAGGCAACGGCGAAGTCTATGCATGGAATCCCACCACGCAAACCTTTGACTCGGTCATCGGGCCTAAGACCACTTATCAGGTTGTCAAAGGCAACAACGTCACGGACGCATTCGGCAACACTACGACCACGCCCGACAGAATTTTCGATCCCACGACCGGCAAGTTCGTTACCGGTGGCGGTGGCGTCTCATCGAGCGCCGGCGGAGGCGGCGGACTAACCGGGGGCAATCGCGCACCTTCCAGTGCCGCAGGCGGTACGCCTTCTGTAGGAACTGGCCCGAACAAGCTCGACTTCAACCAGTACGGGCTCCTGGCGAACACCGACCTCAATCCGAAATCATCTCTCGACATGCTTGCCCAAAAGTATCTCGACACCTACCTCAAGGACGGCACGGTCCCGACCTACACATCCTTAGGCCGTGGCATCTCACCCAGCGGTTTCGCTCAAGTAACCACTCGCGCGGCCTCCCTGTACTACCAGGCGACCGGGAACCCGCTGCCCACTCCACAAGTAATCAAGGGCTACCAGCAGAACATCGTCAAAAACAACACCCTCGGCAACAACCTCCAGTACCAGGTTGACACCGTGAAGGGAAATGTAGACCTCTCGCTCTCCAACATGACTAGGAACGGTTTGAACTCTTCCGGCTTCAAACCGCTGGATGACCTGATCAACAACGTGCGGGCCGCGTTCCAAGACCCGAATGTCGGACAACTCCTGGCCCAGAACACCACGATACAGAACGAGCTCGGTTCTCTCCTTGCCGTGAAGAACGCCGGAGGCACGACCGTCTTCGACAAACTCTCCTCGGCCGGCATCATCAGCTCTGGCGATTCACCCGCCGTCATCCAACAGAAGGTCCAGGCGCTCATCCAGGAAGCCAGCATCTTCAGCGATTCCCTGGCGAACGCGAACGCCAGCCAATACAGCCAGACCGACCCGCTCCTTCAGGACGCGAACAACCCCGCGAGAGCCACCTACGCGCAGCAGCAGTCCAACCAAGCATCCGGACTCGCGCCCGAGTTCTCCGCGATCCAGTCCTACTACAGGGGCGGGAAGTTCCAGATTCCGAACCACCCCGACATCTCGACTCGCGAGCAGCTCATCGCCTCGCTTCAGAAGACCTATCCCAGAATGGCGCTCGCCGACATTCAAAAGGCCGTCTACAGCCAATTCCCTGACCAGAAGTAATGCTCTTCGGCGACCTTCCACAACCCGCTACCGGAGCCGGACGCCCATCCACCTTCTCGCCCCAGCTCAGCCCTGGCGCTCAACCGAAAGCGGTGCTCTTCGGCGATGTTCCACAGAAGTCGGCGCCTGCACCCACGCCGTCCCAGGCAACGCCGCCCCCCGCCGGCGAGAACAACCTTTTCGGTAACACCCCGGCCGGCAAGGTCGCCAACCTCGTTACCGGGAGCGAGCAGACCTTCGGCAAAGCCTTGTCCACTGCCATTCCGTCGAATCCAATCACCGGCAAGAACGCCCCCGACACCGCAGCCGAGATCAATTCATCCGCTGACGCGAGCAAAGGTCTCCTCCTTCAGGCGATACACGCTCAGACAGACCCTGTCAAAGCCCAGCACATGCTCGACGCCTACCAGAAGATATGGGGCAATGTCGGGCCAGTCTCAGCAGGCGACATCAATCCCGGGTTCAACCTGACACCAAGGGAGGTCGCGGGCGCTGCGGCAGGCACCGCGCTCGACACACTCTCTGCAGGAAGCTACGGCAAAGCCGCCGAAGGAGCTGAAACCGGGAAACTCCTCGTCAAGGGAGGTGGTGCGGTCGAAGACCTCGCCGGGAAGGTTGGCATCCCTACGACCGAAAAGGCGGTTGCACCCCTAGCCGAAACGGCCGCGCGCCCCGCTCTCGGGCAAGCCCTCAAAGACATCGGGACGAAGACCGCCGCGCGAACCGCCGTCGGCGCTGCTACCGGGTACGGATACGATGTCTCCCAGAATCTCCAAGCCGGTGCTAACGGCCCTGCCGCCTTAAAACCCGGCATGGGCACGGTCCTCGGTGGAAGCGTTCCTCTCGGTATCGGTGCGCTCGAGGCCGGTGCCGCTGTCACCAGAGACATCGCCCCCCGATTCATAAACAGCCTCATCAAACCGAACGCCGCCAGCTTTTCCTACGGCAAGGATCCCGGTCGCACCGTCGCGACCATGGGCATCACCGGGAACAATCTCGCCGATTTTGCCAACAACATCTCGAAAGCGAAGGACGACGTCGGAAGCAAAATCGGCGACATCTACTCGAACCCCGCTAACGCCGACGCGCGTATCAACGCGACCCCCACCCTCGAAAAGCTCGATTCTGCCATCGGCGCCGCCGCGAAAGGCGGCAAGAACAACCAGGGCATCGTAACCGCCCTTCAGAACGTCAAGGACGCGCTCCTCTACGATCACACGGTGGACGGCGAAGGCAACATCGTCAAAGCTGGTACTACCCCGAAAGACCTCTCAAACCTTACGCCCCAACAAGCCTTCGATCTCAAACAGGCCATCTCCGACAAAACGCAGTTCACAGGTCGCCCCTCTGACGACAAAACCGTCAACGCAGTCCTGAAGAGCATGTACGGCGACTTGAAGGGAAAGCTCAACGCCTCGGTTTCAACAAACAATCCTGAAATAACCACTCTTAACCAGCGCTACGCTGACCTCACCTCCGCGGCACTTGCTACGAAAAATCGCGACGCCATCGTTCAACGCTCCAATATGGTCAGCCTCAAATCCGGCGGAGCAGGAGCAATAGCCACCGGAGCAGCCATTCTCGGAGGAGCAGCTACGATCCCCGCCGCACTTGCTGGCGTCACGGCCGCAGCTCTAGAACAAGCCATGGAAACAACCGCGGTCAAGTCGAGAGTCGCGGCATGGCTCGGCAGCGAATCGCCCAGCGTTGTCACAAAGGTCCTCCAGCAAAATCCGGCCATCAAGACCGTGCTTTACCGAGCCCTACCGAAATTCGCCAGCCAGCTTCGCTAGCCGTTCTGATTCATGAGAAGCGCTACCGGGACACCCACGACCAACACCACGACAATGAATAGCGTCATGTCCTCACCGTACGCCAACTTATGCACTTGTCAACCCCGCCACATCATCCATTCTTAATACATGCCCGCTGTAGACCTCGATCTCAACCTAGGAGCCCTCGAATCCACTGATCCCCGGAATATCCCGCTCGGTGCTGTTCAGCCTCCTGTGCCCTTTCCTGCTACTTCCCGCCTCGATGTCTCCGCCGTACCCACCTACTACCAAAACGGCCAGCCTGCGTGCGGCGGCCATGCAGGAGCGTGGTTCAAGTCCTACCTTGACTTCCTGAACCTGCAGCTTGCCATCGCGCGTTCGCCCCGTTTCATCTACGACATCTGCAAGCGCGACGATGGCGTACCGAACGACGACGGCACGACCCTCAACGCCATCTTCAAGTGTCTCCGCGACCAGGGCGCTCCACAACTCGCGCTGTATCCGAACGACATCCATCTCGCGAAGCCCGTCTATCGTGACGCGTCACAAATCCCCGCGAACGCTTTCGCTGACGCCGCTTTAAACAAGACCGGCCCGTGGGCCTTTCTCTCCGACTTGTCATTCGATGGAGTACGCCGCGCCGCCTGGCAGAACCAGGCCGTCATCCTCCTCATCTACTGCGACGACGGTTTTTTCGGGACGAACACGCCTACTTTCACGACCAAGAAGTACGGACACTTCGTCGTTGCCATCCCCAACTACGACGACAACGCGATCACCATCATTGATTCGACCGAACCTACCTCCGCGTTCGCACGCAAGTCCATTCCCCGTTCCGCATTCGATCAAGGCTTCGTCCGTCAGGCCGCAACCGCCGTAGATGTTCCGAACTGGAAACTCCGTGGCCTCACCTCGCAATCCGCGGTCGTGCGCTGGATTACCCTGACACTCGCCTCCCTCCACTCCGCGCTCGCCGCAAAGGTCGCAACTCCATCCAACCCATGATTGCAACCATCCTCGCGTTCCTCGGCTCTGGCGTGGGCACCGCGTTCATCACCGAGGCTCTCTCCTGGCTGAATAAGAAGCTCGCGGGCACGCCCCTCGACGGCGCCGCACCGTTCCTTTTCTCATTCGCGGCCGCGTTTCTGATGGCGACCATCCAAATCGCTGTCACCGGCGTAAGCACGCCTCATAGCGTCCACGACATTCTTGTCATCGCCGGAGCCGTCTGGATCGCGTCCCAAGCCTTCTTCCAGCTCGTCATGAAGCAGGTCGACGCTATTCACGTCACGCCTTCCGCCGACCCCTCCCAGCCGCTCGCCTAGCTCCCTGACGGTCTGCGCCGCCGACCTCGCCGGTAGGCGCAGCGGTCAGCGAACTCCCTCGCTGGGCACCCCCAAAACCGAATACGAAAGGAGGACTCCGCTCGTGCGAATCCATTTCGACGAGTTCCGCGCCGCGTTTCTCATCCTCGCCCTTCTCTACCTCGCCGCCGCGATTGGAGGCGGATGATGCTCTTCAAGCACTCGTCCGGCCTCTCTTTCACCCGAAGCGTGAACGGCCTCACCCAGACCCACGGCCTCTACTGGCTCCTCGACTTCATCGCGGCCCAACAGAAGCGCATCAAAAAGAAATCGCGCTTCAAGGTCCAGCGTTGGGTCCATAAGGTCCAGTTCCGGCGAGCAACGATCTACTGCTACGCGGGCGATTCTGACGACGACCCGCTCGTCTTTCCGCAAGGCATCTACTCCGCCGTCACTGAACCCGTCATCACTCTCTACCTCGAAGACGGCGTGCTCAAAACCCAGGAGGACCGTGATGCTCCGGTTTGAACGCTATCTCCACTCTCGCTTCTGGGCTGTCTACTCCGGTAAGGAGCTGATTGCGGTCTGTGTCTACAAACGCGGCGCACAGGCCATCATCAACTTCTGCACCACTGGTGATCCGCTCACCGGCCCCTTCGACCTCAAACCGCTACGCAAACGAAAGGAGTGTCCCACTTGTTCAACTACAACCGCGTCACCGTCACCGGCTACCTCGGCAAAGACCCCGAAACCGCTCCCGCTGGAGCAACTACCGTTACTAAGTTCTCCATCGCCGTCACCGACCGCTGGAAGGATTCTGCAGGTGAACGACAGGAGCGCACCAACTGGCTGAATGTCGTCGTCTGGAACGGCAACGGCGAGAACGCTTCCCAGTTCCTCCACAAGGGCAGCCACGTTCTCATCGAGGGTTCGCTCCGAACCTCCGAGTGGGAGGACAAGGCCTCCGGTCAGAAGCGCTGGGCCGTCGAAATCCACGCCTCCCAGGTCATCTTCCTCGACAAGAAGCCGGAGGACACGCAGCAGCGCCTTCCCGCAGCCACCTCCACCCGCAAGAAGAAGGCCCCATGAGGCTCGACCACCGGGTGACCATCTGCACCTGCGGAGACCAGAAGCGCGACCACCTGAACACCAAGTCTGTCCCCGCTGGTCCCTGCCGATTCTGCCCCTGCACCGCCTTCACGCCCGAAGCCATATGCAAGTGTTCGCATGGCTTCAAAGCGCACCGAAAAGGCGCATGCCATGAATGCGGGAGGCTTTGCCCCGCGTTTCGCCCCATCTGACGAATTGCCGCGTATCGGAGTAATTCTTTACGCGGCTTTCATTTCGCCCGGAAAGTTAAGCCGCGCGAACTCGCCTTGAATTTTGACCGCCAACTTGTCGTATGCTTTCGCAGCCTCCACTGGATTCTTGAATGCTCCACCGTAGTAAACCTTTCTCTTCCCACCTTCACCCTTTGCCACGGCCACCTGCCAAGACTGCTTCTGCTCGGACCACTGCACGCCCTTGTATCCGCTCCGACTATTCTTGTTTACACGTCTGTTCAACATGTTCTCTTGGTGCGTACAAACTCGCAGATTCATTCTCCGATTGTCCAGGCCGTTGCCGTTAATATGGTCCACCACCATGCCCATCGGCGCCTGCATCAAAAACTGGCCCATCGTCACTGAATGTATGCCACCGCACTGCAATACGAAGTTGTGTCGTGCATAGCCGCTATCGCGCTCATCCCGACCCGGCTTATATGTCCATTTATATGCGTTCACCATCGCATAATCGCTACTGTCCACTATCGCCCGCGCTCCCCTCGTTAGTGTGATGTACTTCATGTTTCCATTATGAACCACACACCAACGCACACAAGTGCGCACCTCTGGATAACTTGTTATGCTTACCACCAGATACTCCGCCGTCCACTCACCGGGCTATTAGCCCAGAAAGGAGAACCGACCGCGCGGAAGTTCCCTGAGCCCCTCAAAGGCTGACAGTTCATTCCAGACCTCGCTTTCGGCGGGTCTCTGTCTTGTGCAGAACCCCGGCTTGACCTCTCCCGCACCCGTTTCATACTTACGAGGCTCCTTCCGAGACGCCTCTGCCGAGCCGGGGAGAACCGGCACCCGATGCACCCCTGCATCAAAATCCTCTTCGTGAGCGCGCTAGTAATCGCCTCCCTCGGGATGAACGCAACGACCGCGAAGACTTCAAATGAATCAACGCTCACAGTTACCCAGCCCGACGCTCTCGACCTCTACATCGAGCAGCTTCGCTTTGCGGAGAGCTCCGGGCACGACGACATCGTGATCATCGATACCAATGGGAAGAAGAGCTATGGCTGTCTTCAGTTTCAGGAGGCCACCTTCAGGCGATCCGCGGCGAAATATCATGTTGAAGGGGACATCCTCGACTGCGCCACCCAGCGACACCTTGCACGCGCCATCCTTGCCAATGAGCGCGAAGGGTGGCGTAATTGGTTTACCTCGGTTATCACGAAGGGTTTGGGCCTCCCGCCGCACGAACTGACTTCCTAATCCTTCGGCGGCTGCGCTGAGCTTAGCCAGGCGTTGCCGGGCACTCCTCACCCAGTATTTCGGCTTGCTCCCTTTTTCGACCGCCTTACAGCGCGTTTTTTGACGGTTGCGGAGAAAAACAGTCTGACGTGGGGCGGGACCGGAACCCTTCCGAGTCTGTTTGAAAGAAAGTTCCCGAAACTGCACAACCTCATGTGCACTCGACTTTGACGCTCTTCCGTTCCGAGCTACGTTCGTTCCGGCCGGTCCCGCTCGGATGTTTCAAGCCTGGGCTCACACACCCTCGGTTGCTCTTGTAACCCGACTGGGGCCGTCCGCTTTTCTTATGGACACCATCGAGATTGAACTTGCCGGGGAGTTTGAGCACGGACGACCGCTCCGGCTCTCCGGTGCCGTCGCTCGCATCCCACCAGAGGCGATAGACGAGCACGAGATCGTTTACCGGGTCCGCCGCGCCCCCGAGATGGAGAAGGGCGACCTCCTCATCATCGAGCCCCGCAACTCCGCTTTCACCGGGGAGCTCGTCCTCGCTTTCCGCGGTTCCAACCTTTTCCTCGGCCACTGGTGGGCGAAGCACGGTCTCCGCGAGCTTCGCATCGAGAACGAAACCCTCACCGGCGAGCTGACGATCGCCGGCGCCGTGACAGTGATCGTGAGGCCAATATGACAAAGCTAGAGGCGTATCTGAAGGCCAAGGGCATCAAACCCGCTCATCTTGCCGTCGCAAGCGAATACTCCCGCCAGCACCTTCTCCGCATCCGTATGGGGCGCATGGAACCCTCCCGGAAGTGCATCAAGGCCGTCGTGTCCGCTTGCCGGCGGCTTGCCCGCGAGCACGTTACGGCAAGCGAGCTATTCGACCTGGAGGAGCCATGAGAAAGACCTTGAAGTTCCGCCGCATCACTGCCGCGCAGTTCGAGCAGTATTTCTCGCTCGATTCTCCCGGCTATTACATCGCCAAGGAACAGTTAGAGGCAGGCGAGATTCACAATCCGCAGGATGCGCTCGAAGCCCTCTGCCTCACGAACCAGCTCTACGAACTTATCCTGTCAGAGTTCATGGTGAAGGCGCTCACGCCGTACGGAAAGGCCGTCGAGTACTTGAAGATGGAGGACCGCGACGAGGTAGGGGAGTTCGTCGTCGGCGTGCTCGGCCGACCGCGCGCAATTGCTGTCATGCGCTCCGCGCTTGACGAGCTTCGCGTCCGGGCAGACCTCCCAGAGCGGCCGAAAGTAAAAAGCGGCGCCTATGCAGCGCCGCCTCCTTGAATCACTTTGAGCTTCGGTTCTTCGTCCCACACTGCCCGGATAGCTGTCTCCAAGGCTTCCTGCCTGCTCTTCACCCACGGGGCGTAATGCTTCAAGCAGATCGCAGGTGAATGCCCCAGGATGGCCGCCACGCTCTCCACCGGCACTCCTTTTGCGAGTAGGTCCGTCGCCAGCGTGTGCCGGAAGACATGGGCCGAGCCGTGGTTCACTTCCGCGAGCTTCAGAACCAAGCGGAGCGTCCGGTCCCAACTGCCCCGCACCGTCTTCTCCGCAGCCTGTCCCGTCTGGAAGTAGAACTGTCCGTGACGGGGAACCTTGGAGAGAATGTCCGAGACGAACTCCGGAATCGGAACCCACACGAGCGTTCCGGTTTTCTCGGTTCGGAGGAACACGCGGCCGTTCTGCACCCGTGACGTGTCGAGCTTCGCAGCGTCAGAGATGCGGAGACCTGTGTACCGGAGAATCAGGATGAAGGCTTTGACCCGGATGCTGTTCTCCTCCGTACCGTACCTGCCTCTGGTCACGAGCTTGTCGCATGCTGCGATGATGCGCCGGACCTCTTCATCCGTGAACGGCATCTTCGAGGTGCCTTTGACCTTCGGCGGTTTCAGAACCTTCGCGGGGTTCTTCTCCATCCAGCTCGAATCCACGCAGAAGGTGAAGAAGGTTCGGAGGCGTTCGAGCCGCCGAGCTGCCGTGACAGGCGCCCAGGTCCAGCTTTCGCGGTAACGACGGACCACCGGAACATCCAGTCTCCGAAGGTCCGTAATGCGTTGCGCCTCGCACCATTTCACGAAGTGGCCTTTGAGGAAGCGGCGGTAGAGGGTAACGGTCGCCTCGGCCAGATTGCGGGCCTCCGCATCGAGTAGAAACGCTTCTACGGCTTCTCCTGGCGTCTTCCGCTTCTTAGCCTCAGCGCCTATCCTTCCGGCTTCTTTCCATTGCTGGATGAGCTCCTGGGCCGCGTCTAGGGAGGTCAGATCAAGAGACTTCCTGACCTTCTCCCCTCCGAGGGAACCCTGCACCCACACGGGGCAGGAACAGCGGCGGTAGGCGCGGGACTTTTTCCCGCACTCCGGCGTGTGTCGCCGATAAACAGAAAGCCCCATACGTGCCTCCAGTTTGCGCGGCGGAGGTACGTACGGGGTACAGTGCTGATGCTCCAGTTCCTAAATCATAGGAACCATTGAAGTTAGGATGGAGCGGGCAACCGGACTCGAACCGGCGACATCAACCTTGGCAAGGTTGCACTCTACCAACTGAGTTATGCCCGCGAACGAACGGCGAAGGGTAGTCAGCGTTTCGGGTGCTGTCAAGCTCGCGCCGTTGTCTCGCCCGCTAACGGCCTGCCCCTCGGAGCTATTCCTACGGACGCTCCACGCGGATGCCGTAGGCGTGCAGCTTCCGGTAGAGGTTGGAACGCTCCACGCCGAGGGCCTCGGCGGTGCGGCTCACGTTGCCGGCCAGCTCGCGGAGACGCGAGAGGATGTACTGCTTCTCGAACTCGTCGCGTGCTTCACGAAGCGACAGATGGGTATCGATCTGCGCCGGTGGAGCGGCGGCGCCGCCGAGCTGCACCTCCTCCGGCTCGATGACCTCGCCCTTCATCAGGATGGCCATCCTCTCGATCACGTTGCGCAGCTCGCGCACGTTCCCGGGCCAGTGATAGGCGCGAAGCTTCGAGGCCGCGCCGGACGAAAGACGCTTCTTCGGCGTCCCGGTCTCCGCCGCGAAGCGACGTAGAAAATGCTCGGCCAGGAGCGTGACGTCGTTGCCGCGCGCGCGCAAAGGTGGCACCTCGATCGGGACGACGTTCAGCCGGTAGTAGAGATCGCTGCGAAAACTCCCCGAGGCGATCTCCGTCTCCAGACTCTTGTTCGTCGCCGCGATGACGCGCACGTCGACGCTGATCGTCTGCTGTCCACCGACTTTCTGGAACGTCTGCTCCTGCAGTACGCGCAGCACCTTGGCCTGCGTCTTCAGGCTCATGTCGCCGATCTCGTCGAGGAAGAGTGTGCCGCTGTCGGCCAATTCGAACTTGCCCTTGCGGTCGTCGATGGCCCCGGTGAACGCCCCCTTGCGATGTCCGAACAGCTCCGACTCGATCAGTTCCTCGGGGATGGCGGCGCAGTTGACGTCGATGAACGGGTGCTCGGCGCGCTGGGAGAGGCGGTGCAGCGTACGAGCCACGATCTCCTTCCCGCTGCCGTTCTCGCCCGTGATGAGGACGCGGCTGTTCGTCGGCGCGGCGGAGCGGATCTGCTCGTCGAGCTTCTTCATGGCGTCGCTCTCGCCGATCAGCAGCTCTTCGAGAGTGAAATGGCGGTGGAGATCGCGCACCTGCTCGCGCAGCTTGCGGTCCGCCAGCGCATGGTTCACGGTGAGCAGGACACGCTCCAGCGAGAGTGGCTTCTCGAGAAAGTCGTAGGCGCCGAGCCGCGTGGCGCGGACGGCGGAGTCGATATTGCCGTGACCGGAGATGACGATCACCGGCGGCGCGCCCGCGGTCTTGAGCCGCTCCAGCACAGCCATACCGTCGATGCCCGGCAACCAGAGATCGAGAAAGACGAGGTCGTACTCCTCGCGCGCGAACTGAGCGATGGCAGCCTCGCCGGAATCGCAGAGGGTGGGCTGATGCCCCTCGTCGCGGAGGATGTTCGCGAGCGTCCCCCGAATGGAAGCCTCGTCGTCGATAATAAGTATCTTAGCCATCACCTACCTGGGACCGCGGGCGTCCCGCCCGCCGAGCTCGCGATACTTTGCACTGGAAAACAGCCACTCCTGAGCCACTCGACACAACCCTGCCTTGACTGAATTGTTCTCGATATAGGCAACTGCGATATGAAAATGCCTCTCATCGCGAATGAATCGATCGCGATAGTCCTCGAACCAGCACTGTCCTTTGGTGCCGAAGAGCTTATTAATCTCCTTTGACGTATATGACTTCCAAGAGTGGAGAATCCCTGACAACACGAATCCGTCGCGCATCTCGATCAAGGTGTGTACGTGATTCGGCATCACGCACCACGCAATGAGGCGGTAGCGCTCCCAGTCGAAATGCAGAAGAGCATTCTCGACGAGGCTCGCCGCGCGAGGATCACGAAGGACACAGGAACCGTGTCCCGCATCCTCGTAGCGATCGATCCTGCGTCGGAGATCCTTCATCCGTGGGTCGTCGGCGGGAGTGTGACGATCGATCTCCAGCTCGCTCTTCCACTCAGCGATGAGCTTTAGCGGCAGCGCGTCCGCAAGGCGAAAGGTGATGGATTGAACGAGGCCTGGGTAGTCGAAGTGAGGGAGATAACCGCGGGAGTACCAGCCCCTCGGCGCGCGGGTGTTCCTCGGTGGGGCGGATGGGAGGGCGGCCTCCCTGGGAGCGCGGACGTCCCGTCCGCCGAGCTCGGGACTATGGTCACTTGATGCGAGCGGGGGGACCTCCTCCCTCCCGGCCTGTCTCTTAGGATCGCGCGAGTCTGCGGGCGGGACGCCCGCGGTCCCAGGGAGGGCTTCGATCCCAGTTCCGTTATGCGGGGAGCTCGATCTCAAATCTGGTTCCTTTTGGGTGGTTGTCGTGGACGGAGATGCGGCCGTCGTGGTCGTTCACGATGCGGTGGACAATCGCCAGGCCGAGGCCGGTGCCGCGGCCTTTGGTGGAAAAGTATGGGAGGAACAGCTTCTCCTTGTCGGCGTCGGGGACGCCGCGGCCGGGATCGGCGACTTCGATGACGACGCGATGCGGGGCGCGGCGGGCGGAGACGCGTACTTCACCGGATTCCGTCGCCTCCACCGCATTTTTCAGGAGGTTGCCGACGGCGCGGCGGATCTGCTCCGGATCGACAAGCAACTCGATGTCGTCTTCAACGGAAACGCTGACCGATACGCCCGGCTTCACATCGCGATACAACCCTGCCGCCTGCTGCAGGATCTCGGCGAGCTGGGCATGGCGCAGGTGGACCGCGGGCATGCGGGCGAAACGGGCAAACTCGTCGACCATCCGCTTCAGGTGTCCCACCTCGGAGACGATGGTCTTCGTTCCCTCCTCGATTGCGCATGCCGTATCGGGATCGTTGTTGCGGTACTTGCGGGCAATCCGTTCCGCCGAGAGCTGAATCGGCGTGAGCGGGTTCTTGATCTCGTGGGCGATTCGCCGGGCCGCCTCATTCCATGCCGCGAGCTTCTGGGCCTGGACGAGTGAGGTCGAATCCTCGATCGCCACGACCCAACCTTCATCGCCGCGGCCGGACAGGCGGGCCACGGAGACCTCCAGGTACCGCAGCTCGCCACCCCGGATGAGCGTCACCTCGCGCGCCCGGCCACCGCGCACCGTCAACTCGCGCAGCGTGTCGAATAGCGGCGTGAGATCGCCTGTCAGCACCTCGGACAGATTCGCCGCCGAGCGCGGCTCTTCGATCTGCAGCATCTGCAGCGCGGCGTGGTTGATGCTGAGCAGTTCGAACGAGTCGGTGAAGGCGAGGATGCCGGCCGAAACGCTGTCGAGCACTGTCGACAGGTACTGATTCGTCTGCGTCAGCGCCTGCCGCTGCTCGTCGAGCTGCGTCGACATGTCGTTGAACGATTCGATGAGCCGGCCCACCTCGTCGGTGGCCGCCACGGCCACGCGATGTCCATACCCGCCTTCAGCCAGCCTGCCCGTCGCCTCGGCCAGCGCCTTGATCGGGACCGTGATACGCCGCGAGGCGTAGATCGACGTCCACAGCGTCCCGAAGAGAATCGCCAGCGTCACGGCCAGGAACAACGACGTCTGCGAGGCCTTCAGCGTTGGCCGCTGCGCGTTGAGCTGCTGGAAGTTCTTGTGCTGGATGATGGAGTCATCCATGAGCCGGCTCATCGATCCGGGGATGAAGACCCCGGCGATGGCCACGTACGGCGTCGCGCCGACGCGCGTCGCGGAACGGATCCACTTCCCGCTCGCGCCGACATCGATCTTCGTGGCGTGGCCGGAGGCGGCCACGTCGTCGAAGAAATTCTTCGGCGGCTCGGAGATCTCATGGATTGGCGCGCGCGGATCGGCAACGACTCTGACCAGTGCGCCGTTGCGGTAAAGGGCGACCATGTCCACGCTGTGAAACTGCTGGACGTGATTGAGAACGGCATCGAGCTGCGCAGGATCGTCCGTCGAGGCGCTGGCGGCGATCTCTCGCGCCGCAGCCGCCGCCATCGTCGCGGACTGATCCTCGGCCATCTGCGCGATCGCTTCCCCGTTCTTCAGGATGCGGCTCACAGGCGCGTTGAACCAGCGGTCGATCGACGTCCGAAGAAGGTCCGTGGCGAAGAAAAAGAGGATGAGAACCGGGATGAGCGAAGTGGCCACCCAGGCAACGGCCAGCTTCGTCCGGAACCGCGATCCGATGATGCCGCGTTGCCGCTCCAGGACGAGCTTCACCACCCCGCGCAGGAGTACGAAGAGGATCCCGAAGATCAGGAGGATGTTGATGTTCCAGAGGACGAACAGCAGCACCTGGCTGCTGAGCGCCTCGGGAGAGAGCTCTTTCGCTTTCTGGACGGCGTAGTAGATCAGGCTCGTCGCCGCCAGGATCAGCAGCGGCACCGTGACGATGACGCGAGGATCTTTCCGGTAGCGGAGGAGCAGCGCCGGCAGCGTCATCGCCCCGTCTCCGGAGGGGCCACCACACGCACGACCTTCCAGCGGGTCGAGAACTCCCAGGGGATAAAGTAGAGCAGCCAGCCGCGCATCAGATCGGCCTTGGCGCGCACCTTGAGCTTGTATGGCGGCCGCTTGCCGATGTCGAAGAGATTCGGCTCGTCGATGGTGGTCATTGCCCGCTGCAAAGCGGCAAGGTCGTTGAACGTCTCCGAGCGGACGAGCTTGTGGTCCCGTCGGTAATTGAGGAGGTACTCGCGGGTGAGCGAGTTGAACGTGGCCACTACTTCGATCCGCGAACGACTGATCCCCTCGTCGAACCAGTGAGGCCGGTCGCGGAAGATCTCAACGACGTAGGTAAGCGTCGTCGGGACACCGCTCTTCAAACCCTGAAGCGTCTGATCACGATCGAAGGCATGCGTCATCGTGAAATGGACGCTGATCTGCCGGTTCATCGCCTTCGCGGTCAGCGTCTCGATCGTCGGATCGTCCGCGGACGCCGGCCCGGCAAGCAGCAGAAGAACAGATGCCAGGACGAGCGAACGCACGGTGTGGTTGTTTTACCACACTCCGTCAGGTTTCCGCTTCACCGCCGTACCTGAGTCGCGCCTAAGCGAAGCTCTCGATTCCTCTGGCGGCGACCGCGGGAGCGCCTTCCTCGGCTTCGACGGTGCGAAGAATCTGCTCGACAAACCGCGAGTGCAGCGCATGGCCGGCCCGGTATGCGGTGATCTCGCCGAAGACGGGACGACCGACCAGGGCCAGATCGCCGACCAGATCGAGGATCTTGTGCCGGACGAACTCGTCACGGAACCGGAGCGGACCGTTCATCACGCCACCCTCGTCGAGGACGATGCAATTCTCGACCGAGCCGCCGCGCGCGAGACCGGCGGCGCGCAACTTCTCGACCTCGTGCTTGAAGCCGAATGTCCGCGCGGGCGCGATCTTCTTCAGGAAGTTGTCGTGGTGAGAGTCGAACTGCAAGGCCTGCCTGCCGATCGTGGGATGGGCAAAGTCGATCTTGTACTTGACCACGAGCCTGTTCGACGGGGTGATGCGAATGCTCTTGTTGCCGTCGACGACTTCGATCGGTTCCGTGATGCGAAGCACGCGGATGTCTGCGCCGAGCTCGCGAACGCCGGCGGCATCGATGAGGTGCATGAACGGCAACGCGCTTCCGTCGATGATCGGAACCTCGGGGCCATTGATGTGGATGTCGAGGTCCGTGATGCCGTAGGCCATCAGGGCAGAGAGAAGATGCTCGACCGTTCCCACCGATACGTCATCGCGGCCCACAGTCGTGGCGTGGTCGAGTGCCGTGGTCGAAGCCTGCAGCGCGGGAATGCGCAGGCCGAGGTCCGCGCGGACGAAGGCGATGCCGCTGCCCGCGTGTGCCGGGTGAAGCTCGACTTTGGTGTAGATGCCGGAATGGAGGCCGATGCCGGAGATGCTGACTTTGGTGTTGATCGTCTTGCGCTTTACGTACATGTCCGGTTCGCTTAAGAGCAGGGGAAGTGCCACGCACGGTCAGTCGCCTCAAACCGTTGCTAACACCTTTGTTGAAAGCGACTTGCGTGTTTTACGCGATTCGTGCGGCTCTTCGATTCTGTGGTGCGGGTGGGTCACGACTGTGGCTCTCAGACCACACCGGACCCGTCAGCGCTGCTTCATTGCCACTGCCGCTTCGCGATCGAGCTCACGTCGTTTCTCGGTCTCACGCTTGTCGTAGAGCTTCTTTCCGCGTACGACAGCGATCTCGACCTTGACCTTGCCGCCTTTAAAATAGAGGCGCAGCGGGACGACCGTGAGGCCCTTTTCGACAACCTGCTCCCGCAGTTTCTCGATTTCGCGACGGTGCAGGAGGAGCTTCCGGTTCCTCTCCGGCTCATGGTTCTGAAGGTTGCCATGGGAGTAGGGCGAGATGTGGGCGTTGAAGAGAAACGCCTCGCCCCCTTTGAAGATGACGTAGGAGTCCTTGATGTTCGCCTTTCCGTCCCGGAGCGATTTGACCTCGGTACCGGTCAGCGACACCCCCGCCTCCGCCTTCTGCAGGACGAAGTAGTCGTGAAAGGCCTTCTTGTTCGAGGCGATCAACTTCTCGCCGGGATCGGGCTTAGTGGCCATGGGCCGCGGATTCTATTCGATGAACTCGATGCGGGCGGTGTGGCCGGAGGAGCGGGCCAGGCGGCGATCGCGGGTAAGGAGGGGAATGTCGAGATGCTCGGCGAGAGCCACGAACAGCGAATCGTAAGCGGACACGTTATTACGCAGCGCCCACGCACGATCGAGCAGTCCCTCGTGCGGGTGACGGACGGCGATCATCCTCTCGAGTTCGCCGATGAGACGCGTTCCTTCCTGAGGAGTGATACGACGATGTAGCCACTGATTCCGGAGCACGTTCATGAACTCGACATCAAGCGCGTACGGCGCGTGGAGGATCGCCCCGTGCTCCTCCACAGCCGCAGCTATATTCGGAACGTTCGCAAGGATGTCAACGACGATCGACGTGTCAACGATGACTGAGCCATTCATCGACTTCCCGATCATGCTCCTCACGTGACTCGCGAACCAGATCAGCACCGGACATGCCGAAGTCGATGCGCGGCAGCCTCTTCAGCCTCTCAAACAACTCTTTCTGAGAGGTCCGCGGCGCAATGCGTTCCGACTCTCTCAGCAAGAGCTCGGATACACTCAGACCCTCCGCTGCGGCGCGTATTTTCAACTGCTCGTGACGATCCTCGGGGATCTCAAGAATCACGGTTGCCATCGCATTTTCAGGATGCATCCCGAGCTGCCCGATGTCAAGAATTCGCTCCGCAATGGTGCCCGTCCGCGCGCCACGACCAAGTCGACGACCACCGAGGCGTCATCGACGATTTCGGAGGTCATCAAACAGCTCGTCGAGATGCTGCATGCGCGCTTCTCGCGCGGCGTGAACAAGGTCTGCGCCCGACATGCCGATGTCGATACGCGACCGCCTCTTCAACCGCTCGAACAATTCCTTTTGCGACAAACGGGGCGTAACCGGCTCAGTCTCTCGCAACAAGTAGTCGGGCACGCTCAGACCCTCCGCTGCCGCGCGCCTTTTCAACTGTTCGTGACGGTCCTATAGGGATCTCGAGAATTACGGTTGCCATGACTGAACGATGCGTCCTTACGGGATCCCTGTCAACCGACCCTGTTACAATCCGCGCGCTTTTCCGGGGAGCTCAGCAATGTCGAACAAAAACATCGTTCATGTCGTGGGGACCGGTACGATCGGGGAGCCTCTGATCGGGCTGTTCACCAATTTCAAGGAGAAGTGGGGCATCGACGAGGTTACGTTCCACAAGCGCACCCCCAAGGCCGATGACCGCGCCATGGTGGAGCACCTGATCAACCACGGCGGGAGACTGGTTGTCGATGAGGATGCACGCGACGAGTTCACACGGCTCGGCCATCGCGTCTCCTTCACGACCGAGGAAGCGCTCGATCGCGCCACCGTCGTCGTCGACTGCACCCCGGCCGGCAACGACAACAAGGCCAAGTATTACAACCGCTGCAGCGGCCCGAAGGGGTTTCTGGCGCAGGGATCGGAGTTCGGCTTCGGCAAACCCTACGCGCGCGGCATCAACGAGGAAGTGCAGTCCCCGGACCAGCGCTTCGTGCAAGTCGTCTCCTGCAACACCCACAACATCTCCGTGCTCCTCAAGACGATCGCCACGCACGCCGGCAAGATCAGCCTGGCCGCGGGCCGCTTCGTCTGCATGCGCCGGGCGAACGATGTCTCCGACGCCAAAGGCTTCATCGCCGCCCCCGAGGCCGGCAAGCACGACGACCCCGAGTTCGGTACGCATCACGCCCGTGACGCCTACCACCTCTTCCAGACCATCGGCGAGAAGCTCAACCTATTCTCCTCAGCCATCAAGATCAACACGCAGTACATGCACACGCTCTGGTTCGACCTCGACCTCCGCCACGATACGACGCTCGAGGAGGTCAAGTCACTGCTCCGCTCGAATACACGCGTGGCCTGCACGAACAAGCGTTCCGTGAACCAGATCTTCTCGTTCGGCCGCGACCACGGCTACTTCGGCCGCATCCTCTCCCAGACCGTCATGCCGATGTCGACGCTGACCGTCCCGAGCCCGAGGAAAGTCGTCGGCTTCTGCTACACGCCGCAGGACGGTAACTCCCTGCTCTCCTCGATCGCCGCGACGCTGCGATTCCTCGACGTGACCAAGCTCGAAGAGAATCTCGACGTGCTGCGCCCATACATCTTCCGGGAGATCTAAGCACGCTCCTTGCGGCGTGGCGCTCCGCCGGCGATTTGAGCTAGAGTCCCGGCCATGGCGTGGTTCCGCAAAGAGAAAAAGCCGAAGGAAGCGGTTGAAAAGCAGGTCGCGATCCCGGAGGGGCTCTGGGTCAAATGCGATGATTGCAAGGAGATCGTTTACCGGAAGGAAGTCGAGCAGAACTTCAACGTCTGCCCCAAGTGCAACCACCACTTCCGCCTCAGCGCCCGGGAGCGTTTCGAGATCCTGTTCGACGACGGCAAGTACAAGGAGTTCGCCGCCGAGATCCGGTCAGCCGACCCGCTCGAGTTCCGCGACACGAAGCGCTACCGCGACCGGCTGAAGGTCTACGAAGCGCGGGTCGGCAAGGGAGACGCCGTCCTTTGCGCCGAGGGGAAGCTTGATGGCCTCAGCGTGGTCATCTGCGCCATGGAGTACGCGTTCATGGGTGGGTCGATGGGATCCGTGGTCGGCGAGAAGATCACCATCGCCGCCGAGCGCGCGCTGGAGAAGAAGGAGCCCCTGCTCATCGTCTCGACCTCCGGCGGCGCACGGATGCAGGAAGGCATCCTCTCCCTCATGCAGATGGCGAAGATCTCCGCCGCGCTGGCCCGTCTGGCCGACGCCCGCCTTCCATTCGTCTCCATCCTCACCGACCCGACCACGGGCGGCGTGACGGCCTCGTACGCGATGCTGGGCGATCTCAACATCGCCGAGCCGAAGGCGCTGATCGGCTTCGCCGGCCCGCGCGTGATCGAGCAGACCATCCGGCAGACGCTTCCCGAGGGCTTCCAGCGCGCCGAGTTCCTCGTCGAGCACGGAATGGTCGACCTCATCACGCCGCGCGCGGAGATGAAGCCGGCTCTGGCCCGGTTCCTGCGCATGTTCACGGGCAAGCGACGCGAAGCGGCGTCCTGATCTCGTGACGACCGCGGCCCTGCTCTGGCTCGATTCGCTTCAGGGCACCGGAATCCGCCCCGGCCTGAGCAGAATGAGATCGCTGTTGACGGCGCTCGGTCATCCGGAAAAAGCCTGTCCGTCGATCATCGTCGCCGGAACGAACGGCAAAGGCTCGACCTCGGCGACGCTCGCTTCGATCCTGAACGCCTCGGGATATCGCGCCGGCCTCTACACCTCGCCGCATCTCGTCGAGTTGCGCGAACGATGGATGATCGGCGGGACGATGATCGACGATGCGGGTCTTACCGGCGCGATCGGCCGGCTCCGCCTTGCCGCCGAACGGGTGGAAATCGTCCCGACCTACTTCGAGGCGTTGACGCTCATCGCCTTCATCGCCTTCGCACAAGCGCGGTGCGATGTGTCCGTGCTCGAGGTCGGGATGGGCGGGCGTCTCGACGCCACGAACGTCGTCCGCCCGCTGGCCGCTCTCATCACGCCGGTTGGCTTTGATCACACGGAGTTTCTCGGCGGGACGATCCATAAGATCGCCAGCGAGAAGGCCGGCGTCATCCACCGCGGCGCGATCGTCCTCACATCGAACGACGATCCGGCAGTTCTTTCCGTAGTCCGCCGGCGCGCGGCGAAGTTCGGCTGTCCATTTCATGTCGTGACCGGGAACCATTCGACGCCGCTGGCTGGCTCGTTCCAGCGGCGCAACGCCGCACTGGCGGTGCGCGCCGCCGAGGAACTGCGGCCGGTGCTGGCGAAGATGACAAGGAAGTCGATCGAGCACGGCGTCGCGACGACCCGCTGGCGCGGCCGCCTGGAGCGGATCGAACGAGACGGCAAAGAGATCTGGATCGATGGCGGCCACAATGCCCACGCCATCGCCGCCGTCGCGCCGTTTCTGGCCAGGCACGTGGCCACTCCCCGCCTCCTCGTCTTCGGCATCATGGGCGACAAAGACGTCGACGCTGTCGCGGCGGCGCTCTTCCCTCTCTTCGACACCATCATCGCCACGGAGCCGTACCCCCCGAGGTCGGAGCCGGCAGCGCGGCTGGTGAAGCTGGCCGGAGTCAAAGGAATCGCCGAGCCGGAACCGCGGAGAGCATTCGAGCGCGCGTTGGCGGCAAGTGAGCAGGCAATCGTGATCGTCGGCTCACTCTATCTCGCCGGAGCGGCCATCGAGTTCTTTGATCGGAAGCCGGCGCCCACCCAGTCTCGTTAACCCTGCACCAACGGATCCTGACGCAGGCCGGACTCTCCCGTCCCACCGACGTTTTCGTCGCCGTTACCGAGTTTCTCGATGCGCATCGCGACAAGCAGCGCCACGAATAGCAACGAGGAGATCACCCAGGCCACCAGCACGGCAGTGCGGTACCGGCCGAAACGGAGCGTCACGGTTCCGCTCCCTGGAACGATGATACCGAGCCGGTCGAGATTGATCGGCATCGTCTCGAGCTCGTGATCGCCCATCCGCGCTGACCAGGCCCGGAAGTACGACTGATCGACGGCGACGAGCGCCGTGCCGGGAGCGAACACGTCGATAGCGACCGTCTGCCCTTCCCGCGCCACACGCGACACGCGTGCACCCGGGACCGACGTGAATGCCCGCGGTGCGACAGCCGGCGCTCCGCTCTCGATCAGGTTCACTGCATCGGTTATCGACGGCGCGGCGAGCGCTTCCGGAACGATCGCGGTGGGCGCCACGGCGATGCGCAGCCAGGCGCGATTTCCCGTGGTCACGAAACGCTCCGCAGCCACGCGGCTGAGGAGCGAGTGCATCCCATCGCCCGATCGATTCAGCACGAACTCGCGTCCTGCAATGGCGCCAAACAGAGGCTCCAGGCGTCGCGCACGGTCACGATAGTTTTCGCGGTCAATGGCTTGTCCGCCGGGCATCGACATCGCGAACACGCGCTGCGGGGATTGCGGCGCCACACGGTATGGGCTGAACCAGTCGATCGGAACGGTCCAGACCATCCAGATCAGCAACGGTGCAAAGGTGACGATCGTCCAGATCCGCCTTGTCTTCGACTCGCGGAAGTACTCGGCCGCCAGCACCACCAGCGCGGCGCACATCACCAGCGCGAATTTCTCCGGGAACCTGCCGACGCGCAGCGCACGGATCGACTCGACCGCCGCGCGCACGAGCGGATTGAACGAACCGAGCGCGAAGAACAGCATCAATCCGGCCACCACCGTGTAACGCGATCGCCGGAAGAGCGCTGGAATGATGATCACCCCGAGGATCAGCGTCGGAAAGAGGTGCGGGGCATCGATACGAACGAAAGGACCCGCGACGAGCTCCAACAGCCGCCGCGGATCGAACGAGGCATTGAGCACGGTCTGCGCGGAGTAGCCGTGCGCGCGTTCGACCTCGGCCGCGATCTCGCCGTAAGCGAGGAGTTGCGGCGCTGCCAGGAGGAGCGCAATCCCGATCGCGACGAGGATCGGGGCGATGCGCATGCGCCCCACAGCCAGAACCAGCACGGCGATCGCCGCCGCGATGATCGTCACCGGCTCACCCGCCAGAGCCATGAGGCCGAATGCCAGACCAAGTTGCGGTGCGCTGCGCCGCTCCACCGCCAGAAACGCAAACGGCACGAGCGCGACCGCCGTGATGAGGTTGTAGAACGAAAGGGCTGAGATGGCGATGCCGGACAACACCCATAACCACGCCGCGAACCGCGAGCGCGTCAGCGCTCGCATCGCCAGCCAGCCCAGGACGAGATGGAGCAGGAAGTGAAGATTGAGCGCCACGTGCGCCGGCAGCACGAGGTAGAGGAAGTTGTCCGGATAGAACGTCAGCGTGTTCGGGTTGCCGGCCAGCGGCTGGCCGCCGCCGTCCGCGAAGTTCCACCACGGAATCTCCCCGGCGCGAAAGGCGGCGGCGGAGAGGACTTTGATCGGATAATGCGTCGAGAAATTGTCGCGAAAAAAGAAGAAGCCGAGCGTCGCCGCGAAGACGAAGAGAGCAGCGAGCAGAAGCAGAAAGAGAACCCGCGGACGCACAGTCATCGCTTTGCGATTATCGGGTAAGATCGCCGCATGACGACGACGATTCACGAGCGGCAGAACGCCGCCACGGGTCACGAGTTCCTCCAGCGCTCGCTCCCCGACGTCGACCGCGAGATTGCCGACGCCATCCGTCTGGAGACCGAACGGCAGAACGACACCCTCGAACTGATCGCCTCGGAGAACCACGTATCCCAGGCTGTCCTGACGGCGATGGGGTCGGTCTTCACGAATAAATACGCCGAGGGGTATCCGGGCAAGCGGTACTACGGAGGCTGTGGACCGACCGACATCGTCGAGAGCATCGCCATCGATCGCGCCAAGCAACTCTTCGGTGCAGAGCACGCCAACGTTCAGCCCCACTCCGGCTCGCAGGCCAACATGGCCGTCTACTTCAGCGTCCTCAAGCCCGGCGACACGATCATGGGCATGGACCTTTCGCACGGCGGGCATCTCACGCATGGCCATCCGCTGTCGTACTCCGGCCGCGACTTCAACGTCGTCGCCTACCACGTCCGTCAGGGCGATGAGCTGATCGACTACGACGAGATGGAACGGCTGGCTGACGAGCACAAGCCGCGGCTCGTCATCTGCGGAGCTTCCGCCTACTCACGCGTCATCGACTTCAAACGGATCCGGGAGATCTGCGACAGGACCGGCTCGCTGATGATGGCGGATATCGCCCACATCGCCGGTCTGGTCGCCGCCGGGCATCATCCCTCGCCTGTCCCCTACGCCGACTTCGTCACCACCACCACGCACAAGACGCTGCGCGGCCCCCGGGCCGGGCTCGTGCTCTGCAAGGCGGAGTACGCGAAAGACCTCGACCGCTCGGTCTTCCCGGGAATCCAGGGCGGCCCGCTCGTCCACATCATCGCGGCCAAAGCCGTGGCCTTTCGCGAAGCGCTGCAGCCCGAGTTCAAGGAGTATCAGGCCCAGATCATCCGCAACGCGCGGGCGTTGGCCCAGGCCGTCGCCAGCGCCGGCTTCCGCATCGTCAGCGGCGGCACCGACAACCATCTCTTCATGACCGATGTCTTCTCGAAAGGGATCACCGGCAAAGACGGCCAGAACTTCCTGGAGGCGGCGAATATCACCGTCAACAAGAACACGATTCCCTTCGACACGCAGAAGCCGATGGTGGCCTCGGGGATCCGCATCGGGACGCCCGCCGTGACCACGCGCGGCCTGCGCGAACCGGAGATGGTCACGATCGCCGAGCTGATCGCCCGCGTTCTCGACGCCAGGGGCGATGTCGCCGTCATCGCACAGGTGAAGAAGGGCGTGAAGGAGTTGTGCGACAGGTTCCCGATTTATTAGAGACGGGGGGTGGGGAGTGGGGTGTGGGGAGTTGGAGAAAGGGCCGCCGGCGATCTCGCAACCCGGCCATCTGATCTCCCACACCCCACCCCCCACTCCCCACCCCCTCACGCACCATGAAAAAACACTTCCCCTACTACCCCATCTACATCGACATCGAGGATCGCGCGGTGCTGATCGTCGGCGGTGGAACCGTGTGCGCACGCAAAGCCGAAACCATGATGCGGTATGGAGCGCGCGTAACGATCGTCAGCCCGGAGATCACCGGCGAGATCGCGGCCTGGGAGGGCGATGGCGCTCTCGCGGTACGGCGCAAGTTGTACTCCGAGGCCGACCTCGAGGGCGCATCGATCGTGATCGCCTCCACGGATGACCAGTGCGTCAATGCCCGCGTGGCCCGCGACTGCCGCCGGCGGCGGATCCCCGTGAACGTCGTCGACGTCACACACCTGTGCGAATTCATCGTCCCGGCCATCATCGAGAAAGGCTCGATCCAGATCGCCATTTCCACGGGAGGCAAATCGCCGGCTCTCGCCCGGACGCTGAAAGAGGACATGCAGCGAATGATCGGGCCGGAGTACGCGGCAGTGAACGACCTGCTCGGCACGCTGCGCAAATCCGCCAAGAGCGTGCTCCCCACCGACATCGACCGCAAGCGCTTCTTCGACGGCATCATCGCGGCCGGAGTGCTCGAGATGCTGCGCGATGGACGCCGGCGCGAAGCGTTCGAGGCAGTCGCCCGCGCCTGCGAGGCGGACGGCGTCGAAGTCAGTGACGAGCTGCGCGCACGCTTGGCCGAAGCGTAGCGCCGGCGGCTCGCCGGCTGTACCGCCGCCGGCTCGGCGGCGACTTCGGCAAACACCGCCAGCGAGCCGCTGGCGGTCCAGCCGCCGAGCCGGCGGCGCTACCAACGGCACACCGGTGCACAATGCGTCCGTGCGGTCGACGCTCTGGTTCTACGCCCTTCTCGCTATCATCGTCATTCCCGTATTTCCCCACTTCGTCTCCCCGAACGAGATGACCCGCTGGGCGACGGCGGCCTCGCTCGTCGAGCGACACACCTTCGAGATCACTCCCCTCCTCCCGCTACTCGGCGGAAGCGCATTCGAGGATGCCTCGGAGGTCGATGGCCGCATCTACTCGAACAAGGCACCCGGGGCGGCACTGGCCGGTCTGCCGGCATACGCGCTGGCGCGGGCCGTGGCGGGACCGCCGTCGGCGGCAACGATGCGGATGACGGCCAATGCCATGCGCTTCCTCGCCGCAACCGTGCCGCTGCTGCTCCTGGCGTGGGCGGTGGTGCGGGCCTCGGGGCGGCGTGGCGCCGCGCCGGAGCGGATCGACGCGACCGTTCTGGCGCTCCTCTTCGCCACGCCTCTCTTTGTTTACGGCTTGCTCAACTTCTCTCACGCTCTGACCGCGGCTGCGCTCTTCGGGGCGTGGGCACTCTTGTTCTCCGAGCCAAACGGCGCGGTCAACGCCTACGCGGCCGGCGCGCTGATGGGGCTGGCCACGGTCTCCGAGTACCCCTGCGCGATCGCCGCTGTCGTACTCGTGGCCTGCGCCTGGCGGCGGGCACCGCGCATCATCGCCGGCGCGCTTCCTTTCGCTATCGGTCTGGCTGTCTATGACAAGCTTCTCTTCGGCAGTATCTTCGCGCTCTCGTCCGGCAATGAGCGCAATGCCCAGTTCCGATCCCTGGCTCAGCAAGGCGTATTCGGCATCGGCCTGCCACAGCCATCGACGCTGCTTCGACTGCTGTTCGATCCATCGCGAGGACTGTTCGTCTTCGCCCCGATCCTGCTCGTGGCGATCGCGACACTGCCTCGGGCATGGCGTGTTCTGCCGCGGGAGGCCTTCCTGGCCCTCGTGCTCGTGCCGGCCGCGCTGATCGTTTTCTACTCGGGCTATCCAAACTGGCATGGCGGGTGGAGCGTCGGGCCCCGCTACCTCGTGCCGGCCATCCCGTTCCTGCTCTTCCCGCTCGCCTTCGGCGTGTCGACGGTAATCGAGTGGATCGCCTTCGGCGCGTCCGCCGCCGCCGTGGTACCGCTGGCGCTGACCTTCCCCTTCCCTGACCGCAGCTTCGCCGCCCCTTTTTCGTCGCTCGCCCTTCCGCTGCTGCGAAACGGCCTGGTGACACCGAACCTCTTCCACCTCATCGCCGGGCCGCTCGCGATCGCGGTGCCGTTCGCGATCGTCGCGGCGGCGATCATCGTCACGGCGAAACGGAAGGCAATCTTCGCAGCACTCGGCGCGGTGCTCCTGTTCGGGCTCGCCGCGCTGGCCCCGGCGCCGACGCTCACGGACCGGCTGCGGATCGGCTACATCGAGGAGGTCTACTTCGAACAGCCGGGCGCGATGAGCCGCGCCGTCGGAGGGCTGCCCGTGCCACCTCGGGCGATCGCACGCGCGCGAAACGAATCCGCCCTGCCTCCTACGTCGTGGCCGTTCTGACGGCGATGCGCGTCACCGGGTCGCGGAAGATCCGGTGTGACCAGATGTGCTTCTTGTGCAGCTTGTAGAGCGCCATCGTCTTCAGGATCTCCAGCCCGTACCGCACCGAGCGCCAGAATCCGATCTGCGATGCCTCATCGAAATAACGCGTCGAGATCGGCACCTCGCGGATGCGCATCCCTTTGGCCACACCCTGGGCGATGATCTCCGTGTCGAAGACGAAGTCGTCCGAATTCGCCTCGAAGTTGATGGCGTCGAGATATCTCTTCGAGTAGGCACGGAACCCGGAGTGATACTCGGAGAGGAAGATATAGAACGTGGCGTTCTCCACCATCGTCAGGAAGAGGTTGGCCAGGTACTTCCACTTCGGCATTCCCCCTTCCATGGGCCGCCCGCCGAGCATGCGCGATCCGAAGACCGCGTCGCACTCGCCGCGCAGCAGAGGCTGGACGAGCTGCGGAATGATCTTCGGGTCATACTGATGGTCGGGATGGACCATGACCATGATCTCGCCGTCCATCTCGTCCATGGCCGTCCGGTAGCAGGTCTTCTGGTTGCCGCCGTACCCGCGGTTCTGAGGATGGACGACGACGCGCATGGGAAGTTGCCGGGCCAGCTCGACCGTCCGGTCGCGCGAACGGTCATCGACGAGCAGAATCTCGTCGACCCAATCCTGCGGGATGTCGTTAAACGTCGCCTGCAACGTCTTTTCGGCGTTGTACGCGGGCAGCACGGCCACGACTTTTTTCTCATGCAGCGGCATCGGCGGGCGAGAATAACACAGCGTAAATGACCCCCCTTCCGAGTCGACTACAATCGCCCGCCGTGAATGACGCGACGTTTCCGCCGGTCAGCCGCCGCACCGACGTGCTTGCGCTCGGCCTTCTTTTTCTGATCGCCACGGTCTGCTTCGCCGACGTCCTCTCCGGCGTCAATGAGCTCTACATGCGCGACCTGACGCGCTATTACTACCCGACCAAGCAGGTACTTCGCGAGATCGTCCAGCATGGCGAGTTTCCGTATTGGAACCGCTACTTCTCGGCCGGCCAGCCCATCGCCGCCAATCCGGAACATGAGGTCTTCTATCCGCTCACCTGGCTGATCCTGCTTCCCAGCTACGACCTCGGATACAGGCTTCACATCCTCATCCACATCTACATCGGTCTTCTCGGCATGTACCTGCTGTTGCGATCGATGAACCTCCGTCCTCCCGCGGCGTGGATGGGAGCGCTCTCATTCGGCCTCGGCGGCATCTACCTCTCGTACGTCAATCTCCTGCCGATTCTCTTCTGCGCGGCATGGCTGCCGCTGACCTGTCTCTTCGTGCGGCGGTTTCTCTTGCGGCACCGCGTCCGGGACTTCGCCGCGGCGGCCTTGTTTCTCGGCCTCCAGATTCTCGTGGCCGAGCCGACGACCGTCATGCAGACCGGCCTGTTGATCGGCATGTACGCCCTGTATCGCGGCTGGTACAGCCGGCCGCGCGTGTCGAAAATGATCACACGGGTCCTCTGGATCGCCATGATCTCCGCGAGCGGCTTCCTGCTTGGGGCGGCGCAGATCCTGCCGGCGATCGATCACGTCCATGATTCAGCCCGCTCGCGGCCGTTCGACTTCGACCTTGTCAGCGCCTGGAGCATGCCCTGGCCTAAGTTCGCGGAGCTCATCTTCCCCAACATTCTCGGACACATCTCCATCGACAACGTGATGCACTACTGGGGTGGCGGGCTGTATCCGGGGATGGGATCGCCGTTTCTTTTCAGCATCTACGCCGGCATCGCGGTCACCGCGCTGGCAATCGGCGGCGCGTTCGCGCGGCCACGCGGCGGGCGGTTCGTCCTCATCCTTTTCGTTCTCTCATCGCTCCTGGCTCTTGGTGGGCACACGCCACTGCTGCGCTGGTTTTACGACGCCGGCCTGGCCACCTCCGTCCGCTATCCGGAGAAGTTTTTCCTGGTGGCCGTTTTCGCCATGATCGTCTTCGCCTCGCAGATGCTCGACCGGATGCTGGCGGGCGACGAAGATGTTCGTGCCGGCGCGCTCGGCTTCGCCACGGCGACAGTACTCGTAGCCGCCGTCTTGGCCATCAGCGGCTTCACCCCGCTCTATCCCCGGCTCTTCAACCTCCTCAGCAAGGCCTCGGACGTCGCTACCCTCCGCAGAGCCTGGGCGATGACCGCCGGTTCGCCCGTGACGGCCGCCGTCCTGCTCTCCAGGACCGACTGGATCATCGCCGCCGTGCGCGGCGCCTTACTGATCGCCCTGCTCTTCACCGTGCGCAAACTCCGCCGGCGCGTCTGGCTCGTTGCCGCGGCGGCATTCGTGGTCGCCGATCTCGTCTACGTGACGTGGGAGCTCAACCCTCGGGAGCCGAGGAGATTCTTCGATCCGCCGCCCGCCGCAGGAACTCTGCCGCGCAATCGCCAGGACTTCAGCGTGTTCCATGAGGCCGACTGGTACGGCACCGAGAAACCGGCACAGCAGTACTTCTCGACCGGCAGCGCCGTCTACTGGGTCGTCCGGAATGGCCTCTTCCCGATGACCCCGGCCGGCGCCGGTCTGCGGACTGTTCTCGAGCGCGACTACGACAAGACCGAGCTCCTGTCGTCCGTAGACCTCACCGATTCGGTATGGGACGTCAAGCGCTCCGGCCGCGCCGGCTGGTGGAAGCCGTTCATGGCCATGTCGAATGCGTGGTACCGGGCCGTCTACCGTGACTTCGAAACCGAGAAGAAGCGGAATCACGGCAACTTCAAGGAGTCGCTGCCCGTTACCTTCGAGGAGGGGCCGCACTATCCTCGCTACTACTTCGCCGACCAGGTCGTCACGATCCGCGACCGCGAAGACTTCGTCAAACAGTTGAGCACTTCGACCTTCACGAGCGGCGTCGCATTCGTGCAGCGTCCGACTTTCGTCCCGGCGCCCGGCTTCGTCCGACACGTCGTCGAGACGGCCAATACCGCCACGCTCGACGTCGAAAGCTTCGGCCAGGGCTTCCTGGTCATGAGTGTCACGCCACATAAATACTGGACCATCCACGTGGACGGCCTGAAGGTGCCCGCCATCGTCACCAACATCGCCTATCAGGGCATCATCGTGACACCGGGAAAGCATCACATCGAAATGGAGTACCGCAATGAGCTGGTGCGCGTCGGTATGCTGATCTCGCTCGTTACCTTTGCGGTGTTGCTCGGAATCGTCCTGGTCTACCGGCGGCCGCCCATGGCTACGGCGGCGATGCCGGCATACGAGGAGCCGGTTCACGTGGTGGCCGACTCGCGCGGAACGCACCTCGAGCCGGCCGTGATAGAAGCTGTGGACGAAACCAACGACGAAATCAACGAAAAAACCAACGGCCAGATCGGGCCGCCCGATGGCGAGCTCCCCCCGGGGTGACGACGATGGGACGATGGGCTCTGCCGCTCGCGCTGCTTCTCGCCGGCGCCGCTTTCATCGCGGGGCTGCAAATCTACAACGAACGCTCCAGCCGCGAGGTCAACGCACAGCTCTGGATTCCCAAGGCAGCCGTCATCACTCCCGAGGTTGCGCTCCTGCAGCGTTACGTGCGTATCGATACCTCGAACCCGCCGGGGAACGAGCTGCCAGGGGCGAGGTTCCTGGCCGGCCTTCTGGCGAAGGACGGTATCGCTGCCGAGATCATCGAGTCGGCCCCCGGCCGCGCCAGCGTTTACGCGCGCATCGCCGGCAGACAGCGCGGCGGCGGCCTCCTGCTCCTTAATCATATCGACGTTGTTCCGGCCTCGAAAGAAGGGTGGAAGCGGCCGCCCTTCGCGGCCGAGGTCTTTCTGAACCAACTCTATGGCCGGGGCACGCTCGACATGAAGGGCATCGGCCTCTGCGAGCTTCTCGCCTTCGCCGAGGTCGCCCGCACGCATCGCATGCCGGAACACGACATCGTATTCCTGGGCGTGGCCGATGAAGAGGCCGGCGGCGGAAAAGGGATCGTCTGGCTGCTCGCGCATCGCCCGGACATTTTCGAAGGCATCGGCTACGCCATCAACGAGGGCGGCATCACGGAGACTACGCAGGAGCGCATCAGCTATTTCGGCATCGAGATCGGAACGAAGATGACGGTCAAGGTGCAGCTCCGCGCCCCCGACCGCCAGTCGATGCAGGCGCTGCGCATCGCCCTCGAGCCGTTTATCTCGCCCGTCGATCCGGACCGCGTCCTGCCGGAAGTGCGGGAGTTTCTGCACGACCTTGCGCCGCTGCGCATCCAGCAGGGGCAGTACCTCGACGACGTCACGCGTACGATCGCCGCCGGCAAGTTCTGGCTCCTGTCAAGCGGCTATCGGGAGTTGACTCAGAACGTAATCTGGGCCGCCAACGTCGAGTCCGATGCCCGCGGCGCCTCGATGCGCGTCAACCTCTACGACCTGCCTGACGAGAATCCCGACGCGCGAATCGAGTGGCTGCGCGGCCTGACCGCCCGATATAACGTCGTCATCGAGGACGTGGTCGAAAAGAGCGGACCGGCGCCGCTCAGCTCGCGCCACACGCCCATGTTCGCCATCATCGCCGCCGAGGCCGGCAGGCAATACGGAGGCGCGCGGGTGGGCAGCGAGGTTCTGGCTGCCTGGTACAACGACTCCCGGCACCTCCGCGCCCGCGGAATCGAGGCATACGGCCTCATGCCCTTCCCGACCGACTGGTACCAGACGCAGGGGATTCACTCGATCGACGAACGGGTTCGCGTCGACTGGTTCAACAGCGGCGTGGCGCTGTTGCGGCGCATCACGAGCCGGTTTGCCTTCGAACAGCCCAGCGGGGCGAACGAATGACACTATTTGTCAGGCCGACCATCCGAAAACCGTCATTGTCGTCTGCCCCGAGGTCGGATTCAGCGATGTAACAAGCGTATTTGCAATGGTTTACGTAAATCACCGGATCGGCATCACGATTGCGATAGAACCCCTTTACTAGGAGGGTCCAGATGACCAAAAAGATTCAGAAGGGTTTCACTCTCATCGAGCTGCTGATCGTCGTCGCGATCATCGGCATTCTCGCCGCAATCGCAATTCCTAACCTGCTGACCGCCATGCAGCGCGCCAAGCAGAAACGGACGATGGCGGATATGCGTACGATCGCCACGGCGTGGGAAGCGCGGGCGACGGACGTCAACAAGTACAACGCCGCGGGCGCGGTGTCGATCCCGACCGTCACGCTGCCCAACGCAACGCTGACGACCATTCTCGCCCCGACGTACATCAAGCAACTCCCGCCGCTTGATGGCTGGGGGAACCAGTGGAAGTACCTCGCCGACGTGGCCTTCGGCGGCACGGCAGCACAGCAGTATGCGATCATCTCGACGGGCCGCGATGGCAAGCTCGAGGCCTCACCGGTCGGCAGCTCGACCACGAACTTCGACTGCGACATCATCTACTCGCAGGGATCCTTCCTTCAGTATCCGGACGGCGTGCAGCAGCAGTAATCGCCTCTCACTCGAGACCTAAAAGGGCGCCTTCGGGCGCCCTTTTTTGTTGTGCAGGGATCGGGCGCCTCATCGCTTCTGCTTTCAGGATTCTGCCGCGGCCAGACGCCGCTTCCTTGCGCCCATGATCGCCAGCCAGAGCATGGTCGCTATCTCTCCCCACACTAACGGTTGGCCGATGCTGAAGACTTTGTCCTCGTACTCCGGGAGCAGCAAGCCGGTAACGCTGAACGCCAGCCAGGCGAAGCAGGCCATCATCAGCCAGACGCCGAGGAAGCGGGGCAGGAAGCGCGATCGGTACACCAGCAGGCCGAATGGAAGGAGCCACAAGCCCCAAAACATCGCGTTGGCCAGGTCAACGTGGTGGTGCAGCCTGAGGAACAGCATGGCCAAGGCCTCACGCTGCGGCCTATCGATGACTGAAAGGAAATCGGCACCGCGTACCAACAGCAAGGCGGCTACATCGGTCATCGTGTTGAAAAAGAAGAGAGGCACCTGCATCAGTGCGCCGAGAATCACCATCAGCACCGCCAGCGACTGGTCGACTTCCTTGAGCAATCGATAAAGCGCCAGGGGAACGAACAACCACAGAGCGCCGGCGAGCGGCTCGCTGACGATGCCCAGGCGGAAGAGCGACTCGTGCGCCGCGATATTGCTGGCCGTCGCTGCAGCGTTCCCGTGCACGAACAACTTTGTGGGAATGTACATGAGGCGCACGACGCCAACAGCGGAGGCAAGAATGTACAGGAGTCCCGCCACTCTGGCGTTCCTGACAGCGGACGTTCCCGCGCCTGGTTCGATCGCTTGGGCTGTGCTCATATTCGTTTCTCCTTTGAATCTCTCTTGTTTCGGTTCTGCTAGTCATCCTTCGTCCGGACCACCAACGCTGCCGCGTTCCACCGTTGAACGTTCACGCCGGCCACGAGGAGCCACAAGGTCAGCGATCCCTCGCCCAGAAGGCCCGGAGCAAGGTTGTACGGAAACAGGGAATTCGCGAGCGAAGGCGACAGAAAGGTCAACCAACCAAGGCCGCCGAACGCCATCAGCATGCCAAGCAATCGCGGCAGGAAGGTCGACCTGACGATGAGGTACCCGATCAGGAGGCAATAGAATCCGAAAAACACCAGGGGATTGATTCGGGATGGCACGAGGTGGAAGGCGCTGAGCGCGCTGATGGCGCATCCGACGAGGCTGACGGCCGCTGCCAGCGACGAAATACTCCCGCTCACCGGCTTGAACAGGCCATAGAAGAGCAGCGTCACGGCGACATAGCACAAGGTGGCGATGAGATTGGCCACGACCTTTCCGCTTGCGACGCTCACGGCCACTGCTCCGGTCACGATGGTGAGCAGATAAAAGACACCGGCAATTCGGGCCTTGGTACGAGGCGACGTTTCTGCTGTCGGTTCGATCGCCAGAGCTGCGCTCATCATGTTCTCTCCTTGCCGGTGTGCACGCGCTTCAGATCGGCTCGCGGTTGCGGCGCAGCCGTACGGCCGCGGCGAGGAACAGCGCCGCCAACGCCAGCCCGATCCAGAGACCCGGCGTGCTCAGATAGTTCCCGGGAGTGAGTGCCGTCAGCGGATCCATCGCGACGCTGCCTTTCGCATGGGGGACGAAGGCCAGCTCATAAAAGCCGATCATGCGATAGCCCAGCAGCTTGGCGAAATACGACGTGCGGAAGGCAATCGCCTCGAAAGCGCAGATCGCCAGCGGCGGCAACACGGCCCATAGCAATGTCGCGCGCCGCGCCCAGCCGGAGACCAGCAGCAGCCAGCCGTAGAGGGGGGCATGCCAGAGCGCAATCGCAACGAAGCCGTAGATCAGTGCCAGCGTCGACTGGAAGAACTTCACGTATGTCCACAGCGTCGCCAGACCTGGACCGTTCCCCAGCAGCGCCGCGGTGCTCATCATCAAAATCATCACCTGCGTGATTAGGATGATTGCGAAACTGAACAGCGGAAGAACCGCAAGCGGAATGATGGCCTTGGAGAGCACGGTCGTTCGATCGGACACCGGCAGCGACTTCCAGAACAGGATGCTGCGATCGCGACGTTCTCCGTGCAGCGCGTCGAGACAGTAGAACACCCCGACGATGAACGCGGCGGCCATGATCAGGCCCGCGGCGACGCTGTAGGGCATGGCCACCGCCGCGCGCTGCTTCCCCGGGTCGAGAGCCGACAGAGCGCGCATGCGCTTCGACAGAGTGATCGTGTGGATGAAGAAGCCGAACAGCACGACGGCGGCGACGGCCAGCGGCGCGAGGTAGAGCGAGCGGTTCTCCCACACCTCACGACGCAACGACCAGTACATCGGCCGGGTCGCCGACACCCCCTCGGACGTAATTCCCTGCGAGCCGGCGGGAAACTCGGGCGCGGAGCTGGATAGAGGATTCATTAGACCGCTCCCGTGGCGCCAAGCGCCCTGCCAACGATCGCCTCGCCGTTCCTGGCACCGGCCACTTTGGTCTGTTGCACCCGTTTGCGAGCCGACATGCGAACCAGCCAGAAGACCATCGATCCAATGAGAAGAACATGCGGCACGTAGAGAAGGTTCGTTTCGCGCAGCCACATGGGGAACAGGCGCGCCCTGCTGGGATAGAAGCCGACTGTCGCGAGCAGCAGCGCCAGACACATGCGCAACAGATGTCGTGCAATGCGTTGCCCGCCGGAAACACCACCGCGCACGATCATGCGAACGTCCGAGCTGGCGAATAACAGGGCGATCGAACCAAAGACGGCGTACATGGCAGGGGGATATCCATCCTTCAAACCAGTCTGGCTGCGCGCCGCTTCGAGGCCCCAGGTCACGCTGGCAGCTACAACCGTCAACGCAATGAGGAGCGCGCTCCAATCGAAAATGCCTGCCTTCTGATCGCCGCGCCTGGCGGCCTTCCATCCCGTTGCCACAAGATAGAATGTGAGAACGCCTGCCAGGACGTTGCCGAGGTTTGGTTTCACGAATACCGCCATGTACGCGCCGGATCCGGACATGATCAGCATCGACGGGAAGAACACGCTTCCGGCAGCTCGATGAAGTCCTGAGCCCTTGCGGAGCGCCATGGCCAGGAAGCCGGAGAACAGGCCCACGGTGGCAGTGGTGATGTGAAGGAGTAGTAGGGGCATCATTGTTCAGTTCTCCTGTCGGGGATGAGAATCAGATCGAGGCCGCGAGTGCTCATCGAACTGCTCTTTCTGCCTGTCCGCCCGGATTGCCCATCACGGCAACGAACAGGTCGGCGATGCCGGGCGTGCGCACGTCGCCGAGGGCGGCCAGCTGCTGGCGATCGGCGTGATCGAACAGCAGGATGCTGCGGCCGAACAACTGCCGCTCGTGGATCGGATGGAGAGCGCGCGCCGCGGCGGCATGCTCGGGAAGCACCATCACTTCCAGATAGCGCGACTCAAATTCCTCCATGCTGCAGTCGAGCACGATGCGGCCGTGGTCGATGAACATGAGGTCGGTGAGGACGTCCTGGATCTCCTCCACCTGATGGGTCGTCACGACGATCGTGCGGCTGGAGTCGAAGTAGTCGTTCAGCAGCGAGTCGTAGAACTGCTTGCGATAGAGGAGGTCCAGGCCGAGCGTCGGCTCGTCGAGCACCAGCAGTTTCGCGTCGATGGCCATGACCAGGGCGAGGTGCAGTTGGGCCACCATCCCCTTCGACAATTCCCTGACCTTGCTGGTGCGTTTGATGGCGGTCTTCGCAAGGAACCCCTCCGCCCTGGCACGGCGGAAACGGGGATGCACGCCGGCCACGTAGTCGAGCGCCTGCGAGACCTTCAACCAGCGCGGCAGCACGGCCACGTCGGCGATGAAGCAGACATCGCGCATGAGCCGGTCGCGCTCGGTCCATGGATCGCGGCCGAGCACACGCAACTCTCCCTGATAGCGAGTGAGGCCGAGAATGGCGTTGAGGGCGGTGCTCTTGCCCGCGCCGTTGGGACCGATCAGCCCGAGGATGCGGCCCTCTCCCACGCGCAGATCGATGCCGTCCAGCGCGATCGTTGAGCCGAAAACCTTGCGGAGGCCGCGTGCTTCGATGACGGTCATGGATTGGGCGCCTCCTCTGAATGCGGCGGCTGAGGGGCCGCGGCGGCCTCCAGCAGTTCTTCCGGCGTCAGGCCCAGCCGCTGAATGGTTGCGTGGATCCTGGGCCACTGCTCCGCGAGAAACTTCTGGCGCTCGGCCTGCAGCAGCAGACTGCGCGCGCCGGTGTTGATGAACATGCCGCGACCTCGCTTCATCTCGACGAGCTGCTCGTCGACCAGTTCCTGATAACCCTTCAGAACCGTGATGGGATTGACCCGATACTCGGCCGCGACGTTGCGCACGGACGGCAGCGGATCGCCTTCCTTGAGCACCCCGTCGAGGATCATGGCCACGACGCGGTCGCGAAGCTGGCGGTAGATCGGCTGGCTGTCGTTCCAGTCACGATCCATGGTGTGCCCCCGATCCCGTCGCGCGGGAGGTGCGAGTCGATCTGGTCGACGACTGCCCCGTTTGCCGGGCGGTACCAACGTCGAAGCGTTCGCAAGTCATCTAGTGATGTAGTTAACTACAACACTAGATCAAATGCAAACGGTTTCTTGATTCGCTCGCCTTGTTTTCCCGGCAATCATCCGCTATCTGCCGCAGAAACAATGGGTTACGAGGTGTAGAAACCGCCGGATCAACGTGCGAGCACCATCGCTTGCTGGAAGGCTATCGTGGCGTCGGCGCCCGGTGGCACGCCGCGTCGGTGCGTCGACGCGCGTCGATGATGTCGCTCGACACCCACCCATTTTTCACGTGATTCACCTGAGCGGCTACATCGAGGATCCACCTCGTCATCGACTCCGAGAGTCCATCGCCGACTACCTCAAGATAATTGATTCGCTCCCGGAGGCAACTGATTGCATCCCGGAGGCAATTGAAAGCATCCTGGATGCAATTGAAAGCATCCTGGATGCAATTGAAAGCATTCCGGAGGCAATTGAAAGCATCCCGGAGGCAATTGAAAGCATCCCGGAGGCAATTGAAAGCATCCCGGATGCAATTGAAAGCATTCCGGATGCAATTGAAAGCATCCTGGATGCAATTGAAAGCATTCCGGAGGCAATTGAAAGCATTCCGGAGGCAATTGAAAGCATCCCGGAGGCAATTGAAAGCATCTTGGATGCAATTGAAAGCATCCCGGAGGCAATTGAAAGCATCCCGGAGCCAATTGATTGCCTCGAAGGAGTGAACACCTGACAGCCGGCAGCCGAGCGCAGCATCGACACCACCGGTTTTGTAGGATAGTTATTTGCGAGTCATGGCGGTCATAGCGGGACCTTTCAACCGATGCGCGGGCGTTCCGATCACGCCCGCGCATGTGGCACAGACACCCCTGTCCAATGCGGCCGGAGCATAGCTGACCCATCATGCGTGTTGCGCAACCTGAATGAAACGCTATCTCTTTGCCATCATTGTCGTGGCGGCCACAACCGTGGGTGCCCACGCCCAGCGAATCCCGCCATTGCCCGACATGGAGAGGATCCTGCTGCCGATCACCGTGGTCGATGCACCCGGCGCATTTGGTTCCTCGTGGTCATCTCAAGGATCGCAATTCAGGAATGTGGACAACTCGGTTGCGGTGCTGCCTGGTTGCGAGCCTCCATGCGACGACCCCACAGGACCAAGCTCCCAAAATACGTTTGGAATTGAATTCTTCAGAACCCGGCCCGGTGAAACGACCGGGTCGATCATGTACGTCGAACGCGCGTTCGCCGCCGACGTCTATCTGTCTCTCCTCCTTCGCGAGGCGTCGACGGGCGAAACAGTGGAGTTGCCGGTCGTTCGTGAAGAGAGTTTCTTTAAACACAAGTTTCAGATTCTCGATGTGACGAATCCCGCGCCCGTCAAACGCATTACGCTCCGCGTCTACGGCATCGACCCGGACGTCCTCGGCCGCGTTGAAGTTCGGGTGTTCGTCGAGGGAACGGAGCAGCTTGCCCGCGACGACATCTACGATCTGCAAGTCGTTCAGCGCATCTATTCGAACCCTGCCGGCACTTATTCGGTGCCCGTACGGCCGCCGGTTGTCGAGATCTCGTACTACGCTCCCCTCACCGACGCGCCGTACTTGCTGCGGTTCGAGATCGAGCCGCTGACTCCGGGGATGGCAATCTGGGGATTCGTTTCGGTCACCGACAACGCGACGCAGCATGTGACGCTGCGAACACCAGGGTAGGATTTTAGGGTTCTGCGAGCGGTGGCGGCGGAGATTGGGGTGAAGTAGCTCTAACCACAGAGACACAGAGGTCGCAGAAAGGTCTCCGTGTCCTCTGTGTCTTTGTGGTGATGATCTTTTTGAGACCTACAGCGTGTAGTTCTTCTCCAGCAGCACCCGCGCCCTTCGATCCCGCAGATTCCGGATTTGGGACTCGATGTCGCGCTCGAAGGGGATCTTGCGGTGGCTGGCGTAGACGGGGGCGTCGACGGTGATCTTTTTCAGCTCGTCGCCGAAGGTATTCGGGGAGAGGTGGGCGGTCTCGTCCGCCAGCGATTGCTGATCGTTCGGGAACGAGGCCTCGGTGACGATGGCCACGACGTTGGGGGTCTTGTTCGTCCGCTTCCAGATCTCCGAGGTTGGGCCAGTGTCGCCGGTGAAGGCGATGGCCTGGCCGTTCATCTCCACGATCACACCGGCGGCGGGGATCAGGTGATGGACGTTCACCGCGGTGAGGCCGACGTCGCCGATCATCACCTTCTTGCCCGGAATCATCGGCCGGTAGATCACGGCCGGCGCCCGCGTCAGAGGCGAGGTCAGCTTCGAGAAATCGGGCCAGACGATCCCGTTGAAGACGTTGTCGACGAGGAGCTCCATCACCTCTTTCGAGGCGTACACGGTCAGGGCACTGGCGCTCTGGCTGAAGCGGTTATGGATGAGATGGGGCAGATCGCGGATGTGATCGGCGTGAGGATGTGTGATGAAGACGGCTTGAATCCGGGCCTGCTGGGCGAACGACAACTTCGAAGTGAGGGTCCCGGCGTCGACTGCGAGCCAGTCGTCGATCAGGTAGCCCGTCAGATTATGTTCAGCATCTGACGCGCCGTAAGCGCCGAGCACCTTGAGCCGCATCCCTGTCTTTCCGCCCGCCTGTCTTTGGTCGCCTGGAGGAAGACTATTCTTGCAGTGGAAGAACTTAAAGTCCAGCACGGTGGGAAGGTTCACACGTTGACCACATCACGGAAACACGGCAAAGACTCCGCGCTCGATGCCGCCATGGCCCCGTTTCATCCGGCCGTGCGCGACTGGTTCGCGAGCGTTTTCCACACGCCGACGCGGGCGCAGGAGATGGGATGGCCGGCTATCGCCCGCGGAGAGTGGACGCTGATCTTCGCGCCGACGGGGAGCGGCAAGACGCTGACCGCCTTTCTCTGGGCGCTCGACCGGTTGATGTTCGCGCCGCGGCCTCCCAAAGAGCGCCGTTGCCGCGTCGTCTACATCTCGCCGCTCAAGGCGCTGGCGGTCGACGTCGAACGCAACCTTCGCGCGCCGCTGACGGGAATCGCCAATCTTGCTTCCGAGCGCGGCGAGCCTTTCGTGCTCCCGTCGATCGCCATCCGCAGCGGCGACACACCGCAGGCGGAGCGGGCCCGCTTCCTCCGCGACCCGGCTGACATCCTGATCACGACGCCGGAGTCGATCTATCTGATGCTGACTTCGAACGTGCGCGAGATGCTCAGGGGTGTGGAGACGATCATCGTCGACGAGGTTCATGCGCTCGTGCCGAACAAACGGGGAGCGCATCTGGCGCTGTCGCTGGAGCGGTTGACGAGACTGGCGGAGAAGACGCCGCAGAGGATCGGGCTGTCAGCGACGCAGAATCCTCTTGAGGAAGTGGCGAGGTACCTGGGTGCTTCGGGGGTCGGGAGTCGGGGGTCGGGGGTCGGAGCAGAAAGCAAGCCGGCCACTGCGGCCAGCTCCGACTCCCGACCCCCGACTCCCGACTCCCGATCAGTCACGATCATCGACACAGGCGAGAAGAAACAGCTCTCCCTCCATGTCGAAGTGCCGGTCGAGGAGATGGCCAAGCTCAATGAGTCTTCCCGCGACGACGTTCCGGGCGGGCCGGCGGGCCAGGGCGTCCGCGCGTCGATCTGGCCGGCCATCCATCCGCGGCTGCTGGAGCTGATCCGCGCGCACCGGTCGACGCTCATCTTCGTCAACTCGCGCCGCCTGGCCGAGCGGCTGGCGGGCGCGCTGAACGAGCTGGCGGGCGAGACGCTGGTACAGGCGCATCACGGCTCGATCGCTCGCGCCCAGCGGATCGAGATCGAGGACAACCTCAAGTCGGGACGTTTGCCGGCGCTCGTGGCCACGTCATCGCTCGAGCTGGGGATCGACATGGGAGCGATCGACCTCGTCATCCAGATCGAGGCGCCGCCTTCGATCGCCAGCGGTATGCAGCGCATCGGCCGGGCGTCCCATCAGGTCGGCACGGTCAGCGAAGGGATCATCTTCCCGAAGTTTCGCGGCGACCTGCTGGCCTGCGCAGCCGTGACCGACGCCATGCACCGCGGCGCCATCGAGCCGACGCGTTATCCGCGCAATCCGCTCGACGTGCTGGCGCAGCAGATCGTGGCCATGATCTCCGTCGAGCCGTGGCACGCCGGCGAGCTTTACGCCACCGTCCGCCAGGCGGCATCGTTCTCGGAGTTGTCCCGCACGTCGTTCGACGGCGTGCTGGACATGCTCTCCGGCCTCTATCCTTCCGATGAATTCGCGGAGCTGCGGGCGCGTATCACCTGGGATCGCGTCACAAATATCCTCACGCCGCGGCCGGGAGCGAAGCACGTGGCCATCACCAGCGGCGGCACGATTCCCGACCGCGGCCTGTTCGGCGTCTTCCTGGCCGGTGGCGACAAGATGCAGAGCGCGCGCGTGGGCGAGCTGGATGAAGAGATGGTCTTCGAGTCACGCGCCGGCGAGACGTTCCTCCTCGGCGCGTCGACCTGGCGCATCGAGGAGATCACGCACGATCGCGTGCTCGTCACCCCAGCGCCCGGCGAGCCGGGGAAGATGCCGTTCTGGAAGGCCGATGCCGCGGAACGGACGGTGCCGTTCGGCGAGGCCATCGGCGCTCTCGTGCGCGAGATCGGCACGATGCAGCCTGCCGCCGCGGTGAAGCGACTGACCACGAAACACGACCTCGGCGAGTTGGCGGCGAAGAACTTTCTGCAGTACCTCGACGATCAGCGTGCCGCCACGGGCTCCGTCCCCGACGATCGCACGATCGTGATCGAGCGCGTCCTCGACGACCTCGGCGATTGGCGTGTGTGCGTTCTGACGCCGTTCGGCGGACGCATCCACGCGCCGTGGGCGATGGCGGTGACCGCGAAGGTGCGCAACGAACTGCAGATCGATGTGGAGACGATGTGGAGCGACGACGGCTTCATCGTCCGCTTCCCCGACACCGATGCCGCGCCGCGGGCGGAGCTGGTACTCCCCGCCGCGGACGAGATCGAGCAACTCGTCGTCCGCCAGCTCGGCGCCAGCTCGATGTTCGCCGCGAAGTTCCGCGAGGCGGCGGCGCGAGCGCTCCTCCTTCCGCGCTACCGGCCGGATCGCCGCATGCCGCTTTGGCAGCAGCGCAAGCGCGCCTTCGACCTGCTGCAGGTGGCCTCCCGCTTCGGATCGTTCCCGATCATCCTGGAGACCTACCGCGAGGTGCTGCGCGATGTCTTCGACGTCCCCGCGCTCGTGGCCACGATGAAGAAGATCCAGCAGCGGACGATCCGCGTCGTGGTGGCCGACACGGAGAAACCATCACCCTTCGCCGGCTCCCTCCTTTTTCGCTACGTGGCGAATTTCATCTACGACGGCGACGCGCCTCTCGCCGAGCGACGCGCCCAGGCGCTGGCGATCGATCAGGCTCAGCTCCGCGAGCTTCTCGGCGAGCCGGAGCTGCGCGAGTTGCTCGATGCCGATGCCCTGCAGGCGCTGGAGATCGAGCTGCAACATCTGGACGAACGCCACAAGGCGAAGTCGATCGATGCCATCCACGATCTGCTGCTGCGACTCGGCGATCTATCGCTGGACGAATTGGCGCAGCGCACTCTGATCGATGCGAAGGCGGCCGTGCGCGAGCTGGCGAAAGCCGGGCGCGTGATCGAGGTGCCGGTCGCATCCGAGAAGCGTTTCATCGCCATCGAGGATGCCAGCCGATACCGCGACGCCCTCGGCACGCCGCTTCCGGCCGGCCTTGCCGAGCGCTATCTCCAGCCGGTGGCCGATCCAACGGGCGATCTGGTGTTGCGTTACGCGCGCACGCACGGGCCATTTACGCCCCCGGACGTGGCGCGCCGCTACGGCCTCGGCGTAGCAGTCGTGACGGAGGCGCTGGAGCGTTTCGTCGAGCGCGGCCGGCTCGTCGAAGGCGAGTTCCGCCCCGGCAGGACGCAGCGCGAGTGGTGCGAGAGCGAGGTGCTGCGCTCCATCCGCCGCCGCTCGCTGGCGAAACTGCGCAAGGAAGTGGAGCCGGTCGATTCGAAGGCATACACCCGCCTGATCGGCGCCTGGCAGCTCGTGACGAAACGCCGCCGCGGTCTGGAAGGTCTGCTCGAAGTCATCGAATCGCTGCAAGGGGCGTCGCTGCCGGCGTCGATCCTGGAGTCCGAGATCCTCTCGGCGCGCATCGACGGCTACAAACCGTCCGATCTCGACACCCTCAGCGCCGCAGGGGAGATCGTCTGGACGGGGGTCGAGCCGATTGGTGAGCGGGACGGGCGGATCGCCCTGTACCTCACCGATCATCTCCCCCTGCTGCGTTCGCCCGCCGACGCTGAGTTGAGCGAGCTGGAGCAACGCATCGTCGAGCATCTACGTTCCGGCGGTGCGTCGTTCTTCGCACAGATTCAGACGGCCCTCGGCGGCTTCGCCAACGACGTGGTCGATGCGCTCTGGAGCCTGGTCTGGCGCGGCGTGATCACGAACGACACCTTTCACGCGCTGCGGGCCTACACGCGTCCGAAGGCGGCTCCCCGAGGACAGGGATTTCGATCGCGCAGGGTCGCGCCGCCGTCGACGCAGGGCCGCTGGTCGCTCCTTCCGCCGCCACGCGGCTCCGCGACCGAGCGTGCCAATGCCCTCGCCCATCAATTGCTGGCCCGATACGGCATCATCGTCCGCGAAGCAGCAGCGGTTGAGTCGGTCCCCGGCGGATTCAGCGCGATCTATCCAGTCCTGAGGGCGATGGAGGAGTCCGGCCGTATCCGCCGCGGCTACTTCGTGGCCGGCTTCGGCGCGACGCAGTTCGGCAGCGCCGGCGCTCTCGATCTGCTCCGCTCGAATCGCGATGACCCCGACGAGACGGAGACCGTGATGCTCGCCGCCACCGATCCGGCCAACCCATACGGCGCGTTGCTGAAGTGGCCGGCGGCGGGGCTGATGCGCGTTCCGGGTGCGAGCGTGATTCTCGTCAACGGCCTCCTCGGCGCGTACGTCGGCCGCGGCGAGAAGCAGCTCTCTGTCTTTCTCCCCGAAGATGAGCCGATGCGCGGAACGGTGGCGAGAGAGATCGCCAGGGTGCTGGCGTCGTTAGTGACGAACGGCACCCGCCGCGCGCTGCTCATCGCCGAGATCAACGACGCACCAGCCGCGAAGTCGGACCTCGGTCCGTATCTGGCGGAGGCGGGGTTCGCGCCGACAGGCTTGGGATATCAGATGAGGGCAGTGAGGTGAGGCGGAGGGTTGCACTCTTATTTATGTCTGCCAGAAGAACCCCCGTCGTCTTCGAAATAGTTTCCATGCCTCGGTGGCAACCAGATCGGCCTGAACTTGCTTGTTGATGTACTCCAACTCCCGCTCGCGGTCTCGCGCGTTCGACGTCGCCACTCGCTTAGCAAACTCCGCGAGTTCCTCAGGCTCGTCAACGTCAAGCATGTAGCCGTTCAGCGCGAGCAGATGCAGCAAAAAGTAAGTGGCTATCCGTTTGTTTCCGTTGAAGAAGATATGTTGCTTGATGAGCTCGTAAAACACCGCCGAGACCTTTTCGATGATGGCGGGATACCGGTCCTCCCCTTAGACCGGCTCGTTGACGCTCACGACGACGCTCGCGGAGCGATCGAATTGCTCTTCGTTAGGAAACGGAATCGGCTCGGTAAAACCGAGCCGACGGTGAGCATCAAGCATGACGCGAAGCGCGTCGATGAACTCCTCTTTGGTCACCCATTGGTGACGCATGGACTATTGCCGTCCGAGGATTTCGAACGTCTCGCGGTATCGAGTCAGGATCGTCTCCGCGATCTCCTTGTTGCTCGGGCTGAAGCGACGGGGCACCAGCAGTGAGAGCCTGCGAGACCTCATTCCGCCACGGCGGAGCATGAGCACACCCCGACTGATCTTGGCACGCAGCAGCTTAACCATGACAGGCAGCCTCCATACTTATACTAACAGGAACCGTGCCCAACTCTCATCCAAGGTAAAGACGGCGAAGAGGTGAACTGCCCGGTAACCCTTTATCCTTCACACATGGCTCGTGACCTCCCCATCGGCAACGGGAACCTCATGGTCAACTTCGATCATGAGTACAACATCCGCGATGTCTACTACCCGCACGTCGGGCAGGACAACCAGACCGCGGGTGATGTTTGTTTTTTTGGCGTCTGGTGTGATGACAAGTTCGCGTGGATCGGCGATCCATCGTGGGAGAAGCGGCTCGACTACGACGGCGACTCGCTGGTGACGCGCATGGAGGCGCACTCCGCCTCTATGCAGTTGGACATGGTCATCAACGACACGGTCGACTTCGACCGCGACGTGCTGATCCGTCGCGTGGAGTTGCGCAACCTCGCCGACAGGAAGCGGACCGCCCGTCTCTTTGTCCACTTCGATCCGCACCTGAGCGGGAACGCCATCGGCGACACGATCTTCTTCGACCCGGAGTTCAACGGCTTCGTGGCCTACAAGGCCCAGCGCTACGTGCTGATCAACGCCGCGAGCGACGACCAGTTCGGCTTTCAGGCCTTTGCCATCGGCACCAAGGAGCGCGAGGGATACCAGGGGACATGGCGGGATGCCGAGGACGGCGTCCTGGGGCAATACAAAGCGATCGCTCAGGGATCGGTCGATTGCACGGGGATGATCCCGCTGACGCTCACGGCGGACGGCACGGCGGTCGCCCACATCTGGTGGATCTTCGGCAAGACGTACAAAGAGGTGGCCTCGCTCGACGCGCTCCTTCGCGAGCGCGGGGCGGGTTCGTTCCTCGACCGCACGCGCGACTACTGGAAGCTGTGGGTGAAGAACGACGTCGACATCAGCCGGCTGCCCGAGGCCGTGCAGCGGCTCTACCGGCGTTCGCTGCTCATCGTCCGGACGCAGATCGATCAAAGCGGCGCCGTCATCGCCGCCACCGACTCCGACATTGTCCAGTTTGGACGGGACACGTATACCTACATGTGGCCGCGCGACGGCGCCATCGTGACCATGGCCCTTTTGCACGCCGGCTATGCCGAGATCACGCGGCGCTTCTTTGACTTCTGCTGCCGGCTGATCACCCCCGAGGGGTTTCTGCTGCACAAATACAACCCGGATGGATCAACCGGCTCGTCGTGGCACCCGTGGCTGGCGGACGGCAAGCGGCAGTTGCCGATTCAGGAAGACGAGACAGCCCTGGTCGTGCTCGCGCTGTGGACACACTTCGAGAAGTTCCATGACGTCGAGTTCGTCAAGCCGCTCTACAAGCCGATCATCAAGACCATGGGCGACTTCCTGGCGCGCTACCGCGAGCCGCACACGCGGTTGCCGGCGCCGTCGTGGGACCTGTGGGAGGAGCGCCGCGGGATCGCCGCGTTCACCATCGGCTCGGTCTGGGCAGGGCTCAACGCCGCGGCGAACTTCACCGACGCCTTCGGCGAGACGGACCAGGCGGAGAAGTATCGCCGCGCCGCCGCCGAGATCAAAGAAGGGACTCTGCGCTTTCTCTTCAACGAGACAACCGGCCGCTTCGCGCGCTCCGTCAATGTCTCGCGAGAGGGAGAGATCACCACGGACATGACGCTCGATGCCTCGATGGCCGGGCTGTGGCTCTTCGGCATGTTCTCGGTGGACGATCCGAAGATCGTGGCCACGATGGAAGCGATGATCGAACGGTTAACGATCAAGACGGACATCGGCGGCGTGGCGCGTTACGAGAATGACTACTACTTCCAGGTCTCGAAAGACGTCGCCAACGTGGCCGGGAATCCGTGGATCGTCTGCACGATGTCGATCGCGCACTGGTACGCCATGCGCGCGCAAAGTGTTGCTGAGTTGCAGAAAGCGGTCGACATCCTGGTCTGGGCGACCACGCACGCGCTGCCGAGCGGTGTGCTGGCCGAGCAGCTCGATCCGTACACCGGCAAGCCGATCTCCGTCGCGCCGCTGACGTGGAGCCACGCGGGATACGTCCTGGCCGTTCACGCGGTGGCGCGGAGCGCCGGCCGTTTGGCGGGGAGCGGTTAAGCGGTGGCCCGGCGCACACGCCTGCGCTCGCGCGTGCTGCTTCTCACCGCCGCCTTTGCCGTCGCTCTCTTCGCCATTACGTTCGGTCTGAGCTGGCGCGCGCAGGTGGCGCAGGAACGCTGGAGCCGGCTCGTTGGTGTGGAGACGCGGGCCATCGCCACGCTCGAAGAGCTGATCCGCGCACAGAACGCCTATCGCGCCCACGCCGTGGCCGGCAGCGCCGCCCACTACCGCGTCGTCTCGCAGCTCCTCGACTCCGGCTCGCTTTCGACGATCGACACGGCGGCGCTGCGGCGGCGGATGGCCACATTCCAGGCCGTGCTGGCCGACGGCTCTCTGACGCCTGACGAAAGCAACGCCGAGGTCGACACCGAATCCCGCCGTGTGGTGGCCGAGGCGCAGCGCATCGTCGACGAGCGCAAAGCGGAGATCGCCCGGCAATTGCCGATGCTGGAGCGGGAAACGCGCGAGCTGATGTCGGCCGGCCTGGCCGTGGCCTGGATCGTGATCATCTGCAGCTTCGCGGCGGTGCAGGTGACACTGCGCAAAGTGGTCCGTCCGATCGAGGAGCTCTCCCTCGCTGCCGACCGCATCGCCGCCGGAGACCTCGGCGCGCGCGCTCCGGTGGCGGGCGATTTCGAGGTGGCCAGGCTGGCGGCCGCCGTCAACCACATGGCCGACGAGCTGAAGGCCCACGCCCGCACCGACGAGCTGACCAATCTGCCGAACTTCCGGGCCTTCCGCGAGCGCATCGACCTGGAGATCGATCGGGCAGGCCGCTATCCGGAGCGTTTCGGCATCCTCATCCTCGACCTCGATCGCTTCAAGAAATACAACGACAGTTACGGCCACCTGGCCGGCAACGACGCCCTGCAACGGGTGGCGCGTGTGATCCGGGAAGCTGTCCGAACGGTCGACTTTCCGGCGCGTTACGGCGGTGAGGAGTTCGCGGTGATCGTGCCGCAGATCGACGCCCCGGCGCTGGCCGCCATCGCCGAGCGAATCCGGGAGAACGTCGAGGCCATGCCCGCCCCCGCAGGCGGCGCCACGGTAACCGTCAGCATCGGCGCCGCCATCTACCCCGATGACGGAGCGGCCTCCGATGCCCTCTTCCGCGCCGCCGACGAACGGCTGTATGCGGCCAAAGGTGGAGGGCGGAACCGGGTGGTGGTGGGAGGGGCGGTTGCGGGGTCGCGCGGTCTCGGGGTCTCGCGGTAGGGAACGGCCGGAGCGCTGGCGTCCTCGCCGGCTGGCTCGGCCAATGGCCTTAACTTAGCCTGCGTTTCTCACGACTTGATTGAGCCTCCCTGCCTGCAGCCGCAAGCCAGGGATCGATGTGGCACAGACACTCTTGTCTGTGCTCCGGCCGAAGCCGCGTGCCGTGAGTGCTTGCAGTCTCCCGAGTCGGGCGAGACCCCGCACAGACAAGAGTGTCTGTGCCACATCGGTCCTGCTCATCGTCACCACTCCGCACTATCGGTAGACCGAAACTCGGGTTAGCGCGACGGAGCCGTCACTCCAGCTTCTCGATCAACTGCTCGATCGTTCGCGCGGTCGTTGCCATGTCGCGCTCGGAAATAGCGCCGGCCAGCGCGTCGCGCCATTGTTCGTAGGCGGGTCGGAGCTTTTCGATCGTGGCGCGGCCGCGGCGGGTGAGAGCGACGCGCGAGGAGCGGAGGTCTTCGGGATCGCCAGAGCGCTCGGCGAAACCGAGCTGCTCGAGGCGGACCATCATGCCGGTCATGTTCTGTTTGGAGACCATCATGGCCCGGGCCAGCGAGGCCGGCGACATCGGGCCGCTCCGGTCCAGAACGGAGAGGATGGCCCACTGCTGCGGCGTTACCCGGGCCTTCTCGAAGACGGGTGCCAGCCGGCGCGTCAGCAGGTTCGCGAGCTGCATCACGCCCGCGACAAGATCCCGTTCCGCCTGGCCCGTCATGTGCGAACGTCAATGTATTGACCAACGGCCGGCGGTGTCAAATGCGCGTGCTACTCTCTCGGCCATGCGGCGGATCGCCGATGCTCTCCTGCTGGCCGCCATCGTCGTCTTCGGCGCCGTGCTCCGCTTCGGCGGGATCGCCGTCCCCAGCCTCTGGCTGGACGAGATCCTCGATTACGACGTCGCCACGAAGCTGACGCACGAACCGCTCTGGCACTGGCTGACCGGATTCGCAAGCGAGCACGGGCCGCTCTTTTTCGCGAGCGAGCTGGCTGGCCGTTTCGCGCATTCGCCGGAGTTCGCGGCGCGGTTTGCGCCTGGGGTATTTGGGGTGCTGGCTGTCTTGATCGCGGGGGTCGGGGGTCGGGGGTCGGGAGTCGGAGAGGGGAACGCGTTTGGCGGCAAAGCTCCGGCTTCGACCCCCGAATCCCGTGCCGGAGACGGGAACGTGCCTGGCGGCAATGCTCCGAACCCCGACTCCCGACTCCCGACCACCGAATCCGCGGGCGGAGTTGCGAACGTGCCCGACGGCAATGCTCCGAACCCCGACTCCCGACTCCCGACCACCGAATCCGCGGGCGGAGATGGGAACCTGCCTGGCAACAAAGCTCCGACCCCCGACCCCCGACTCACGAACCCCGAATCAATCACCTTCGCGCTACTGCTCGCCGGCTCACCCCTCGCCATCTACTACAGCCGCGAGGCGCGCCCGTATGCGCTGCTGATGCTGCTGGCGACGGCGATGATGGCGGCCCTGCTTGGCGCGGTTGCGCGGTCGCGCGGTTTCGCGGTCTCGGACGGGTCGGACGCCGCGCACCCGCGCGAGCGCGCGACCACGAGACTGCTCTTTGTTTTCCCCTTTCTTGCGCTCTTCACTACCTCGGGCGCCGCGCCGCTGCTTGTCGCCACAGCGCTTACCGCAGGGATCGCCTTCCTCTTCGACCGGCGGCGGCTCTTTGCGCTCTACGCCGGCGCGTCACTTCTTGCCGCCCTGCTCGTTCCACTTCTCTATCGCCGCATGGCCGGCAATACCGCGGCGGCAGGCTTCCGGCCGTTGAACGCGCGATTCTTTCAACGCCTTCTGCAATCGTTCTCCGTCGGCGCGGTCGATGCGACGACGATTCACCGCGCGGCGTACATCGTTCTCACGCTGGCGCTCGTCGGTGCGGTCGTGCTCGTGGGTCGCGACCGCGTGCGCGGTGCGATCGTCATCGGCATGGCCGTCCTTCCAATCCTCGTCAGTTTGATCTCGCTGTGGTGGCTGCGGCACTGGTACGCGGTCCGTTACATCGCCACCGCGCTCCCCGCCTACCTCCTTCTGACGGCGATCGGCATCACGGCGTTGGTGCGGCTCGTCTTGCGTGGGCGAATGGCCATCGCCGTACCGATCGTGGCCCTCATCGCAGCCGGCTTCATCGTGCGCGAAGGATGGCCGACAGCGCGGAACGAGCCGTATCGCAAGCTGAACTGGCGCGTGATCGCGGCGACGATCCACGAGCACGCCCACGCGCGCGATGCCGTCGTGACGACGAACGACTGGTCGTACGTCTGCCTCGATTTCTATCTGAGACGACTCCCGCCCCGCGTCCGGCTCATCAGCGCGGGGGAATCGTCATCACGGGCGGCCAGCGTTGTGGCGCACAACGAGCCGGTGTGGATTGTCAGCGCCGGCTTCCACCGGCCGGGCGACATCGGCGACTGGAGCTGCCAGTACCCGGTCGTCCTGGCCAGCCCGCTCGAATCGTTCCGCCTTCACTACGTGCCCGGGATCCGCAATCTCCTGCTCAATCGTCTCACCCCCGCGGACACGCGCGCTAGCGGCCCGCTATCCCTCGCACGTCCTGCACATGGGCTCCGACAGCGATTTCTTCCTGGGCGGCGGCTGGTACGGCCCCGAGGGAACGGGTGATGACGTCTCGAGATGGACAGGCCCGGAGCCGGTGTCGGCGATGGTGATCGCGTCGGCCGCCGATCACCGCGTGCTGCTACGGATGATGCCGTTCGACTACCGCGGCGCGCCGCCGCAGACCGCCACGATCTCGCTCAACGCCGCGCCGTTGGCGCGCGTCACGCTGGCGGCCGGCTGGAAGGACTACACGTTCGACGTTCCCCGCGGGCGGTGGCACGACGGTATCAACTATCTGACGGTCTCGTTCTCCCGAGCGTCGGCGCCGTCATCGATCGATCCCGCGTCACCCGATCACCGTCTTCTGGCCGGGCGCTTCAACCTGATCGCCGTGACACCGCTCGCGGCCTTTAAGCTCGACGGCTCGTTGCCTGAGCTGACGCGTGCCTTTCGCATCAACGAGGCCGGAGACGAATTGCTCGATGAAAACTCCTGGGGGCGTGGCCGCCCGAAGCAGGGCGCCTTCGCGGGGCCGGCCCTGCTGGCGCGCATCGGCGTCGATCCCTCGCGCCGCGTCCCGGTCGACGAGATCGCCGAGACCATCGCCTACGATTCTGACTGTCTCAACGACAGCGACTTCCTCCACATCGCCTACGCCACGATCCTGGGACGATCCGCAGATCCGGCCGGAGAGCGCTACTTCACCGATGCCCTGAAGAAGAAGGAGACCCGGGTGGGGGTGGTGAAGGCGCTCGTGGAGTCGGAGGAGTTCAGGAGGATGGTGCGGTGACTTTCATTTGGGATGTTGCCAGGCCGCGCACAGACAAGAGTGTCTGTGCCACATCGGTCCTGGCGACTCGGGTCCGATTAATTGTCTTTCGAAACACGACGCCCCGTCGTAAACCAGGGAGCGATGTGGCATAGACACTCTTGTCTGTGCTCCGGCCGAAGCCGCCGTCTTAGCCATGCACAAGAACTGAGTTCGGCTGATCACGGCTGAGCCCTACAATGAGTCGCTATCATGCCCGACATCCTCTATGTCTATGCCATCGGTCGTGGCGGTCATTCGCTCCCGGAGCGGGTCGAGTCCATCGACGGGTCGGATCGCCTGGAGACTGTGACGGCCGGTGCGCTGGCCGCATTCTTCACGCCTGTCGACGACGTCGATTTCTCGCAAGGGGTGATCGACGCGCGGGCAAAGGACGTCGAGTGGTTGGGGTCGATCGGTTTCCGCCATCAAAGCGTGATGAACGCGCTGATGCAAGGCGGCACGATCGTCCCGCTGCGCGCCTTCACGCTCTTCGCCTCGGCGGAAAGCCTGCGGCGGCACCTCGAATCAGAGAGCGCGAGACTGATGAAGCTGCTTGACCGGCTTGAAGGGAAGCGGGAGTGGACGCTGCGCATCGAATTCGACCCGCGGCTCTGGAGCGAGGCACTGGTGCGGCGCGTCGACAGCCTCCGCGCGCTTTCGGACGAGATCGACGGCGCCGCGGCCGGCAAGGCGTTCCTGCTGCGAAAGAAGCTCGACGACGAGAAGAAGCGCGCCTCGCGCGAGGCCGAACAGCAGGTCATGTCCGAGGTCGAGCAGGAGGTGCTGGCAACGCTGGCTTGCGATGCGGTCGCCGAGACGCGCCAGCAACGCTCCGGCGCCTTCCCCCAGATCAACGTGCTGATCGAGCGCGACGAAGAGGCTCGGCTCGAAACGCTGCGCGACGAGCTGGCGCACCGCTACGCCACGGAAGGCGTGACCCTTGCGTTGACCGGACCGTGGCCGCCGTATACGTTCGTCGGAAAGGATGAAGGATGAAGGCGGAAGGATGAACGATGAACGATGTTGTCTCTTCATCCTTCAGCCTTCATCCTTCAGCCTTCATCCTTTATCGTTCATCCTTCAACAACATGCCAGACCAAACCGAAGAACTGGGCATCCTGGAGACCCTCGATCACCTGCTCGACCGCGGCGTGGTGATCGCGGGTGAGGCGGTCGTTTCCATCGGCGACGTCGATCTTCTCTACCTCGGCCTGAATATCGTGCTGGCCAATGTCGACGCCATCATCCGGACCTCGCGGCCGAAGCAGGTCAAATGAAGCACGTCGTGATCGGCGCGCATCTGGGAAAACGCGACATCGAGCCGCTGGCCGAGGCCATTCCTGTCGCGGATCTCTGGCTCAGTGGGATGCCGATCGAGGATGCCCAGCCGCTCGGCGACCGCGAGCTGCTGTTGCGCGTGGCGCGGACGCGGGCGGCGCTGCTCGATCGGGATACGTTCATCGCCATCCGCTACGGCTTTACGGCACATGGGGAAAGCGACGCCGCGGTCAAGTGCGCGGCACACATCGAGCGATGGCGGCGCGTGCTGCACGATTGCCGAGGGATGGTGGAGATGACGCTCAAAGTGGCTGCGGCGGCGCCGCGCCCGCGGCCGGACCGGCACGACTTCGTCTCCGGGGCCGCGTACATCCGCGCGCTGCACGACGCCACGCGTGCCGCCGAGGCCGAGCCGGAGTTCAGGCGGGCAGTCGACGCCACGCTCGCTCCGCTGGCGGGCAGGCATCGCTGGTCGAATCGCGACACGGCATCGCTCGAATTCGCGGCGCTGGTGAAGCGGGAGTCGGTGGCGGCGGTCAACGACGCCGGAGCGGCGTTGAAGCGCGACTTCCCATCCGTTCCGTTTCTTCTGTCCGGACCATGGCCGCTGGAGGTCTTCGCCGATGATCACGAATGACGAGGAGCGTCTGCGCGCGTCGCTCACCTTCACCGAATCGGCGATCCCCGACCGCATCGCCGCCGACTCCGACATCGTCGAGAACGGGCTGGCCAGATTGGTTCTGTCGATCATCGAGCTGGTGCGGCGCCTGCTCGAGAAGCAGGCCCTGCGCCGCATGGACGCAGGCAATCTGACCGACGAGGAGATCGAGCGCGTCGGCTCGGCGCTCATGAAGCTCGAAGAGAAGATGGCCGAGATGAAGCAGATCTTCGGATTGGCGGACGACGATCTGAATTTGAATCTGGGGCCGGTGCGGACGCTGGACTGAACGCAACCTGATTGAGCCTCCCTGCCTGCCGCCGCAAGCCAGGGACCGATGTGGCATGGCACAGACACTCTTGTCTGTGCTCAGGCCGAAGCCGCGTGCCGTGAGCGCTTGCAGTCTCTCGAGTTGGGCGAGACCCCGCACAGACAAGAGTGTCTGTGCCATGCCATATCGGTCCTGTTCATCGGCACCACTCCGCACGATCTGCAGACAGTCTGCGGGCAGTTCCACTCGTCGTGGGAGAAATGCGAGCTAAACGGAGGCTCAGGGCAGGCTCCAGCGCTCCAATCGAGGGCGCCACCGCGGCGCCTCTCAGTCAGTTATTTGCGATGCCGCACAGGATGTTCGCGATACCGCAAGAAAAGATTGCGATGCCGCAAAAAAAGATTGCGGTGCCGCAAAAAATGGTTGCGATACGACCAAAAAAGGTTGCGTCACGACCAAAAATGATTGCGATGCCACCAAAAAAAATTGCGATGCCGCAAAAAATGGTTGCGTCACGACCAAAAAAGGTTGCGTCACGACCAAAAATGATTGCGATGCCACAATAAAACGGGTGTGGCACTACCAGAAAAAGAGTGTGGCACTACCAGCACTACCAGAAACGATACCGCAAACGATGTTTCCGGCGTTCCCCTCCGAAAGTAAACGGTATTTGACTTTATCGTGAGCCGGCGGCTGAGCGAACACATCCGTGATCGCCGGGATCAGTCCATGGCCCTGGCTTGCAGCCAAGGCTTCCAGCCCGGGGAAAACGAGCATCCCCGAGTTTGCAACCGGCTGAAGCGGGCGACGCCGGCAATCTCACCGACGGGGATGGAGTCTCACTTCATCCTTCTGATTCCAAGCTACTTCCCTTTCGCCGGCGGCTGCAGGTCGACGAGATTCAGCGCGTACTCCTTCGACACTTCGTCGTAGACGCCGAGGGCGATGCGCAGGTAGGGCGTGGCGGAAGCGACGCTGAACTGGTAGGTGAAGTGATTCTTCTTCGCCTTCTCCAGATCGGCGGCGGCGATCGAGAACTGCTTTGTGTCGTGGTGGGTGTCGCTCACGCCTCCGAACGTCGAGCCCCAGGCCATGCGGCGGAGGCGTTCCCCTGGCCCGGCAGCGTCGTCAAAGACGCGATCGGAACTTCGATCGTGATCGGGATGAGGTAGTGCTTCTTTTCGTCGAGCGTGGGGGTGGCCAGGCGGACCTTCACCTCGAACGACGAGGGCGGCGCGTTGCCGAAGAGGGTGGCGATGAGGCGGTCATCCATCTTCGTCGTATCGGATTTCGGAAGGAACTGTTTGCGCGCGCGAACCGTCAGCTTGGGATCTTTGACCTTGACCTCGATCCTGCGCGAGGCCGCCTTGCCCTGCGTGGCGCTGTAGGCCAGCGAGTAGTACGACTCGAAGTCGTCCACGACGTGCGGCAGAAGGTTCGTCACGTCCTGGCTTCCCCAGGCCGCCATGCCCCCCGTTTCCTGGGCGACGTATTGGAGCATCGGCGTCTCATTGTTGAGGACCTGGTAGTCGTAGGTGAGGGCCTTGTTCTGCCTCGCCCGGAACTCCGACGTTCCGGCGCTGCTCGACCCGAGGCCCTCGGCATAGATGGGATAGATCGTGAAGCCGTTGGCGTTGGCCGTTTCGATCAGGGACCGGATGAGCGGCTTGCCGTCGAACTCGCGTCGAAAATCGGAGGGGAGGACGTTCGCTCCGGCGATGAAGAGCGCCTCGGCGCCGGCGTACTCCGACAGGCGGTGCGTAGCCAGGAGGAGGATTTTCTTCCCTTCGACGCCGCTCACCGAGCGCATGAGTGCGTTGAGCGTCTCCACCTTCCGTTGTTCGTCCAGGAGCGCGCCCTTGGCGGTCATACGGGAGTTCTCTTCGATGAAGAAACTGAGGCCTGACTCGCCGGGGATGTCGGGCGTGCCGATGCGGCCGCCGCCAAACTCGGCGCCCTCCGCCTCGAAGGTGCTGATGGCGTCGACCTCGCGCTCCAGATCGCGCATAGGGTCGAGGCTCACGGTCGTGGCACGGACGGAAACTGTCTCGATGGCTTTGTCGATCCGGCCGAGATCGTCGGTGAAACCGAGCGGAGTGCCGAGAAGGCCCCGATCCCAGGTGGCAACCATGACGCGGTCGCCCGGCCGGACGGTTTCGTGCAGCAGCTTCTTCATGGCGGCGAAGATCGGATCGCTGCGGAAGTTCGGGAGCTGAAAGCGCTCGACGAAGACGATGATGGTCCGCCGTTGCGGTGGAGGCGCCTGCGGCGCGGATCGTGGGGCGCCCGCGGCCTCGCCGGTGACGGCGGACGGTGTAGCCATGCCGGCCGCTGTCGCCTCGCGCTCGCTCGCGTATTCGGCGAAGTTCGTGATCGGCTGCCGGACGCCGTTCTCGCAAATCTCGAAGTCCTCTTTTCGCAGACCGTGAATGCGGTTTCCCCGCTTATCGGTGACGACCGTGTCGACGTTGACGATCGAGACTTCGATGATCTCGCCGGAGTGTGGGATAGGCGTCGGCGTCTGCGCCGCTGCGGGAAACGACGTTGCGAGAAACAGCAACAGCAGGCAACTCCTGGAGCGCATGGTCGTTTCCTCTCGGGGTATCGGCTCCGCGATTCTACAATGCCGTGATGCGCATGAAGCTGGCTGCCCTTATTCTGATGATCGCCACCCCACTTCTGGCCGCGCCGGCCGATGACCTCGCCGCCGCGCGTGCGTTGTTCGATTCGAACCTCAACGCCATCCGGCAGAGGAATCGCGATGCCTATCTGGCGTGCTATCTCCACGCCGAGGGGCTGGTGCGCGGCGGTGCGGAAGGCTTCGCCGTCGGATTCCACTCGTTCGCGAAAGGCGTCGGCGCGGCCTGGCCGGACCTGATCGAGGCGAATGACATTCACCTCACACCGCTCCGGCCGGGGATGGTCTATGGCACCTACCGCTACCGCGTCCGCTACGGCAGCGATGAGCATGTCGGCATCTCCGAACGGCTATTCGTCAGCACTCCAGAGGGCTGGAGAATCGCGCTGACCGGTGCCATCGATTCGCCGGCCGGCACGCCCGCTCCTCCCCGCGCGCTCACGGGGGCGACGCTGATCGACGGTCGTGGCGGCCCTCCGGTGGCCGGCGCGAACGTCATCCTGCGCGACGGCAAGATCGACTGCGCCGGAAGCGCCGCGCAGTGTCCCGTCCCCGAGGGCGTCGACGTTACCGACGTTCACGGCCTCTGGATTGCGCCGGGACTGATCGACGCGCACGTCCATTTCTCGCAGACAGGGTGGGCAGACGGGCGGCCCGATTCGATCGACGTCCGCGGCACGCATCCCTACGATCAGGTCGAGGCGGACCTGAAGGCGAATCCGGAGCGCTACGGCCGCTCGTACGTCTGCTCCGGCGTAACGGCGGTGTTCGACGTCGGCGGCTACGCCTGGACGCTGCGGCTTCACGACCGCTTCGAGCCGGACACGCTTCTGCCGCATGTCGACGCCGCCGGCCCGCTGCTCTCCACGCTCGATCACTGGCTGAATCTTCCGGCCGAACCGCAGTTCATGGTCCTGAAGGACGACGCTTCGGCACGCGAGGGCGTCCGCTATCTGGCGTCGCAGGGCGCTCACGCGGTCAAGGTCTGGTACATCGTCCGTCCGCCCGACCTGACCGTCGAAGCGTCCGCGGCCGCCGTGGCCGCGGCGGGGGACGAGGCGCGCAAGCACAATCTGCCGCTCATCGTCCACGCCACCGGACTGGCCGAGGCGAAGGCGGCCTTGCGCGCCGGAGCGACGCTTCTCGTACACAGCGTCTGGGATCAGCCGGTCGATCAGGAGTTCCTCGACCTGGCCACACACAACGGGACGATTCTCATCCCGACGCTGACGGTCTCGCGCGGCTATGTGCGCATGTCCCGCTCGGCGGTGGAGCACACGCCGGTGGCCATCGACGATCCGAACGGATGCGTCGACAAATCGACCCTTGCAAGAATCGCCGAGACACCCTCGGTGCCGACGACGGTAACAGCCGCGACGCTCGCCCTTCGCGACGAACGGACGACGAAGGCGGAAGGTTTCGCCGCACAGAATCTCAAAACGCTCATGGCCGCCGGAATCCCCATCGCCACCGGCACCGATGCCGGCAATCCCCTGACCCTGCACGGCCCGGCCATCTACGCCGAGATGGAGGCGATGCAGAGAGCCGGGATGACGCCGATGCAAGTGATCGTCTCCTCCACCGCCGTGGCCGCGCGAGCGATGCGCCGCGAGTCGGAGTTCGGTACGGTGGAGAAGGGGAAGGACGCGGATCTGATCATCGTGGCCGGAGACCCGTCCGCGGATATTGCGAATATGCGCAAGATTCGTTATGTGGTGCGGGGAGGTGTGATGAGGACGATGGAGGATCTGCACGCGCTGGCGGCGCGGTGATGCGGAAGCGCGGGCAAGTGCTGATTATCTGTCATCCTGAGGCTGCCGCAGCCGCGCCTCGAATGTCGATACTTGCGCGAATGAGAATTCGCGGCGGAGGACGCCGAAGGACCCCCTGCCTACAGGCCGGAAAAGGAGGGGATTTCCCCGCGTCTGCGGCACACGTCCACCACCCTTCCCCGCAAGTAGGCAGGGGGTCCTTCGGCGTCCTCCGCCGCGGGACTGGATTTGGAGCAAGCACCCAAAGTCGCGCCGCGGCTGCGGCAGCCTCAGGATGACAGAACAACGCGCTCCGCGGCATTGGAGGAATCCGGGCCACTGCGCGCATATGCGAGATTGCAAGATCCACCAACCGCGCAACCCCGAGACCCCGCGACCGCGAACTACAATGCCCCATGCGCCTGCTCGCAATCCTCGCACTGGAGGTTCTCATGTCCGCTACGCTCACTGCCGCCACCACGCTCGATCAGCGCATCGACGATGGCGCGAAGAAGGTTGAATCGAAGGTCATCGCGTGCCGCCGGGACATTCACGAGCATCCCGAGCTCGGAAATCGGGAGACGCGCACATCGAAGATCGTCGCCGATCAGTTGCGCGCCCTCGGCATCGAGGTATTAACGCCGGTCGCACACACGGGCGTCATCGGCATCCTTCGCGGCGGCCGTCCGGGGCGCGTCGTGGCCCTGCGCGCGGACATGGACGCGCTGCCGGTCACCGAGCAGGTCGACGTCCCGTTCAAATCGACCGTGCGGACGACGTTCAACGGTCACGAGGTCGGTGTCATGCACGCCTGCGGGCACGACGCGCACGTGGCCATCCTCCTCGGCGTGGCCGAAGTGCTGGCCGGCATCCGCGAGGAGATCCCCGGCACCGTGAAGTTCCTCTTTCAACCCGCCGAGGAGGGCGCGCCCGAAGGTGAGGAGGGCGGAGCGAAGTTGATGGTGAAGGAGGGCGCGCTCGACAATCCGAAAGTCGACGCCGTCTTCGGACTTCACGTCACCTCGCGCTATCCGGTCGGCGAGATCGCCTACCGTCCGGGGTCGATGATGGCCGCCGTCGATTCGTTCAAGATTGTCGTTCACGGCAAGCAGACGCACGGAGCCTATCCGTGGCTCGGCGTCGATCCGATCGTCGTGGCAGCACAGATCGTGCTGGGATTGCAGACTATCCCCAGCCGGCAGGTCGACTCATCGCTGGCCCCGTCGATCGTCACGGTCGGCGCGATCCACGGCGGCGTGCGCAACAACATCATCCCGGACGACGTGGAGATGATCGGCACGATCCGCTCGCTCGACGCAAAGATGCGCGACGACATCCATACGCGCATCAAACGAACGGCCGAAGACATCGCCAGGAGCGGCGGCGCCACGGCGACGGTGACGATCGAGGAGGGCTATCCGATCACCTACAACAACCCTGCGATCACCGAGGAGATGGCGCCGACGCTGCGCCGCGTGGCCGGCGCCGCGAACGTGGAAGTCGTCAACGCCGTCCTCGGCGCCGAGGATTTCTCCTTCTTCCAGCAGAAGGTGCCGGGACTCTTCTTCTGGCTGGGCACGCGGCCGAAGGACAAGACCGCCGAGGAAGCGGCCTCGAATCATTCGCCGCTGTTTTATGTCGATGAGAGCGGATTGGAGTTAGGGGTGCGGGCGATGGCGCATGTGGCAATCGACTATTTGAAGAAACCGTGAACGTTATGGTGCTACAAGCTGTCGCGTAGTGGCTAGCCGCCGCCGTCTTGCGAGGCTTCGATTTCCGCGGCTTCTCGAATGAGACGTTCGAACTCGGTTTCGAAGTCGCTTAGCGCCGATAGAACAGCGCGCTGCCGCGCCTTCATGCTCGGCGATCGCATTACGTCCTGTAGGTTAGGGCTTGCCTTGTATAACGCTGAGTGCTCGACATCCCAATAAGAACCGATCAAGCTCGACACGACCTGAAGCTCCGCGGTTAAGGTTGTGGACGCAGAGCTACAGCGACCATAGTATTTGCGCGCGACCGGTGCGTCGCCCGGCTCGATTCCTGGCACTGGATCTGAGGCCCAATCTGACAGCAGCGGCAGGAGTGCCGTATGCACTTCTTCCCTCCGGTAGCTGGGAAACACGAGCACACGAACGGCAACGAGATCGCGGAGCTGCGACAAGGAATAGGCTTCGGGTTTCTCGGGGTCAAAGACGCGGCCTTCTTGCCGTCGACGGAGCGAGTCAACGGCGCTTTCGCATTCTTTCAGTCGCGCGGCGATGCGAACCTGCTCATATCGGTTTAGTGCGATCATCACTGGCAGCAAGTAATGACGAACGTCCGCCTCGAGCGCAACAAGCGTGCGTTGCATGACTGGAATGAGCTCGAAGTACTCGGCGCGAAGCCGATCCTCGACCGTTCTGAGTTCGGTCATCCCAGTTCAGCGTGGAGTTCGGCAAGGAACGCCTGCTTCACCGCCTGTGAAGGCGGTTCATCGAAATAGAACCGCCAATCGCCCGAGTCATTTGCTTGCTCAATCACGTCCTTCAGCCAATCTTCGGAATGATCTTCAACAAACTCAACGCTTACTACCTTCTTCGCCTTAGAGTTAACGTAAGCCATGCGATCAAAGTGGTAGCGGAAGCCGGCGGACCGAAGCAATTCGTCTTTTTCTGGGGTGGTGTACATGAGCATATTCTACGCTTGCCGAAGCCTCGACCGCGGGACGCATCGCCACCGCTAAACACGGAGTTCACGCGCCGAAAAGAGATGCAAGTTACTTTACTTCGGCGCCATCTGCTGAACCCGCGTCCAGTAATCCGCCCCGCTCAACCACTGTCCCCCGTCGATGACGAGCGCTTCGCCGGTGACGTAGGAGGCGTAGTCGGAGAGGAGGTACGACGCGGCATTGGCGACCTCTTCGAGCGTGGCGAAGCGGCGCAGGGGAATCGTCTTGCGGATGCCTTCCTCGATCATCTCGCTCGGGAAGAGGCGTTTCGAGGCGCCCTCGGTGTGTACGGGCCCGGGCGCGATGGCGTTGACGCGGATCTTGTGGCGCGCCCATTCCACGGCCAGCGTCTGGGTCATGGCCAGAACGCCCGCTTTGGCGCTGGCGGAATGGACCACGCCAGGCGCGCCTGTCCAGGCGTAGTTGGCGATGATGTTGAGGATCGTGCCGCTCTTCGCGGCGATCATCCGTTTGCCGACGGCGCTGGTGCAGTAGAAGGTGCCGTTGAGGACGATGTTGATCACGGCGTTCCAGCCGTTGACTGAGAGTTGATCGGCCGGTGAGATGAAGTTTCCGGCGGCGTTGTTGACGAGAAAGTCGATGCGCCCATGGTCGGTATGGACCTTTGCGACCGCGGCTTCGACGGCCTCGGGTTCACGAACGTCGAGCACGGCGAAGCCGGCCGCGTTCTCTCGTCCCGTCTCGCTGCGCAGTTGTTCGACGGCAGGGCCGAGGTGCTCCTCGCTGCGGCTGGCGATGATGACGGTGGCCCCGAGCTTTGCCAGCTCGCGGGCGATGGCGAAGCCGATCCCGGTCCCGCCGCCGGTGATGATGCCGACACGATTTTCGAAGGTATTTTCAGGAAGCATGCGGCGGGGATGATATTCGGATTCACTCGATGGTGCCGAGGTGAGCATTCAGGCCACTCAGGAGCGGCGGCAGATCATCCTGAACGATCGTCCAGACGCGTGCGAGATCGATGCGCTGGTAGTCATGTACCAGCACATTGCGAAGGCCGACAGCCTCGCTCCAGGCGATCGCTGGCAGAGCGGCTCTCGTGTCTGCCGATACGCGGTTTGCAGCTTCGCCGATCACCGTCAGGCAGCGGATCATGGCGTGCTGCATCGTACGATCGGTTAGGAATGCTTCGCGACCGATGCGGTGCGCAATGCCGACTGCGTCGTTGGCATGGAGCCGCATATCTTCAAGATAGCCAAGGTCACGCGACGTCAAGCATCACCGCCGAGGAGAGGATCGCTCGTTTGCGGAAGCGGTTGTCACTGTGCTCGACGGCGTCGCGCTCCACGAGATCGACGCGCCGCTGGAAGAGCGTCTCGAGCTCCCGCTGCATCGTGAGCCAATTCGACAGCCTCCACGGAGCGTCGGCGGCGAACGTCACGAGCACATCCACATCGCTCTCGGGCCCGAAGTCCTCCCGCACCACGCTACCGAAGAGGGAAAACTCCGTGATCTTCCAGCGGCGGCAGAAGTCGCGGAGTCTTTCCTTGTCGTAATCAATAGCGATGTGGGGCATTCGATGATCAGTTTACGCCGGTTGGACCTGGCAACCTGCCGGCGAGCCGCCGGCGGTCCAGCCGTCGGGCCGACGGCGCTACGCTTGGCGCGGGCTTCAACGCGCGAAGCGCAGTCAACCGACAACCGACAACGCGCCGAAGGCGCAGTCATGCCGCGGTGCCGTGGCACCTCTTGTACTTCTTGCCGCTGCCGCACCAGCAGGGGTCGTTGCGGCCGATCTTCGGCTCCTTGCGCTGTACCTGTGCCGGGCCGGACGTGCCGCCGGCGCTGGAGAAGACCATCGGGGGCGCCTTTGGTTTCTGCGGCGGCATGGCGCGCTGCACGCGAGGCGCGTCCTCCGGGCGATCGCCCTCCCGCTCCACCACCACTTCCGTCTTCCAGAGGTACTTCACCACCCGGTCCTGAATCAGCTCCATCATCTCCTGGAAGATCTCGAACGACTCCTTCTTGTATTCGATGAGCGGATCGCGCTGGCCATAACCGCGCAGGCCGATGCCTTCCTTGAGGTGATCGACGTTCAGCAGATGGTCCTTCCAGAGCTGATCGATCACCTGCAGCAGGATGTACTTCTCGTGCAGGCGCATCATCTCGGCGCCGATCGACGATTCCTTCGCCTCGTAACGCCGGTTCACGGCCTCGATCACGGCATCCTTCACCGCGGCCCGCTGCATCGTGGACAGATCCACGTCTGCCGCCTTCAGGCCGAGGCCGAAGAAGTCGTAGAGCTCCGCGTTCAGCTCCGTCTCGTTCGGTGCCTCGCGGGCGTCATCGGGGATGTGCGTCTCCACCAGGTAGTCGACGATCTCGTCGGCGGCGTTGAGGATGTAGTCCTTCCCCTCCCGTCCGTCCAGGATGGACCGGCGCAGCGTGTAGATCGCCTCACGCTGCTTGTTCATCACGTCGTCGTACTCGAGCAAATGCTTGCGGGCCTCGAAGTTGCGGCCCTCCACCTGCTTCTGGGCGCGCTCGATCGAGCGCGTCACCATCCCGTGCTCGATGGGGACGCCCTCCTCCATGCCCAGCTTCTCCATCCAGTTCATCAGGCGCTCGCCGCCGAAGATGCGCATCAGATCGTCTTCGAGCGAGAGGTAGAACCGCGACGCGCCCGGATCGCCCTGACGGCCTGACCGTCCGCGAAGCTGGTTATCGATCCGGCGCGATTCGTGGCGCTCGGTGCCGACGATGTAGAGGCCGCCCAGGTTGACCACGTCATCGTGATCGGTCTTCCACTGCTCGGCGATCTCTTCCTCGACGCGCTTCCGCTCCGCCGGATCGGCCACATCCCTGTTCTTCTGCGCCGCGGCGAACTCGGGATTGCCGCCGAGGAGGATGTCCGTGCCGCGGCCGGCCATGTTTGTGGCGATGGTCACGGCGCCTTTGCGTCCGGCCTGGGCCACGATCTCTGCTTCCTTCTCGTGGTACTTGGCGTTGAGGACGACGTGCGGCACGCCCTTGCGCTTCAGGGCCGATGACAGCGCTTCCGACTTCTCGATCGAGATCGTGCCGACCAGCGCTGGCTGGCCCTTCTCGTTGAGAACCTTGATCTCCTCGACGATGGCGTTGAACTTCTCGCGCTCCGTGCGGTAGACGAGATCCGCCTGGTCCTTGCGCACCATCTGACGGTTCGGCGGGATGACGACGACGTCGAGGTTGTAGATCTTGTCGAACTCCGCCGCCTCGGTGTCCGCCGTGCCGGTCATGCCGGCCAGCTTCTCGTACATGCGGAAGAGGTTCTGGAACGTGATCGTGGCCAGGGTCTGGTTCTCGGCCTCGATCTTCACGCCCTCCTTCGCCTCGACGGCCTGGTGCAGACCATCGCTCCAGCGGCGGCCGGGCATCAGGCGTCCCGTGAACTCGTCGACGATCAGCACCTCGCCGTCTTTGACGACGTACTCGACATCGAGCTTGTACAGGGTGTGGGCGCGGAGGGCCTGCTGCACGGCGTGCAGCGTGTCCATGTTGTCCGGGTCGTAGAGATTGTTGACGTTCAGGAGCTTCTCGGCGTGCAGCACGCCCTCCTCCGTCAGCACGGCGGTGTGCTGCTTCTCATCGACCTGGTAATCCTTCTCCTTGATGAGACGCGGGACGATCCGATCGACGGAGTAATACTTGTCCGGCCGCTCCTCGGATGGGCCGCTGATGATGAGCGGGGTGCGCGCTTCGTCGATGAGAATCGAGTCGACCTCGTCGACGATGGCGTAGACAGGGTCGCGCTGCACCATCGCCTCGAGCTCGAACTTCATGTTGTCGCGGAGGTAGTCGAAGCCGAACTCGTTATTGGTTCCGTAGGTGACGTCGCAGCGATAGGCCTCCTGCCGCTCCCGGTCGCCGTAGTGGTTCTGAATGACGCCGACGGTCAGGCCGAGGAACTTGTAGAGGCGGCCCATCCACTCCGAATCGCGGCGGGCCAGGTAGTCGTTGACTGTGACGAGGTGAACGCCGCGGCCGGTGAGAGCGTTCAGGTAGACCGGCAGGGTGGCTACCAGCGTTTTTCCTTCGCCGGTCTTCATCTCGGCGATCTTCCCGCGATGAAGGACGATGCCGCCCATGAGCTGCACGTCGAAGTGCCGCATGTTGAGAATGCGCTTGCCGCCTTCGCGGGCGACGGCGAAGGCCTCGGGGAGGATCTCGTCGAGCGCGGCCTGCAGGTCTTCCTTCGCCGTGCGGACCACGACCTCGTCTCGAGGAATCTCTCTCCTGGCCGCTTCGAGCGCTTCCACAGCCGGGCGGATGCGCTCCCGGAACTCCACTGTCTTAGCGCGCAGCTCGTCGTCGGAGAGCGGGCTGACCGCGGGCTCGAGGGCGTTGATCTGCGCCACGATGGGCAGCATCTTTTTGACGTCGCGCTCGTGCTTCGAGCCGAATATTTTTGTGAGTACCTTATCGATCATGGTGATTTCCTTCCCAGCAACAAACGAACCGCGAACCGGAGGGGCTCAGCAGTTGGTTGCGGGGGCGCGGGGGGTTGCGGCGCCGGCGAGAGGTGCTTCGATCCGGGCGGGGGCGCTGTCGTTGACACGGGGGGCGGTCGACTCGGAGCGGGCGTGATGGAGCGTGCTTCGGGGCGAGGCGATCGACTGCTCGCTGGTCATGACCCCGCACTCGGCTGCCACCCTGGCAAGCCCGGGCCGTGCGACCGGCGCTTCGGTCGTTCCGGAGATCGCCCCGAGGGCGATGGCGAGCAGTAGGTAAAGGTTCATACGAGCGGGCGCAAGGGTATCAAAACGAATTGAGCGTTACGGCATTCCGGCGGCCTTACTTCGCCAGCGCAGCCAACCGGTTCAGGTTCATGTACGTCATATACGTCTGGTGTCCGAGGAAGATCACCAGGCCAAAGTAGGCGATGGCGATGAAGACGCGCTGGGAGATCGTGACGTCGTAGAAAGACTTGTCGTCTTTTTCACGGACGATCGACAGGTAGACCTGAAGAGCGACCAAAAGAACGATGACCACCATGAGCGGATTCGGCTGCTTCACGACCCTGTAGACCAGGACGCCGCCGCCAAACACCCACATCCACTTCGTCACGGCCGCTGAGATACGGCCACCGTCGAGCATGCCGATCGGCAGGAGGTTAATCAGATTGACGATAAAACCGACGAATGCGATTTCGAGATACAGCGGTTGAGCAGTCCATTTGAAGATCTGCAGGAACACCAGCGAGGCAAACGTGCCGGCGATCGGGCCGGCCAGCCCAATCTGGGCGTCGTCGTACGCCGAACGGGGCTGGTCCTTCAGAGTCACCGCCCCACCGATGAAGGGGATGAAGACCAGAAGACCGGCGCGAAGTCCCTTGGCGCGGATGACCACGGCATGACCGATCTCGTGGACGAGGATGATGCCCACGAAGCCGATGACGAGAGGGAGCGACTCCTTCCTGGCCATGGCCCAAATGGACACTCCCATGGAAATGCCCGCGACTGAATACTGCATCACCCCGAAGCCTTCGAACGGATTGACGGCGTAGCCGCGGAAGAAATCGAAGACGACGAGGACGAGCGCCTTCAGCTTGAGCAGGACAAAGCCGATGGTGATGGCGGCGCCGGAGAGGAATTTCGCCAGGGGATGGCGTTTCGGCGGGTCGTCATCCGGCCTTCGCGAGAGCGCCTCGTGATCGATCGGATTATCAGAGGTAACCGCGCCGGAATCCATTGAAGAGTCTCGCGATAGAACGCCCGGCCGGGTGCTATATTCCGCGCCGTGCCGGCCCCGTCCGTCGATGATTTGCGGCGCGATCTGCGGGAGCGCGGCTACCTCTCGCACGCCATCGAGCGTTGGTTCGCGCACGACCCCTGGAGCTCCCGGGCTTTCTGGCTCGAGCTGGCCACGGTCGCGGCCAAGGCCGCCCTCCTGGTGGCCCTCTTCGCGATCGTCCCCCTCGTGGCCATCATGCTCTTTCGGAACCATCCACTCTCCGCCGGCGAGACATTGCTCATGTCCCTGCTGTATGGAGTGACAGGATTCGCGATTTCGTTTCTTTTGCTGGTCGCCATCGCCCTGATTCTCAAGTTGCGGCCGACGCTTGCCATCGATACGCCCCGCGCGCTGCTGGCCATCTCCTTCGCCGCCGCGGCTCTGCTGGCCGCCCCGATCGCTCTCTGGTGGTCCCGCTTTGCGGCGGCTCCGTCATGGCCGGAGCTGCTGACCGGCGTCGCGGCGATGGCGGCGTTCTTCCTCATCGCCACGATCGCTATCTCCGCGGCGCTGCTGTCGTTCTCGATCTACGAGTTGCGGCGGGTGCCGGCCATTCATCAGAAGCCGCGCGGCGTACCGATGACGATCGCCGCGTCGATTCTGATCGCGCTCCTCTTCCTGCCCACGTTCGTCGCGCAGGATAGTCGCACCTCGCAGCCTCCGCTCCAGGTCGTCACGACACGGACGCCAAACATTGTGACGTTGATCGGGATGGACGGTCTGACCTACGAGCTGGGCCACGATCGGCTGGCCCGTCTGGGCGTCTTCTCGACGATCGCTTCGATCGACCCAATGCCGGGCGCCTCGGCGACGGAGCGCTGGGCGTCCGTCGGCACCGGCGTTCCGACCGCGATGCACGGCGTGCGCGCGGTCGACGGCGTGCGTTTTCGCGGGGGCCGCCATCTTCTGCAATCGGTCTCGCCGGCCGATTTCGTCCTGCGCAACGTCGCCGAGACGGTGCAGTTGGCCGCGCGTGAACCGCTTCCCCCTACGGTGAGGAGGCGCGACTACGTGTGGGAGATCTTCGCGGCGCGCTCGCTCCCGTCGCTGTCGGTGAACTGGTGGACGACCGACGACGTCCGCGGCGGCGCTCTGGATGAGATCAGCCAGAAGCCGGTCTTCGCCGCGGCCAGCACGCCGCGTTCGAGCGCCGAGGTCGAGGCCATGCGCGTCGACGACATCGCATCGAAGCGCCTCATTTCCGAGAGTCAGCGGGAGCACCCCCGGTTCGCGACCGTCTACCTGCCGGCGCTCGACATCATCCTCAACCGGCTACCGCTCGATCCGCCCACGCAACTCGCCGCGTCCGTGCGCTCACTGGAGAACCTCGATCGCCTGATCGCGCGGACGGGCGGAGACGTCATCGTCATCGGTCTGCCCGGCGAGGGGCAGCGCGGCCGTGGCATGATCGCGTCGAAGCGTCCGTTGACGCTCCCCCCGCGATCGGCATTCGATGTCGCCCCGACACTCTGTGCTCTTCTCGGGTTTCCCGCATCAGAAGAGATGCCCGGCCGCAGCGTCATCGGCACCGCGTCCCGCATCGCCACATACGGCCCTCGGGTTTCGGCGACCGGTCCCGTAAACGTCAATGAGGAGTACTACGAAAACCTGCGCTCGCTAGGCTACATACGGTGAAAGGATGAACGATTCCATGAAACGCATCACGCTCACTCTGTTTCTGTTCACATTCGCGGCAACCGCTTCCGCGCAGCACGTGCTGCGCTTCGAGGATCTCGTCTCTCTTCATCGCATTGGTGGGCCGCAGCTCTCGCCGGACGGGCAATGGCTGGCGTATGACGTCTCCACGCCTGATCTCGCCGCAAACAAGAGCTTCAGCGGCGTTTACGTCATGCCATCCGCGGGCGGCGCGCCGAAACTGATCAGCGACCTTAAGCATCAGGACAACGGTCCGGCATGGTCGCCTGACGGGAAGACGATCGCCTACGTCTCGAATCGCGACGGTGGCGCGCCTCAGATCTATCTCTACGACATCGCCGCGGGCACGTCGCGGAAGGTGAGCGATCTCGCCGGCGGTGCAGGCAACTTGAAGTGGCTGCCGGATGGATCGGGCCTGCTCGCTGTTTCCGACATCTACCCCGACTGCGGCGTCGATCCGGCCTGCATCAAGAATAAGACGACGGCCGAGGCGGCGGCTCCGACGAAGGCGCGCGTCCTCACCACCCTGCTCTATCGCCACTGGAAGGCGTGGCAGGAACCGACACGGAGCCATGTCGTCTATGTCCCGCTCGGCGGCGGCGCGCCGCGCGACCTCACGCCGGGCGCATTCGACGCTCCGCCGTTCTCGGTTGGTGGCGGCGACGAGTTCGACGTCTCACCGGACGGCAAGGAGCTCGTATTTGCCCAGGACAGATCCGGGCATCCCGAGCTCTCCACGAACGCCGACCTCTACCTCGTCCCGATCGCCGGTGGTACCGCGAAGTCAATCACAACGCGCACCGGCGCGGACACCTCGCCGCACTATTCTCCCGACGGCCGCTGGATCGCCTACCGCTCCCAGGCGCGGGCCGGTTACGAGTCCGACCTCTTTGAACTGTGGCTCTACGACCGTCAGGCCGGCACCTCTCACAGGATCGGCGCCGACTTCCCGAACTGGGTCGAATCGGTGACATGGGCTCCCGATTCGAAGACGATGTTCGTCATCGCGCCGTTAGAGGGTCAGGACCTGCTGTACGAGGTGACTCTGGACGGCAAGTTCTCGCGGATCGACGGCTACGGATCGACGAGCGCCGTGGCCGTTTCGCACAACAGTCAAACGCTCTATTGCGCGCGCTCGGGGCTCACCGGACCGACCGAGATCTATGCGGTCAACAAGCGCACCAGCGCGGTAGAGCGCCTCACTCATGAGAACGATGCGCTACTCACAAGCCTGCACATCGGAATGATGCAAACGGTTTACTGGACCGGTGCGGACAACACTCGGATCCAGGGTTTTCTCGTGACGCCGCCGGACTTCGACAAGACGAAGAAGTATCCGGCCATCGTGCTGATTCACGGCGGGCCGCAGGGCGCATGGGAAGATGCCTGGTCATACCGCTGGAACCCGGAGATGTTTGCCGCGCGCGGCTACGTGGTCCTGATGCCCAACCCGCGCGGGTCGACGGGCTACGGGCAGAAGTTCGTCGAGGACATTTCCGGCGACTGGGGCGGCAAGGCGTACGTCGACATCATGAACGGCGTCGACATGCTGGCCGCGCTCCCGTACGTCGATGGTTCGCGCATCGGCGCGGCCGGCGGTTCCTATGGCGGCTACATGATCGATTGGATCCTCGGGCACACCGATCGATTCAAGGCGCTCGTCTCGCACGCCGGCGTCTACGACCTGAAGTCGGAGTACGGGGTGACCGAAGAGCTGTGGTTCCCGGAATGGGAGTTCAAGGGCAATCCCTGGGACAACCCCGAGCTGTATCAGCGCTGGTCACCGGACAACTTCGTGAAGAACTTCAAGACGCCGACTCTCGTGACGCACGGTGAGCTCGATTTCCGGGTACCGATCAATCAGGGGCTGGAGCTCTTCACGGCGCTGCAGCGGCGGGGCGTCCCGTCCAAAATGGTCTATTTTCCGGACGAAGGGCACTGGATTCTGAAGCCGCAGAACTCGAAGTTGTGGTATCAATCAGCCGGCGACTGGTTCGACCAGTGGCTCAAATAATTTCGGTCGTGTAAGCGGGTTTGATGCTTGCATCATCAGTTAACGAATAGGAGGAGAACCCATGAAACTACATCGTCTCGTCATCGCCCTTCTCGTCGTCACCGCAATCGCCTCGGGGTTCGTGGCAGGGCGCGCCAGCGCCGATCAGCCACACATGCAGGCAGCACTCGAACATCTGCGTCTGGCGCGCATCGAGTTGGAAAAGGCTGACCGCGACAAGGGCGGTCATCGCGAGAACGCGTTCCGGCTTACCAAGGACGCGATCGCCGAAGTCGAGCGCGGCATCGAGTTTGACCGGCATCACTGAGCCGGTACCTGGATCGACGCGCCAAATGAAAACGCCTGCCGTGCGCTCTGCGCGGCAGGCGTTTGTATATACCGCGACTCGCGGATGCGTTACGCGCGTCCGCTGCCAGACACCGGAACGTTGCTTCCGGTTCCGCCGCCGGAGCCGCCTTCGCCCGGGCCGAGGGCAGGACGGGCCACTGTGGAGGTAATGCCGACCGCCTCGGCGTACTTCAGATACGTGTCGATCGAAGCGATGACGACGCGCGCTTCAACCGTGATCAGGTCGATGCCGACGAGCGAGATCCTGACCCATGCATCGACGACGATTCCTTTGTCGAGGATCCGGTCGAGTACGTCGATAAGACTTGTGCCGCCTGGTGCGCGTTCGACTGCCATGACTTACCTGCCTTTCCTCTCGTCTTTCAATTGCGATGCCCGCGGAAGCGCCCGCGCTTCGAGCTTTGCTTCCAGCTCGTTCACGCGCGCCTTCAACGCGTCGTACTCCTCGTTGCTGACCGCGTTCGGTGCGGCGGAGTAGAACCGGTCGGAGCGCCACCAGTTGATGCCGATGGCCTCCGCTTTGTCGATCGAGCAGATGACGAGGCGAAGCTGGATCGTCAGCAGCTCGACGTTTGCGAGCGAGACTTTGATATCGCCCGCCACGACGAGACCCTTGTCGAGGATTTTGTCGAGAATGTCGACAAGTCCCTGCGGCTGTCTCGGCTCGATCGGCATGGATGAGGAACAGTAGTCGGGGCGCGCTGGCGCGTCAAGAAGGTTGGCTTGCCGAGGCGAGCCGAGAAGCGAATGTTGACTGTTGGATGTTCAATGTTGAGTGTTGAGTGGAAGGGCGGCCGCGCCATTCAACATCGAACATTCAACACTGAACATTCAACATTGTCTTTTCGTCCCACGACGCGCGCTCCCGAAATGATGCCCCCTCCGAAGGCGTTCCCACTACCCGTGACCCAGAAGTCCGCACTCCGTCTGATCGTGGAACCGCTTGCGATCGCCATCGTGCTGGCGCTTGTGGTGCGCGCGGCGCTGCATATCTACGTCATCCCGTCGGCGTCGATGGTGCCGACGCTCGTCCCCGGCGATCACATCGTCGTGACGCCGTACCGGTTCGGCGCCAGGCCCGGCCGCGGGGATGTCATCGTCTTCCAGTCGACGCGCGATGCCGATGAACTGCTCATCAAACGGGTCATCGGCACTCCCGGCGATCTCGTGGAAACACGCGGCGGACGGGTGATCGTGAGCGGCCATGCCGTGCCCGAGCCGTACATCGCCGCTCGGGCCACGACCGGCTTCATCATGCCGCAGATCATTCCCGCTGACTGTTACTTCGTCCTCGGCGACAACCGGGACGACTCCCTCGACAGCCGCAGTTGGGGCTTGCTGCCGCGCTCTCTGATCGAGGGACGGGCCAGGATGGTTCTGTGGTCGAGCGATGCGGGGGTCGGGGGTCGGGGGTCGGGCGTCGTAGCGGCCCTTCCTTCGACTCACGACCCCCGACCCCCAACCCCCGTTCACTCATCCCGTCTCTTCAAGCTCATCCAGTAGGTATACTCACGCGGGACGGAGGACGTTATGCGCATGAGTCGTCGCGAGCGTGGTGAAGGTCAGCTCGGCTGTCTGGTCGGACTCATCCTCCTCGGGCTGGCCATCTTCGTTGCCTGGAAGATGATTCCGGTTAAGGTGAAGGCTGCGGAAGTGCGGCAGACCGTCGTCGATGAGGCGAAGTCGGCCGGCACCCACAACGACGAGCGCATCCGGGCGGCAATCCTTGCCAAGGCGCGAGAAGACAACCTGCCCATCACCGAGAACGACATCACCATCGTCCGCGGCAACGGCGAAATCACGGTCAGAGTCGTCTACACGATTCCGATCGTCTTCCCCGGATACACCTACAACTGGCACCTGGAGCACGAAGCAACGAATCCGATTTTCTAGGAGAGTGGATGGCGATCAACATCAAGGTCCGCGACAACGGCCCGTATCTCGTCGAGGGCGAGTTCACGCTGACCGATGCGCAAGGCAACCCGATCGAAGTGAAGAAACCCGTGCTCTGCCGGTGCGGCGGCTCGACGATGAAGCCTTTTTGCGACGGCACTCACTCGAAGATCGGGTTCAAGGGCGCCAACGAGGCGGTGCAGGCAGCCGATCCCACCGCGCAGTCATCCGGCGGCACGTCTTCGACCTGAAAAACGATGCTCTCCCAGCCGGTCAGCATGCTTGACACCATTCCAGTCTCGTCCTCCTCACGCTCCTGAATGAATTCGCAGTCGTTCATGGCGCGGAGTACAGATCAAGCGCCGCGCCCGGGATGTAGTTCCGCGAAGTAACAGTGCCGGCGTGACTTACGCGCGCATGGTCTTGCAGCGCTTCGTCAAATCCGACGGAAAACGCCAATTCTCTTGACAGAGCGGACGTCTCCCAATCCGCCGGCCCGAATGCTCCGTGCCGTTCCGCGGATATGAAGACACGACCGGTGTGCGCGACGCATGGAAGGTGTGACCCGTCGTCTACGCCTTCTCGGGATAAACTCCGGCTATGGCTGAAAACGACGTCGTCTTTGGTCCCAATGCGAAGTCATCCGATGTGACGCCGTACTCCCTCGGCGTGTTGAGGGACGTCATGTCGGCGGCGAAGGTCGCCACGGTGACGATCTCCAGCACACAGAGAAGTCCGGCCGATCAGGCCCGCGTCATGTTCAACAATCTCGAGACGCAGGGCGTCGCCGCGCAGCGAAGGTTGTACAAGGCGCCGGGCCAGGCGGTGATCGACGTCTACGTAGCCGGCAAGGCGGCGGGCAAGACAGCGGATGCGATCAAGGCCGACATGACGGCGAAGATCGTCGAGCTCGGACCGATGAACGTTTCCCATCACGCCGCCGACCCGAAGCTGCTCAACGTCTTCGACGTCGCGCCGTCGTCGGTCGCCGATGTGGATGCGTTCGTAAAGGCCGCGAAAGCTGACGCGCGGGTGTCGAAGTTCCTGACGCCGCCCAATGACCCGGGGCTGCACTTCGAGATCCCACAGCCACAGACGTAGAAGCGATCACGCCCGATAGAGCGCCGCGCCCCAGTGCAATCCCGAGCCAAGGGCGGTGAAGCAGACCAGGTTGCCGGGCTTGATCCGGCCCTCGGTCACACACTCGTGGTAGAGGATCGGGAGGGTACCGGCCGTCGTGTTGCCGTAGCGTTCGATGTTGTGGGGCACGCGGTCCGCCCCCAGGCCGAGCTGTTTCGCGACTCCCTCGACGATGCGCAGATTCGCCTGGTGAATCAGCAGAACGTCGATGTCCGACACTCTCATGCCCACCGACGCACAGACCTCACGCACTGCTTCGGGCATCTTCGAGAGCGCCTGCTTGAATACCTCGCGGCCGTCCATGTCCGGGATGATGTCGCCGTCGTCGATCTGCTTCCGTGTGACGAACGGACGATGCCGGAAGCCGACGCCGCGTACGTAGAGCGACTCGATGTCGGAGCCGTTGGTGTAGAGCTTCGACGCGAGAAACCCGCGATCGCCGTCGTCGATCGCTTCGACGACCACGGCGCCTGCTCCGTCACCGAAGAGCACGACGCGGTCGCGAATACGGGTGTTCCCTTCGCGCTCCTCGGCCGTGACTTCGCGATCTTCAAGGCCGATCGTCGTATCCCAGCCGTTCTGCCATGGCATGAACGGCGTGTGCACGTCGCCTCCGATGAGGAGGATGCGACCGTATTTGCCGCTGCGGAGAAGTGAATCGGCGAGGTCGAGACCATAGAGAAATCCGGAGCATTGCTGGCGGATGTCAAAAGCCGGCAATGACTCGCGAAACCCCATCTTTGCCTGCACCACGGGACCGTTGCCCGGGAAGAAATGGTCGGGGGTCATCGTGGCGAAGATGAGAGCGTCGATGTCGTCGTGCGTCCGGCCGGCAACTTTCATCGCGCACTCGGCCGCCATGATGCCGAGGTCCGAGGAGGTCTGGCCGGGATCGGCGTAGTGCCGCTGCTCAATGCCGCTGCGGGTTCGGATCCACTCGTCGGTGGTATCCATGATGCGGGCGAGCTTCTCGTTCGAGACCACGTTCTTCGGGATGCCGATCCCGCTGCCGGTAATTACGCTTTTCATCGGTGGCAGAGCATACACGGCTCGCCCCTTGCTATCGCATGAGGGCAGGAGGAAGTTATGAAACGAGCCATCACCCTCGCGATCGCCCTTCTGGCGTTCGCATGCATGCAGAAACAAGCAGACGGGACGTACCGCGCCACCGACAGCGCCGCGTCCGATGTGGCGAAGACAGCCCATGACGACGCCGTGAAGTCTGGCGATCAGATCAAGAAGACCGCCGATGACATCGGCAAGTCGGACGCCGTCAAGAAGATTAAGAGTGGATCGGTTGAGCTTGGCCGCGGCGTGAAGGAAGGCCTGGGCCAGGCGGCGCAGAAAGCCGGGAACGCGCTGGCCACGGCCGGCAAGAAGGCCGAGCAGGACGTCAAGAAGAAGGATGCCAAGTCATCCAACGAATGACTCGCGCTCTGATAGAGTTTTCGGCGGGGCCGGCGGCGTGGACCTGCCGGTTGTCATCGAACACAAAGGAGGATCTTTCCATGGCAGTCAGCACCGGAAGGGACTCCGTCGCGAGCCAGACCCAGACGCTCAAGGTGGGGGATCGAGCCCCTGATTTCGAGCTGCCCGGTCACCGCGGCGGAGAGAAGTACCGGCTCAGCGAACAGCGCGGCAAGAAGAACGTCGTGCTGGTGTTTTACCCACTCGACTGGACCCCAGTCTGAACCGTGCAAATGCCGGGATATGAGGCGGAGATCGCCGATTTTGAACGGTATGATGCCCAGGTCGTGGGCATTTCGGTCGACAGTGTTCCAAGCCACGTTGCATTCGCGAAGTCGTTAGGTGGCATCACCAGCTATCCACTGCTCGCGGACTTTCATCCCAAAGGCGAAGTCTCGAAGAAGTACGGCGTCTGGAAGGACGACAAAGGGATTTCCGAGCGCGCCATCGTCGTCGTCGACAAAGAGGGCATCGTCCGCTACGTCGACGTCCATAACATCGGCGAGGCGCCCGAGAACGCGCAGGTCATCGAAATATTGCGGGACCTTCAGTAGGCCCTTTTCGTGTCAGCGGGCCGTCCACGGGCCCGCCGGCAGCTTACCCTTCAACGGAGTCTGAATTCCTCAATGCTCAGCATCGCCCGCCGTTGCGTTCCGTTCACGCCGTTCGACAAAGACCTCTCTACCGCCATCGTTACCCTGGTCTCCGCAACCGGCGTCTACGAGATCGGGCAGGAGCCGTTTCCGACCGAGGACCCGGGAGACGTCACGTATCGCGTAATCGGCGCGGCGACGGAGACGAGTTCCCTGCGCATCGCGCATCATCACTATGACCACTCCGAGGCGGACACGGATCCGAACATCGTCTTCCCGCTCGACACCCTTCGGGAACTGGCCGCGGACGGGCTCATCGCCGGCCTGAACGACAAGCACTACAGCTACGGCTTTACGACGCGTCTGCGCGAGCTCTACGAGACGACATTTCCGGAGATCGCCGACCAGATCGAACGGTCGAAGACGAAACTCGTGCTGCTGACCGCCGGCTGTCCCGAGACCTGTCACCGCTCGACCGGCAACATGGCTCGCGAGATCGAAGCCCGAGGCGTCCCCACGCTCATCATCTCCGCCTCTCCCGCGGCCACCGAGTCGGTCCGCCCGCCGCGAGCGATGACATTCGACGGTAGCGAGATCGGCCGCATCGTCGGTCAAGCGGGTGACCGGCCATTCCACAAACAGGTCCTCCGCGCCGCGCTGGAGATGTTCACGCACGACACGCCTCCGGGGCGGGTGGTGAGGAAAAACATTCGCTGAACGAATACCGGGCGCTTCTTGTTGTTCTATCCTCCACACAATGGAAGCACAGCCGGAACAATTCGACGAACAGCCGCCCTGGACGGTGGACGACTCTTCGTCGCTCTACATGATCGACCGCTGGGGGACCGGCTACTTCGACGTGAACGCGGCCGGCGACCTGACAGTGGCGCCGCTGCAGGAAGGCGGCATCGCCGTTCCGATCATCGACGCGCTTCGCGAGGCGCAGGCGCTGAGTCTCGCCGCGCCGATCCTCATCCGCTTTCAGGATCTGCTGCGGCATCGCGTCGAGACGCTCAACAACGCCTTCAACAGCGCCATCGCTGAGCACAACTACCGCGGCAGCTACCGCGGCGTCTTCCCGATCAAAGTCAATCAGCTCCGCGAGGTCGTGGAAGAGATTCTCGACGCCGGACGTCCGTTCAACTACGGCCTGGAGGTCGGCTCCAAGCCGGAGATGTTCGCCGGCCTGGCCATCCACAACGACCCCGAGGCGCTCATCGTCTGCAACGGTTACAAGGACACGACCTTTATCCGGATGGCGCTTCTCGGCCGCAAACTGGGAAAGAAAGTCATCCTCATCGCGGAGAAGCTCTCCGAGGTCCGGGCCATCACGAGCATCGCCGCGGAGATGAACGTCGAGCCATGGATCGGGATGCGCGTCCGCCTGCTCTCCAAGGGAAAAGGCAAGTGGGCCACCTCGGGCGGGGAGCACGCCAAGTTCGGTCTCTCGACGTCCGAGATCCTGGAAGCGATCGAGATCCTTCGCGAGGCCAAAATGGAGTCGGCCTTCAAGCTTCTCCATTTCCACATCGGCTCGCAGATCCCCGACATCCTGACGATCAAGCGGGCCGTTCGTGAGGCGGCCATGTACTACGCCAAGCTCCACAAGCTCGGTCACCCGCTCGCGTATCTCGACGTCGGCGGCGGCCTGGCCATCGACTATGACGGCTCCCGCTCGGAGTTCCATTCGTCGATGAACTACACGCTGGAAGAATACGCGAGCGACATCGTCTACAACATCATGGATGTCTGCGACGACGAGAAGGTGCCGCATCCGAACATCGTCTCGGAGTCGGGCCGCGCCATCGTGGCCCATCATTCCGTGTTGGTCGTGCAGGCCTTCGGTGCGATCGAGAAGACGCCGATCGAGCCGCGTACGGTGCGTGCCAGCGACCACAAGCTGACGCGCGAGATCCTCGACATCGATCGCGGCCTCAGCGATGAGAACATCAACGAGTCCTGGCACGACCTGCAGCAGATCAAGGAGCAATCGCAGCAGATGTTCGAGCTGGGCCTGCTGCCCCTCGACGTGAAGGCGCGCATCGAGACGCTCTACTGGGAAATCGCCGAGAAACTGCAGAGCATCATTGCGAACATGGATCCCGACGAGGTGCCGGAGGATCTGCGCACCCTCAACATCGAGCTGGCCGATCAGCACATCTGCAATTTCTCCGTATTCCAGTCGCTGCTCGACCACTGGGCGCTCGGACAGCTCTTCCCGATCGTTCCGATCCACCGGCTCAACGAGAGGCCGCAGCTCGAGTCGACGCTGGTCGACATTACCTGCGACTCGGACGGCAAGGTTTCGAAGTACATCGATCGCAACGACGTCCGCGAGACGCTCCCACTCCACGAGTTGCGCGACGGTGCGCCGTACTACCTGGGCATCTTTCTCACGGGCGCCTACCAGGACATCATGGGCGATATCCACAACCTCTTCGGACGCGTGAATGAGGTGCATGTCTTCCTCGACGCGGATGAAGAGAGTGGCTTCTATATCGAGGAAGAGATTCCCGGGCAGACCATCGGCGAGGTGCTGGCCATGACGCAATACGACTGGCGCGATCTCGAGAAGCGGATGAAGGCGCAGATCGATGCCGCCATCAAGCAGGACATCGTCCGTCCGAACGAAGGGATGCGCCTGCTGCAGGAGTTCGAGCGCGGACTCAAGGACCAGACGTACCTGAGCATCGACTGAGGCGATTTTGGCGAAGATCCTTATTGGCGCGACAGTTGAGGAACTGGCCGAGGAGATCGACGGGTTCTTTATGAGAACCGACAAGGTCTGGAAGACGATGGATCGCGTGACCGCGCGTCTTCGCGATGAGGGCATCCCTTATGCCATTCTCGGTGGGATGTCCCTGGCTCTTCACGGTTATGTTCGCGTCACTGCAGACGTCGACGTGCTGACCACGCGTGATGGCCTCGATTTGGTTCATCAACGGCTCGTCGGCCGAGGTTACGCGCTGTCCTTTCCAGGGGCAAGGAAGCGCCTTCGAGACACAACGACAGGGGTTTCAATCGACTTCATCACGACGGGCGAGTACCCGGGCGACGGAAAGCCCAAAGCTGTTCAGTTCCCGGATCCTTCCGACTCGATTGAGCGCCTCGGCTACAACGTGCTGTCGCTGCCGCGGGTAATCGAAAGCAAAATCGTCACCGGAACGACGGTGCCACATAGGCAACTACGGGACCTTGCGGACGTTCAAGCGATCATCAGTGAGCTCAAGCTGCCACGGTCATTCGCCGAACAACTTGATCCCACGGTGCGTGGTGAATTCGAACGCCTGTGGCAGCTTGCCCAGCAGCACGACCCCGAGTTCGACTGACTACCGGTCGTGATCCTCGAAGTGCGTGAGCTTGCGGAACTCCTGGTAGCGCTCGTACACGTCATCGAGGGTGATCTCGCGCAGGCGGTCGAGTGAGAACTTCTCGACAGTGAACGAGGCCAGCACGCTGCCGAAAATGATGGCGCGGCGAAGATCGCGATCGCTTACCTCCGCGCGCGAGGTCAGATAGCCGAGGAAGCCGCCGGCGAAGGTGTCACCCGCGCCTGTCGGATCGAAGACGGCTTCCAGCGGATATGCCGGCGCGGCGAAAACCGCGTCAGGCGTGATCATCATGACGCCGTACTCTCCGCGCTTCACGACGAGCGTGCGCGGACCGAGGGCCAGGATCTGACGCGCTCCCTTGATGAGGTTCGCCTCTTCCGTGAACTGCCGCACCTCGGCTTCGTTGATGACGACCAGGTCGACCTCGCGGAGGATGCGCGTCAGCGACTCCTTCGCCGTGGCGATCCAGAGGTTCATCGTATCGAGCGCCACGAGACGGGGACGGCTGCACTGGCGCAGTACCTCCATCTGCAGGTCGGGCTGGATGTTGGCGAGGAACAGCACGTCCGGATCGCGGTGCTTTTCGCTGAGCCGAGGCTTGAAGCCGGCGAAGACATTGAGCTGCGTATCGCGCGTTTTGGCGACGTTGAGGTCAAAGCCGTACTCGCCGCTCCAGAAGAACGTCTTCGCGCCGGCGACGCGCTGAAGGCCGTCCAGGTTGATCTTGCGGCCGCGGAAGATTCCCAGGTCGTCATCCAGGAAATCGTCGCCGACGACGGCCACGAGATCGACCTCGGAAAAGAACGACGCGGCCACGGAGAAGTACGTCGCCGATCCGCCGAGGCAGCGGTCGACCTTTCCGAACGGAGTCTCGATCGCGTCAAAGGCGACACTGCCGACAACGAGGATGCTCATGATTTCTCCCGGTGCGAGTGAATGAGTGGATTGGTAGATCAGTGGGTTGTAGATTAGAGAAAGGGTCGCCTCGATTCCTGATCCACTGATCCACTAATCTACTTCACATACTTCCCAATGATCGGCGCCAGGTCGTGTTTCACCTGCGCCGGGATGGCCGACGGCTGCGTGATGATCGCGTACTTCAGCGCATTTGCGCAGGCACAGTCGCGCGCGCGATTCGCGGCCGGTACGATCGAATCGCGCAGGATCTTCTGAGCGGTCTCCGCGTTCTTTGCCAGATAGGCGAGAATTGCCTCGACGTTGACGTCCTCGTGCGTCTCGTGCCAGCAGTCGTAGTCGGTGACGAGAGCCATGGTGGCGTAGCAGATCTCCGCTTCGCGGGCCAGCTTTGCCTCCTGGAGGTTGGTCATACCGATGACGTCGACACCCCAGGATTGATAGAGCTTCGACTCCGCGCGCGTCGAGAACTGCGGCCCTTCCATGCAGAGGTAGACACCACCGTCGTGAACGCGTGCTCCCAGGCCGCGGGCCACGGTGCTCATCGTGGATGACACGCCGGTGCAGATCGGATCGCCGAAGGCGACGTGCGCGACGATGCCGTTGCCGAAAAAAGTGTCGGGACGATGCCGCGTCCGGTCGATGAACTGGCGGGGGAAGACGATGTCGGTCGGCGCGTACTCCAGTTTCATCGAGCCGACAGCGCTCGCGGAGAGGATGGTGTGAACGCCGAGGAGCTTGAAGCCAAAGAGATTCGCGCGATAGTTCAACTCGCTCGGCGTGAGGCGATGGCCGCGTCCATGCCGTGAGAGAAACGCCACGTTCACTCCGTCAATCTCGCCGATGACGTAGGAGTCGGAAGGATCGCCGAACGGTGTCTCGAGCTTGCGCTCGTCGAGGACAGTCAGCCCCTCCATCCGATACAGGCCGGAGCCCCCGATGATCCCGATGCTGATGCCACTGGTTGTGTCGTTCATTGCCTGCTCACTCCCGCGACATTCCGAATCGCTTCAACGAGTCGTCGATTGCCTTTGCCACGCGAATGGCCAGTTCCACGGCCGCCAGGCCGTCCTCTCCGCTCACCAGAGGGCGCATGCGCGTACGGACGCACTCGATGAATGCTTCGAGCTCGGCGCGCAAGGGCTCTTTCTTCGTCACGTTCAAATCAATGGGCACGATCGACTTGCCATCGAGGCGATAGCCCTTCACTTCCTGTTCTTTCGTATCGATCGAGATATATGCCTCGCGGCTGAAAAAGCGGATCTTGCGTACCCGGTCCTGCGAGACGCGGCTGGCGGTCAGGTTGGCCACGGCGCCGTTTTCGAATTCGAGGCGGACGTTCGCGATGTCGACGTTCTCAGTCAGCACGGCAACGCCGACGGCCCGCACGTCGACGACACGCTGGCCGAGGAGCGAGAGGACCAGGTTGAGGTCGTGGATCATCAGGTCAAGCAGGACGTCGATATCAAGCGAGCGGCCGACGAAAACGCCAAGGCGCTCCGATTGTACGAAACGGGCGCCGTGCAGGAGCGGCGCTACGGCGGTGATGGCCGGGTTGTAACGCTCGACGTGGCCAACCTGCAGAATGCGCTGCCCCGACGCCGCGATGTCGATGAGACGCTGTGCCTCCTCGACCGAAGGCGTGATCGGCTTCTCGACCATCACGTCGCAACCCGCCTCGAGCAGCTCGCGGGCGATGTCGAAGTGCGTCGTGGTCGGCGTGGCTACGACCACGCAATCGGACTGGCGCGCCAGGGCGGCCACCGAGTCGAATCGCTTCAGCTTGAGGTTCTGCGCCAGCTCCGCCGCAACGGCGTCGTCGGTCTCGACGAATCCGGCCACTGCTGCTTCCGGCATTTCCGTGAGAATGCGCGCGTGCAGCCGCCCGAGGTAGCCGGTGCCGACAACTCCGACGCGGACCGCCGGGACGGGAGTCGCGGTCATCGAATGATGCCCCGTTTCGACGCGCGCACGAACTCGACCAGATACCTGGCCTCGGGATAAAGCCCCAGCTCCTCTTCGATCTGCTGCAGGGCCTCGTTCACGTTCAGTTTCGAGCGTATGAGGATGCGGTAAGCTCGCTCCAGCGCATCGACGGTCTCTTTCGAAAACCCTTTGCGCTCCAGGCCGATCGTGTTGATTCCATACGAGCGGTTGTCCCGCTTGGCAACCGTCTTCGCGTACGGCATCACGTCCTGCGTGATCATCGAGCCACCGCCGACGAAGGCGTGCTCACCCACACGGCAGAACTGGTGCACCGCGCTGAACGCGCCCACCGTGGCGAAGTCCGCGATCTCCACGTGTCCCGCCAGCGTGGCGTTGTTGGCGAAAATCGTATGGGAACCGACATGGCAGTCGTGGGCCACGTGCGAGTAGGCCATGAAGTAGTTGTCAGAGCCGATGGTCGTTTTGCCGCCGCCGCCGACCGTGCCTCGGTTGATGGTCACGAACTCGCGAAAGATGTTGTCGTTGCCGATGGCCAGCTCCGTGTGCTCGCCTCCGTATTTGAGATCCTGAGGGGGGCCGCCGATCGAAGCGTGTCCGTAAAAATGATTGCGCTCGCCGATGTTCGTCGGCCCCTCGATCCGCGTGAACGGGCCAATGACGCAGCCGCTGCCGATGGTGACGTTCGCGCCGATGACGACATAGGCGCCGACCACTACGTCGGGCGCAAGGACGGCGTTGCCGGTGATGACTGCCGTGGAATCGATCTCAGCCATCGTGGTCACTCCGGCCTGTCGATCAGGACGCTGAACAGCTCGGCCTCCGCAACCAGTTGGCCGTCGACGGTGGCGGTGCCGCGGATCTTCACCGAAATCGATCGGCGGTGCAGAACGATGCACTCGAGGCGGAGTTGGTCGCCCGGCACCACGGGACGTCGGAAACGCGCTTTGTCGACGCCGCCGAAGAGAAAGAGCTTCTTTTCGCGGTCCGGCATATCGCGCAGCCCGAGGATGGCGGCGCACTGGGCCATGGCCTCGACGATCAGCACGCCGGGCATGACCGGAGCGCCCGGAAAGTGGCCCTGGAAGAACTGTTCATTCGCCGAGACGTTCTTCAAGCCGACGATCCGCTTTCCGTCCTCGATCTCGACGACCCGGTCGACAAGCAGCATCGGGTAGCGGTGCGGCAGCAGTTTCATGATTTCGTTGATGGTCAGCATGGTCACTTCTTCTCCGTGTTTCGCCGCAGCCGTCTCAGCATCGCTTCACGCCTTGCAAACTCCCGGAACGGTATCGCCGGGATCCCCATCACCTTCGCTCCGTCCAGGACGTCGTCGAGCACCGCGCTCTTCGCGGCAACCTGTACTCCGTTTCCGATCGTGAGGTGGCCGGAGAACCCCGACTGGCCGGCCACGACGACATAATCGCCGAGCTCGGTCGAGCCGGCGATGCCAACCTGGGCCACGAGCAGGCAGTGACGGCCCACTCTCACGTTGTGGCCGATCATCACCTGGTCGTCGATCTTCGTGCCGTCGCCGATGGACGTCTCGCCCAGGGCGGCGCGGTCGATCGTCGATCCTGCGCCAATCTCGACGTCATCACCGATGCGGACGATGCCGATCTGCGGGATCTTGTGATGCCGGCCCCCTTCAGTGGCGAATCCGAAGCCGTCCGCGCCGATGACGACCCCGCTGTGGATGATGCAGCGCCTGCCGATGACGGAACGGTCGTAGATCGACACCTGCGGATAGACGATCGTCCCATCGCCGATGGTCGTTCCCGCTTCGATCGAAACGTTCTGAAAGATCACGACGCCATCGCCGAGGACCACGTCATCGGCGATCGTCGTGAACGGCCCGATGGCGGCATTCAAGCCGAGAGTGGCGGTCTTCGCGACGGACGCCAGCGGAGAGACCCCCGCCGGCATCGGCCGCCGGTCGAAATACTTCGCCACGACGCTGGCCATCGCATAGTAGGGGTTGCTGACGCGGACGAGCCGTTCGTCATCGCCGGCCACGGAATCGGAGACGAGGATTGCCGCGGCCCGCGTCGAAGCGAGCTGGGAAGCGTATTTCGGATTCGACAGAAAGGTGAGGTGCGCTTCACCCGCGCCGGCGAGCGGCGCCACGCCATCGATCATCCGATCGGCTGGACCGCTATAGCGGCCGCCGACGAACGCGACAATTTCGGAGATCGGCACCGCGGGCATTCGGGCGCGCATTGTATGCCGCGGGAAACGAAAAAAGCCTCCCGCGCGGGGAGGCTTTTCGCGTGCGCGCGTCGTGATTACGGTTTCTTCGGCGCCGAAGCCGGGGCACCAGCGGTGGTGTCGCCGAAGCGCTTGATGACCACGTCGGTGATGTCGATGGCGTCGGAGGCGTAGACCAGACCCGACTCGAACTTGTTGAAGATGGCCGCGAGGCCCATCTCCTTGCCGACCGCGTCGATGACCGGCTTGATTTTGTTCTCGAGCTCGAGGAGCGTCTTGTCGCGCGCCTCACCGACTTCGCGATCGGCATCCTGTGCGAAGCGCTGCGCGGCGATCTTCTTGTCGGAGAGCTGTTTGGCCATGTCGGCCAGCTTGTCCTCGCTGAGAGTGAGCTTCTTGGTGTTGATGTCGTTGTCGAGCTTGGCGATCTCATCGTTCATGGCCTGGGCCTTGGCGATACGGTCGTCCTGCATCTTCTTCAAGCGCTCGTAGGCGGCCTTGCCGGGGGTCGAGCTCATGAGCACCTTGTTGACGTCGATTACCGCTATTCGAGCCGGCGCGCTCTGGGCGAACATCGGCGCCGCGAGCGCCACCACCGCGAGCGAAACGAGAAACTTCTTCATGGAGATCTCCTTAATGTTTTTGGGCGAGGACGATCCTAAATCGCCGCGCGATTAGTACGTATTCCCGATCGTGAAGTTGAAGGTCTTGAACTGATCACCCGGCCTGGGAGCCGGATTGATGGCATAGATGAAGCGGATCGGGAACTGGAAGACGGGCAGGAAAATGCGCAGCTCCATGCCGGTCGAATACCGGAGCTTGCTCGGATCGACTTTGTCCAGGTAACCGTACGCCCAGCCGCCGTCGCCGAAGATGACGAAGCGCAGCGGGTCGTTGATTTTGAGAACGTACTCGGTGTTGAAAAACACCTGCTTGTAACCGCCGGCGATCTGCGTGACGCCTTCGAACGTCTCCGTCGGACCGAGGGTGCCGTACTCGAAGCCGCGCACGGAGTACTCGCCGCCGACGAAGAAGCGCTGCCCCTTCGGGACGCACAGCTTGCTGTTCTGATCGACGAAGTCGGAGTACGTGAGCAGGCAGCCCTTTCCGTAGTCGAACGGCTTGAGATAGCCGAGGTCGAGATTGACGCTGAACGAGGAGCGCTTGGAGAGCTTGAAGTACTTCGTTGTGGCGAAGGTCGGCCGGATCGCGTGGATCGTGCCGCCGAGCGGCCCGCCCGCGAATGAAATGCCCGTGGACAGACGCGCGCCGCGGGTTGTGTCAAACGGATTGTCGCGCGAGTCGTACGAATACGCCGGGCCGATCGACGACTGGGTGTAGGTGGCGTCGGCGATGTCGGAGATCGGCACGTTGCCGTTGGTGTCCGGCAGTGTGTTCGACTCCTCGTGCGTCCTCACGTGCTCGAGTCCATAGACCAGCGAGAGGCTGTCAAAGCGATGCAGCCGGTAGCCGTACGAGATCGATCCGCCCCTGCTCTGCTCCTGGTATCCGATCGAGAGCGGGTAGTCGGTGTTGCGGTTGAAAAGTGAAATGCCGAGGCTGTTCGGCGTGTCCCTGAACCATGGGTCGGCGTACGAAATCGAGTAGAAGTTCTGGCGGTTGCCGCGCTGGAAGCTCAGGCCGAGGTTCTCTCCCTCGCCGAGGAAGTTGCGCGTGGAGAACTGTGTCTGGATGAAGAAGCCGGTCCCCTCGGCGTAGCCACCGCCAAACTGGACGTCGTTCTTCCCCTGCTCGGTTCCCTTCACGGTCACATCGACGATCTTCTTTTCCTGGTTGACCTTGAAATCAGGGTTGTCGTCGACCTTGAAGTAGCCGAGCTGACCAAGCTTGTAGATCGACTGCTTGAAGGTCTCCATGTCCATGATCTGTCCCTCGTCGAGGAAGATCTCGCGGCGGAGGACCTTATCTTTGGTGGTCGTATTGCCCTGGAACTCTAGACGGCCCAGGCGGAACTGATCACCCTCGAAGACCTGGATGTGGACGTCGACGATGTTGTTCTCGCGCTCGACGTATTCGGGATTGATGTACGAATAGATGTAGCCGCGCATCCGGTACGCCTCGTCCAGCGCGTCGAGGCGATCCTGAATCGGCTTGCGGCGGATGACGTCGCCCTTCTTGATCGGAAAGTTCCCCGTGAACGCCTCCGGCTTGAATACGGAGACGCCGGTCACGGTCACCTCCCCGAAGTGATGGATCGTCCCTTCCTTGATCGGGATGGTGATCTTCGTGCGCGGCTTCTTCTTGGTTCCGATGGTGGAGACCTGCGGTTCACCGAAGGACACATTCGTATAGCCGAAGTCCTGATAGTAGTTCTTGATGTGCTCGAGATCCTCGTCCAGCTTCGACGGGATGTAGAGGTTGGTCTTCCGGATCCAGGTGACGACGTTGTTTTCCTTCACTTCTTTCATCTGCCTGCGCAGGACGCGGGAGGAGAAGTGATTGTTGCCGGTGAATTCGACGCGGGCCACAGTCGACTTGGTGCCCTCGGTGATGTTGAAGACGATCCTCTTGTCGCCGCCCTGACCCATGTCTTCCGTCGCGGTGCCGACGACCACTTCCTCGTAGCCGCCCTCGGAGTAAGCCTTCTTGATCGACTCGGCGGCGCGGAGGACCAGCGTCTGCTCGATCGTGTTGCCGACGTGAAGGTCGACTTTGTCCTTATCGAGCTGCTCGGTGATCTTGGCGGTGGTCAGTTCCTTGTTGCCGCGATACTCGACCGCACCGATGCGCGGCCGCTCTTTCACGATGGCGCGAACGATGATGCCGCCGCTCGGCGCCGTATCGGTTTCCAGGCTGATGTCGTCGAAGAGACCTGTCTGCCAGAGATTGAGGAAGTTCTTCTGCAACACCGCCGGATCGTACGGCTCGCCCGGGTTAACTCCCAGGTAAACGCGGATCGTGTCGCTGGCAACGCTCGTATTGCCGACGGCTTCGAAGCGCTCGATGGTCTTTCCGGCCGGCAAGCCCGGTTGCGGCGGTGTAACAGGACCCGGCGTGGCTGGCTCAGAGCTGATACGTCCGGCGTCGGGGCGATCGATGATCGTTCCAGGCTTCGGTTTGGTGGGAGTTTGCGGCTCAGGCTGAGTTTGCGCGAAGGCGCTACCGGCAACGAGTCCGGCCGCAAGGCAGATGGCGACGATTCGGTTCATAGTTTGTCTTGGTGGCTCGTGACTGAGATCAGTCGCCACATACCCGGAGCACCTTGCAGCCTGTCGATCGAAAGAAGTGCGAACCGGGACTCAGGTCACGCGCGAGCCCACAACAGACCGAAGCGGCGGCGCATTCTAGCACTGCCGCCTGGGGAACCGGGTTTCATGCGTACGTGGCCCGGCCCCCGCCAAACGACCAGTTATCTTTTGTAACCTCGACCAGCGAGATCAGGATATCGTCAGCTCTGACTCCCACTCTCCCCAGCCTCAGGGCGATGTCGGCGTATAGGTTCTTTTTGATCTCGACCGTGCGCCCCATGTTGAGAGTTATCTCGATGATGACGACATCCTCGGAGCGGCTTACGCCGCCGTACGACGGATCTGCAACGATCTGGTCACGATCTAAGCGATTCAGGATCTGGAAGCGATCGTCGGCCGGGACGTTGGCCTGGGCCATGAGCGCTTCGTGGACTCCGTCGCCGATTTCGCGAAGCTGCGCGTCGGTCTTTGTCTTGCGTACGTAGATTTTCACAAGCGGCATGATCACGACAGTCTATCTGCTTCTGGCGGCGCTCACGCTAGGCACGCCGCTCCCGCACGTGTGGCTGGCGCCTTCGGCCGGCACCCTTCGCATCGCCGTCGTCGGTGACACGGGCGAAGGATCGGACCGCGTTGCCCGCGGTATCGCCAGACTCCATGCCCGCACGCCGCTGGACGCCATCGTCATCACCGGCGACGCTTTTTATCCTTGCGGTCCCGCCTCGGCAAAGGATCGGCAGTGGGACCGCGTCCGCGCGCTCAGCCAGGTCGGCGTGCCGCTTTTCCCGGTGCTCGGCAATCACGACTTCTGCGGCAAATCGGCGCCTGACACACAGATTGGAGCGACGACCGTCCCGCACTGGCAGTTTCCGGCGCGGCAGTACGTAGTCGAGTCGAAGGTGGCCGAGCTGCTGCTGCTCGATACCACGCCCTTTGCCGCGAACCGCAATGCCGGCGCCGCCGACGCGGTGAAGCAGGTCTTCTCGTCAACGAAGACGACGTGGCGCCTCGCCGTTGGTCATCATCCGATTGTCTCTTCCGGCTACCACGGCCACTTTCCGCGCGCCGAGCATCTGCGTATGCTCACCCTCGAGCCCTTGATGAAGCGGGCGAAGGTCGATCTCTACATCTGCGGCCATGACCACCATCTCGAGTTGATCGACGGCCAGCCGCGACTCCTCATCAGCGGCGCCGGCTCCGATCCCGTGCCGCCGCTCATCCCGCACGCGAAGACGCTTTACCCCTCTGACGCGACACGGCAACTCGGCTTCGCCGTCGTCGAGCTGGAGGTCCATACGATGACCATCCGTTTCTACGACGGCGAAGGGAACGTAATCAGCAAGCCCTTCATTTTTCGGCGTTAAGCGGCCCGCGGCTACAATGAACTGTCGTGGCCTTTGATACGTCTCCCGCGGTTACCGAGGTCCACCATCGGCTCTATCGTGAGATCGGTGAGTCGGGCCGCGCGCGAATCGCGGCTGAGATGAGCGACTTGCTGCGCGATCTCGCGATCGCCGGCGTCAGACTCCGCCATCCGGAATACGACGAGGAGCAAATTCTCACGGAGGTGCTGGCGGTGTTTTATGGTCGCCGGCCACGGCGGTGACCGTACGGGAAGTTCTCGGGAATCTGTGCCGCGCGTTGGAAGACGCTGGTGTTCCATACATGGTCACGGGTTCCTTCGTCAGCTCGGTCCATGGCGTTCCACGAGCGACTCAGGATATCGATGTGGTCATCGAGCCCACGCGCGATCAACTTGTCGCGCTCATGGAAAGGTTTGGCGAGCCGTTTTACGACTCAGATAGGAACGACGCGCTCGACGCACTCCGGCGTCGATCGATGTTCAGCGTGATCGATCGGCGCGGAATCTGGAAGATCGACTTTATCGTGCGCAGGGACAGGCCCTTCAGCAGGAGAGAGTTTGGCCGCCGAGAGAGAATTGACATCCTCGGTGTCGCGGTCTACGCCGCAACGCCTGAAGATGTGCTGCTCGCGAAGCTTGAATGGGCAAAACTCGGCCAGTCGGAGAGACAGATCCGAGACGCAGCAGGAATCATCGAGATTCAAGGCGCAAAGCTCGACGTCGACTACGTTGAGCGCTGGGTGGCCGCACTCGAAATCGAGGACCAGTGGCACGCCGCACGTGAGAAGGCGGGCCAACGCTAGCGAGGGGCGAGCGCGGTGAGTTGCAATTTTTACCACCTCCGCACCGTTTGACCGGACACTGCTTCACCTCTGTCCGAGCGTCAGAGCTGAACAAATACTCTGACAGGAACGGACACAATGCCTTTTGAAGCTCTCGGGCTTGACCCGAAAATAGCGAAAGCCGTGCGCGAAGCCGGCTACACGGAACCAACCCCCATCCAGACCAAAGCGATCCCGCTCGTGCTGCGCGGCCGCGACGTCATCGGAATCGCCCAGACCGGAACCGGAAAGACCGCCGCCTTCGTGCTGCCGATCCTGCAGCGCCTCTCCACGCGCGGCTCGGCCACGAACCGCCGCGTCATGCGCGCTCTGGTGATCGCTCCCACCCGCGAGCTCGTCGTGCAGATCGAAGAGAACGTGCGCAAGTACGCGCGCCATCTTCACCTCCGCATCGCCACAGTCTATGGCGGCGTCGGCGAGCGGCCGCAGATCCAGGCGCTGCGCGCCGGGACCGAGATCGTCATCGCCACTCCCGGCCGCCTCATCGACCTGATGGAACAGGGTCACGTCGACTTCTCAGGACTCGAGGTCGCCGTGCTCGATGAAGCCGATCGCATGCTCGACATGGGCTTCCTTCCGGCCATGCGCCGCATCGTCAAGGCACTTCCGAAACAGCGCCAGACCATGATGTTCTCCGCGACGCTGTCGAAGGAGATCGAGACGCTGACGAACGAGTTCCTCATCGACGCGGAAATCGTGCAGATCGGCCGCCGTGCCAATCCCGCCGAACTGGTCACCCAGTTCGTCTATGAAACGACGAAAGAAGCCAAGCTGCCGCTGCTGCTCCACCTGTTGCGCGACGCGGCGCTCGACTCGGTGCTGGTCTTCTCCCGCACCAAGCACGGCGCCGACAAGATCGCCCGCAGGCTGGCCGCGTCGGGCATCAACACGGCCACGCTGCACTCGAACCGTAGCCAGAGCCAGCGCATCGCCGCCCTGAAGGCCTTCAAAGCCGGAACGGTGCGCGTCCTCGTGGCCACCGACATCGCCGCACGCGGCATCGACGTCGAGGGGATCTCGCACGTCGTGAACTACGACTTCCCGCCGCAGCCCGAGGATTACGTCCACCGCATCGGCCGCACCGGCCGCGCCAAAGCGATCGGCGACGCCATCAGCTTCGTGACGCCGGACGACCGCGGCAACCTCCGCGACCTGGAGCGCTTCATCACCCGCGGCATCCCTCGCAAAGTAGCCGAGGGCTTCGACGCCAGCGCCTACAAAGCGACGGAGACGATGACGTCGTGGCGGCCGTCGCGTCCCGCCGTCCGCCCGCAGCGGCCGAGCATGTACGCCAGCTCGCGGCCATCGTCACGCCCGGGACCCCGCCCCACGCACGCCCCGCGCCCGCACGCGGGAGGAAACGGACGGGCTGCCGGCAACGAGAGGCCGCAATTCTCGGATCGGACGCGGCGCAGGCCGTAGTCAGTACGCGCAAGAGCCTGGGGTGCTCGAACACGAAGGCTCACCATGATGGCACCTATCGACGTTTCACAGTGACCGCGATTCCACTCAGATGGTAAAGAAATGCAGGTTTACGCAAGGCTGACGCGGCAATCTCGCGCGGCGTCTCGCGTCCGATGGATCACGATCGGCCTTGCCGCTTGGCTGTTCTGATCTCGGCTTCGGTCGCTTCGAACGTCGATCGAAACCGGCGCACCTTTTCGATGAGGTGTCGGACACTCGTTTCCTCAAGCCGGATAGATTGCTTGAGGGTCGTGATGATCTCGGCGTTGAGGCTGCGACGATGCTGCTTTGCACGCGACTTCAGCTTCTCGTGCAGTGTGACTGGGAAATCTTTGATGGTGATGGAAGCCATGGCTCTTGCGTGATGCCAATCGTAACTCCCTGCCTTGCCGATATCATCCTGATCATGGTTGCCATCGTCACGGGCGCGTCGAGCGGACTCGGGCTCTCGCTCGCCCAACTCCTGCGTGAGCGCGGAACACCTGTCGTCGGCGTAAGTCGCCGGGCGAGCGCCGACGTGTCCGGCGATGCCGCGAAACGCGAGACGGCGCTGCGCGCCATCGCGGCAGCCGAACGCTTCGGAACCGTCGACCTGCTCGTCAATTGCGCCGGCATCGGCATCTTCGGTCCGGCCGGCTCCTACGACGAACAGACGATTGCGGCGATCATCGACTCCAACCTCGTCGCCACCATCAACTTCTGCGAGATTCTCTTTCCCCGTTTCAAAGAGCACGGCGGCACGATCGTCAACATCCTCTCCACCGCCGCGCTCACCGTCAAGGCCAACGAGAGCGTCTACTGCGCGGCCAAATGGGGCGCACGCGGTTACAGCGAAGCGCTGAAAGCCGAGGCCAAAGGGACGAAGGTCCGCGTCATGACCGTCGCCCCGGGTGGGATGAACACCCCGTTCTGGCCGGAGCCGCGTGCGGGGTTCATAGACCCGACCGACGTCGCGGCCGTCATCGCGGACGCCATCGAACGGCCGGTTGATATCAGCGAGATCGTCATCACAAGGCGTTAGAATAACTAGAGGAGGTCACGCCATGCGTCGTTCCGTATCGGTCCTTTTCGTATTTCTGGCCGTTCTGGGGATGGGGCTCCCGCTCGCCGCGCAGCGGCCGCAGCCGCCGCCGTTTCCACTCCCTTTCACGAGTCCACCCCCTTCACTCTGGGATCAATTGATGAGTGGAAATACCCCGTATAGGGGCGGCGCCCTTTCCTATACGCACATCATCGAGGCGCGCCGCCGCACGGTCCCCGACCAGAATCCGCCGGTGACCGTCCTCTCGTGCTCGGACAGCCGCGTGCCGCCGGAGCTGATCTTCGGCCGTACCGTCGGCGACCTCTTCGTCGTGCGTGTGGCCGGCAACGTCGCCAGTACGTTCGACATCGCCAGCATCGAGTACGCCATCTCGAAGGGTTGGACGAAGATGATCGTGGTCCTGGGGCATGAGGATTGCGGTGCCGTCGTCGAGGCACTCAAGACCACCGATCCGCCGACGCCGAGCCTCGTCGAGCTCGTGCAACGGATCCGCGAGTCGTTCATCGGCCTGCCGGCGTGGACCGGACCCGATCGCGTGGAACGGGCGGTCAAGGCCAACGCCCGCGGTTCCGCCGCCTACCTGCTCGCGCACAGCACCGTGATCCGCAAGGCCGTTCTCGGTGGTGACGTCAAGCTGGTCGTGGCGTATTACAAACTGGTGAGCGGCCAGGTCGAGGTGGTGCCGTAGCGGTTGCGGGGTTGCGGGGTTGCGGGGTTGCGCGGTCTCGCGGTGCTGATGCCCAAAGGCTGCGATACCATTCGACGCCAATGGTTCGACTCGTGATTCGCCAGCTTGCCGATGATGTGAAGGAGAAGCTCGAACTGCGCGCGCGTCGCAACGGCCGTAGCACGGAGGAAGAAGTTCGCGAGATCCTGCGCAAAGCGGTCGAGAGTGAGAGCGGCGCGGCTGTCAGGAGTGAGGGCAGCACTCCTGTAGGGTTGGGAACACGGCTCGCGGCTACTTTTCGTGGCATTGGCATCGACGAGGAGATTCCTGAGTTGCGCGGCTATCCGGTCATACCCATTGAGTTCGATCCGTGATTCTGATCGAACACACGCGCGGCAAGCATCGTCAAACCTGTCATCCTGAGGCTCGACCTGTATCACCACCGCGAGACCCCGCGACCGCGATCTACCGCCCCTTCCAAACCTCCGCCACCTTCGCGCCCATCTCGCTCGGCGCCTCGACGACATGGATCCCTGCCGCCTTCAGCGCGGCCATCTTCTCCGTCGCCGTTCCCTTGCCGCCGCTGATGATGGCTCCGGCGTGGCCCATGCGGCGGCCCGGCGGCGCGGTCTGACCGGCGATGAAGGCCACCACCGGCTTGGTCACGTTCTTTTTCACGAAGGCCGCCGCCTCCTCTTCCGCCGATCCGCCGATCTCGCCGATCATGATGATGGCCTCGGTGGCTGGGTCGTTCTGGAAGGCGGCCAGGCAATCGATGAAGTTCGTCCCCGGCAGCGGATCGCCACCGATGCCCACGGCCGTGGACTGGCCGAGCGCGCGGGTCTGCCCGACCGCTTCGTACGTCAGCGTTCCCGAGCGCGAGACGATCCCGATCGGGCCCGGGCTGTGGATGTGGCCCGGCATGATGCCGATCTTGGCCTGGCCCGGCGTGATGATGCCCGGGCAGTTCGGTCCGATGAGGCGCGACGGCGTCGCTCCGGCCGCGACGGCCCGCGCGTTCGCCTTCCGGAGAAAGTCGTGCGCCTTCATCATGTCGTTCACCGGAATGCCTTCGGTGATGCAGATGATCAGCTCGATGCCGGCGTCGGCTGACTCCATCACGGCGTCGGCCGCGAACGGAGGCGGCACGAAGATCAGCGAGCAGTTCGCTCCCTCTTTCTGCCGCGCTTCGCGAACGTTGTTGAAGACCGCGAAGCCCTCGTGCGTCGTGCCGCCTTTGCCCGGCGTCACGCCGCCGACGATCTTCGTACCGTAGTCGCGGCACTGAATTGCGTGGAACGTTCCCTCGCGTCCGGTGATCCCTTGAACGATGACTCGCGTGTTCTTGTCTGCCCAGATGGCCATCGGCTATTTCCCCTGCTGTTCCTTGCGTCGTGAGGGAGATCCTTCGTCGCTGCGCTCCTCAGGATGGTCTCGCCGCATTCGCGGCTGCGACCACCTTCTGCGCCGCGTCCCACATCCCGTCGGCGGTGATCAGCGGGAGTCCCGACTTGCCCAGGATCTCCTTCCCCAGCTCGACGTTCGTTCCTTCCAGCCGCACCACCACCGGCACCGGCAGCCCCACTTCGCGCGACGCGCTGACGACGCCCTCGGCGATGCGATCGCAGCGCATGATGCCGCCGAAGATGTTGATGAGAATGGCCTTCACGTTCTTGTCCGAGAGGATGATGCGGAAAGCGTTGCGGACCTGCTCCGCGCTTGCGCCGCCGCCGACGTCCAGGAAGTTGGCCGGCTGTCCGCCGGCGAGCTTGATGATGTCCATCGTGGCCATGGCCAGACCGGCCCCGTTGACCATGCAGCCGACGTTGCCATCCAGCTTGATGTAGTTGAGGCCGAACTGCGAGGCCTCCACCTCGAGCGGATCCTCCTCGTTCAGGTCGCGCATCTCCACCACGTCCTTGTGGCGGAAGAGGGCGTTGTCGTCGAAGTTCATCTTGCAGTCGAGCGCCAGCACGCCGCCCTCTTTCGTGATGAGCAGCGGGTTGATCTCGGCCAGCGAGGCGTCCATGTCCAGGTAGCAGCGCATCAGCTTCTGCACGAAGTCGACGCACCGCTTGTAGGCGTCGCCGGTGAGCCCGAGCGCGTTGGCGACGGCGCGGGCCTGGAACGGAAGCGCGCCGAGGACGCCGTCGATCGGCTCGCGATGGATCGCCGACGGATCGCGTTCGGCCACCTCCTCGATCTCCATCCCGCCCTGCTTCGAGGCCATCACCACCGGCATGCCGATGCGGCGGTCGAGCGTGATGCCGAGGTACAGCTCCTTATCGATATTGAGCGCTTCCTCGATCAGCACCTTCCGCACGATGCGGCCCTCGGGGCCGGTCTGGTGCGTGACCAGCGTCATGCCGATGATCTTCTTCGTCAGCTCCGCCGCTTCATCCGCGTCTTTGGCGAGCTTCACGCCGCCGCCTTTGCCGCGTCCGCCGGCATGGATCTGCGCCTTGACCACGACGCGTCCCCCCAGCTCCTTAGCCGCGGCGCGCGCCTCGTCCGCATTCTCGGCGACGATGCCGCGCGGCGTCGGCACACCGTAGCGGCGCAGGATTTCTTTGGCCTGATACTCGTGGACTTTCATAGGCCGGGGTTTTATCACACTGAACGGCGCACGCGCGGTGGCGGCCCCACGCAAGCGCACGCGCGCGGTGGCGGCCGCGCAGTAGCGCACGCGCGGTGGCGCATGCGCTGCGCTAGTGTTAATCGAGCGTCCTTCTCCCCACCGCGCTTTTCAGCGGGGGGGAGAAGGTGCCGAAGGCGGATGAGGGGGCGTTTGGAGCTTGCCGAACAGTGGACTGGTTTCGTGAACCTGCGTGGGAAACTCATGAAAACAATTAACTTCGGCGCGAGAACGGCCCCCTCATCCGCCTGTCGGCACCTTCTCGACGTTACACAGTGTCGGCGATTCCACGCGGTATGTGTTTTAGACTCCTCGCCGCCCGGAGGTTCGCGATGCCCATCGACGATGCTCATTTCAGACTGGCCATGTCGCATTTCGCCAGCGGTGTAACGGTCGTTACGACGTCCCATGAGGGGCGTCCGTACGGGATGACCGTGGCCTCGTTCGCGTCGCTCTCCCTCCACCCACCGCTCGTCCTCGTCTGCATCGAGCGATCGGTCAAGACTCACGACGCCATCGCCGCCTCGGGCAAGTACGGCGTGAGCATCCTCAGCAGCGCCCAGTCGGACATCTCCTCGAAGTTTGCCTCACGCAGCGAAGACAAGTTTACCGGCGTGGATCTCGTTCCCGGCGCTCTCGACGTCCCGCTCATCGCCGGCGCGCTGACGGCGATCGAATGCCGGGTTTACGATCGGCTTCCCGGCGGCGATCACACCATTTTCATCGGCGAGGTTTTGAAGATTCACACCACCGACGGCGATCCACTCCTCTATTTCCGCAGCGGCTATCGCGAGATGCGAAGCTGATGCGGCAGATGCGCGACACGCTGCGCGGCGCGATTCAGCGTGTTCTGTGGCTCCCCAACCGGCGCCGAGAGGCGCGGCGCGGCACGCTCGAGCACATCCGCGGCTTTCATTCCGAGGTCCTCGGGAACGATCGCGACATCACCGTCTACCTGCCGCCGGGATACAACGATGGCGGCGACGTCCACTACCCCGTGCTCTACATGCAGGACGGCCAGAACCTCTTCGAACCGGAGCGTGCCTTCATCCCCGGCCAGCACTGGCGCCTGGCCGAGGCCGCGGACGAAAAGATCGCCCGCCGCGCGGCGCGGCCGATGATCATCGCCGGCATCGACAACACCCCCACGCGCATCGACGAGTACACGCCGACGAACGATGCCGCACGCCACGGCGGCGGGAAGGCGAACGACTACGGCCGGATGCTCATCGAAGAGCTGAAACCCATCATCGACTCGAGATACCGGACGCTCCCCGATCGGCCGAACACCGCCCTGGGCGGTTCTTCGCTCGGCGGTCTGGCCACGCTGTACCTCGGCCTCACCCATCCGGACGTCTATGGGCAACTGGCCGTGATGTCGCCCTCGATATGGTGGGACAATCGCGCCGTATTGGCCGAGGTCGACCGCTTCGGTGTTTTCAACGCGCCGCCGCGGCCGCGCATCTGGCTGGACATGGGAGGCCGCGAGGGGATGGAGGGCCTGGCCGACGCGCGGCTGTTGCGGGACAGGCTGCGCATGAGAGGCTGGAGGAACGAGGATGACTTCCGCTACTTCGAGGATCGGCGTGCCGATCACAGCGAGCGGTCCTGGGCCAAACGCGCCCCGGCCATGCTGGAGTTTTTGTTCCCGGCGCTGGAGTTGTCCCCGCTGAATGGCAGTTGACGCCTTCGGCCGCCCCCTCCGTGACCTGCGGATATCGGTTACAGACCGCTGTAACTTCCGCTGCACCTATTGCATGCCGAAAGAGGTCTTCGGCCGCGACTTCGCCTTCCTCGACCGCGCCGAATTGCTCTCGTTTGAAGAGATCGCCCGCCTGACCCAGCTCTTTGTCCGCGAGGGTGTGCAGAAGATCCGCCTCACCGGCGGCGAGCCGCTGCTCCGCCGCGACATCGAGCGCCTGGTGGCCATGCTGGACCGCATCCGCGGTGTGCAGGATATTGCACTGACCACGAACGGGGCCCTGCTGACGCGCGACAAAGCCTTCGCCCTTCGCGACGCCGGTCTCAAACGGATCACCGTCAGCCTGGACGCGCTCGATGACGCCGTTTTCCGGCGCATGAACGACGTCGAGTTCCCCGTGGCCCGCGTGCTCGAAGCCATCGACGCCGCCGAGGAGGCCGGCCTGTCGCCGATCAAGATCGACGTGGTCGTCAAACGCGGCGAGAACGACAACGACATCGTCGAGATCGCCCGCCGCTTCCGCGGATCCGGCCACATCGTCCGTTTCATCGAGTACATGGACGTCGGCAACACCAACGGCTGGCAGATGGCGGACGTGGTCTCCGCCCGCGAGATCGCCGACCGCATCGCCGCGCACTGGCCGATCGAGCCGCTGCAGCCGAACTACTTCGGCGAGGTGGCCGAACGCATGCGATACGTGGACGGCGGCGGCGAGATCGGCATCATCTCCTCCGTCACCCAACCCTTCTGCGGCAGTTGCACTCGTGCCCGCCTCTCCGCCGACGGCAAGCTCTACCTCTGCCTCTTCTCCGGCACCGGCCACGACCTGCGCGCCCTCCTCCGCGCCGGCGCGGACGACGAGGAGATCGCCTCCGCCATCCGCTCCCACTGGCACACCCGCGACGACCGCTACTCCGAGATCCGCGCCGAGGCGACACCGGGTACGAAGGTGGAGATGTCGCATATCGGGGGATGATTTGCGGCGGCGCTGCGTTGCGTGCTCCGTCGTTCGGCGGTAGTTCGCGCCGTTGTCGGTTGTCGGTTTTCAGTTGTCTGGCGGAACTGTCGGCATTGTGCCCATCCCCACTGTTGAGCGGAGCACTAGCTAGCGCCGTCATCCCCGCTGTCATCCTGAGCCTGCCGCAGCCGCGCCGCGGCTCGCTGAATTCTCGCAGGACAGGTTTGCGCGGCGGAGGACGGCGAAGGACCCCCCACCGAACGCCGGAAAGGAAGGCGGGATCTTCCGACGACCCCCGCACGACCCAGCCTGACCAATCGTCAGCCAACGAAGTCGATGAAGTACGCATGCCGTTGATGCTCGCCTCCCTGGGAGCGCGGGCGTCCCGCCCGCCGATCTCGCGCGATCGGCAAAGATCGCGCGATTCCGATGCGACCCTCTCCGATCGCTATACTTCCGGCGTGCTGTTCCGCGCCAGTGAGCTCACGTTGGTTAGATCGCAAACCCGAAGCGCGTGCGTGTTCATTCTTGCCCTTCTGCTTGTCGCATGCGGCTCCGACCAGGCGCTCCAGAAGCGAGCAACCGCCGAACCGTGGTTCCACACAATCCGCGTTGTGAACGGCGCGAATGCGGATCGTTGTCGGCCCCTCGGCGTGGTAACGACAATCTTCGACCCCGCCAGAGCGAACCCACCGATCCCGCCAAGTGAGTATCGGCAAACCCGGCGAGCGGCTTTCGATATCTTCGAACAGCAAGTGGTCTCTCGCGGCGGAAATGCCGTTCGCCTGCTCCGCTTCGCCGAGAGCGGGTCACCAGGCTCGCCGTTTCTTCTGACCATGATGAAACTTTCCGGCGACGCGCTACGATGCGAGTAACAAGCGCGTCAGGTCAAGCGAAGGGACACGTATCTGCCCGGTACACCGACAGTCGCGGCTCCTAGGAGGCTGTCATTACGAACAACGGTCGGAATCCGGAGCTGACCGTTCGCGGCATCCGCTTGTGCGGCAGGGATTTGGACCATCCCCGAGCCTGGCAGTTATGCCGATCCATCGATCCCGCTCTTTTCACGATGTCGAGGGGCACACTTTGCAACTCCCTGTTCGAGTGGAACATGCCGATCGGTCGGATAGGCGCAAAGAGCACGATAGGATTTCCGACCTGAGCCAAAGTTCTCCATCCCACTAGCCTCTCCGGCGGTGTGCGGGCCGTCACCTGCTACACTTCTTCCGCAATTAGCGTGCGGCCAGCAGCGGCTGAGCGCAAATCCGCTAGGCACAGACCATGCCGCTATCTCTTCCAGAACTCAAACGTCACGCAAGGGATTACGTCGAGCTTGAGGCAAGCGCAAGCGTGACTTCGGTCCGCTTCGTCCGAAGAATTCAGCTGTTCGGTCAGGAGGACGTAGTACTCAGCGTCACGATAGAGGATCGAAAGGATCCGGAGTGGTGGGTCATCGGCGGCGCAACGCCGATGAATCTCTACAGCAAGAAGATGTTTCCCGATGCGGATGTTGCTTACTCTCTTCACCAGGGTCTCATGCTTCGCGTTGCAGATCGCAGTTATTCGCAATCGCGCTCCACACCCGAATCCATTGGATACGACGCTTTCATCTGCCATGCGACCGAAGACAAGGCAGTCGTGAGGCCTCTTGCCAAAGCTCTCGTGAAGCTGGGGTTCTCGATCTGGTACGACGAATTTGAGGTAAGAGTTGGAGACAGCCTTCGCCAATCGATCGACAAAGGCTTAAGCACGTCGAGATTTGGCGTCGTGGTGCTATCGCCTGACTTCTTTTCAAAGAACTGGCCGCAGTACGAGCTCAACGGGCTAGCCGCCCGCGAAATCGAAGGCCGTAAGGTAATCCTTCCGATTTGGCACAACGTCGAAAAACAGGACGTGATGACCTACAGCCCACCTCTCGCCGACAAACTTGCTCTGTCAACTCGGATGCTGAGTATTCCAAGGCTCGCTCGAGCTTTGGCGGACGAGATCGCGAGCGCTCTAAGCTAGATCAACAAACTAAACGGGGCGGTAATATTACTTCAGCAGTCGGGCGTCAGGTCGAAAGCCGAAAGTGCCGCAAGGCCCATGCTTATCCATGCCCTACATGAGCGATTGCAGCAGCTCTACCAGCCCTGCGACGAATAGCCCGCCAAGGATGCCCGGACGAACCTTTGAAAGGAGATGAGGATGAGCTCAACAACAACTCGGCCGTGCCCGAAATGTGGAACTGAGGTCCCTGCCGATGCAACACGCTGCAAGCAATGTTTCGCAAAATTCGAACCTACAGCGATCAAACAGCGACCGAGCGTGCCTATCGACCCGGCACCGCCATCCCTTGAGCGGACTGCCCTCGCAACCGCCAACAAGCTGCCTCCGACGCCCTCCACGCCGACCCAGTCGAGTCTAACTACCCGGTACACCGACGCATACTTGGTAGCTCGTACGATTAATGGGCTCGGGGAAGGAATCAAGGTAATAGGGTTCGTTCTAGGCGGGCTAATAGCGCTTGCAGGCCTCGTAGCGGCGAGCAATCTCAGTGGTGCGCTCAGCCTCGGCTCTCTCCTCCTAGGTGCGGTAGTTGCGCTACCGCTCTATGTTCTCGGCGTGCTAGTCTCGGCGCAAGGTCAGATTCTCAAAGCCACGCTCGACACGGCGGTAAACAGCTCTCCATTGCTTTCGCACGACGAGATTCGACACATTCTCACACTCTAGGGAAGTGAACCACGGGGTACTGGGCCTTGATGATACTGGTACATCACCGTACCATCACCTGCATGCGCAAGACGGTGGCGATCGACGACGATGTTTATGAAGCGGCGCTGGCGAATGCGCGCGCCACCGGCGGACAGCTCGGGCGCGTCCTTTCAGATATGGCTCGCGCGGCCCTGCGCCCGCAGAAGACTCCTCCGACGCGCGGGAAGCGGGCGCGGTTTGCCACGTTCGAGGTGGCCGAAGCCAGCCCCATGATTTCTGCGTCGGGGCTTCAGGGCGCCCTTGATGACGGTGGCGTCGTCTAAGGTCAGGCGGCGTCTCTTCGATGTGAGATTGTGAAACAATAACTACCGGCCAATTTGTCATCCTGAGACTGCCGTAGCCGCTGAGCGAGCATAGCGAGCGATTGGCGGCGGAGGACGGCGAAGGATCTCCAGATGCGCGTCATGGGGCAGAAACGCAGATGGGTTTTGTCGTTGATCTTCCTTACAAAACCACGGTTTCGCTCCTGCCCCAGGCGCTGCCACTGGAGATCCTTCGCCGTCCTGCGCCGCACTTCGCTCGCTACGCTCGCTCAGCGGCTCCGGCAGTCTCAGGATGACAAATTGCCCTGAGGGAGTGGGGGGGTCACAACCTTTGAGTCCCTCAGCGTCTGCCCGATGTTGCTGGAAACGAAGAACAAGAGCGTCGCACCGGTTGTTGGGGCGCAGGCGATGTTCTCCTCCGGTGCCTGGCTGATCGAGCATCCGGAGGCATCACGCGCCGACCAGGTCATGGCGTGAGTCGAGAGAGGGCTGCGGGCCTGCACGAACGCGGTTGCGAAGGACGAGAAGCTGCGCGACAAGTTCCTGGACCAACTGGTCGCCGCGCAGGCCGCGGGCAGGTTGAACGAGACGTACGTCGATGCCGCGGTGAGGCACTGCGATGAGACGGACCCGAAGAAGGCGAAGTGACGGTGCTGGCGGCTCCGCCTGGATGATGTACCAGGGTTGATGTGAGGGCGAGACGCCCCTGCCGTCGTCATCGTTGACAGTTTGTCCTCGGCAGCGTCGTCGCGGACTCCATCGAGGAGGACGTCTTCCTCGACGGTGCGGCCGCGGACCCCAGTGATGAGCAAAATTGTCCAATCATGAGGACATCGTGTCCGTTGATGAGGACATTCTCGTCATTGATGAGGACATTTTCCTCAACGTTGAGGACGCGAACCTCATGAATTGACAAAACTTGTCAATTGATAAGGACGCGGACCATATGAATGGACAAAATTTGT
>DATHRD010000105.1:0-152206 GCA_035482045.1 Thermoanaerobaculia bacterium
TCCCGACCCCCGACTCCCGACTCCCGGCTTTGGGACTCCCGAGCCCCGACCCCCGACCCCCGGTCGTTCTTCGCCTTCTTCCGGATCTTCACGAGATCAACCATGGGGTTGGTCGATCCTTTCTTCTTTCGATTCTGACGCGTTGCGCAGGCGGTGCTCCTTTGCGGCGGCGGCGATACGCGCGGAATCGATGGTACGGGCATCGTCGCCGTACGCATCGAGCAACGCGGTCGTGGCCAAGGTGTTCAAGAGACGCGGAATGCCGCCGCTCACGGCGTACATGGCTCGGACGGCATCGTCGGTGAACGGATTGCGCGAGCCACCGGCGACATGGATGCGGTGGTCGACATAGCGCGTCGTGTCGTCGAGGGACAGCGGCCCGAGACGGTAGCGCATCCCGATGCGTTGCCGCAGAGCAGCGTACGGCGCCCGCTCAAGGCGGATCTCCAACTCCGGCTGGCCGATGAGCAGGACAGAGAGCAGATTCTGGTCGTCGAGCTGGAAGTTCGTCAGGAGGCGGATCTCATCGAAGGTTGCTTTCGTCGGGATGAGCTGCGCCTCGTCGATGATCAACACCGGTTCGCGGCCGGCCTCGTACAACTCGAACAGTTTGGCGTGAATCTGATCGAGCAGGTCGTTGCGGAACCGCGCGGCTTGCAGGCCGAGCCCCGAGGCAATCGAGCGGAGGAGTTGCGCCGGCGTCAGGCGCGGATTGATCAGAAGGATCACCGGACGCGCCTCGCCGATCCGGTCGATCAGCGCGCGCGACAACGTCGTCTTGCCCGAGCCGATCTCGCCGACGAGCAGCGACAGCTCCTTCTCCTCCACCGCGTACTCCAGCCGCGCCAGCGCCTCGCCATGCTGCGGGCTCTCGTACAGGAATCCCGGATCGGGCGTCTTGCCGAAAGGTTTGGTGGTGAAGCCGAAGAACGTTTCGAACATTTTGTATTCGCGTCAAACCACTGAAAGCGAATGTTGAACGTTCAATGTTGAATGTTCAACGTTGAATGGAGGAACGGCCGTCCATTCAACACTCAACATTGAACATTCAACATTCAACATTTCGCCTTTCAAGCAAGAACCGCCGCGCGCGCTTCCCGCGCTTTCCCGCCAAACTGATCGATCAGCGTCCCCACGTCGATCACCAGCACGATCTCACCCTCGCCCACCTCCGTGGCACCGGCGATGCCGGGGATCGTTTTGAGCCGTTCGCCGATCGACTTGATCACGACCTCCTGCTGCCGCACGAGCTCGTCGACCAGGATGCCGGCCACCTTCTCACCCGAACGCGTCACCACGACGAACCACTTGGAATCGGGCGTCTCGTCGCGATGGCCGTCGAGATGAAAGGCGTCGGCAAGGCGAAGCAGCGGAAGGGTGAAGTCGCGCAGCGTGAAGACCTCGCGCCGCTCCACGGTGCGAATGTCGCGCGAGTAGATGCGCAGCGATTCCTCGACCGAGGTCAGCGGAATGGCGAACTGCTCGCCGGCCGCGCGCACGATGAGCGCCTGGATGATGGCCAGCGTGATCGGCAGCATGATCCGGAACGTCGCCCCCTCTCCGGGCACGGAAAGGATGTCGATCGAACCCTTCAGATCCTGCAGGTTCTTCTTGACGACGTCGAGACCGACGCCGCGGCCGGAGATCTCGCTGACCGCCGCCGCGGTCGAGAAGCCGGGCGTGAAGAGCATCTCGTAGGCGCGCTGCTGATCGAAAGGATCGTGCTGGGCGATGAGGTTGCGTTTCACCGCCGACTTCCGCACCAGCTCCGGATCAATGCCTCGCCCATCGTCGGTCACATCGAGAACGACGGAGTTCCCCTGCTGATAGGCGTTGAGGGTGACCTTCCCGATCGGGTTCTTCCCTTTCCTCGCTCGTTCCTCGGCTGACTCGATGCCGTGATCGAGAGCGTTCCGGATGATGTGCATCAGCGGATCGGTCAGCTCCTCGACCATGACCTTGTCGAGCTCCGTGTCTTCACCGCGCAGCACCAGCTCGATCTCCTTGTTCAGCTCACGGGCCACCTTGCGCACCGTGCGCGAGAGCTTCGAATAGATCTGCCCGACCGGGACCATGCGCGTCTCGATCACCGACTTCTGCAACTCGTTGAGCTTACGGTCGAAGTTGCGGGCGATCTTCGTCAGCTCATGGGCGGTGAGCCTGGCCTGCTGCAGCGCCTCGCCCTGATGGAGCGAGCGCGTCAGCGAGTCAAGCTGCGTCTTCTCGATGATCAGCTCCCCGACGATGTTCATAACGTGATCGAGCTTGCTGATGTCGACGCGCACGGTTTGCGAGATGGAACGAAGCGAGAGATCTTCCTCAGGCACCTCGACGGCAATGACCTCGCGCGCGCCGCTCGCCGGCGACTTCGCCTTCCGCAGCGACACGACCTGACCCTCGGGGACGAGCGCGGCGACGGCATCCTCCTGCAGCGTCGATCCGTAAAGCAGCCGGAACGCGATCCCCGCGCCGCCGCTGCTGTCGATGGCCGGCAGCGTGGAGATCACCTCGCCGGCTTCGCCCAGCGTCGCCGTCAGAGCGCGCAACTTTTCATCGAAGTCGCTGAAGTCGAAGCGGACCTCCACGGCGAGGATGTGCTTCCGGCCTTTCACGTTCTCGAGCAGGCGGTGCTCCTCGTACTCCGTGAGCGATTTCTTCGTCTGCTCGTCGAGCGTCAGTTCCGCGAACGGGTCTTCGTGCGCGCGCCGCGGCTGGCTGGTCGTCAGTTGATGGATGCGCCGCGTCAGCCCTGTGATGTCGACCAGCCCGCCCATCGTCGGATCGTTGATGCCGATGACCAACCGGTTGAGCGAGTCCACCGCGTCGTAGAGGAGGTCGATCAAATCCTTCGTGATCTCGATCTTCCCCATGCGCAGACGGTCGAGCATGTCCTCGAGGCTGTGCGACAACTCGGAGATCTCCCCGAAACCGAGCATCCCCGCCAGACCTTTGAGCGAGTGCACCTCGCGGAAGATCTTGTTGATAACCTCGGGTCGGACCTTCCGCCCCTGCGACTCGAGCTCGACGAGATCACGCGAGAGCGTGTCGAGCAGCTCCTCGGCCTCGCCAGTGAACTCGTCCCGGGCCCGATCGTCTTCTTTGGACATTGGGGGCATTGTAATCTGCGTGCATCTGCGCCATCTGCGGACCACGTTTTTCATCCGCAGATGACGCAGATGAAGAATGGGCGTCGTCGCTACGCCACCTTCAGCAGCCGCCGCAGCTTCTCGATCAGATCCTTTGCCTGGAACGGCTTGACGAGGTATTCCTCGGCGCCGAGGGCGGCGGCGCGCTTGCGGTCCTCCTCGCGCGACTCGGTGGAGATCACCATGATCGGGATCGAGCGGTGCACGGGGTGGTTCTTGAGAAACGACACCAGCTCCAGCCCGTTGATATCAGGCATGTTGATGTCGGTGAGGATGGCGTCGAACTTGTGATGGGGCAGGGTCTTCAGCGCTTCGAAACCGCTGGCCGCTTCGACGATCTCCAGGTCAAACGACTCCGTGCCGCCCTCGATGATCGTGGTGAGGTACGCACGCATGGAGCTCGAGTCTTCGACGACCAGGACTTTCAACGTTGGGCCTTCTCCGCCGCGAAGACTGCGTTGCCGAACGCGTAGCCGGCCTGGGAGAGGAAGATCTCGAGTCCTGTCATGGTGTCGATCGGCGCGCGATTCGCGGCGTTGTCGCCGTACAGAATACCAATCGTGCGCCTGGCGTGCATGATCGGCAGCGCCACGACCTCCGTCGGCAGAAGGCCGCCCATGCGATCGATCAGTTCCACATTCGCCGCGGTGCGCCGCATCTTGCCGCGATGGGCCTCGCCCGATGCCGCCACTTCGCTGAGGATCGACGGCGACGCCCGGGGGATGCGCATCGACTGCACCCGAGCCGCCATCTCCTCCCCGCCGTCGGTCGGGCCGAACCCGGCCACGCCCGTGAACGTCTCGTCGCCGACGATAAAGAGCGCGCCGCGGTCGAGGTATTCTGCCGACAGACGCAGGATCGTCGCCGACACCTCCCCGATGTCGTTCGGATTGGACAGTTCGTTGATGAGTTGCTTGAGCAGGCTGAAACTGCGGTCGACGTTCTCTTTCTCGGCCGTTTCGTAAAAGCGCTTGCCCGCGTCGGGATCGAGCCCGCCCGTGTATTGCTCCCACTGCTGAAAGGCGCGCTCCGCGAAGAGCACCAGCTCGTCGGCGAAGAGGCTCAGCTCCTCCTCGGCCAGTCCGGGCTGCAGGCGCGCCGCCGACGGCTTCGTCAGGTAAAGGTCGGCCCCCCGGCGCAGAAGGTCGTGACGCCGTCTCATGTCCGCCTCGGCGTCGATGACGACGACCGGCAGTTTCGGGTTCTTCCGCTTGAGCTGCTGCATCAGCACATCAGAATTGCCGGTCAGTTCCAGATACGTGACGAAGAACGTGTTCGCGCGGATGTAGTCGCCGATCGCTCCCCGGGCATCCTCGATCGTTCCGAACTGCGCGATCTTCACTCCCTTCTTCCCAAAGGCACGCCGTGCAGCGACGCGGATCAGCGGGTTTCGCTCGAAGAGGACCACGTTGCGGTAGGTGGCCTCCGGCGACTCGACTTCGATCAGCCCGCCGGCGACCTTGAACTGGCCGGCAGCCGGGGAGGTCTTGCGGGGGGCGGCCTCACGTGGGACAGGCTCGCCAATCGGTCCCTCTTCCACCGGTCGGACTGGAGAGTCCGACATGCGTTCGTCCGACCTACCTTCGTCCAGACGCGGCTCATCCGGAAACGGCTCATCATCCGTTACCGGCGCAAACGTCGGCTCCTCGCGCTCCTCGGGTGTTGGAAACGGGAGGACGTTGTCTTCGGGTACCGCTACCGGCTCCGGCCTGACCTGGCCGAGTCCGAGGTTGAGCGTTGGTGCCGGCGCCTCGGCGGCTACGGAGCGCAGCAGCGCCTTGCCGACCTTCAGCGACTCCTCGAGACCGCGCAGCGGCTTGAGCTTCTCGCCGTCCGCCGCTCCTACGATCTTCTGCGGCGGGAACCCGCCTTCCTTGAAAATCGCATCGGCGTCGTATTCCACATCGAGCGGCCCGATGTGATCGCTGAGGATGAAGTTGAACTCCCCTTCCCGGCTTTGAAGCAGCGGCGCCACGACGCTGACGATCCGTTCGTGAATGGCCGTGCCGAGGTCCCCCGACGCGATCATGTTCATCTCGACCGCCGCGGTTCCGTACGGGATTCCGTTCTCCTCCATCTGCCGCAGCCCCGGAGCGGCGGCCTCGGGGATCAGGCCCCGCGCAACCAGGTACGTGAGGAGGTCCGGATGTTCCGGCGACGACGCGTTGACGACGAGTCCCTGGTTGAACAGCACCGTATGCCGGCCACGCTCATCGACGATCTCCAGCACGCCGGTACGGCGGCTGAGATAGACGATCTGAACGATGTCGGTGAGCGAGAGGTCTTCGAGACGGCCGAGAAGGCTCATGGGCGGCCCCCGGTCGTAAACCAGAAACCAGAAACCAGAAACCAGAAAAGGCCGCTCGCCGTCTTCTGGTTTCTGGTTTCTGATTTCTGGTTTTTCGTCACGAGGCGAGATTGTACCGTTTGAGTATCCCGTCGAGGATGCCGTTGATGAACTGCGACGACTTGTCGTTCCCGAACTTCTTGGCGATCTCGATGGCCTCGTCGATGACGACCAGCTTCGGCGTACCGCTCTCGTGCAGAAACTCGTAGACCGACATCCGGATGATGTTGCGATCCACGACGGCCATCCGCGAGAGGCGCCAGTTGTCCGCCTGGGCCTGGATCATGCCGTCGATGTCGGTGATGTGATCGACCGTGCCACGAAAGATCTTCGTGGCGAACTCGCGCGTGTTCGGCTTCGACTTCTGCAGATCCTCGAACGTCTCGATGATCATGTCCGGCCCGTTGCCGGAGAGGTCGAACTGATAGAGCATCTGCAGCGCCAGCTCCCGTGCTTTTCGACGCGCGCCCATTATCGATTCTCCTCGTGAAGGACGCGCCAAAGGTTGGCCATCTCGATCGCCGCCAGCGCCGCTTCCCATCCCTTGTTGCCACTGCCGGCCGACGAACGCTCCACGGCCTGCTCGTGCGTGTTGCAGGTGATGACGCCGAAGGCGACGGGGAAACGTGTCGCCACGGCGACGCGCGACAGGTCGTTCGTCACCTGGGACGAGATGAAATCGAAGTGCGGCGTATCACCGCGCACAAGACAACCGAGGGTGATGACGGCGTCGTTGCCGCCGGCGTCGATGAGCGTCGCCGCGAGGGTGGGAATTTCGAACGCGCCAGGGACGCGATAGACGCGTACCGCGTCATCCGCCGCGCCGTGCCGGGCCAGGCAACCGAGGGCGCCCCGCAGCAGACCATCGACGATTTCGTCGTTGAATCGGCTGGCGATCACGGCGAAACGCAGACCTTCGGCGTTGTGATCGCCTTCAAAAGAGCGGGGCATAGCGGGCGGGATTATATGCGCGGCTCCGCCGCGCGTTGTTTTCGTACCGCCGGCGGCTCGCTGGCAATTCTGCATCGCAACGAAAACCGCCGCCGGGCAAATTAGGACACTACCCGGCGAGCCGCCAGCGCTACAGGCGTAGCAAAGCCGCAGTACCATAACGCCATGCGAAACAAAATGCTCCTTGCCGCGCTGGTCATCGTTGCCAGCGCCGGCTGCGATCCGCTCATCCACAAATTCGAAGTCGTGCCGGCCACGCTGCAGTGCCCCGGCAACGTGACGCTGACGTGGCAGGCCGATGACAAAGGCGTCCATCTCAATTCCGACCAACCCGTCGTTCCGCCGACGCCGCAGATCCTTCCTGCACAGGGGACGCAGCAGGAGCTCGTCAGCCAGACGACGCAGTTCTCTCTCTACTACCCCGGAGCGGGCCACCGCGAGAAAACCGTGACCGTGATCGGCGGGCCGCAGTGCGGCGGCCCCGAACCCGGGACTTGCGGTCCGTCAGCGTTGACCTTCACAGGCCAGTGCATCAGCGCCAACCAGGGGCCGTCATACAGCCTGCAATCGATCAGCCCCGCCGCCGGTCCGGGCGCCATCACGATGATCACCAACGACGCCGACTTCCCCGTTCACGTGCAGCACGCCGGTCAGGATATCGGCCTCGGCGCGGGCGGGGGGCCGATCTTCCCGCTCCCACCCGGCATCCCAGCCGCCGGCAGCTACACGATCACGGTACCCGGTCAGCCAGGACTCCTGATCTGCCAGGGTGCCGGCCCGAACGGCGGTGGAACGATCGACGCGCCACCGGTAACGGTCCACGTCACGCCGACGTGCCCTTGAAACCGCGCCTGCGGCGCGATGTTTCGTAGCGCCGTCGGCTCGACGGCTGGACCGCCAGCGGCTCGCTGGCGGTCCTTTGTCAACACCGCCCACAACACCACCGCCGGGCCGGCGGCGGTCCAGCCGTCGAGCCGACGGCGCTACGAACGCGACGGTGCGGCTTCACCGCGCGGCTACCGTCCGCTGGCCATTGCCGGCGCCGGACGCTGCTCCACGTCGCGGTCGTTGTAGTAGTTCACGAGCCCTTCGTAGATGGCCTCGGCCACGTGCTGGCGGTACGTCTTTGTCTTCATCAGCGCCCGATCTTTCTCGTTGCCGAGGTTGCAGATCTCCAGGAGCGCGCGGGTGGGAACCAGGTTGTAGCGGATCACGGCGGGCACCCACTCACTGCCGTCGCGAACCACGTTGTCGCGCACGGGATTGAATGGATGCACCTTCAACCCGTCCGACTGGAATGCGTCGATGATCGACTCCGCCAGATCGCGCGACAGCCCCTCGGCGGCGAGCGACTCCTTCTCCGAGTGCCGCACAACCGGACTCTCGCGCACCTCCGCCCGCGCCAGATAGACCTGATCGCTCTTTTCATACGAGCCGGTCACGTAGCGCTGGCCCGGAATGTAGGCCATCGCGCCGCGCAATGATGGATGGAGCGAGTCGGCATGGATCGAGAGAAAGACAACCTTCTCGCGAGGCACGCTCTGCCTCATGGCTTTGCGGAAGATCGAGTTCGCCAGGTACCAGCGCAGGTTCACACCCACGGCCGGATCGCCGATCACGTACTTCGGCGACGTCAGGACGAGGTGGTCCGTGGCCTGCTCCAGCTCATCGCCATCCGGAATGTCGTAGCCTGCCTGTTCCGACTTCGTCGTCGCGGAAACCGTTGCTCCCGACTTCTTTTCGAGCAGCCGCTTGAGCCGGCACATGACGTCGTACACGTAGTTCGATTCCCACACATCGTCGTAGGTCGCCCCGGCATCCCGTCCGCCGTGGCCGGCATCGAGGATCACGCGCACGCCCGCCAGACCCTTCGCATGCGGGCGGACGGCCAGCATCGCGCTCTCGCGCATCACCCGTTCATTGGCCACGCGCGCCGGGTCGTCCGCCGGCAGGTACTCCGGCAGCAGCAACGACATCGGGATCTTCACGCGATAGCCGATGGGAATCCGGGCAACGTCATCAATGCCGTTGAACTTCTCGATGCGCTCGAGCACATCGCCGACGTCCTTGGCATAGACGCGTCCCGTGAACCGGATGGCCACCGATGAATAGAGAGCCTCGCCCTTTTGCAGCCGATAGACCGCGAACGGCTCGGCGGAGGTCCGGTCGTACGTCAGCGACGGCTGAACGTGCTCGTCATCAACAGGGAGCACTGCTTCAAGTACCGAAGCTGCCGCATCATGAGCATCCGCGCTCGTACGCTCTTCCGGATCGTCCTCCGATTTCCGAACCTCGGCTGTCTTCGGTGCATTACGTTCCTCCAGTTCGCCGCGGCGAAATGCCGGAGCGAGTAGCTCCTTCGGGATGAGGATCACGTCACCTTTGCGGGTCGAGAGCGCCTGGGACGGGTTTGCGGCGCGGATGGCGGCATAGTTCTCGCCGCGGCCGGTGAACCACTCGGCGATGTTCCAGAGCGACTCCCCTTCGATGCCGCTGTTGCCGACAACGACATGACGCCACCCGGAAGCCGTGTTGCCGTCGGACGGAAAGAGCGCCGCTGCGACGTCGCGCTGCAGATTCGGACGGAGGATGTTGAACGGAATGCGGACGTGCTGCTCGGTGGTGAGTTTGTCGCCCGCGTGATTGAACGCGGCGATCTCGTTCCATCGGTCGCCGTCGCCGGTCACGCGCTTGGCCAGCCGGCTCCAGGCGTCACCCCCGTGCGGCGTGACCACGACCTCGATCGTATAGTCCGCGGTGAGCGACGCGCGCAGCTCGGGCGTGATCGCTTTCCAGGATGACGCGGCGACCAGTGTCGCCGGAAGAAGCACTCCGAGGAGGCCCACCCACCACTTACGCACGGGGAAAGTGTAGCACCGGATCGGACGATCCCTGAGTCCTTGACGTTAACGCGCTCCGAGCGTCGCAATCCTCCAGAAATGGTGGGTTGGATGCTTGTCAAGCACCGGGGGCGCTTCCATTGCTTCCCGTCACGTAAGTTGGACACTGCAGTCCGGCCGGCCGCCATAACGATCAAATAACATAGACTTTCCGAGGGATAACACCGGAAACATCCTTTGCGGCATCGCAATCTCTTCATGCGCCACCGCCAGACTTTTTCAGCGGCATCGCACAATTTTTCTGCGGTATCGCTCCTTTTTTCTCCGGCATCGCTCCTTTTTTGTGCGGCATCGCTCCGTTTTAGTGCGGCATCGCTCCGTTTTAGTGCGGCATCGCTCCGTTTTAGTGCGGCATCGCTCCGTTTCGGTGCGGCATCGCTCCGTTTTAGTGCGGCATCGCTCCATTTCGGTGCGGCATCGCTCCGTTTTTGTGCGGCATCGCTCCGTTTTAGTGCGGCATCGCTCCGTTTTGGTGCGGCATCGCTCCGTTTTGGTGCGGCATCGCTCCGTTTTGGTGCGGCATCGCTCCGTTTTGGTGCGGTGTCGCAAACTCCACATGGAGCTGGGCGTCCTGCCCTGCTTCCGGCCGGCAATTTTTCCCGATCAGGTACTCCGCCCACGCGCCGCTGGCGGCCGTCGTAGACGGCGATGTGCCGGCATCCAGCGGGTGTGGTTCACGCCAACACGAGAGGCGGCAGCTCGCGCCAGTAGCCGGTCTCGCGCTCGAAAAAGCCGGCGGCGCGGAAGAGAGCACGCTCGGCGAACCGCGGCGCCATGATCTGCAGCGACAGCGGCAGGCGCGAACGCGAAAAACCGGACGGCACGGCGATGGCCGGGATGCCCACGAGGTTGGCCGGAGCGGTGAAGATGTCGTTGAGGTACATTGACAGCGGATCGTCCGTCTTCGCGCCAATGGGAAAGGCCGGCTCGGGCGTAGTCGGTGTCAGGAGGTAGTCGAAGCGCCCAAAGGCGGCTTCGAAGTCGGCGCGCAGTTTGGCGCGCACGGCCTGGGCCCGGCCGTAGTACGCGTCGTAGTAGCCGGACGAGAGGGCAAACGTGCCCAGCATGATGCGGCGCTTCACCTCGTCGCCGAACCCTTCGCCTCGTGACTCGAAGTAGACCTGGCGGAGCGTCTTTGCCCGTGCGCTGCGATGGCCGTACCGGACGCCGTCAAACCGGGAGAGGTTTGCGCTGGCCTCCGCGTTGGCCACGATGTAGTAGATGGCGATGGCGTAGCCGATCGTCGGCACGCTGACCTCGTCGACGATGGCGCCGCCGCCGCGCAGCACGCGCAGCGCCTCGTCGAAGTTCGCGCGGACCTCACCTTCCAACTGACCGACCGCCTCGCGCACTACGCCGAACCGGAGCCCGCGCACGCCCGCCTCGATGTCGGCGGCGTAGTCGTCGACAGGATGGGCAGACGCCGTCGAATCCATCGGATCGTGACCGGCGATCATGCCGAGGATCTCCGCGCATTCGCGCACGGTCTTCGTCACGATGCCGATCTGGTCGACGCTCGAGCCGAAGGCCACCAGGCCGTTGCGGCTGACCCGTCCGTAGGTCGGTTTGAGACCGACCACGCCGCAGAGCGCGGCCGGCTGGCGCACCGAACCGCCCGTCTCCGAGCCGAGGGCCGCCGGGACCATCCGCGCCGCCACCGCAACGGCCGACCCTCCCGAGGACCCGCCCGGCACGCGCGACGTGTCCCACGGATTCCGGGCCGGGCCGAACGCGGAGTGCTCGGTCGATGAGCCCATGGCGAACTCGTCGAGATTCGTTTTTCCAACAACGCTGCAACCGGCCACGCGCAGGCGGGCCACGGCCGTGGCGTCGAACGGTGAGACGAACCTGCCGAGGATCTTCGAGGCGCACGTCGTCGGCATCCCCGCCGTAACGATGTTGTCCTTCACCGCGACGGGCATCCCCTCGCCGGCGTCGCGCGCGACGTGCAGGAACGCGTTCAACTTCGGATTCAGAGCGTCGATGGCCCGGATCGACGCCTCGACCAGCTCGCGCCCGCTCGCCGCCGCACGCGCCTCGTGCCACGGCAACTGCAGAAGATCAGTCACCGATCACCTTGGGAACGATGAAATGCCCGTCGTCGCTGAAGGCCGGCGCGTTGGCGGCGACGGCTGAACGATCGACGGGCGGGCGCGGCACGTCGTCGCGCAGCGGCGTCCGCTCGCCGGCCGCAACGTCCTCGAAACCGGTGATGTCCACCTCGCGAAGCTGGTCGATGTACGAGAGGATCTTCGTCATCTCCCCCGCCATCCGCTCCAGCGCCGCCTCATCGAATTCGAGATGCGCCAGATCGGCGATCCGCTTGGCCTCGGTGCGATCGATCTTCATCGACCGGGAAGTGTATCGCGGCGCTGCTCCACTCCTTCCGCCGTCAGTGCCGTGAAGGTCTGGTCGGAGCGCAGACCGAGCCACGGGTCTTCGCGCGGCGTCAGGAAGACTTCCGTGTACACGCGTTCGTTCAAGTACGGAAGCGTCATCCCCGGATGGTCGATGAAGAACTGGTGAATCTGCGGCCGAAGGATGTATTCGTTCTGCACGGTGTCGGCGGCGAGAGTACGGCGGAACGATTCGATCGCACGCGCCAGCGACTCCGCCGATTCATGCAGCGGCGCGCGCTTCTCACGGATCAGAGCGAGCGCGTTCTCGTCGATCGCCGAGAAGTCGTCGCCGGACACGATTCGTTCGGCAATGGTCAGTGCACCGCGGACGATGGAATTCGTGCCGAACGAGATCTTGCCGAACATGGGCGCCTCGCCGGCGCTCTTGGATAGGGCAAGGCGCGACGCCTCCCATGCATGCGCGGAATGCTGAAGCCGGGCGCGCCGTGCGGCCACGGTCGCCTCCGGATCATCGGGGTTCTTTGTCTCCCGGGCGCTGCGGAATTGCATGTCGTGGTAGGCGCGCAGACGATCTTCGCGGTCTTTCGCCGGCGCGTGCGTCCACACGTCGTACAGCGAGACCATCTCATGGAGCTGCGCAAGGAAAGGCGCCGGCGCGTACAGACCCGGCAGGGCGTCGAGAGGCTGTCCGCTTTCATCGAGGAGGTAGTGAATGCTGTTTCCGGTGATGGTCCGGTGCAGCACGCGGCCGTCTCCGAAATCGATCGTCACCGCCGGCACAGGCCGCTCTGAGCTCCAGTGGAGGACGAAGTGATCGCGGAGATACGCGGCGATCTCGCGGTTCGGATAGAGCACGGTGCGAAAGTAGCGGCTGTTCGCGCAGCTCATCTCCACGCCGAGGTCGCCGAGGAGGCGGAGCGACAGGATCGGGCGATGCGTGGCGACGGCCACGCGTTTGGCCTCGTCGAGGTCGGTGTACCAGTAAAGGCCGGACCAGATGCAGTCGGCCTGACGGCAGACGCGGTCGAGCGCGGCCCGGAAACGCGCCTCGGATGCCGCATCACGCGCGATCCGCTCGTGCGCCGCGAGCATGACATCGACGGAAGGCTGGCCCTCCCGGCGCAACGCGGCGATGGCAGGGTCTGCGACATGAGGATCGGGACTGGTCGCGCGCAGCACAAGCGGATCGGGCGCGTGAAGAGCGAGCGCGGCGGACAACAGAAGCATGGAAGTGGCAAGCATCCGGGTTCTCCCCTTCGTTCGACTCCGCGTGTGGGTCGTTGAACGTTAGACGCCGGGAGGGGCGGGAGGTTACCCAGGGCGGAGCGATTGCTACGCCACGCGAGCGCGCAGCATGTCGATGAAACGCCGCGTCAGGTCCGGATCGAACTGCGTGCCGGCGCCGCGCGCGATCTTCGAGGCAGCCTGGTCGAGCGATTCGGCGGCGGCATAGCTGTCGGCGGCGATCATCGTCTCGTAGACATCGCAGATCTGAACGATACGCGCGGCAAGGGGAATGTTCTCGCCGTGCATCTCGCCCGGATAGCCGGCGCCGTCCCAGCGTTCGTGATGACAGAGCACGGCCCGGGCGGTCTCGTTCCCGAGGAGCGGCTCGACGAGCGCTGCGCCCACCGAGGCGTGCTCCCGGAGGATCGAAAGCTCGTCGGGCGAAACATCACGCTTTCGATAAAGGCGTTCGTAGTCGAGCAGACGCATACCGACGTCATGGACGAGCGCCACGATGCGCGCGTTCTCCGTGTCCGCCGGAGTCCAGGCCAGGAATCTCGCGAAGGACTCGACGCGGCCGGCGACGGCCTCGGAGTGGCGCCGCAGTTCGGGATACTTGGTGAAGTCAGGCTCGATCAACGCCGATGCGATGGCGGCACGAGTGGCCTGCATCGCGCCGCGCGACATCGAGTGCTCGATGGTGATCTGGAGCTGCCCATGAAACGCCGACAGCAGTTCGTGCGCGGCGCGATCGGGTACGCCGGCGAAGACGACGGTCAGGTAGATCCCGCGGAGTGATCCGGCCGCCACCGGGGCTGTGAAGACTTTCTGGATCTGCGCGGCCGTGATCGGCGGCTCCTGGTTTCCGAACGGCAGGTTGATGTTCGTGCGGACAAAGCCGCCGGCATCACCGCGCTTGCTCAGCCAGAGGTTCAACTTCGATTGAATGACGTTCAGCGCCTCCTCGGTCAGCGTCGAGCGTGCCGCGACTTCCTGGACGCCTCCGAGGTGTCCGTATGCCGATACCGAGGCCACGGCCGCGCCGGGGATCAGGAGCATGGCCCGCAGCATGTCGCGAATCGAGGCCAGCTCCGTTTCGCCGATCGATTCGGGCGACTCGGGGGAGAGGATCCGCTCGGCGTTGCTGCGCGCTTCGATGATGAGCGTGGCCAGCCGCGGAACATTCGTGGCCGCCGCGCGCTCGGGTCCCCAAAGCGATGGTTTCGGCTTGGCGACAGCGGGTTCCGCCCCCGGCGCGACGACGGGGGCTTTCGCCTCAGCCAGAGGCACGTTCGTGCCGATGAGGACTGGCCGCGACGGAGCCTCCGAGAGCGTGATGAATCGCTGGCCGAAGACGTTCTTGTTGGCGAACTGCTCGCCGATGCGTTCGGCGATCCGTTGCGCCTTCGGCAGGTCGGCGGCGTCGAAGGGCGTCTTGCCTGGTTTGTCGCGCATGTCGATGGCGCCGACGAGGTTGCCGCGCAGGTAGATCGGCGCGGCCAGCAGCCGGTCGCTCGCCGACTCGAACATCACGTGGGAGAAGCGCGGCTCCGTGTTGAGACCGTTGACGAAGAACGGCGTCCGTCCGCGGCCGCAGCGGTCGATGACCGGGTCGGTGCGGTCGGCCGTGGCGCGCACCGCGCTGCGGAAGCCGTACTCGGTGATGAGCTCGAAGCGCCCATCGCCGCCGAGAAGGTAGAGCGCCGCCTTGGTGGCGCGAATCTCCACCGCGCAGTCGTAAAGGATTTCCTTCAGCTTTGACTGAAGCTCCTGGACATCGGGATGCACGCGCGGAGTTTAACCGCGCTCGGGGCGAGGGTAGTAGGGGCGCTCGGGGTTAGGTTACAAGGTTGCTGGGTTACTAGGTTGCAACCCGGTCACCTAACCCGCCTGACGCAGCTCTCTGACCTTGTCGAGGATCTCCCGCTCCGTCGGAAACCGTCCCTCGTCCTTTTTGGAGAAGATGGGCTGCTTGTCGATCGTGACGACGAAGATCCCGCCGCTACCGCGGACGATCTCGCTGTCGATGCCGAATTCCCGTTTGATCTCAGCCGCCAGACTGGAGGCTCGCGGAAGGTAGTTTCAAACGCCGCAGTAGTCGATTCGAATGTGCATGAGCGTAGATTAGTAGATTCGCGGATCGGAGATCGGAGAGCAGGAGAAGAGACCACTACGTCGTCTTCACCAGGATGGCCGTCACGTTGTCCAGCCCGCCGTGCTCGTTGGCCATGTCGATCAGCTCGCGACATGCCTTCTCGATGTCGTCGGCATTGGCGGTGACAAGCTTGAGGATCTCCTGTTCCGGAACCATGCCAGTCAGGCCGTCGGAGCAGAGGAGGTAGACGTCACCAGGCCGGCTGTCGATCTCGGAGGCGTCAGGATTGACGGAAAGAGCGCCGCCCAGGGCGCGCGTGATGACATTCCGGAGCGGATGCTTCTCCGCCTCGGCCTCGGTTAGCATCCCCGCCTGGACCTGCTCGAAGACCCAGGAGTGGTCGTTCGTGATTCGGGAGATCTTGTCGTTGCGAATCATGTAGGCGCGCGAGTCGCCGACGTGGGCCACGGAGATTTTGTTTTCGTCGGCCATGCAGGCAACGACGGTCGTGCCCATCCCACGGAGGCGGGCGTCCTTGCGCATCGCTTCGAGGACGCGCGTGTTGGCCATGCGCAACGCGGCCATCAGGCGATTCGTGGTCCGGGTGAAGTGCTCATCGTAGGCGTGCGGCCATGTGCCGTCATCTTCCTTCGTGTGGACGATGAACTCGGAGATGGATTCGACGGCGATGCGGGAAGCGATCTCGCCGGCGGCATGACCGCCCATCCCATCGGCGACGAGGAAAAGCTTCGCCTCGTCAGCGACGAGGAATGAGTCCTCGTTGTGCTGGCGCTGCCGACCAACATCTGTGAGGCCGTATGCCTTCACGTTCATTCCCACTCAGCCCTTTTTGAAAAGGGTAAACCCCTTTCCGCCTTCCTTGGCCTCGCTCCGCTGCCTCAATTCGGCCAATGCCGCACGGATTTCAATATTTTCCTCGTCCCACTTTAACGCTTCATCGAGATACCTCTCGGCTTTTGCGATGAGCCCGGCGCGTTTGCAGATCATCCCGGCGTCCTTCAGATACGTGGCGTTCATCGGTTCCCGCTGGACAGCGGTCTCGATCGCCTGCACCGCCTGCCGGGCATGGGACGGCATCCGGGTGGCCGCAAGGGCGAGGTAATGAAAGGCTTTGCCGTCGGCCGGATTGTGCTTGGCGGCCATGTCGAAGTTGTCGTATGCGGTGCGCAGGTCGCCTTCCTTGAAGGCCTTGATGCCTTTTGACAGATAGACTTTCCCGACCTGCGCGAGATCGGTCGCGCTGCTCCCTCCGCGAGCGCCGGGAGATGCAATCTCGGCGTCGTGCTGTTTCCTGCGAGCCGGGTTCGTCAGGACGTTGACGGCCTCGGTGAGCGTCTGGAACCTCCCCTCCGCATCGGCCTTGTCCGGCCCCTTGTAGCGGTCAGGATGCTGCTCCCGAGCGAGCTTGCGGAAGCGCTCGCGGATCTCCGGTTCCGAGGCGGAGCGATCGACTCCGAGCACTTCGTAGTAGTTGACCTTCATTCAGGTTTTGACGCTTCGCTGCGCGAAAAGCTTCCTGGCCAGAGCGCGGACGGTCTCGCTCACACCCTTATCGTCCTTCAAGCCCTTCAAATCGCGCAAGGTTAATCGATTGATCAATGGCAGGACAACCCCCACGGGACACTTCGGGTTGCGCGCCAGGGTGATGACGATGTTGTACTTGGAGACCCACTCGCGCCTCATCGTAATGAGGCGGAGGACCTCCTCCTCGATATTGCGCATACCGGCGATCGATTCGACCTCGAGCTCGCTCATCCGCGGGTTGCGCATCACCGCGCTGCAGACCAGCTTGTTGTGATCGCGGACCAGGATCACCCGTTCGGTCTTGCCGCCCTTGAAGGCGAGCTTCACTTTTTCCGAGACGCTCATGAGGAGGATCTGGGAAAAGATCGACATCTTTTTCTCGTCTACTTTCTCAGTCTCCGCGAGCGCCGGCGGCGGCGCATCGCTTTGACCCTCCTCTACGGCTTTCTCCAGAAGATCGGCGATCGGCTCGTCGGAGAGGCTGAGCATGGGCTCGTCTTCGTCCACCTCGACCGGTTGCTGCGCGGCGATGCGCGCCTTCTTATCGAAGAACTCCTCGCGCGTCTCGAGCACACGCCGGCGCACATCCGTCGTGAGATGCGGATTCGAGAGAAGGGCGTCGATGATCTCGGGGGCGCGGAGAATGCGAGCCTGATTGATGACGACGACTTCCTGCACCGCCGCATCGGCGGTCACCGCCGCGAGCTCAATGACCAGGACGTCGGGCACGGCGCGATTGCGGATCAGCGCTTCGAGGATGAACGGATCTTCGGTGGCGCGCATGAGCATGGCCAGATGTGCGGGCGACGCGCTCTCGTTGGCGGCGAAAGCTTGAATGCTGCGCGATGGGACGTCTGCCAGCGAGGCCCGCGCCACCGCGGCGATCTCGGCGTCCAGGGATCGCGTCAGAAAGGCGAGCACCGCGATCAGATCGTCCTGCGGAAGGGGGAGGAATCCGCGGGCGATCGTCTCGACGACCTCGCGCGGAAACTGGCCTGATTCGATCCGGTCGATGACGAGGTCGCCGGAGAGCTCGGCGGAGGAGGTGTTCATCGTTGGTCTTGAGATGTGTTCTGCGACGGAGATTGGATCTTCTGCAGCCAGGTGCGGTCGAGGATAACGTCGTGCAGTACCTGCCCGTCATGACCGAGGGACGGTACCGGCAGGTCGTTGAGCGTGAGCGCAAGACCGCCCGCGTTGCCGATCGTTCGGAAGCGAAATCCGTCTCGGGCCTCGACGGTACGATGGTAGCCGCGCCGAAGTTCATCGTTGATCACATTCTTCCCGTCCGCGTCCAGGATCACCCACGACCGCTCGCTGATCTCGATGCTCAGAATAAGGGTCGCTGGAGCGTTCGGTCCCGGCTGCGCTACCGCGCTCGCGGTCTGGGGTGGCGCGACAGGCGGTGCTGGAGCAGGAACTGGAACAACTCTCGTCTCGACGGCGAGACGCTCCTCGGCAGCCCGGCTCTCGCGCCTGTGTTTCAGCGCCCAGTAGCTGACGCCGGAAAGCGCGACGACAACGAGGATGAGGATATAGACGTTGCGGTCGACGCGCGCATACGCCGGCGGGATTCCCCTGGTTTGCTGCTTCTTGCCCGGCAGCGGAGGAGCCTGCGGAGTCGTCAGGCGATCGAGATGCGACGACTGCTCGATGCGATCATCGCCGACGGCGCCGAAGTTGTACCGGTTGACCATCTCCTCGGCGTTCAGACCGAGGTAGCGGGCATACTCGCGGACAAACCCGCGAGTGAACACAGGAGCAGGCAGCGTCTTGTGATCATTGCGCTCGATGGCTTCCAGGAAACGCTTGCTGATCTTCGTGGCGTCTGCGATCTCCTTCAGCGAGATGCCTCGGATCTCACGCTCGCGACGAAGCTCTTCCCCGAACGAGGCAAGCTCCGATTGTTGCGTCTGGGGGTCCCGATCAGGCATCAGCTGTTGGCGAACGACAACCTTATTCTAGTCAATTCGTTCCGTCGCGCGCGTGAAAACGGGTGGCACCAGCCGCTCGACGCAGCGGCGCAGATACGTCGAGGTGTCGGGATGTTCATGAAGGATACGGAGGTCGCGCCGTGAGAGGAATCGCAATTGCGAGGCGGCGGTGGACCGGGGTGTCGACGGATTCATCGCCAGTGCTCGGCGGATGGCATAGCGGAACGACCATTTCCGGTCGGAAGCGAGAAGCTGGAGCTTCTCCGCCGAGGTGCTCGTGGACCCGGCCAAGACCAGCAAGTCCTCCTCCCGCAGACGCTGGTTGATGAGCAACGCGGCGAAGACATTCGCGTCGGGATCGAAGAGAAAGATCCTGATCAGCGTCGCGCTGCAACGCTTCGCCGCCGCGATCTTTTCGCCGAGCGAGAGCGTGTCGACGTGAACGAGCAGCCGCGTCTCGATGGCGCACCGCACCTGAGCGGGCACCTTGACGTCGACAGACAGCCGCAGGAGATCCGGCCAGTGCAGGTAGTGAACCAGCTTGACGGAGTCTGTCAGGGGCGTGGCCCGGCTTTGCACGAGACGCAAACGAACGGTGTAGAAGGCTGCCAGGTGCCGGGCGTGGGCGATGGTCTGGCACATCCGGGAGGTGACGAAGGGATTGTCGAGAACGGCGAGCGCTTCCTCTTCCAGGAGCGAAACCGCGTTCTCCGACAGAAACGCTGACAACTCATCGTGTGAGAAGCCGCGAATATGCTTATAGTCAGGAGGATGTTGCATGCCACTGAAAAATTATTGTGCGGTTTTGGAACGCTGATTATAATGTTCTCTCTTCCGTCACGGCTCGGTGCGGTGATGGCCACCACGAGGGCGTTCCGACGCCCAGCGAGTGACCTGTGAACGACCAGACTCCGCCTCTCATCGACTCTTTCCTGGTTCGCCTGGCTGGGGCTCGGGTTGCGATCCTCTTTGCGTTTCACGCCGTCGTCTTCGCCGCCTGTTACGCGTTCGCCTATCTGCTGCGATTCGAGTTTGCGATTCCGAAAGAGTTCAACGAGACGTTCAGGTGGAGTCTACCGGTCGTCCTGGGCGTACAGCTTCTGATCGGCATCGTCTTCGGGTTTTACCGTGGCTGGTGGCGGTACGTTGGCATGGCCGACGTCGTACGGCTTGTCTTCGGGCTGTCCGCCGCGCTCGCTCTGCTGCTGTCGCTCTGGTACGTCGGTGGCCTTTTCGGCATCGAGCCGCGCTTCCTGAAATCCCCGCGCGGCGTGCTGCTGATCGATTGGGCGTTCTCGTTGCTCTCGCTTTTCGGCATCCGCGTACTGATCCGGCTCGGGCGCGACCGGTTCCGGCCAGTAGAGAGTGAGTCGGCAGACCACAAGCGGGTGCTCATCATCGGAGCGGGCGACGCGGGAGAAACCCTGGCAAGGGAGATCGAGCACCGGCCGCAGCTCGGCATGAAGGTCGTCGGCTTCGTCGACGATCATCGCGTCAAGTGGGGCTCACAGATCCGTGGGATCAGAGTCTATGGACCGATCGCGGAGATCGGCAACGTTGCCGATGAAACCGGCGCGAACGAGGCTTTCATCGCCATTCCGAGTGCCTCAGGAAAACGAATTCGAGAGGTCATCCAATGTCTGGCCGGTGCCGACCTCAAGTTCAAGACCATTCCCGGTCTTGATCAACTGGTCACCGGCCGCGTCCAGGTCACACAACTGCGTCCCGTCAACGTTGAAGACCTCATCCGCCGCGACAGCATCGACCTGCCTGGCGACCCGGTCCGGGAGCTATTCCGTGGAAAGCGCGTATTGATCACGGGTGCGGGCGGGACGATCGGCTCCGAGCTGGCTTCGCAGGTGCTGCAGTTTGAGCCGGAAAGCGTAGCGCTGGTGGAACGCTCAGAGTACGCTCTCTACGATGTCCGCAAGCGGTTGACACGTGAGGTCGGGTGGGTGAAAGCGCGCATCAGCTCCAACCTGATGGACATCTGCGACTCCGACGTCCTCGAGACGCTGATCGCGCGCGAACAGCCGCACATCGTCCTTCATGCCGCGGCGCACAAACACGTGCCGCTGGGTGAGGAGAACGCGCTCGAATACCTGCGCAACAACGCCCTGGCCACGCGAGAACTGGCCGAGCTTTGCATCAAACACGACGTGCCGCGCTTCGTCTTCATCTCCACGGATAAGGCGATCAATCCTGCGAGCGTGATGGGAGCATCGAAACGAGTCGCCGAGATTTTGCTCCTCGATGCGATCCGTGACACCTCCATGAAGATGACGATCGTCCGTTTCGGCAATGTCATCGGCTCCTCGGGCAGCGTCATTCCGCTATTCATGGAGCAGATCGCGGCCGGCGGCCCGATCACCGTTACACATCCAAGCGTGACACGCTATTTCATCCGCACCTCCGAGGCGATCTCACTGGTACTGCAGGCAGCGACCCTCGGCGACGGCGGCCGGGTGTTCATGCTCGACATGGGCGAGCCGCTGAAGATTGTCGACCTTGCCCGCGATCTCGTCCGCCTGTCGAGCCATAGCGAGAGTGATATCCAGATCGTGTATACCGGGCTGCGGCCAGGCGAAAAACTTTTTGAAGAGATCCGGCTGGAAGGAGAATCGATCTACCCGACGGTGCACCCGCAAATCGTCATCACCGAGGCTCCGCAGCCTGATCCGACGAGAATCAGCCATTGGTTGCATCGCGCTTCAACGAGCACCGGCGACCCAGCCGAGGTGCGGAGGCTCATCAACGACCTTGTTTGCGAATTCCAGATGAGCGTCGAGGAGCCGGTCCAGCATTCAGCGACGATGAATGCAAAGGCGGTGCTGGCCTGATCGATCGCGGTGGCGTACCGATAGAATGAAGCGGTCGAAAAACGGACGTAAAGCGTCGTCTCGAGCGCGTCAGCCGCTCCCGGTTGAAGACGTATCGGCCGGGCGGCGGTGGCTGACGCCGATCATCGCCGCCGGTGCTCTACTCGTACCCGTCGTGATGTCGTTGTCGGGCGAGGATGTTTTCCGCTTTCCGAAAGAGCTGGCGCTACGCGCCGAGGTGATCCTCATCATCGTCGTTCTGTCGTTGGCCTGGGGGTTCGGACGTCTCGGTCTCCCTCGGCTCGACTTCCGCGGGAGATGGCTGGCGCTTACCGCGCTGATCTGTGCGTGGACGATCGTCTGCGCGCTCGTTTCCACAAATCATCTGGTGAGCATTCCGCCGACTGTGCACGTTCTCGAATGCGGATTGCTGTTTGTGGTGACGGTGCTGGTACTGCGTGCGCAGCCTGCGTGGTTCGCCGGGATCATCGTGCTGCCAGCGATTCTCAACGGCGTCATCTACATCCTCCAGGAGCTCGACATCTGGAGCCCGTTCGACACCAGCGCCGTCTTGGAGAAACACATCGGCCGGACGGCCCTGATCGGCAATCCTAACGATGTCGGAGGCTACTTCGTCGTTCCCGCGCTCGTCGCGCTGGCGTTGGCGCTCTCGGGCCGGCGGTTTCGTGTGGCGTGGGCCGGTGTGGCCGCGTTCATCCTCGTGGCCACGTACATGACGCATACAGTCGCGGCGATCGGTGCACTGGCCGTAGCCTTGTTCGTGATGTTCGCGGTATGGCTGCGATCGTGGGCGAAAACGTTCGTGGTGTTTCTGGCCCTGGTCGTCGCCGCGGCCATCCCCTTCGCTACGTACAAGCCGCTCCGCGACCGGGCAACACTCATGCGCGACGCGCTGAAGCGGCGCGATTTTGAAACGTTTTCCGCTGCCCGCACGCTCCCCTTCCTGACGGCGGCAGAGATGATCAGCGACCATCCGATCGTCGGCGTCGGGCCGGGAGGCTTTGCCTACAACTTTTTTGACTACAAATTGCGCCTCCAGGAGCGGCATCGCGAGTTATTCGAACACACGACGGAGATGAATTACGCGGAGGTTCATAACGACCATCTGCAGGTCGCGTCGGAGACCGGACTACCAGGCTACGTGCTGTTCCTTGCAGCGCTCCTGCTCGTCGCATCCGCTTCGTGGCGGCATCACAGCGTAACGGCCGCGACGACGAACGACGAGAGCCGCGCAGAATTCGCACGCCTCCTCGCACTACCGCTTGCGGTGTCGCTGTTCATTCTCGCGCTCGCGCAGTTTCCGCTCGAGCTGGTGGCGCCGACGCACACATACCTCTGGGCGGCGGCAGCGATCGTCGCGTGGAGGATGTCATGACCTCCGTCCGCCGGCTGATCGCCATCGCAGTCGTCGCAGCCGGCGCGTGTGCCTTCTACTTCTTCTGTGTTCTGCCATACGGCTGCAACAGGATCAAGAACGCGCATATCCGATCGACGGAGTTCGCGTACGCTCACGCCGGCACCCCCGAGGGCAGCCTCCAGGCCAAGCGAAACCTCGCGGAGCTGCAGGAATGCATGAGGCCCACGTGCCGCGATGTTTCGGCGTACATGATCGCGGCGGCGAACGATCGGGTGCTCGGCCGGTACGCCGAGGCGATCCGCCTGTATCGCGATGCCCTCCAGCTTGACCATCGCCCCGAGCTCTACGTCAATCTCGCGGCCGCGGAAGCCGCGGCCGGCGACCGAGAGGCCGCCCGCGAAGACTCCCTGCGGGCGTCGTTGTTCAGCCCATGGGCCGTCCGGTCCATCGAAGACGGCCAGTTACGCCAGGAGGTCGTTCAGCGCCTGATCGCTCTTCGCCCCGAGAACGAGGCCTACATCCGATACGTCGACACGGTGCAGTTACCGTAACCGACGTGCGCTCTCACCCCCCGCAGGTTCGCCCCAAGGTCTCTCCGATTCCCCGAGGTCTCTCCGATCCCGAAGGGTCGGAAATACCCACCTAAATTGGCACCTCCGACCCGGTTGTGACCCCGATCACGGTAGCGAGGCGAAGTAGCGTATACTTTCCCGCCATACTTCCACTCAACGAGTCCGGTATCAACCAAAGAGGAGGAGCCTACTATGAAGAAAGTCACTCTCATTTTCATCTTCTCCATGGCCATCGCCGCATTTGCGAATGCGCAGGCGACGCGCACATGGGTTTCCGGCGTGGGTGACGATGTCAACCCATGCAGCCGCACGGCGCCGTGCAAGACGTTCGCTGGTGCGATCTCGAAGACAGCCAGCCCTGGCATCATCAACTGCCTCGATCCGGGCGGGATGGGCGCGGTGACGATCACCAAGTCCATCACGATCGACTGCACGGCAACCCTGGGCAGCGCTCTTTCGTCGGGCACGCAGGGCATCGTCATCAATGCCCAGACCACGGATAAAGTGGTGCTCCGCGGCCTCGACATCAATGGCGCCGGCGTGACGCTCGGAACGAACGGCGTGAACGTCATCCAGGCGGCGTCGGTGGCCCTGTTCAACGTCAGGATCGCCAACTACAGCGGCGCGGGCGTCGAGACGACGAATTCGTCGAATCAGATCGCGCTATCACTCGACAACTGTCAGGTGCTGAACAACGCCACGGGTGTTCTGGCCAATTCGAGCGGCAGCGGCTCGACACTGCTGACGGTCAGCAACTCGCAGATCGAGAACAACACGACAGGGATCGATATCGAGGGGCCGAGCAGCAGCGCGCAGGTCTCCCACACGATCGTCTCAAGGAACACCGGCGACGGGTTCAAGCTCGGGAATGGCACGTCGGGCGCCGCGCTCGATTCATCGACGTTCTCGTTCAACGGCAACGGAGTTGACGCGTCCGCCGCCGGCGGGACCATTCGTCTCTCCCAGTGCATCGTCCACGCTAATTTTACAAACGGCGTGACCGGCGCCGGCACGACGAAGTGCTTCTCCAACAACGCTATCGCCGGCAACATCGGCAGCAACGCGTGCAGCAGCCCGGGTAACGCCTTGCAGTAAACCGGTTCGGTTGATTCAAGAGCGAAGAGGCGAGCGCTTGCGCTCGCCTCTTCTTTTGCTTCGCCAGAGGGTACGGGCTGGCAATCGTCCCGTCGATGACAAACCTTACATTTCTAAGTAGCGACGTGCCGCTCGGGGCGCGGGCCAGATCAGGCTTCACGTGGCCGGCCGCGACGCACGAGAATCACGAAAAAGGGAAAGCGGCAGCCGGGAAGAGATCACTCGTTCGTCGAAGCGATGGCGCCGAGCAGATGTTTCATCGCCGGTTTGCAGCGACGACGTCCGCCACCGCGGCGATCACGAAGTCGACGTCGTCGTCCGACATCGTCGAGTAGATCGGCAACGAGATCTCACGCATGTACTCGCGGTAGGCGACGGGGAAGTCCTTCGGGACGTAGCCGTACTGGTCCCGGTAGTAGGGATGGGCGTGCAGGGGGATAAAGTGCACGCTCACGCCGATCTTGCGCCCGCGCAATTGCTCCACGAACGCGGCGCGGTCGATCGAGAGCCTCTCCAGGTGCAGCCTCAGCATGTACAAATGCCAGGCGTGGGTGGAGTAAAGCGGCACAGTCGGTACTTGCAGCTCGGGGATGCCGGAGAACGCTTCGCCGTAGCGGACGGCGATCTGCTCGCGGCGCCGGAACATCCGCTCGGCCTTGCGGAGTTGCGCCAGACCGAGCGCCGCAGCGATGTCGGTCATGTTATATTTGAATCCGGGTGCGATGATCTCGTAGTACCACGAACCCTCGGCGGTGTAGCGCTTCCAGGCGTCCCTGTTGATCCCGTGGAGAGACATGACGCGGCAGCGTTCCGCCATCGCCTCGTTGTTCGTCGTGATCATTCCTCCCTCGCCAGTCGTGATCGTCTTCGTCGCGTAAAACGAAAAACAGGTGAAGTCGCCGATGCCTCCTACGGGCCGGTCTTTGTACCGCGTGGGGAACGAATGCGCAGCGTCTTCGACGACGGTCAGCCGATGGCGACGCGCGACGTCGAGGATCGGGTCGAGGTCAGCGGCCGCGCCACCGATATGCACGGGAATGATCGCCTTCGTCTTCCGGGTGACGGCCGGCTCGATCAGCTCGGGCCGGATGTTCAGCGTCTCCGCGTCGACATCGACGAGCACCGGCCGGGCGTCGAAGTACCGGATTACTTCCGCGGACGCCGCGAACGTATAAGGAGTGGTGATAACCTCGTCGCCGGCTCGCACGCCCGCTGCCTCAAGCGCGAGGTGCAGCGCGGCCGTGCAGGAGTTGACGGCAATGGCGTACTTGGCGCCGACGGACGCCGCAAATCTGCTTTCGAACTCGCGGGTCACGGCACCCGTCGTCATCCATCCCGACTTCAGTACTTCGACGACGGAGTCGATCTCATCCGGGCCGATATCAGGTAACGCAAACGGCAAGAAGCCTTCAGGCAAGCGCGATCTCCTTCAAATGGTTCTCGTTGCCCCAAACAGGCGACGATATTCGTTTTCGATTCCTTGCCGGAGAGAGATCTGGGGCTGATAACCGATCGACTGCCGTGCACGAGCGAGATCGAGCCACATATTCTGCCGGGGTCCTTTCGGCGAACCCTCCACCAGCGGCTCCCGGTCGAGACCCGCCACCTCCAGGCATAGGTGAGCAAGATTGCGCAGAGAGACTCCGCTGCCGCTTCCGATATTCAACGTTCCATCGAATCGAGACCGGGCTGCAAGACAGATCGCGTTCACCACATCGTCCACGTGGACGTAGTCGCGCACCGTTTCGGGATCGCTGCGGATGATGGGGGGCTCGCCAGCCGCAGCCCGAGAGAGAAAAGCATATAGAGCAGCCTCGGGACTGGCGCCGGGACCGTACACCTGTGCGATTCGAAGGGTTGATACGGACATCGGTGCCAAGGCCAGGAACCGCTCACACGCGACCTTGTTGAGGGCGTAAACATTCGCCGGGCTGATAGGAGCATCGTCAGAAACCGGCATCCTTGCCGGCCAGCCATAAACAGTGCAGGAGCTGGCGTACACGACGTGAGTGGCCGCGTCGCCCAGATGATCGAGCAGGCGAAGATGTCCGATCGAATCGACGCTCATCAGCTGCCGAAGCAGCCCGACGTCCGCCGAGGTCGTGATCCGCGAGGCGAGGGCGATGAGGACGATATCGCCTTCGTGCATCGGCAGCGCGGCAACATCCCCGGCTGCAAGGTCCAGGTCAACTGCCCGCTCGCCGAGATGGGCGAAAGCACGCCTGGCCGACCGAGAAATCGCTACGACGTCTTTGTTCTCCCGCCACAGACGGTCGACAACGCGGCGGCCGATCAATCCAGTGGCGCCAGTGACCCAATAGGTCGTCAACGCTGCTCGCTCCTCAAACGTGACACTTCACGTGCGATGCCGTCGCGAAGTTTGATGCGAGGCACGAAGCCCGTGGCGCGCAAAAACAAGGCGGTGGAAAGGTAGCGATCCTTCGCCGCCTCGTCTCCCGCGAATCTCCCCAAGACCGCCCCAGAGGTCTCAGTAATCGCTGCAGCAATCTCCCCCATGGATAGCCCTCGCCCCGCGCCGACGTTGTAAGTGCCAGGCGGGCATCCGAGCGCGCCCTCCACAATGGCCCGAGCGGCATCCTCCACATGAATGTAGTCCCGCAGGAGTGTCGCCGGGCAGAGGAGATCCAGCCGTCCACTCTCCAGAGCCTGCCCAATCAGGCGGTACATGGCATTGTCCGGCGAGGTCATCGGACCGTAAACCTGCGAGAGACGGATGATAACGAGCTCGCGGCACGCATCCGCACCCACCCACAATGCGGCCACGAGTTCCGCGAGCCACTTGGAGAGTCCGTATGACGATACGGGGTAACCCGACATTGATTCATCGATCTCTCCCACTGTTGCGCCGTACACCGAAATGCTGCTGATCAGCACGAGACGGCGCACGGATCGGGAACAACCGAGAGCGGCGGCGGTGCTGACCACGTTTGCATAGAGCAACTCCACGGCCTCACCGGCGCGGAAGGGATGATCTCGTTTGGAACCGGCGGAGTGAATCACAGTATCGACATCGGGCCATGCGAGCCCGTTCCCGGATTCGCTCGCCAAGTCCCGTTCGACCCACGGAATCGACGAAAGTGAAGGAGGAGCAGGCACGCGATCCGTGCCCGTAACGTGCGCACCACGCGCCAGGAGCTCGCGCACAATGGACGCGCCGAGCTGCCCTGCCGCTCCGGTCACGAGAAACGAAGACATGGTGATACCGTTAGGCTCTCGGAAAGAATTTCGCCAACTCGGCCAGGAGAAACTTCATGAATGCGAACTCCTGTGGCGTGCGGCGGCGGTTGTACGTGCGCGTAGCCACGTCGAAGGTTGTCACCTCGTCATCAAAACCTGCTACTTCATCCTCAGCGAGCGACCGCACGACGCGAATCTCTCCGCGCGCGAACTGAGGATGGAGCGCATGGAACCTCTCCAGCATGGCAAGCATTTTCTGGTATTTCTCGTCGCCGTCGACCTCCGCGAACTGCGGGCCGACCTTGTCCGTCACGTCCTTGGCGGGGACACCAGCGTAGACGTGGTTCTCTTCCATATCCCTCGTCACCACCGACCCGACCATTGCCATGCTTTTCTTCCGCGCCAGGACCGGCGAGACGATGCAATGGCCGACGAACCAAACGTCGTCCTCGATGATGAGCGGCTTCGCGCTGTTGAAGCGGCAGCCCTCCAAGACGTCGCCGTGACGGATATGGGACCAGAGCTGGCTGTACGCGCCCACGCCTACGGCGTTGCCGATGGTAAGCCCACCCGTGGAGTTGAAGATCGTGTGCTGGCCGAACCAGCCGCAAGTGCCGATGCGGCACGGGAGATCACCGGCGATCAAAGCGTGATTGTGGAGCATCGAGTAGTCGCCGATCTCCAGTACGTCGACGTAGCCGCGGCTGTGCGCGCCGATGAATACGTTGTCACCGATCACGATCCGTTTGGCTTTCTTTGAGGAGCGGCCCTGTAGAACCACGTCGTCTTCAATGACGACGTTCTGCCCCATGATCAATTCCTCAGCGTAAATCTCGTACACCCTCGGCTCCTTCAACTCGTCGTGGGCGGCGTGTAAACGCCTCGCCGACCCAGCACGACGAGGATCGTCTTGAATAGGATCTTCACGTCTAGCCGCAACGAGTAATTCTCGACGTAACGAATCTCCCACTCCATGCGCTCGCGCCAGGCAATGCTGTTTCGGCCGTTGATCATCGCCAGACTGGTGATACCTGGTCGCATCTCCAGCTTACGCCGGTCGTCAGGACTGTATAGCACGATGTCCCGGGCGTCATCCGGCCGGGGACCAACGATGCTCATGTCGCCGCGAATGACGTTAAGGAGTTGGGGAAGCTCGTCGATACTCGTAGCTCGCAAGAGGCGCCCGATCGGTGTGATGCGCGGGTCGAAGGGCGGTATGACATTCGCTCCCTGACTGTCGCGTCTTTCGTTGAGATGCGCTCCGACATTCATCGTGCGGAACTTGAGAATGGTGAAGGGCGTTCCGTCCTTCCCAATGCGAGAGTGGAGAAAAAGGGCCGGACCGCGCGACGTGACTTTCACGGCTATCCAGCAGAGAGCGAAAAGCGGACTGAAAATGATGACGGCAAGGACTGCGATGCCAAGGTCCATCAATCTCTTCACCAGGCTCTGCCATCGATTGATCCTCATCGCCTGTTGGCCATCGCATCCATCAGATCAAGCACCCGCGGAAGACAGACATCGCGCGTGACGTTCGCCGATGCCCATCTGTAGCCACTCTCCCCCATTTGTCGACGCTCTTGCTTCGAACGAGCCACGAGCTGAGCGATGCTATCCGCCAGGCTCTGAGGATCATCCGGCGGAATCACTACGCCACATTCTGCTGCACGCACCACTTCTGCTGTCGCGGAGCCATCGACAGCCATCGCGATCACGGGACGCGCGGAGAATAGGTAGCTGATCATCTTCGATGGAACAGAAGCGGTCGATTGTGTTCCGCGCGTGGGGAGCATGACAGCATCGGCGGCGTGGAGAACATCCATGGAGCCGCGCCACTCCGGCTGGAAGTGAATGCGACCGGCCGGCGCCGCACGGGCGAGCCGCCTGCAGGCTTCGAGCGAGGTTCCCTCGCCGGCCACCAAAAGATGTACATCAGGACCGAGGCTGGCGCCGGCGAAGGCTTCAATAACCGTCTCCACGCCCGCGGCGGCGCCGACGTTTCCGCCGAACGTCAGCAGAAATGCATCCATCGGGATGCCGTTGCGGGCGCGGCATTCGGCGGCTGCCGCGGGCGGCGTGTCACTCGCTCCGTGCGGGAGCCAGTTGGGAACGATGGTGATCGCCGACTCGTCGATACCCCGGGTCTTCGCATAGTGCTTTGCGAATTGTGAGGAGATTACGATCACCCCTGCTGCATTCCGTACCACGAAGCCATCGATGGCCAGCAGCGAGCGATGCAGGAGACTCGATCTTCGGGTGCGGCCCTGTGACACAAGCGACTCCGGATAGACATCCTGCACAGAGACGATTGCTGGAATTCGACGCAGCCGAGCAACGGCGACCGCCAGGGATGTGGCGACAATAGGCCATGTGTTTAGATACACCACGTCCGGCTTTCGGAGAAACAGCAGTCGCAGTGCCGCGGTGATGCCGAATGAGATGTTCTCCGCAAGACGGCTGGCCATCGCGGATTCCGTAGAGAAGAAGGCGAAACAACGGATGATCCGAACACCATCATTCGATCGCTCGCTTTTGAACAAACGACGCCGAAAGCCCGGGTAAATGCGGCCGGCAGGGCGATTCGGAAAGGGCGTCAGCACGGTGACATCGTGGCCGCGCTCTGCCATTCCTCCGGCGACGTCGAAGCTGGTCCGGGAGGAGACGACCGGCTCCGGAGGAAAAACACAGCTAACCACCACCGCCTTCACGACTTTGCCACGATCTTCTGATCCATCGGAAAAACGCGCATCGGCGAAAGCATCACCGCCGTCGAGCTCGCGAGCGTTTCGCCAACGCTTCTCCAAACATTGCAACTACTTGAGCTGTTGATCAGGCCGGCGTCCCTTGGTATAAGAATTCGATGCCTTCCCGTTCTCTCGGGCCGGATTCCCCGAGAACATTTTTTCTCGCTCTGTGCGTCAGCGTCGGAGTCATGTTCGCCATCGGCGTTACGCCGATGCTCATCCTGCATATGCCGACGGAGCTTTCGCGCACGACCGAAACGATACGTGCCCTCCGCGGTGCGCCAGGACAGCTCGCGCTCGTTGTGACAGGCGACAGCGTGATGATGAACGGTGTCAACGCGAAGCTCCTGGGCGAGGAATTGCGGCCGCCGTGCGAAGCGTGGAATCTCGGGAGCGTCGGGCAGGGGATCGCCGAGACTCTCTTCATCGCCGACATGCTGCCGCGCAGCGTCCGGACGCTGGTCGTCGGCCTGCTTCCGGAGGGACTCTCCGAACCGACCGTGACGATACCGGAGGATCGCTACCTCTTCTATCGCCTCAGCGGTTATCAACCCTCGGCAGAGGCGCTCGATGTCGCGCGGCGGCTGCCGACGCAAACGCTCTACGACATGATGTCCGAGCGGCAATGGCTGGCCACGCTTTCCGGGCGCGGCATGATTCGCATCAGCGCCGACCTGACCATCCGTTCGCGGCTTCGCCGCGATCTCGACATCGAGCGCGCCCGCACTGATCTCTACTTCCCGGCTCCGTATCGGAAACGAATCAGCGAGGCGGCGCTCGCGCATGCCGTCAGCCTCGTATACAAGCCGCAGGATTCGTTCAAACCGAGCCCGCAACGGCTGCAGTTTCTGCTGCTCGTTCGGGAGATGCTGGTACGCCGCGGTCAGCGACTGATCATCGTGGTTATGCCGCAGCATCCCCGCGCCATTGCCATGACCTCCGCCGCGTACTACGCACAGCTTTCGCAGTACGAGAAGCGGCTCCGAGATCAGTACCAGTTCGATCTGATCGACTTTCACGGCCAGCTTGGGGAGCTCGATTTCGTCGATCAGATTCATCCGGGTGGAACCGGCAGTGAACGCCTCACCAGAATGCTCGGTGCGTCGTTGACGGCGCAGCGGGCGTCCTCGTAATCGCATGCTCTTCCACACCTTCACTTTCCTCATTTTCTTCACCGTCACCGTCACGCTCGTGCTGATCGCGCGGCGGCACAACTCGCAGAAAAACATCCTGCTGATCGCCAGCGCGATTTTTTACATGTGGTGGAACCCCGCGTTCATCCTCCTGATCGCATTCTCGGCGATCATCGACTTTCTCGTCGCGGCGCGTCTGGAGAAAACGGAGGCACAGCGCACGAGACGCAATCTCCTGCTGCTCAGCCTGATCACGAACCTCGGGCTCCTGGCGTTTTTCAAATATGCCGGCTTCTTCGAGCAGAATCTGCTTTATGCCCTCCGGCTCTTTGGATACAAGCCGAACTGGGCCGATCTTCACATCATCCTGCCGGTCGGAATCTCGTTCTACACATTCCACACGCTGAGCTACACGATCGATGTTTATCGTCGCGAGATCCCGACCACCCACTCATTGCGCGACTTCCTCCTCTTCGTCACGTTCTTTCCCCCGCTCGTCGCCGGCCCGATCATGCGCGCTTCGAACTTCCTACCGCAGCTCGAAACGCCGCGGCGGATGAACTTCGATCGGGCGGCGTTCTTCCTTTTTGTACGCGGACTGGCGAAAAAAGCACTGGTGGCCGACGGCGTGGCCGCATTTGCGGACCAGATCTTCAGGAATCCCGGCCAGTGGAACAGCACGGTCATCTGGCTGGCCACGATCTGCTTCTACGTCCAGATCTATTGCGATTTCTCCGGCTACTCCGACATGGCCATCGCCATCGCCAAGATGCTCGGGTACGAGCTCACGCCGAACTTCCGCCGACCGTACTTCTCGTCCAGTCCGTCGGAATTCTGGAAGCGCTGGCATATCTCGCTATCGACCTGGCTGCGCGACTACCTCTACATTCCCCTCGGCGGCAACCGCGACGGGACGTTGATGACCGTCCGCAATCTGATGCTGACGATGCTGATCGGCGGCTTATGGCACGGCGCATCATGGAACTTCGTCCTCTGGGGCGGGCTGCATGGAGCGGCGCTCGTGGCTCACCGCGGCTGGCAGTCGCTCACCGAACGAATGAACCTTCGTCCGTTACTCGACGACAGTCTCGCCTATCGCATTGGGGCAGTGCTGGCGATGCAGTACTTCATCCTCGTGACGTGGATTCCGTTTCGCGTGCTCACAACGAGTCAAATGCTGATCACCCTGCGGAAGTTCATCTTCTTCGATATGAACTTCCATCTTGCCGATTTGGGCATCGGCTCGATGGCGCCGTTCGCCACCGTTCTGCTCATCGCCGTGTTCATGGTCATCCACCTTTGCTCCGAGATCTGGGGGGGGTTGGATCAGCATCTGGCGCGCTTGCCATTGCCGGTAGCCGCGATCGCTTGCGTGATCATCGGTGCGGTGCTGTTCATTCTCTGGCCGCCCACGATCACTCCCTTCATCTACTTTCAGTTCTAGCGCGCTGCCCCACGGCCTCCGTGTACAACTCGATGAGGCGGTCGGTCACGAGATCCCACGAATAGTGCTCGGATACAAGCCGCCGGCCAGCCTCACCCATCGCACGCAAGCGGACCGGATCGCCGAGCAGCTCGCGCATCACCGCCACCATTCGCTCAATGTCGGCATCGACCACAACACCCGCCTTCGCGCCCTCCACTTCGGGGAAATGGCACGCCGGCGAGAGCATCACCGCCGTCGAGCTCGCGAGCGCCTCCAGAACCGCGATCGAGAAGCCTTCCGCAACCGAGGGGAGGCAGAACAGATCTGCGCGCGCGAGAACATCCGCCTTTTCCTCTCCGCCGATCATGCCGGGAAAGATCACGCGGTCGCCGTCGACGACGTGCGCGCGCCATCGCTTCTCCAGGCCCCATTCATCCGGTCCGGCAATCATCAACACGGCATCCGGAAAATCATGCATAACTCGCAGAAAAGCTTCGAGAAGCTTGTCCGCACCCTTGATCGGATGCAGACGTCCCAGAAACAGGATCATCAGAGCGTCGTTGGCGATACCGAATCTCGTCAGCACGCGTTCGACCGCCCGGGAGCGAGGCCCCGGGATGTCGATGCCGTTCGTCACGATGGCGATCGGAGTGTTCACGCCGAGGGCGCGGTACGACGCGCGTTCTGCCTCCGTCAGGGCGACGAGAGAGGCGGCGTACCTCATGATCGGCTTCTCGACTGCGGCGATGTAGAGCTTCTTTTTCATCGACCGGAAGCGGAGGCGCTCCTCGTCGAAGGAGCCTCTCTGACTGTAAAGCAGCGGTTTGCGATACCGCTTGGCCGCATGCGCCGCAGCATATGACGGATAGACGAACGGGCCCTGCGTGTGCACGAGGTCGACGTCCGGCACCAGCCGGTCGAGCGCGGCGCGCATTTCCGGCGCGTACATGAAGCCGATCGAGCGCGACAAGTACGGCACGAACGGCAAAAACCTCCGCAGAGGCTCCTGACGCCGGAAATACCACACCTGGACTCCATCGACGTCGACCGGCACGCCAACCGGGACATCGAGTTCCTGGTCGTTATTCGCGTTCGTCGACACCACGACAACCTCATGGCCCTTGCGCACGAGCATTTCCGCCGTGGCGGAGACAGAAACAATCGGGCCGCCGAGGCGATAGGCGGGTTTGTAGCCGGTCCCTGCGTAGAGGATTCTCATCGCGTCATTCGATCGAGGCGTTGTTTTCAACATCCACGGCTCGCATATCGTCAGCTCGAATGCTGCGGTGCGGGCTCCACACGTTCAGCGGGTCCCTCGTCCCGCGAGAAGGCGCCGATAGATATCCTCGTATCGTGTGACCGCTACCTCCAGCGACAGCGATCTCATGCCCTCCTTCGCGCGCGCTGCCCGTTCACCGGCCGATCGGCGGTCCTTGAGCGTCCGCACGAGTGCAGCAGCGATCTCAAGCGGATCGCCCGCCGGCACAAAGGACGCCGAATCGTCATTGAGGAGGGAACGATACGCGGGGATGTCCGATACAACCACCGGCACACCCGCGGCCATCGCCTCAAGGACCGCGCTCGGATGACCTTCGACGAGCGACACGGCCACGACCGCCCTTGAGCGCTTCAGCCACGAGGCAATGTCCGGGACGAATCCAGCGAACACGATGCGCTCCTCGAGCCCCGCCGCGCGCGCTTGCGCCGTCAGGCCGGTGAGCATCGGACCTTCACCGCAGATTGCCAGCTTGGCGAGCTCGCGCACACGGCAGACGTGTCTCATCGCATCGATCAACGCTGGGATGTTCTTCTCGGGACTGAGGCGGCCGATATACAGTAGGAGTTCGTCGTCTTCGGCGATGCGGGAGTCGCGAAGACCATTCGCCGACTCGATTTCCTGCTGCGTCACAAAGTTCGGCACGATCTCGATGTGCGACAGTTCCACGCCATGCGCGGTCCAGTACTCCGCCCCTCCCGGTGAATTGGGCACGATCAAGTCCGCGCGTTTGCCCAGCGCAAGGCGGGCGCGGTTCAGGAGCGTCTTCGGATAAGTGAGCGCGGCGCTTCGCTCGCTCATCACCCAGGGAACGCCTAACATCCGCGCGGTGGCGCCGCCGACGATGTCCATGTGAATGAGCCATGTTTGCAGGACGTCCGGCCGAAGACGGCGCACCAGCGAAAATGATTTCGCGGGCAGGAGCGACTTCCTCGAGCCGGACACGGCCAGATGATGCAGAGTGCAGCCACGCCCATCGAGACGCTCGGAATTCACGCCCGGATAGACGAAGGCCAGGTGAACATCGTGGCCGCGGCCACTCAGCTCGGGAGCAAGCCGCGAAAGCTGCCGCTCCGCTCCACCGCCCGTCATGCTGAGAATCATGTGAAGGATTCTCACGTCCGTACCAGCGTCGGGTGCTCGACTCTTCTGTCACTCATGCGGCCAAGGAGTCTCTCGAGAATCTTCACCGCCAGAATGACGGGGATAAAGTGATAGACAAGGAAATATATGAAAAAAAATGTCGATGCTCGCATCGAGTAATACGCCCAGATGCTCACAAAAAGGCTGAACAGGGTTGGCCAGAAGTACTTCGCCCGGTGGGCGTACCAGCGCTGGAGAATCGCAAGAACCGCGGCGATAACCGCGGCGCGCAACACGAGCTCGATCCAGTCCAGGCCAAGCGCCGCCTGAGACATCACACCGAACATAAAACCGACGCCCTGTCCCGTCTGTCCGATCAAGTCGATGTACCACGTCGACGGATCAATCTTCTCGAATGGCAGAAACTGACTTGGAATGGGAAAATAAACGTCGCTGACATAGAGCTGCCACGGAACGGACTGGATCTCACCAGCTTCTTTTTTCTTGTGGATGTCGAAGGCGGTGGTAAAGAGTCCCTGAAACTCATTGCCGCCCGTAAGGGCATGCCGGGCACGCTCTTCCATCGCTTCGCGCGACTCCACCGCCCTGATCGCACCGAGGACCATAAAACCTACCAACAAGAGCAGACCGGCAGCGATGAGAACTCGAAAACGGACTGGCTTCACGAGTCGGTGATAAAGAAGGCCGGCGCTGATCAGCAAAAGCACGATTCGGCCACGTGAACGGAGCGCGATGACGGTGGAAAGGATCTCATAAAAAAGCCAGACGGCGAGCGCGTAGCGGCACCATCGCTTTCGCCAATATGCGATTAGAAGAATCATCACTCCGAGCTCGGCGACGAACAGCGCGCCCAGAATGTTATGGCCGATTTGCAGGATGAGGTAAGGCGTCGTTTTGGACATCGCGCGCGCCACCGACCCGGCGACGTCGGAGTAACTGAAATCGTCCGGGTCGTAGTCATAAATGATCTCCAGACCGATCTTGCACGCGTAAAGAACGGCGAACGTGACGATGATTGCCGTCTGGCTGGCTTGCTTGGGGATGGTCAATACCATCGTGCTCACCCTGGCCCGCCCGCGCACGAGAAGGTACGTCGCCGCGAAGGCCATCGCATAGACTGCGTACCGCCACCCGAACAAACCGAGCTCGGCGGGGATGAAGGGGTACTGTTGCAACCGCCCATCGCAAAGCGGGTCCCACTGGCCGTGCATCATCAGGAAACCGGCCAGGGGCAGCGTTCCGTACACTGTGATGGCGAGCATGCACAAGGTTCCGGGCTCGAAGACTGGAGGCGACCCGTCGCGTGCCCAGAGGGTCAGCATGTAGACAGTTGCCGTCAGTCCGATGGACAACATCGGCGCGGCGAGCAGACGGTCGTCGGGCGTCAGAAACAACAACGCCACGCCGCTGGCCACGAGTTGGACGAAACACACCGCAAATGCGGCAGCTCGTCGGTGACTCATCCCAGCGGTGGTCCTCAAAGCGAAGGCCGGTATTCGCGTCGCCATAGTTCGAAGATGGTGAGGGAAAAGAGGCGGTGGCTGTTAACGAGGCCTATCTCCTGCCCCGAGATCAGCGATTGAATCGCCTGCCTGTCGAAGAGCGAGCCGTCCGCCGACAGCAGAATGTCGCGCATGTACCTTCCCCAATCTCCCCGGAACCACTCGCCGAGCGGAATGGAAAAACCCTGCTTGCGCGTGATGTCGAGCTCCGCCGGCAGAATCTTGCGGGCGAGCTTGCGGAGAAGGACTTTGCGCTGCCCGCGCCATGCGCGCATCGAGTCAGGGACGCGGCCGTATGCAAAGTCGATGATGCGGTGGTCGAGCAGCGGAGCGCGCACTTCCAGCGACGTCAGCATGCTGGCGCGATCAACCTTCACCAGGATGTCGTCGACGAGATAGCTGCGGAAGTCCATGGCCATGGCCCGCTGCACGGCGCTGCGGCCGACGCTGAGCGTCGCCTTTTGCAGTTCAGGCGAGTCGTCGACAGGGAGACCGGACGGCGCCAGCAGCCGTCGCCGCGTCTCCACATCGAAGTAAACGTTCGCATGAGCGATACTCCAGTCGATGTCGCGTCCGGAGCTGGCGAGGTAGTTGCGCCCGCGGACGCCGACCGGCAACGAACGCCCAAACGCGCTCACCATCCGGCGCAACGGTGACGGAATCATCCGCCGTACGAGATCCTGCCGGCGCACCCACTCGTAGTGAAAGTACCCTCCAAACAACTCGTCGCCGCCGTCGCCGCCGAGAGCCACCTTAGCGTCGGCGTGAATGAGGCGCGAGACGAGATACGTCGGCACCATCGACGAGTCAGCCATCGGCTCGTCGTACTGTCGCGCGAGATCTGGTAGCAGGTCTACCGTCGCCGCCTCGGCCGCGAGCTCAACGTGATCGGTGCCGAAGTGCCGAGCCACCATTCGCGCGAACGGCGATTCATCGGATACCCCGTGACCAGGAAAAGAGATGTTGAACGTACGAACGGGCTTCGACGAGGCGCGCGCCGCCATCGCGGTGACGAGGCTGGAATCGACGCCGCCGCTGAGCATGATTCCCACCGGAACATCGGCGATGAGGCGCATCCGTACAGAGTCGAGCAGCAGCCGCTCCAACTCTTCGAGCAGCGCCTCCTCGGCAGCCGGCTGTCCGTTCACCGGCGGTGGCAATGTCCAATACGGCCACACCTTGACCGCGTCGCCATCGAGGTCGTACGTCATCGTGCAACCCTGCGGCAGCTTGCGCACGCCCTTGAAAATGCACGAGTCAACGGGGATGTAGCCGAAGGCGAGATACTGATTGAGCGCAAAGGGATCGATGACGCGGTCGAACGACGGATCCCGCATCAACGCTTTCAGCTCGGAGCCAAAGACGAAGGCACCGCGCGCGTGCCGGTAAAACAGTGGCTTCTCGCCGGCCCGGTCGCGCGCCAGGAAGAGGCGGCGGCGATCGAGATCGTAGAGCGCGAAGGCGAACATGCCGTTCAGTTTCTTCACCGCATCGAGACCCCACTCGCGGTAGGCCTCGAGGATCACTTCCGTGTCTGTCGCGGTTCGGAACACGTGACCGAGGCGTGCCAGCTCTTCGCGCAGCTCGAGGTAGTTATAGATCTCGCCGTTGAAAGAGATCTGCAGTCTGCCGGACACGTCCTGCATCGGCTGGTGGCCAGCCGCGGAAAGATCGATGATGGCAAGACGCCGGTGGCCGAGGCCGATGCGCCCGTCGGACGAGCCCCAGACGCCCTGATCGTCCGGCCCGCGGTGGCGGAGCGTCTCCGCCATCGCGCCGATCAGCTCCATGTCGACCGTTCCTTCGGTTCGCGCGATTCCGCAAATGCCGCACATTACGTCCGTTGCTCCTGCCCGAGGCCTCTCCACCAGCGCCAGACGTCCCATGCGCGCGATCCGAACAAACCTACCGCCACATACTTTGGCAAGTGCCTAAGTGTCGTCCGCGTATCCGCGCGGAGCATTCGAGCAAGGATTGGCAGCGACGCGAGCCGCGAGCACAAGGCCATCCGGAACAGAGCCCGCGTCAGCAGTTGCACCATCCCGCGGCGCACGTCGAGATTGTCCACGGCCTCAGGGTGAAGGGCGACGAATCGCTGCTCCATTGCTTCGATTGCGTCGATATATCGCAGCATCGTCTCCGCGCTGACGGGTATGTCATCGACAAACAGCGCGGTCATGAGGCCGGCCCAAACGTCGGCGTCGTCGACAAGGAGAATGCGGTTGATGTTCGTGACGAAGAAGCGCGTGAGGCGCGGTTCAAAATCGGTGCGATACGGCTTGGATCTATCGTAGGTGATCGACCTCGGATCGTATCTCTGCAAGACAAGCACATCGGGCATGTTGACCATTCGATGGTCAAGGGCCATTTGCGCCCACAGAACAACGTCTTCCGAAGGAGCCCAGTCGGAGGCCGGGTTGTACCGCCCCGACTTATCGGCTGCCGACTTTCGGAACATGACCGTCGAGTGAATGAATGGCGAGTCGATCAGGAAATACCACTGCACACCGAGCTCGGTGACTGGTTTCGGCAGCGCTGCTAACGCGAGGCGGCGACTATGTGTATCGATCACTTCGTACTGTCCGCCGAGCAGTGCGATTTCCGGGTGATCGCGCATGAAACGCATCTGCTTCTCGAGGCGGTCGGGCCGGGCCACATCATTCGCGTCCAATCGCGCGACGAGAGCGCCTCTTGCGACCTCCAGTCCTCGATTGAGAGAACGGGCAAGGCGGAGATTCTCCGGGTTATCCAGCAGCCGGATACGAGGATCGGTATAGCGCGCGACGATGTCGCGCGATCCATCGTTCGATGCGTCATTGACAATCACGAACTCGAAGTCGTCGTACGTCTGATTGAGGATCGAATCAATCGCCTCGGCGATGAACGGGGCGTCGTTGTGAAACGCCATGAGCACCGTCAGCGGAGGCGTGGGGCGAGAGCTCATCGTCGGTCGAACACGAACCGGTTGCAACTCCAACCAGCGTCGGATGTCGCGAGATTGAGAAGAGAAGAGCCCCGGTCGGTCACGTAAGCGGAGGACGTCATGCCGTAACGAGTTTCTTCTCCTCGGCGCGAATCATTTCCTCGACGATCGACGGGAGCGAATGAGTGATCGACCACGCTGGAAAGTGCTGCTTCAATTTGTTCAGATTCGAGATGTAGCAGATGTGATCGCCGAGGCGGTTTTGCTCGTCGTAGGTCCACTTCACCCGATAACCACCCAGCTTCTCGATGAGCGCGAAGCACTCCAGCACCGAAGCGGCGTTCGACCGTCCACCGCCGAGGTTGTAGACCTCGCCGGGGCGCGGATTGGCGGCGAAGGCTTCGAACGCGGCGATGACGTCGGCACTATGGATCTGGTCGCGCACCTGCTTGGCCTTGTAGCCGAAGACGGTGTACGGCTTGCCGGTCACGGCAACGTGCACGAGATACGAGAGAAACCCGTGCAGCTCCACACCGGAATGCGTCGGGCCGGTCAGGCAGCCGCCCCGAAAAATCCCCACCTTCATCCCGAAGTACTTTCCGTACTCCTGTGCCACGACGTCGCCGGCGGTTTTCGATGCGCCGAACAGTGAGTGCAGGCAGCGGTCGATACGGCAGTCCTCGGTGATTCCGTCGTAGTGCTCCGACTGGGCATAGTCCCAACGCGTCTCGAGCTCGACGAGCGGCAACTCGTTGGGCGCATCACCGTAGACCTTATTCGTGCTCATGTGGATGAACACGGCGTCGCCGGCGTGCCGTCTGGTGCACTCGAGTAGATTGATCGTCCCGACGGCGTTCACATCGAAGTCGTCGAACGGAATGTCGCGGGCCTTATCGTGGGAAGGTTGCGCTGCGCAGTGAACAATCAGGTCCGGCGGCGTCGTCTTGAAATAGTCGGCGACGGCCTGGCGATCGCGAATGTCGATGCCGTGCGACGTGAAGTGCCGCGTCTCGCGCATCAGCCGCTGCAGGTTCCACGTGGTATCGCCCTGCGGTCCGAAGAACTCGCGCCGCATGTTGTTGTCGATGCCATCCACCACGTGCCCCGCGGCATCGAAATGCTGCACCGCTTCCGATCCGATCAATCCGCTGCTACCCGTGACCAGGACTCGCATGAATCAGCCCACATCCTTCGTCGAGAGACCGACGTCCTCGAACATCTTTCGAAACCGGTTTGTCCACATGTGCTCGGCGCGCGTCCGATCGTGATAGGCCCTGGCGATGCGCGCGCGCTCGCCCTCGTGCCGCAGGTAGTGCCGGACCTTCTCAATGCAGTCGTCGAGATCGTCGAACGGCACGAATTCCCTGCCCGGCTCGTAGTACTCGTCCAGGCCGGGGCTCTGCCTGCAGATCATCAGCGTTCCCGAGAGACCCTGTTCGAAGGCGCGGCTCTTGACCTGAAGGATGCTCGCGCTGACGCTTGCCTCCATCGGCGTGTATGAGATCCGGCTGCGATTCCAGATCGCATTGATCTGCTCGAAGTGAAGGGGGGCGCCGTAGATTGAAGGAAATCGAAAGGTCACCTTTCGGATTCCGGGCCAATAGAGGAACGACGGTGTGTTCACCCTGCCGGACATGGATCCGTAGACCAGCAGACCGGCGTGCTTCACCAGATAGCGCGACGAGCGAACGCGATCGCCGTATGTCTGGCCGGCGAACGTAAAGCCGAGGTCCTTCGCTTTGTCGAAATCGCCGAAGCCGTCGAAACAACCCCACTGGCTCAGACGGAGATTCGGATGGCGCTCCCGGTTTTGTTCATAGACGTGCCGGTAGGTCGTAAACATGAAGGTGAAGTGGGGCGCCATCAGGCTGGTCTGCCGTTCCCAGGCAAAGTCGTCATCGCTGTTCCAGGCGATGGTCGGGGCGTAGCGCCCTGCCTCGCGCACTGACTCGCCGATTTCCGCCGCATTCTGACAGGAGGTCAGATAGAGGACGGCGTCGTAACCGCCTTCGCGCACTCTGGCCACGAGCCTCTCCGCCGTTACTGCGGGACCGAATTGCTTGTTGGTGAGGAAGTGGTCGAAGTGGTCGACCACGTGGCCGAGCGCGCGCAGCGGCTCGGTGAAGGCGATGTACATCGGTTCCACGGTGTTGCTCTGGCCGTAGTAGCCGCGCGAGACGCAGGAAAGGATTCTCATTGTGGAGCAGCCTCGCCGTTGCGCCAGTAGGACGACGTCGGATCTATGGCACGAATCGGCTCACGGATGCCGTGCGCAAGACGGTAATCGTCGACCGCTTTCCTGCAGTTCGGAAGAACATAGTCATCAATGATGCAATAACCGCCCGGCGACAACTTCGGATAAAGCGCGTTCAGCGCGTCCATGGTCGACTCGTACATGTCGCCGTCGAGCCGCAGCACTGACAACGCGTGGATGCCGGCATTCGGCAGCGTGTCCCTGAACCATCCTTTGAGGAATACCACTTGCTCGTCGAGCAACCCATAGCGCTCGAAGTTTTTTCGCACCTGATCTTCGGATACCGCGAGGAAGCGGTGGAGGTGATGGACATCACCCGCGTCGTGCGGATACTTTTCGGCGTCGGGGGCTGGCAGTCCCTGAAAGGAATCGGCGACGTAGACGCGCCGGTCATCGACACCATGCGCCCGGAGCACGCCGCGCATAAAAATACACGCGCCGCCCCGCCAGACGCCGGTCTCGATGAGGTCGCCCGGCACCTGGTCGCGCAGGACCGATTCGACGCAATCCTGCAGGTTGTCGAGACGGCGCAGGCCGATCATCGTGTCGGCATACAAAGGCCAATCGGTACCCTCCTCGCGCTCGATCGCGGTGACGCGGGCCGGCTTCACGATCTCCAGCCCGGCCGCGCCGGCAAGGCGCACCGCAATGGCGATCACTCTCCGCTTCCAGGCGGGCCGCGCATAGTTGAACGTTGCGACCGGCAGCGGTGGCTCCGGCCAGAGTGAGAACGAGAGTGTTCGTTTCAACAGATCGAGATAAAGGTGTTCAGGCGTGGTTTTTGTTGAGTTTTTCATTTCACCGCGTCGATCCACCTGCTTCCCTGAGCAACCTCTTTTCCCACAGACGCCGCAGATGCCGGCGGACGTGTCGCTTCGGGTCGATCGTCACCAGCAGCGTGTATGCGAGATACCGCCTCCACTCCCAATTTGCGAACGTCCATCGGAACGCGAGCGAGCCATAGAGAAGCGCCTTCTGCCAGCCTGGCAGCGCGCTGCGCCGGATGCGCGCCGCGTAGGCCCGGCCAGCGGCCGCGTAGACCGACAGCGCCTTGCCGAATGTGCGGTACGGAATCTTCGACGAGATGCCACCCACCCGCTTGTGCAGAAGGATGTCAGGAATGGAAACCACACCGCCCTGCAGCGCCATTTCGAAGAGAAAAAGCAGGTCGATCTCGTCCCACTCGTCTGCGATGATCGGCTGGTAGAGAAGCGTGCGCATCATGGACTCGCGCCGGTACATCCCGGTCATCAGGTTCCCGTAGCCGCACCACAGCATCCGATTCGCGTTCCGCAACCGCGACGCCAACGGCTCGGCGGCAAAGTGTTGGTGCGACATCTCGCGCACTACCACGTCATTCTGATCAATGAGGTCGACGCGGCACGCGGCGAGCGAAAGCGAAGGGAATCGCCGCATTTCCGCCAGAAGCCGTTCCAGGAAATCCGCCTCGTAGATGTCATCGTCGCCGGCGAGGATGACGAACTCACCGTGGGTCATGGAAAGAACACGACTGCAGTTTCCGCCGAGACCGAGGCGTTCGTCGTTACGGAAATAGCGGACGCGCGGGTCGGCCGCTGCGTAACGCTCGCAGACTTCGCGGCTGCCGTCCGACGAGGCGTCGTCCGAGATGAGAATCTCGAAGTCCTGCACTGTCTGGCGCAGCAGCGAGTCGAGCGTACGATCGATCAGATGCGCGCGGTTATACGTGGCGATGGCGATGCTGACCTGCGGACCGCTGTCGAGAGCATCGATGGAGGGGTTCATCGCGGCTACGACTCGAAGATGCGATTGGCGACAGCCCATTCGTACGTGGAGCGGAGGCCGTCGTGGAGCGGAATGCGCGCATGCCAACCGAGGGCGTGGATGCGCGAGACGTCGAGCAGTTTGCGGGGCGTGCCGTCGGGCTTCGACGTGTCGAAGACGATCCGTCCCTCGAAGCCGGCGACCTCGGCGATCATCACGGCCAGCTCAGCGATGGTGCGGTCCTCGCCGGTGCCGACGTTGATGAACCGCGTTTCCTCGTAGACGTCCATCAGCAGCACCAGCGCCTCTGCCAGATCATCGACGTGCAGAAACTCCCGGCGAGGCCGGCCGCTTCCCCACACCGTAACTTCGTCCAGGCCGGCGACGACGGCCTCGTGAAAGCGGCGCATCATCCCGGCGATGACGTGCGAGTCGACGGGATGAAAGTTGTCGCCGGGGCCGTAGACATTCGTCGGCATGGCCGAGATAAAGCGCTTCCCGTACTGCTTCGCGTAGTGCTCGCACAGCTTGAGTCCGGCGATCTTGGCGATCGCGTAGCCTTCATTGGTCGGCTCGAGAGGGCCTGTGAGCAACGCCTCCTCGGTAATCGGTTGCGGCGCCTCCCGAGGGAAAACGCATGAGCTGCCGAGAAAGAGCAGTTTCTCCACTCCGTGCTCGGCCGCGGCATGGATCACGTTCGCGGCGATGGCGAGATTCTCGTACAGGAAGTCGGCCTGCCTTCGTGAGTTGTCGAGAATTCCTCCGACGCGTGCGGCGGCCACGAAGATGCACCGCGGCGCTTCCCGGCGGATGAATTCGTGTACGGCACGTTGATCGCGCAGATCGAGCTCGTCGCGCCCGCGCGTGAGAATGTCCGCACGTCCCTGGCCCTGCAACCTGCGCATGATGGCTGACCCGACCAGGCCGCCATGGCCGGCAACGTAGATAGGTCCGTTCGTGTTCATCCTGTTGTGCGGCGCGAGAGAGCGGCAATTGTGCTGAACAGCATCGAGCGCGATGTCTCCGTGGCCATCACCGTCGCGCCGAAGGCGATGAAACCACTGATGACGAGATACGCGAAAAGCGGAATGCGATCAAGACCCGCCGGCATCATGAGCCGGGCCGCGCCGACCACGGCCAGCGCCGCCGCCGTCGGAAAGAGCACGTCTTCGACGTACCAGCGGCCCATCTCCCGGGGAATGAGCCGGCGGTGCATCAATGGCACCATGAAGAACACGTAGCTGAGATTGAGCGCGGGCCAGACGGTTGCCGCACCGAGCGCGCCGCGGAGATAGCTGAGAGCGATGAGCGCGGGCACGAGGATCACCGCGGTGACAACGGTGTAACCGAAGACGAGGCTGGTCCAGCCGCTGGCGATCTGCAAGGTGTATGGCGCATACATCAGGGCGTTGACCATCGTGCCGAACATCAGCAGAACGACGATCGGCGCGGCGCGCGCCGCGGTCGCCGGATCCCCTGTCCAGACGTAGAGGGACTCGCGCGCGAACAGCACCACCAGCAGCGCGAGCGGCACCGTCAGCACCGCCACCATCTGGGCCATGCGGTGATACAGCACGGCCAGCCGTGCTTCGTTTCCGCGCGCGGAAAGATCGGCGAACTGCGGGAAGAACGCCTGCTGGACAGGCACAACGAAGCGCAGCAGGTTCGACGCCGCGCTGTTCGCCAGCATGTAGTAGCCGAAGATGGCCAACGGCAGAATCCGGCTGAGGATGACCTTGTCGATCTGCGTGGTCAGAAGTATCAGGATCGTCGTTCCGGTCATCCCCATCAGGAACGGCCGCAGGCGAACGAGCACATCGCGCCGGAACCATGGGCGCGGCGGCCGCTCGCCGACGTAGTGCCAAAGGACGAATGCCAGCGTGCCTGTCTGCACCGCGCTGGCGACAATCTGCCAGACGAAATACGCCACCACCGTGCGCGAGACGAACATCAGCACCAGCACCGATCCGACGCTGCGGATCGTTCCCATCACGGCGTTGATGGAGTTGAGCGCCACTTGATGCTGCAAGCCGACCAGGCCTCCGGAGTAGAGGCTCTGCGGCCACTGCACGGCGACGACCAGACCCATGATCAGCACGGCGGTCTGCACCGTCTGCGCGGTCAGCAAGACCGGCTTGACCCAGTGATGGGCGATAAGCGGCGCGAGAACGACGACGAGGAGGCCGGAAAAACCGGCGATCGTCCAATGAACGATCTCCAACGTCCGCACGACCTGCGCGTTCGTTTCGCCCTCGCCCCGCCCGACTGCGCCGGCGAGATCGCGGCTCAGCGCGGTGCCCAGGCCTGCCTCGAATGGCAGCAGCAGCGACATCAGCGTGGCGAAAATACCGACCAATCCGTACGCCTCAACGCCCATGAGACGCAGACATGCCGGGAGAACGGCAAGCGACAGGAGGGCACTCCAGCCGCTGCCGGCGAAGTTCGCGATGAGATTGCGCTTGAGGAGAGTCACGGCTTGAAGATCAGTCCCTGCCCCGTGGGCATCGGCAGCACGTTGACGCCGCGGTTCGCCGCGAAGGCGTCGAACTCCCGCTTCTGTACTTCGTGAAACGGCCACCCGTAGTCATCGAGCACGATCACCGCGCCGCTCGACATCCTCGGCCAGAAATATTCGGCGGCAGCGATCTCCGGCGCAGCCGCGTTCATGTCCAGCGACAGATAGCAGACCTTCTCCGCCTTCACGGCAGCCAGCGTTTCGGGCACGGTGCCCGGCACGATGACGACGTTCGGAAACTGCCGGAACGTGGTTCGCACGGCCTCGAGCGTGTCGCCGAAGTCGGCCGGCCGGCGGCGACGCCGCTCCTCGTCGGTCAGGCTCGACGTGGGAAAACCGCTGAACGTGTCGAGGAGGTAGAAGCGCTTGTGCGTCATCTCCTCAAACCCGATGTAGTGCACGATCATGCGCGACATGGCGCCGCGATAGACTCCGCATTCCACGAAGTCACCCTCAAGGTCGCGCCCCTTCAACGCCGCCCAACACGCGACATACGCGCGGTAGTTGATCTTGCTGTCGTTGAGGATACCTGCCTGACGTCCCAGTGCGAACGCCTCCAGGAACTTCGACTCCTGCAGGAAATCGGTATCACAGGTGGTGTACAAGCCATCCTGCCGGTAGGTCAGCTTCCCTTCGACCAGCGAGTAGCTTCGGAACCGGTATATCGGCTGGAGGATGAAATTCGGCAGGACCCTCTTCAGCAGGTCCTTGACTGCATTCGCCATTCTCTATTACTCACCCGCGTCTTGATGACCTGGGAACAGGCCTTCCACTCATTGCAGCTGCGCCTCGCGCCTGGCCAGTTCCAAGTCGGCATCGACCATCAAATTGACCAGTTGTTCGAACGTCGCGGACGGCCGCCAGCCAAGCTTTTCTTGCGCCTTCGACGGATCGCCGAGCAGCTGATCGACTTCGCTGGGGCGGAGATACCTCCGGTCGACTTCGACGAGAACGCGGCCGGAGCGGCTGTCGACGCCTTGCTCGTCGGCGCCATGACCACGCCATTCGAGCTCGATTCCGGCGCGGGCGAAGGCTAGCGCGCACATCTCGCGCACCGTGTGCATCTCGCCCGTGGCGATGACGAAGTCGTCCGGCTGCTCCTGCTGCAGCATGAGCCACATGGCCTCGACGTAATCCTTCGCGTAGCCCCAGTCGCGGCGAGCGTCGAGGTTGCCGAGAAAAAACCGCTCCTGCAGTCCGAATTTGATGCGGCCGACGGCTCGGGTGATCTTGCGAGAGACGAAGGTCTCACCGCGGCGCGGCGACTCGTGATTGAAGAGGATGCCGTTTACCGCGTACAGACCGTACGCTTCGCGGTAGTTTACGGTCATCCAGAACGCGTAAACCTTAGCCGCGCCGTAGGGGCTGCGCGGATGGAATGGCGTGGTTTCCCGCTGCGGCGTCTCCGCGACTTTTCCGAACATCTCCGACGACGAGGCCTGGTAGATCCGCGGCCGGATGCGTATTTCGCGAATGGCCTCGAGCAGTCGTGTCGCGCCGAGACCGGTCACCTCGCCCGTGTACTCGGGCGTATCAAACGAGACCATCACGTGACTCTGCGCGCCGAGGTTGTAGATCTCGTCGGGATCGACGACGCGGAGGATGCGGTTGAGAGAGGAGGCGTCGCTCAAGTCGCCATAGTGAAGGATCAGACGCCTGTCTTTCTCATGAGGATCCTCGTAGATGGCATCGATACGCTGCGTATTGAAGGACGAGGAGCGCCGCATGATCCCGTGGACCTCGTATCCCTTCTCGAGCAGAAGTTCCGCGAGATAGGAGCCGTCCTGTCCCGTGATCCCGGTGATGAGCGCTGTTTTTCGCCCGTGTTCAGTCATGGTGTCTGGCATCTCCTTGCGATGCCCGGACGGGCTTCGCCCCCTTCGGTGTACAACCGACGCGACAAACACGGGGAAGCGTCCCGGTCAGCATGGTTCGTTCGCCGGCACGGCCGCGTCAGGCGGACCGGTTCGGCGCTGTCTGGAGACGACGCACTTCGTCGGCGAGATACTCGATCTCCTCAGCCAGGCGATCGTATTCATCGCGCTTTCGGCGGAGGAACGCGCACGTGACGTCGATCTTTTCCTCGATGCCGCGAGGAGTGAGGACGTATAAGTACGCTGTCTTGTTGTTGCTGTTGCGGAAGTTACGAACCTTCACCCAACCCTTCTCCACGAGCGCCCTCAGACAGTAATTCGCCTTGCCGATGCTCACGCCCAGCGCATGCGCCACCTGCCGCTGCGTTGAGGTGGGGTGCTCCTCGATATACTTGAGGAGTCGGTAGCGGATTTCGTCAGTCGGGTCGTAACTCATCGAGAGCGTTCAACTATTGAACGCATGGCGATTTAACCATCAAGGTGTATCGAACGCAAACCGCTGGAGGCTACCGCCGCGCGCGGCGCAGCACGGGTCGTTCGAATTCGACCGCGATGCTCTTCCGCAGCAGCGATAGCGACACCACGAGCCGGTCGCCGCGTCCGCTGCGCACGACCGCGCCGGTGTAGCCTCGAAACGGTCCCTCGGTGATGGTGACTTCATCGTCAGGCAGAAGCTCCTCGTACACCTGGAACGATGCGCCGGCGAGTTGAAGGTTGCGGATCTGGCCGAGCTGCGCACCGAGGAGCCCCTGATCGTCGACATCGATGATTCGGACGATGACGCCGCTTCGCAGTGCCACGTCGCGCGCGGGATCGGCGCCGCGAAAAAACACATACCCGGCCAACAGCGGAACATACGAGCGAAAGCGCCGCGACGAACGCTCGGTGACACGCTCAATCTGCGGAAGATAAAACGGAACCTGATGCTCGCGCAGGCGGCGGGCGAGAACCTTTTCCTGCCGGCTGCGCACGTGCGCAACGTGCCAGGGGAGTGAACTCGCCGGCAGCGCGAACAGGTCGTCGGGAAAGAGGTCGGCCTCCTTCGGCAGCAGCGGCATGGCGGCTGCGAACAGCACCACGTGACGGACGTTTATTCCGCCATCGCATGGCTTGACGGACCGACGCGCCGCTGAGATCCTTGGGCGCTATGCAGGATTCTCACTCCTCTACGGAAGTCGTTGAAGTCGTCGATCGACCGATATCGATCAGTCATCTCGTGCACACGCTTCACGCGTATGCACCGGCCATCCTCCTGTCCGCGGCCGCCGTCGCCGTCCTCTACGTGATCGTCGGCATCGCGGTTTACGTTTTCTCGCCCACGCAACGCATCACCTCACAGGAGTTCCGCCTCGACTTCGAAGGGGCATCGGATGGGCGCTATCCGAACGGAATCAAATTCTCGAGCAGCGACATCACCTCCACGCCCATTCTTCTCAAGGTTTTCAAGGAAAACCAACTCGATCGATTCACGACGTTTCCCGATTTCAGCCGCTCGATGTTTGTTCTCGAGGCCAATCTCGATTACGAGCGCCTGGCCGCCGAATACCAGGCCCGCCTGACCGATCCAAAGCAGTCCGCAATCGACCGTGAGCGCCTCATGCGGGAATGGCAGGCAAAGGCCGCTTCGATCGCGAAAAATGACTATTCGCTCAACTGGCTGCGTACACGCGACACGGCCGGGGTGCCGGAGAGTGCCGTGAAGAAGGCTTTGCTCGACACTCTGAGCGGCTGGGCGCGATACGCGGCCAGTGACCAGCACGTGCTCAAGTACCGCCTGACGGTGTTCTCCCCACAAATCATCGAGCCGGCCGACACCAACGGTGAGTTGATCGTGGCCATCCAGGAACTTCGCTCGAAGGTCTACAAGGTCCTGGAGAACATCGATGCGCTCCGCGAGGTGCCGGGGTCGGAGCTCGTTCGCAGTTCCGACGGCATGTCACTCGAGGAGGTTCGCCTTCGCCTCGAGGAGATCATCCGTTTTCGCCTCGAGCCGCTCACCGGACGCGTCAACGCGAGTAACCTGATCACGAATCGGCCAGCCACGCTGCGGTTTCTCGAGAGCCAGCTCGCCTACGATCAGCGTAATCTCAAAGCGACGCAGGATTACGCCGACAGCATCCGGCAGTCTCTCGCCGTCTACTCGCCCGATCAGCGCGGGTTCACGCCGGAGAGCGCCACCACCACAGCGTCTCCGTCTCGCGATCAATCACGGCCGCAGCCGCAGCGGCCCGACACGATGACCCAGATCAGCGATTCATTCCTCGATCGTCTGGTGACGTTGACGAATCAGTCCAACGACATGCAATATCGCCAAAAGCTCGTCGACGACTACCGCCACGCCTCCCAAGTCGTCATTCCGGCACAGCAATCAGTGTCCTACGACCAGGAGGTGCTTGCACAGATCAAGGACATCACAAATGCGCCTGGATCCCTGGAGACTGCCGAAGTGCGCCACGAGATCGAGACATCACAGAACGAGGTCAAGCGGTTGCTCGGCCGCGTCAACAACATCTACGACGCGATCTCGATCAATCTCAGCCCATCAAAGGAGCTCTACACCCTGACAGCACCACCGGTCGTACGGACCGAGCACTCGCACAGCCTGGCCCAACTCGGGCTTTACGGCATTGCGGTGCTGGCGCTCTCGCTCCCAGTAATCGTCGTTCTTTGCCTGATCCACGCGCGGGTTCGCGAGGAAGAAGCAACCGAGCCACTCGTCGCGACCATACCCTAAAGACTACGCATCGGAGCCAGCGCGGCAGAAACGATCTGACGAAGATGGTGGCGGAGCACTGGGCAACCAACGCCGCCGGCCGTGCCGGCCCGGCTCACTGGAAGTACCCAGTCACGTCGAGGATGATGTGCACTGAGCTGGGGCTGCCGTCGTAGACGGAGAGATCCTGCGCATTCGTGGAGAGGCCGACGATCGCGCCGTTCGACAGGGCCGGCTCCGTCCCCGAGAAATTGATCGAGGAGACGACCGGCCGGGTTAGACCGGACGGCCAGAGCGTGACGAAGCCTCCCGCCGTCATCCCGGTGATGGCGAGGTTGAGCGACACCGCTTTAGCGGTTGTCGGCACGCCACACACCCCGCGGACGGTGAAGCTCCGCTGGCTGAAACTTCCCAGGATCGGTCCCCCGTCTACGCCATTGGCATTGCGCGTATCGACGACCCGGCAAGGAGTGAGCGCGTAATACGAGTACTGGGCACGTGCGCTGGGAGCGACAGCGGTCAGCACGAGCGAAAACACACCAGCGAGAAAGGCGATGCGCGAAGCTACAGTAATGTTTTTCATTTGAAGTATCCGTTGACGTCGATGACGAAGTCGACCGTCGTCGGGCCGCCGTCATAGACGTTGATGGTGTCGGAGCCGACCTTGACGATGGCGTTGTTCGACAAGGTTCGGTTGGTCTGAAAGTTGATCGTGCTGGCCAGAGGCAGAGGGGCATTAGCGGGGCCGGTGAAGAGTGTCAGATAGCCGCCGGACGAGGGAGTGACGACTGCCAGGTTGACGGAGATCGCCACCACCCCCGAAGGGATACCGCAAACGCCGGCGACCGTGACGTTGCGCGTCCCCTTCGACACGAGCGACGGCCCGCCCTGAGGGCCGGCCGCGTTGCGCGTGTCGATGATCCGGCACGGAGTGACAAGGTATAACAACGTAGGCCCGCTGGCGGGGTTCGTCGTGACCGTGACCGTGACCGTGACGCTGTTCGCGGAGCCGCAGCCGTTCGAGACATTGACCCAGTACGAGGTCGTCGACGGCGGAGAAACCGAGAGGCTCACGCTGGTACCGCCCCCAACCGGCGAGGACGTGTCGCCCGCGTTGCCGATGTACCACTGGTACGCGAGCGCCGTTCCGGTGGCGCCTACACTCAGCGTCGCCGTCTGCCCCGTCACAATGGACGTCGATGACGGCTGCGTCGAGATCGACGGCGCCGTGCAGGTAACGATCGTCACCGTCTTGGTGTCGGTCACGCCGCAGCCGTTGGTGTTGTAGAGGGTGGCCCGGAGCACGACGCTGCCGGACGCACCCGCGGTATAGGTGATCGATGAGCTCGTCGACGAGCTGGTAATCGTGCCGCCGGTGATCGTCCATGAGTAGGTGACGCTGCCGCCGTTCACCGGGGTTACCGAAGCTACGTTGCCCGTCGAATTCGCTGCCACGCTCGAAGAGCCGGAGATGCTGGACATCGAGAACGTGCCGACGGCTGTGACTACGTTCATCCCGCCCGCGAGGGGACCAGCCGCTCGGAGCATGTAGTCGTCGAGCTCGTGGTGACTTAGTTCAGCGGCCTGCCCGAATGTATACCGGCTCTGCTGTGGAATCGGGCTGAGGATGTGGCAGTAGCTCATAATCGTGCCCTTTTCGGGAGGAGCAGAGGCAGTTCCCGTGGCACACGCGCCGCCTTCCGTCGTGTCGCATACATCGACGAAAAGCTGCGTGGGGTGATTAGTACCGTTGGCTTCGGCCTGGGTGATGGCCACGCAGTGCGTATGGTGGCCGGCGAGGTTATGGCCGAGCTCATGCGCGTACTCTTCCAACGGCCAGTAGGTTTGTGTGCCCATTGCCGTACCATCGCCGGGCATCCCGTACTGAATTCCGTTGTTCGTGGCGTTCGGATCTGGGACTGGGCCGAGGCCTTGAAACCCGAAGAGATTGCCGATACCGCCAGCCCAGGCGTAGGCACCGCCGAAGTCACCTCCGCCAATACTAAAATCACCGCCGCAGACAACACCCTCGTACGCGACGCCCTCAGCAACACTCTTGCCGCTGAGCATCACAACCGCAGAACGCTTAAGCGTCGCGTGGTTCGCGTGGTAGTAGTTTCCCAGCTCGGTCAGGCCGCTAGGCGCATCGGTCGCCGACCAAGGATCGCTTGCGCTGGTGTAGATGTGCAGGTTCTGCTGGACAAGGTTCGTATGAATGTCTCGGTTGTAGATCGTCGAGACCGCGCCGCTCAGATTCGTAACGTAGTTCGTTGCCGTCGTGATGTTGCTGCCCGCATTCTGAAAGAACTCAAAGTCGGTCTCCACCTCGACAGCGATGGCGTAGGACTGTGTTCCGCTGATGCCGAGAGCGGTCACCGGATGGCCGCTGGCATCGGTCTCGACCAGAATCCTCTTGTTGATAGGCGGAAAGGCAGGCAGCTTCTCGACTTCGCACGCCCACGTCTGGCCGGCCATCGATAGCTCATCGCCGTCATCCATCGCCGTGAGGTAATAGTCGTAGTCTCCAGTCGGATCGGCGCCCAGGCCGCCGGCATGCGCGCGAACAGCCGGCCTGCGACGGGATGCGTTCATTGCAAATCGGCCGTCGCGCGTGGCCATCAATCCCGAAATGGCTCCCGTCGTCCCGTCGATCGAGAAGTAGGCGAATGACTCCGGATCACCGTTGACCAGCCCGCGGAAGAACCGCATCGGAGGTGGGTCGAGGTATTGAACACTCTTCCCGTCGCTGACGATGACTTTCCCGCCCGGCGCCCACACCTGGAACTCCTCAAGGTCGATCGAGGCGGTGCCGTGCGCGTAGAGCGGCATATTGCTGACGTGGATCCGCTTCGCCACAACCGGCCCGCGCAATGGGGCCATCACGTCATCGTTGAGCTTGCTGACGGTAGCCGCCGCGAGCGGCCAGCAAAACGCCATCGCGAATACACAGCTCGCCGCGATGCGTCGAAGTGACGCCGGCATCTGCCTCATGGGCATTCCTCACCGGTTGGGCCGGCTTCATGAAAATCTAGCATGCTGTCGAAGGGCAAATTGTGTCCAATAACGGGACGGCTCCCGGATTCTGGCTCGAAAGGAAACGCTTCGTTGGGTATCTGAACCCATCCGAATCTACATCTCGTTCCCATTTCCGATGTTGATGGCCGTCACAAAACGGCGACCTTTTGAAACTCGCATCCCTGGCCGGCCTCATGCGCGCACGACATCGAGCCCGGCGATCCCACGGGGGACGATGTTGCGCGTGTCGATTGCCAGCCGCACTGCCGACCAGAGCGCCGGATCCAGGAACTGCGTATGCGGTGTCGATACGACGACGGCGTCGTACTGACCGATCGCCTCCGCCGTGCAGGGAATCGACCGCAAACCGAGATCGTGCTTTCTGCCGCGTCTCGCCACCGGCACGTACGGGTCGCAGTACGCCACGATCGCCCCGCGCTCCTGCAGCATCTCGATCAACTCGAAGGAGGGCGACTCGCGGTCATCGTCGATATCGGGTTTGTAGGAAAGCCCCATGACCAGCACGGTCGCTCCGACGATGCTTCTGCCGTGTTTGTTCACCGCCTCGACGGTTCGGTCGACGACATAGCGCGGCATCGAGGAGTTGACCTCGCCGGCCAATTCGATGAAACGCGCCCACGTCCCATATTCGGCCGCCTTCCATGTGAGGTAGAACGGATCGAGCGGGATGCAGTGTCCGCCGAGCCCCGGCCCTGGGTAGAACGGCATGAAGCCGAACGGCTTCGTCTTCGCCGCCTCGATCACTTCCCACACATCGATGCCCATCCGCTCGAACACGACCTTCATCTCGTTGACGAGGGCGATATTCACGGCGCGGAAGATGTTCTCCAGAAGCTTGGCGGATTCCGCCACTTCGGCCGACGACACGGGAACGATCCGATCGACGATCGCGCCGTAGACCGCGGTGGCCGCGCGCAGCGACGGCGCGTCGATGCCACCGACGACTTTGGGGATGTTCCGGGTGTTGAAGCGATCGTTGCCCGGATCCTCGCGCTCCGGCGAGAAGGCCAGGAAGAAGTCGCGGCCGCAGACGAGACCGCGCGCCTCGAAGCGGGTCAGCAATTCCTCGCGTGTGGTGCCCGGATAGGTGGTGGATTCGAGAACGACGATCTGTCCCGGCCGGAGGCGCCGCGCGATCTCCTCGGCAGTCGTGCGGATGTACCGGAGGTCGGGCTCACGGTGCCTTCCCAGCGGCGTCGGCACGCAGACGATGATGGCCTCGCAGTCAGCGAGCCGGCTGAAGTCGGCCGTGGCCAGGACCTTCTCGTTGGCAAACGCTTTCTCGATCCGCTCCCGGCCGATGTGGCGGATGTAGGTCTCGCCCCGGTTGAGCATCTCGGTCTTCGTCGTATCGATATCGAAACCGAGGACCGGGAAGCCGGCTTCTTCGAAGAGGAGGACGAGCGGAAGCCCGACATAACCGAGGCCGATCACACCGATGCGCGCGGAACGGCTACGGATCGACTCCAGCAGCGTATCGAGCGTTTCCGAATCGGTCGTCGCGGTCATCTGTCGGTCCCGTAGTACTCCTTGTACCAGTTTACGAACCGTCCGATGCCGTCGCGAATCGTCGTGCTCGGACGGAAACCGACAGCGGCCTCAAGCTCGCTGACATCGGCCATCGTCGACGGCACGTCTCCAGGCTGGATGGGCAACAACTCCAGCTTCGCCTTGCGCCCCAACGCCTCTTCCAGCGCGGCGATGAAGTCGAGCAGTGGTACCGGCTGGTTATTGCCGATGTTGAAGAGGCGATATGGCGCGAAGCTCGTGGCCGGATCGGGAGCGTCACCGTTCCATGCCGGATCCGGCGCGGCCACGGCATCGACGACACGTACGACCCCTTCGACGATGTCGTCGATGTAGGTGAAGTCCCGGACCATCCGCCCGTAGTTGTAGACCTCGATCGGCTCGTCGTTGAGGATGCCGCGCGTGAATCGGAACAGTGCCATATCGGGGCGGCCCCACGGCCCATACACGGTGAAAAACCGCAGTCCCGTGCAAGGCAGCTTGAAGAGAGCAGCATACGTGTGCGCCATCAGCTCGTTGGCCTTTTTCGTGGCCGCATAGAGCGACACCGGATGATCAACGTTGTGATGCTCGGAGAACGGCTGGGCCGTGTTCGCGCCGTAGACGGAGCTCGACGAGGCGAAGACGAGGTGCTCGACACCGTTGTGGCGGCTCCCCTCGAGGATGTTCAGGAAGCCCTGGATGTTGCTGTCGATGTACGCCTGAGGGTTGACGAGCGAGTAGCGGACGCCGGCCTGCGCGGCGAGATGGACCACACGCTGCGGTTTCGCGCTTGCGAAAAGGTCTCGGAGAGCGCCATCGGCGACGTCGAGGCGCTCGAAACGAAAGCCGCTCGCGCGCCTCAGGCGATCGAGGCGCGCCTCTTTCAGCAGCGGGTCGTAGTAGTCGTTGAGATTGTCGACGCCGATGACCTCGTCTCCGCGTGCGAGGAGACGTTCGGCCACGTGGTAACCGATGAAACCGGCGGCGCCGGTGACGAGGAACTTCAAAGCCGGCGCATTCTAGCGGAGATAGCCGAGCGAACGCAGTCTCCGCTCAGCCTCCTTCCGAATGGCCTCCTGCTCCTCCGTGGAAAGTGCGTTGGCTCTGGTGTCCATCACCCGCCCCGGGCCGTTTGTAGGTGCGAACCAGAAGTAGGGGACGAGCGATTTTCCGAACCGCCCCGGCAGCGTCTTTTGGCTGAGCTTCGACCAGTCGAGTCCGACCAGATCGTAGATGGTCGGGGCGATGTCCGCGGAGCTCGTCTGCACGTCGATGGCGTGGTTGAGCACGCGATAGCTCCCCGGCAGAACGATGACCAGCGGCACACGATGCGTCACTTCGCGGTCGCCCTGATTGCCGAACGAATGCGTGATCAGGTGTTTTTCGCCGAAGGCCTCGCCGTGGTCGGACGTGATGATGACGATGGTCGATTCGAGCAACTTCTTCTCCGCGAGTATGTCGAAGATGCGGCGTACGGCCGCGTCAAGCTCGCGCACTTCCGCGTCGTAGCGCTTGCGGTAAACCTTCATGGAATCAGTGTCGAGATCGAACGCCGTGCTCCAGGCGCGGCCGTCGACGGCCTTCAACGCCTCGGTCACCATTGCCCGCTTCTTCGGATCGGTGATCTTCGTAGGGTCGAGGATCTCCGGCGGCAGCTTACGGGCGCGAAAATCGGACACGAAGTCCCGAGGCCGGAGATTCCGCTCCTCGGCGCCGGCGTCGTAGTGCGCCGGATCGGGAAAGTAGGGATCGTGCGAATCGAAGAAGTTCAGGAAACCGAAAAACGGCGGCTTCGCCGCGGCGACGCTCTTCGCGAATCGCACCAGCACCCGGTCGGCCGACATGTAAAGCGCCGGTTCACTGAAATCGTTAGGCGGTGCGTGGTAATGGCGGATTCGCGCGTCGATCGGACGGAGCACGGCGCTTTTTGCCGCGGGCGACAGCTCCTCCCACACGTCCGCCAGACACGTGAACGACTCGAAGGCGACGACGTCCTGGTTGAATTTTCGCGACAGATTGCCATTGGCCACGACACCGAACGTCGAGTAGCCGTCGCGCGCGAGCTGGTAGGCGACCGAGTGCTCCTTCACGTCGTAAGGCTGTGTGGCCCACCCGCTGACGAACCCGGTCAACATCGAGAAGTGTGACTCCGGCGTCGAGTCGAAGGTGCTGTAGCTGTGCGTGAACTCGACACCGTTCGCGGCGAGCTGCCGCAGAAACGGGGTCTGGTTGGTTCCCCGCGGCGCCAGTCCCGTGGCATCGTAGCGCAGCGTATCGAGGGTGATCAGCAGGATGTTCGGCTTGGCGGGGGGGGGCGGTGGCTGTTCACGGCGCGGCGCGGCCGGACGGACGCCGCTGGTTCGCGACACCTTCATATTCACCGGCGGCTTCACCCGATCGCACGTCAGAAAGAAGAGAGGAACAAAGCCGAGGATGACCGCGGTACGGGATCGCAAAATCATTTTTTCGCTATGGCATGAACTGACAGCCGGCCGTGCCGGCCTGAAACATCGGGTTTCGTCAGAGCGTGAATCCGGCTTTACTCCCGTCGTCGAAGAACATCTTCACCGTGTCGAGCGAGTAATCGCCCAGATCCTTGCCTACGAGAGGCAGCTTCTTCAGGATGTCGTTCGTCACGGTGATGATGTGGCAGCCGATGGCGTCGGCTTGAATGATGTTGAGCAACTCACGCGGGCTGGCCCAGATCAGCTCCGCCCGGGGCGCGGCTTTCAGGATGGCCACGCATTCGGTCATGAGCGGAACCGGATCGCGGCCGGTATCGGCGATGCGGCCGGCGAAGACGGAGATGCACGACGGCGCGCCCTCCTTCACCGCCTCGGCGACGCTGCGTACCTGATCGACCGTCATGATGGCCGTGATGTTCAACTTGATGCCATCTTTAGACAACCGCCGCACCAGGTCGTAGGCCGGCTCGCGGCGCGTGTTCGTCACCGGGATCTTGACGTAGACGTTATCGCCCCAGGTGGCGATCTCGCGCGCCTGCCGCTCCATGTCGCCGAACTCGTCCGAGAAGACTTCGAAAGAGATCGGCCGGTCTGGGATGACCTCGAGGATGCTGTGGGCAAAGGCGCGGTAGTCGGTGAGACCGGCCTTGTGCATCAGCGTGGGGTTCGTCGTGAAGCCCTTGATGTACGGCTTGGCGTACATCTCGAGCATTCCGGCCTTTTCAGCGCCGTCCGCGAAAATCTTGACTGTCAGTTCTTCGACACGTTTCATGATTGATTCTCGAGAATCCATTCCGCGGCATCGGCCAGCGATGCGACGCGCACAAACTGTCCGGCAGGTTGCTGCTCACGGTAACCGTGATCGACGAAAAGACACTGGCACCCTGCTCGCTGCCCCGCTTCGATGTCGCGCCAGCGGTCGCCGACCATGAAGGAGCGTTCCAGCTCGAGGCCATGCCGTCGCGCGGCATCGAGCAGCGCGCCCGGCTTGGGCTTCCTGCAGTCGCAGGCGTCGCCGTCGTGGTAGCAGGCCACGACCTCGTCGACGGCCAGCTCCGAGGTCAGCCGTGAGTGCATGGCCTCGACCGTCTCGCGGGTTTGCATTCCTCGGGCGACGTCGGGCTGGTTCGTGACGACGATGAGGCGAAAGCCCGCCTCGCGCAGCTTCGAAAGCGCGTCGGGCACGCCGTCGAGCACTTCCAGCTCATCGAGAGTGCCGGGCGGATAGGGCTTCCCGTCGCGCACGGTGGCGCGATTGATCACACCGTCCCGATCGAGAAATACCGCGCGCATGATCACCTGGTCGATTCCCATTTGGTCTCGGCGACCTTCAGGATCGGATGCGACACCAGAAGGTGCCACACAACGGCCTGAAAGGCTTCCGTATGCGGCGTGACGTTCTGCGGATTGACGGTGGGGATGATGATGCAGGCGTCGGCGACCTTGCCCGTATAGCCTCCGTCGCGGCCGACGATGCCGCAGATCTTCGCCCCTACCTCTTTTCCATACTCGAGGGCGGCAACAAGGTTGGGGCTGACGTTCTTCTCGCGGTTGCCGCCGCCGACTGACAGGACGAAGAGCAGATCGGCCGGGCTCAGCCGGCTCACCTTAAGCCATTCGATGAAGACCGAGGCCCATCCCTCGTCGTTCGTCCGCGCGGTCAGCTCGCTGACGTTGTCGGTGGGAGCATACGCCTCGATGCCGCAGATCTTCCGGAAGTCATTGACCGCGTGGGAGCAATTGGCCGCGCTGCCGCCAACGCCGAGGAGGAAGAGGCGGCCGTGCCGGTCGCGCAGATCGGCAAGCAGATGGGCGGTCCGCTCGATCGCCTCGGCATCGAGTTTGTCGATGATGGCAGCGGCTTCCTGAAGATGCTGTTGGCTGTAGCTCATGAACGAGGAGCGCATTGTATCCGCCCGGGAGTCGGGGGTCACTCACGACATCAGCACCTTCGTCCCTTCGAATTCAAAGCGGAACCGCACTTCTTCCAAACCGGCATCTCGCATCGCTTGGCGCAGCCGCTTACGATCCTCGGCGTAGAAGAGCAGGAACCCGCCGCCGCCCGCACCGACCAGTTTCCCGCCGATGGCCCCGTTTTGCCGGCCGAGCTCGTACCACTCGTCGATCTTCGCGTTACTCATGCCACGCGAACGCCGTTTCTTGTGCTCCCAATGTTCGTGCATCAGCTCCCCGAATTCGTGACAGCGCCCCGTCTCGAGCGCGCGCTGGCTCCGGTATCCGAGCTCCTTGACGTAATGGAGGTTTTCGATCATCTCCGGATCGAGCTCGTCGGAGCGGGCTTTCTGGTCCTGCAGCAAGCTCCCTGCGCTGCGCGAGAACCCGGTGAAGAACAGGAGCAGGTTGTCCTCCAGCTCGAATAGCGTGTCCACGTCGATCGCCAGCGGTTGTGCCGCCACAGACCCGTCGGGGTGAAAGTCAAAACAGGTCACACCGCCGTAGGCGGCAATGTATTGATCCTGCTTGCCGATCGGCTCGTGAAGCCGTTCGATCTCGATCTCGCAGGCCAGGCGGGCCACCTCGCTGGAGTGAAGAAGACGCCGCCGGTGCGCATACAGGGCTTTGACGAGAGCGGTGGTGAAACTTCCGGAAGATCCGAGACCTGTGCCGGACGGGATCTCGGCCAGCGTCGTGATCTCGATCTGTGGCGTGCGCAGATTCATCATCCGCAGCGCTTCGCGAATGATGGGGTGGCGCACTTCGTCGACCGTATCGACATTCTCGATATCGGAGTACTTGAGCCGAATGCCGGCACCGAAGGGGCGGTTGATCGTGACGTAGACGTAGCGGTCGATCGCCGCGGCGATGAGAAATCCACCGAATTTTTCGTAGTACGACGGCAAGTCCGTGCCGCCGCCGCCGAGGCTGATCCGGAGAGGGCTTCGAGTGATGATCATCGCGTTCTCCCCACGTCGCGCAACCGCGAGAACGTCTTCGTCAAACCCTCGCGCAGCGGCGTTGGCTCAGGAAGATTGGCCAGCCCGCGCAACCGGCTGCCGTCGAGGACGCTCCGGAGCTGCTCCCCCTCTTTCGCCGGACCGTGACTAGCCGGGATGCCGGCCCCGGCGATCGACGCCAGTGACTCGTACAACTCGTTGACGGACGTCTCGATGCCGGTTCCCACGTTGTACTCCCCCTGCCATTCGGCGTCGGAGGCGGCGATGTTCGCCGCCACAACGTCATCGACGAAGACGAAGTCGCGCGTCTGCGTGCCGCTGCCGTTGATCGTCGACGGCTGCCCATCGATCAACCGTCCGGCAAAGATAGCCACAACGCCTGCTTCGCCATGCGCGTTCTGCCGCGGGCCGTAGACGTTGGCGTATCGCAGGGCTACAGACGAGAGTCCGCGCACTACGCGGTAGTAGTGCAGGTAGTGCTCGACAGCGAGTTTGGCACAGCCGTATGGCGAGAGCGGCGCGGTCGGATGCGACTCGTCCTGCAGTCCTTCGACCGGTTCGCCATAGATGGCCCCTCCTGTCGATGCGAAGACGACGCGCTTCACGGCCGCACCCACGGCCGCCTCGAGGATTCGCAGCGACCCGACGACATTGACACCGGCGTCGGCAACCGGATCCTCGACCGATTTGCGCACGTCCATCTGCGCGGCGTGGTGGTTGATGACGTCCGGCTTGAGCTCGCGGATGAGATCCGCCGCGGCGGCATCGCGGATGTCGATCTCATGAAACGCGGCCCGCGGATTGACATTGCGCCGGTTGCCCCCGGAGAGGTTGTCGATGATCGTTACGCGCCATCCGCGATCGAGGTACGCGTCGGCGAGATTGGAGCCGATGAAACCGGCTCCGCCGGTGACGACGACGTGTCTGGTCATGTCGCTGTCGCCGCCGAGCGTGACGCGCGTTGCGCCTGTTCGTCGAGCAGGTTGAGCAGGTACCGCCCATAGCTGCTCCGCGCCAGCTTCGTGGCCAGGGCGCGCAATTGCTGATCATCGATCAGGCCTACGTAGTGCGCGACCTCCTCGGGGCAGGCGATTTTCAGCCCCTGCCGCAGCTCGACCGTCTCGACGAAGTTCGCGGCCTGCAACAGCGACTCCTGCGTTCCGGTGTCGAACCAGGCAAAGCCACGCCCCAACTGCTCCACGCGCAGCTCGCCGATGTCCAGGTAGAGGCGATTGAGGTCGGTGATCTCCAGCTCTCCGCGTGCCGAGGGCTTGAGGTTCGCCGCGAAATCACAGACTTGCTCGTCGTAGAAGTAGAGACCGGTGACGGCGAAGTTGGAGCGGGGCTGGGCCGGTTTCTCTTCGATGCTGATGGCCCGCCCGCGCTCGTCGAATTCAGCAACGCCGTAACGCTCGGGGTCGGGAACGCGATAGGCGAAGACAGTGGCCCCACGTTCGCCGGAGGCGGCGCGGCGGAGGGAGTCCGGGAGGCCGTGACCATAGAAGATGTTGTCGCCGAGAATCAGACAGCTCGGCTCGCCGCCGACGAAATCCTGGCCGATCAGGAAGGCCTGGGCCAGTCCGCCCGGCTCCGGCTGCGCCGCGTACTCGATTCTGACGCCCCACTGGGAACCGTCACCGAGGAGCCTCTGGAAGCTGGCCTGGTCTTCCGGTGTCGTGATGATCAGAAACTCTGTGATGCCGGCGAGCATGAGAGTCGTCAGCGGGTAATAGATCATCGGCTTGTCGTACACCGGAAGGAGCTGCTTCGACATCGCCGAGGTCATCGGATACAGCCGCGTGCCCGAGCCGCCGGCGAGAATGATTCCCTTTTTCAAACGTCCTCCCTTTCGGCCGCATATGGTGTCACACGTTCCGTCGACGTTCGTCGTGACAGGAGTCCGACGCCCGCGCCGAAAAGGAACCCACCGACGTGCGCCCACCAGGCCACGCCGGCCACCTCCTGCGTGCCGTGCGCGGCGGCGATGGAGAGGAAGCCGTTGAAGAACTGCATGGCGAACCAGACCGGCAGAAAAACGACGGCCCGGATCTCCACCAGCGCCCAGTAAACGACGAGGGGCAGCAGGGTCACGATCCGGGCCCGCGGCCGCAGCACAAGGAAGGCCCCGAGAATTCCGGCGATGCTGCCCGAGGCCCCGATCGACGGCACGGTCGAATGCGGGAAGAACATCGTGTGCGTGAGGCTGCCGATGACGCCGCAGACGATGAAGAAGAGGAAGTAGCGCACGTGCCCCAGCGCGTCTTCGACCACCCCGCCGAAGACCCAGAGATAAATCATGTTGCCAATGAGATGGACGAATCCTCCGTGCAGAAAGAGCGATGTCACCAGCGTGACGGCCACCTCGAACAGCGAGTAGCCATATGCAGCCGGACGGACAAGCCGGTCCGGCACGAAGCCGAAGATGTCGATGATCGTTGCAGTCCCCTGCCCGAGAAAGAGCATGGCCATGAAAACGATCCCGTTGGCAATGACGATGCTTCTGTTGACGACCGGTGTCGAACGAGGAGGAAGGGTGTGGCGGAGGGGGATCATGTTCTTTGGGGGGTTGTCGGTTGTCGGTTATTCGGTTGTCGGGGGTCGGGGGTCGGGGGTCGGAGTTGTAGCCTTCTGCTGTCTTCCAACTCCAACGCCGACCCCCGACTCCCGACTCCCGAATTCCGACTCCCGAATTCCGACTAACCGACAACCGACAACCGACAACCGACAACCGACAACCGAAGAAACAAGGCTCAATGTAGAGCGTTCCCAATCTCCCTCACCACCTCCGCCATCTGATCCTTCGTCAACTCCGGAAAGACGGGGATGGCCAGCGTCTGCGCGGCGGCGGCATCTGAATTCGGGAACAGGTCTCCGGCCGAGGGGATGTCGGTGAAGCACTCCTGCTGAGGCAGCGTCAGCGGGTAGTAGACCTCGCAGCCGATGCCGGCACTCTTCAGGTGGTTCATGACCCGATCGCGCACACCGGCCCCATCGGTGAAACGAATGATGTACTGGTTGTATATGTGACGGCGTCCCGGCAGCTCGCGCGGGAGCACTACGCGATCGCCCAGGTTCGCATCCGCAAAGAGCTCCGCGTAGGTTGCGGCATTGCGGCGCCGCCCATCGGTCCAGCCGTCGAGGTGGGGCAGCTTGACATGGAGGATGGCCGCCTGCAGCGCGTCGATGCGGAAATTGCCGCCGACGTAGCGGTGGTAGTACTTCGGGCGCATGCCGTGGACGCGGAAGTCGATCAGCCTCTCGTACGTCGCCTCGTCCTCGCACGTCACGGCGCCCGCGTCACCGAAAGCGCCGAGGTTCTTCGAAGGGAAAAACGAAAACGCCGCGATCGTCCCCAGCACTCCCGCGCGCCGTCCGCCGTACTCCGCGCCGACCGCCTGCGCGGCGTCCTCGATCACCGCCAGGTTGTGCTTCGCGGCGATGCGGTTGATCTGCTCCATCTCCGCGCACTGACCGTAGAGGTGTACCGGCATGATCGCTTTGGTACACGAGGTGATGTGCGATTCGATCTGCTTCGGGTCGAGGTTGTAATCGGCCAGGTCGATATCGGCAAACACGGGCGTGGCCCCCAGCCGGTCGACCACGCCGGCCGTGGCAAAGAAAGAGTAGGCAGGAACGATGACCTCATCGCCGGGGCCGACACCGAGAACCATGAGCGCGATGAGCAGCGCATCGGTGCCCGACGAGACCCCGACGGCATGTTTGCTGTGGCAGTAGACAGCGAAGTCGCGCTCGAAGTCGTCCACGCGCTTGCCGAGGATGAAGTACTGCGAGTCGTAGACCTCTCCGGTTACCCGAAGCACTTCCTCACGGATCGTGGCGTACTGCAGTTTCAGGTCGAGCAACGGGATGGGCATGGGGTTGAGTATATGGGGAGTGGGGGGTGGGGAGTGGGGGGTGGGAGATAGGTTGCTGCGGTGCGGAGTGGCTGGGTTAGCGGGGGGCTGGAGTTTGGGCGTCTGCGGTGCCAGGGGCCACGGTGCCGGGGTGACATCTCCAACGCACTCCAACCCCAACGCTTTCAACCCACATCCCGTATCAACAACACCAGAACACTAACTCAACGCAGCCCCCATCTCCCACACCCCACTCCCCACTCCCCATTCCCCGGAGCACGGCCACACGTGCGCATTTTCATCTCCATTTAACACATATCGTTGTGATGCTGTGATCGCATAAAGTTCTAGACACTCTTTTTCGTACGCGCGTATCAGAGCGCAACTAACGAAGGAGAAACCCAATGAACTTCAAACGCATCCTCTCGATCATCGTCGTCACGCTTCTTCCGCTCGCTGCCAGCGCCACCACGCTCGTCGTTCCCGCCTCCGGCACCGGCCCGGGCTTGAATGGCAGCCAATGGCAGACCGAGCTCACGCTTCACAACACGAGCGCCAGCACGATTGTGGCCACGCTCACCTTCCACGATGTATCCGGCTCGGGCGAGACGGCCTCGGTCACTGTCGCCCCCCGCGCAACCGTCGCCCTCGCCGATGTCGTCGCCAGCAGCTTTAGCCGCGCAAGCGCCACCGGGGCCATCGAGATCAACTTCGACAGCGCCTTCGCCCAGAAGCTGACGGTCAGCTCGCGCACGTTCAACAAGTCGGCTACCGGCGAGTTCGGGCAGGACATCCCGGCCGTCGATGAGGCCAATGCCCCCTCGGCGGGAAATATCGTAGTCCTCAGCGGCCCCTCGTCCATAACCGACGCCCACTTCAACTTCGGCGTCTACGCGCTCAATGCTTCGTCCGTGCAGTGGGAGCTCGTGCGCGCCGATGGAACCCTGGCCGCTACGACGGAAGTGTCGTACCCGGCCGGTACGCAGATTCAGTACAACAATGGCGTCAAGTCCCTTCTCAACGCCGACCCGCAGGACAACGACACGGTGCAAGCCGAGGTGACCAGCGGCAACGCCGTCGCCTACGGAAGCATCATCAATAACGCCTCAGGTGATCCGACCTACGTTCCGGAGATCCTCGCCCTCGCTGATATCCGCGTCCATTTCGCCGGCGTCGATTTCGGCGATAACGGGAGCATCAGCGTCCCCGACGCGAACCACGACGGCATCCTCGATCACGCCATCGACGTCCAGACCGGCACGTGGCCGATCGCCTTCCGCGTCGTGGTCACCTCGGCCACGCCGGCGACGTTCGAGCTCCTCAACGCACCCCCCGAGCTCCGCTTCTTCGACACGCGCGGCGGCATCGCCTGGTCACCAAGCGCAAACTCGGCCGGCACAACCCTGAACCTCAAGATTCGCATCACCGCCGACGGCGCGACGGACATCATTACAATCCCTGTGAACATCCGGTAAGTGCAGGGATTTCGGCAGGGACGAGGGACGAGGGACGAGGGACGAGGGGGCAACCCCTCGTCCCTTTCTTTGTCTCGCAAATCTCGCGAGGCCTCGGTTTCTTGCGAGCAATGCGATGTCAACAACCGGCGTACAGGCGCTCGCGGCTTCTAGCGACCGTTGTGAATTTGCAGCTCGAAGGCCCGCCGCCGCTCGGTCATGAGCTCCGACTTCATCATCCGGTACTTTCCCCACTTCGGAGTCGTCCTCTCCAGCGCAGTCCTCAGGATCTCCCAGTGATACAGATACCGCACATCCAGCGGCGACTCCGGCGCATCGTAGACGTAAGTCATCACCTGCGCGCGCGCGGGCACGGTGGAGACGACGAACAGCAAGAGGGCAAGAAACGCCGACCGACGCATTCCCATGAGCATATTGGATCACCATTTTGAGGCTGGCGGCTCAGTTCGTGGAGTTTTGTCACCGAGGACGAGGGCTGTCCGAGACCCACTTGCCCGGCTGAACGGACGCACCCGACGTCCACGTGAACCAAGTAGATACCGTCGAAACGGCTACGCGCGTTCAGGGGACAGGGTCACGCGGCGGGGAAGCGCTGCGTCGATCCGGGACGCCTGGAGCTGCCGTGTCACTCCGGTCGACTGGCGTGTCACTCCGATCGACAGACGTTTCTGTCCGATCGACAGGCGTTTCTGGTTGCCCGACAGGAACGTCTGTTCATCCGACAGGAGGTTCTGGTTGCAGGAGAGGCGCTTCTGGCCGTTCGACAGGAGTTTCTGGTCGACGCGAGAGAAGTTTCTGGCCGGCGGACAGAAGTTTCTGGTCGGCCCGACAGAAGTTTCTGTTCGCCCGACAGAGGTTTCTGTTTGCCCCGACAGAAGTTCCTGTTCGCGCGACAGAAGCGCCTCTCCGTGGTGACAGAAGTGCCTCTCCGCGGGACAGAAGTGCCTCCTCGAACGACAGAAGGACGTCTCCGCGCGAAAGGAGTGTCTTTCTGCGCGACACCAGCGCCGCTGCTCTCGGCAGGAGCTTCTGATCACTCGACCGAAGTGCCTCTCGCTCCGACCTCGATCGCAAGGTCTACCTCGTCTTCCTCAGGCAGGCCGCTCTGTCGATCGGAATGGTCCTTCACGGCGTGGGTCCTGATGACGAATCACGTGCACCTCGTCCTCCAGACCACCGAGCCGAACGTCTTCTTCGAAATGCATTGGGTCAACATTGATCATGTCGGATGGTTGAACCACATCCACGAGCAATCGGGACATCTGGCAGTCGGTCAGACTCACCAGTCCGACCCGGCGCTTGCGCGGCTGTGGAATACAAGCATCTATGCAGTCACGAGCGGTAACCCGATACAAGTACCTATACATTGCGAGCGTGCATGAGTGTGGATCGTTCCTCGTCGCGGTCGTTTAACAGTGCCGGCGTCTCCGAGATGGTGGCAGTGTTGCGTGGTGACTTTTGAGACCTTCACGACGATATGCCGTACATTGACGGGCTGGAGCCTCCATGAGCAGCGCCGGTTATGAGATCGACACTAAACTGAACACGGCGCGCCGCTGGAGAGTCCCATCCTGATCCGAGAATAACGTCGCGTGTTATTTTCTCGATTTGGAGTCCGTCCCATGACAGATCACGGGTAACCCAAACACGTCCACGTGGGCCATACGCGGCGAGTGCCGTATAGTCAACGAACAGCAGCAGACGTCGAGAATTCACCGACAGAGCCTCGCGTATTGGCACAGACGTTATCATTTGGAAATTTGTTGGCTCAAGTACCGGAACCCAATAGCCATTACCTCTTGCGATGACGCATATAATGTCTGCAGCAGGTGTTGCGAACGTTCCGGTGATACCCTCTGCGCCTTCCTGGAATCGCCCTGCCCACGCTTGGCTCGAAAACGGTTGTATACGAAGGGATACAGTGGAAACGTTAGTACTCAAAATGAGGCCATCTGTGTCGTTATCACTCTGTTGGCGGTCAAATGCATACGACGCGATCGTCGGCGCGTTTTCCGCAACTTCGTAATTGGCGTCAAAGCCGAGTGTGTTCAGTATCATATCAAGGCTTATCCGGTCGAAAGAAACGATGCGTGATCACTTCGACACGTCCTCCCGCTGCTGGCCGAACGCCGATCTCATATGTTCCAGTGACGCCGTTGATGGATCCCCTTAGTGTGTACAGAACGTAATTATCGCTAACGACAGTTCGCGTGCCATCAAAGATCGGCTCGTTGGCGGATTCGGGAAAGTTGTGATACGGGCCCGACTCTTCGGCACGACGCATCAACGCTTGTGCCGAGTAAATCCGAGTGGGCGAAGATGAGCTGGCCGTTTCGTCGCCGGTGACGGCAGCGTCTTCCGGTACCCCCCCCCACTAACGCCATTCCCATCAGCAGTACGCCGGCTCCCGGAGTCGTTGGGTGCCCGACTTGTTTTTCCCGCTGCTTAACCAAGTAAGATCCCCAGAGTGAATTTGGAAACAAATGAGCTGAAGACCAATCGCCCATGAACGGCAGGTCGAGCTCCTTGGTCTCATTCTGGAGAAACAGAAAATGCTCTTCGTCTGAGGGGTTCTTCGCAGTTACGGTAATCTCGCCGTCACTACACGGCTGCGCGCCGTCTTGCTGCTCGCACTTTCCTGTCGGATCAGTACCTTTGATTGGATTGTTGCCCGTGTATGTATATCGGTTCCAGGTCTGAGGTGATCCGGGACCTCCTAGTACCGGATCGACGGATAAGAACCGCCCCATCGTCGCCATTTCAAACCTTGCATGCATGTAGTCGAGCGTATTGGGATTGCTGGCCAATTGGTCCCGCTCGTGCCCTGTGAACTTCATCAGCTCGACTGGCGTCTCCGGTGAGAGGTTGAGCTCCGCGCCGAAGGGGTAGTAGGCGTGGATCGCCATCTGCACGCCGTTGTCGTTGCTGACCAGACGCGGGGTTCCGAGGTGGTCGAGGTGGAAGTGTTCGGTGATAGGGGGGCCTGACGTTGAGGCCGAGACCGAGGCCAGCAGCAGGCCGTCGCGCCAGACGTAGTCCTTCGACCACTGCCGGGCCGTCGTAGGCAGACCGGGCGATCCGTTCGGCTCGAGGCTGGTGAATTCGCGCAGCACTTTGTTGTCCGGACCGCGCACCGTCCAGGTCCAGCTCTGGCCGTTCCGTGTGGCGATACGCTCGTCGTCGGCGGTGTAGATGAACTGGCGGACGTCGCTGCCGGCGGTGGCCTGGGCCATGCTCCCCGCGGAGTCGTACACGTAGGTTGACGTGAAGGAGGTGCTGTTGACGGTGTTGGTGATCGAGATCAGGTTGCCGGCGGCGTCATAGACGGCGCTGTTGCCGGTGATGTGGTTGGTGACGGGGTCGATCGCCGGCGACTGTTCGCATCCGCCGAGGCAATCGACCGAGCCCGCGACACGGCTGGCGCTGGTGCGGTTGCCGAAGGTGTCGTACCCGTAGTCCTGGCGGCTCAGGATGCCGGTGCGCTGCAGGTCGGCGGTTCCGCTGACCAGACGTCCGGCCGTGTCGTAGATGTAGGTGTCCGCGCCGATTGCGCGGATGTTGCCCATCGCGTCGTAGGCGTAGGTGCCCGAGCACCACGAGGCTCCCGAAGGACAGCCCTGCGCAAAGGCTGCCGCGTTGCAAGTCACTACCGCCAGAACGAGAAGAAGAACACGTCTGATCATCGGACACCATCCCGAGTCTGCTGCAGTTGATATGCCCATATCTTTCCGTTCGTGGCCGGGTCTTCGCTAGTGTAGGCCACTCCGGGATCAAGGACTGAGGGTGGGTGGCTACCCCCGACGAGAACGGCGGAAATCGTCGCCAATCGTCCTGAAGTGAGACCCTACTTCTGTGGAATGAGAATGGAGGGTCCGGCGCCCCTTCCTGTCCCCGTGACTGTCAAGGCCGGCAAGTATGCGGCCGCCTACCCTCGCACTCTATTACTTCGCGCTCACCGGCAAAGATGCTCGTGTTCTTGGGGCTGTGCGCGCCCCTGCTGGTCAAGCCGATCGACTCGTGCAAGGAACACGTCATACTCGCGAAACCCATTCCCAGGACGCACCTTGATCCAGGCGCGCGCTCTGTCTCCTTCACGCATACTCAAAATCAAGGCGCGCCAATCAGGGTCGAGTTGATCGCGACGGAGCATAACGTGATCTTCATCCTTGTCCGAGACACCAAAGATGCCAACAACACTTGCGTTGTATCCATACAGCTCTCCGCATGTCGCGAGAGGTCCCTGTCCCTGCAGTACCAAGCGTGTGTAGACATTCGCGCCGACCTTCTTCGCATCTCTCGGCAGAAAAACGCTTGGGACTTCCCGAGAACAATGCATCGCGACCACGATCACCAACACGAACAGAATGGCCCACCGCCGCATCAGTGTGACGCTCCAAAGACTACAAACTGTGCCACCTGACAGTTTTCGCCATGGCACACAGGAGTCTTTATTATCTGATTGGCTACCTCCAGCGCGAACTTAACACTTCCTGTCTCTGCGAGAGCGTGGGCGAGCACTGTCGCGGCACGGCTTCCCTCTTCGGATCGAACGGTCCCGGTAGTCCCAAAGGTCATTACACCCGTAGAGGTCGCAATGTGCTGTGCGGCCTCCTGAGTCGAACAACCAGCGAGAATAATCGCCGACGGCAGCGCCTTGGATTTATTCAGTGAGCTAACGATATCTTTATCTGTAAACGTTTCGCGCGATCCATTACGGGCTTCGCTCTGAAAGTTTGGTCCACCGCCATGCGATTCGAGGATTACGTAGTCCGTGGCATCGACGTTCTTGAAACGACTCAGCCCCGTCGCCTCTGTCAGACCCAGTCGAACATCAAGGGTGTGGTTCGTAGTATCGGCAATGACTCTTGAGAGATCCGAAACAGATTCGCCAACACCATATCTATTTGATGGGAGCATCGACAATAAATAGATCTTATTGGCTCTGCCGTCGGGATCAAAGTACATAAGTGGACTTGCGACGCCGTACAAATATCTATTCCACAGCTGCGGTTCGCGCGATGCTTTGTCGAATTCTGTGTTCGGATCAACCGATAAAAACCGCCCCATCGTCCCCATCTCGTACCGCGCATGCATGTAATCCAGCGTGTTGGGGTTACTGGCCAGTTGGTCCCGCTCGTGGCCGGTGAACTTCATCAACTCGACCGGCGTCTCGGACGATAGGTTGAGCTCCGCGTCGAAGGGGTAGTAGGCGTGGATCGCCATCTGCACGCCATTGTCATTGCTGACCAGACGCGGGGTGCCGAGGTGGTCGAGGTGGAAATGTTCGGTGATTGGGGGGCCTGACGTGGAGGCCGAAACCGAGGCCAGGAGCAAGCCGTCGCGCCAGACATAGTCCTTCGACCACTGCCGGGCCGTCGTGGGCAGACCGGGCGATCCGTTCGGCTCGAGGCTGGTGAACTCGCGCAGGACTTTGTTGTCCAGGGCTCGTACCGTCCAGGTCCAGCTCTGTCCGTTTCGCGTGGCGATGCGCTCGTCGTCGGCGGTGTAGATGAACTGGCGGACGTCGCTGCCAGCCGTGGCCTGGGCCATGCTTCCCGCGGAGTCGTAGACGTAGGTTGACGTGAAGGAGGTATTGTTGACGGTGTTGGTGATCGAGATCAGGTTGCCGGCGGCGTCATAGACGGCGCCGTTACCGGTGATGTGGTTGGTGACGGGGTCGATCGCCGGCGACTGTTCGCATCCGCCGAGGCAATCGACCGAGCCCGCGACACGGCTGGCGCTGGTACGGTTGCCGAAGGTGTCGTATCCGTAGTCCTGGCGGCTCAGGATGCCGGTGCGCTGCAGGTCGGCGGTTCCGCTGACCAGACGCCCGGCCGTGTCGTAGATGTAGGTGTCCGCGCCGATTGCACGGATGTTGCCCATCGCGTCGTAGGCGTAGGTGCCCGAGCACCACGAGGCTCCCGAAGGACAGCCCTGCGCAAAGGCTGCCGCGTTGCAAGTCACGACCGCCAGGACGAGAAGGAGAACACGTCTGATCATCGGGTACCGTCCCGGATCTGCTGCGGTTGATCCACCATATCTTTCCGTTCGTGGCCGGGACCCCGCCAGTCTAAATCCAATCATTACCAGGATCAAAAGGCTGACCGGTGGGGATTCAAGACCTCAAAACTGACACCTCTGGATCTCAGAGCGGCAAGCATCCTTCGATCCCAGGGTTGGTTGAACCCGCCCGGGCCCGTCAGTCTGCATTCGTGTAATGCTCAACGCAGGCGCGACCAGCTCCTATATACCAGGACTGCTGGTCCGCACATTATGGTGCCGGCAAAGAGCAAATTCAGCAAAATAGCGGCCGCCGACCCACTCCTGATCGATGCGATGATCGACATTAGACCAAGTACGGCCAAGGGCACGGTGAGCATTACTGCTGCGAATCTCTTAAGTAAGACTGTGCCAATTCCAGTCGCGATAAAATATAAGCCTACGGGTATTAGGAAGCGTACATCGCGAAGCATCGGCGGATGTAACGTGTTTGCAATACCAGCAACAAACGCGCCAAATCCACAAATAGTAGTAACGCCACCTAATAAGCGAACGGGTATTAGTGCGTCAGTTCGATTCACTGGCAATTGTCCTGGTAGATACTCAAGAAAGTCTGACCAGACATAGCATAGTAAACAGCAGCAACCTCACCTGGGTCAGATACGAACGGATATCCTTTGTGCCACCTACAGCATGCCAAAATGATTTTCCCAATGTTTACGTTAGAGGAGCAGCCGGACGTGCGTTGTCACCCAATGTCATGATATCCGTAAACCAATCCATGTCAAGCTGCCCGCCGCCCGTGACGGTTGGGTTGCCCCTATTATTAAAGTCGACATTGAAGGCACCTATCGAGCGATCTCCCCACGTATTACTCGACTTAGCAGCAGCTAAGCCTGTCCCGAGCTTTTGTTCCCGCTCGGCTACCAACCCTAACGCCTTGCACTGCGCCGGCGTGAACGAACTCTTTGTTGTTTTCTGAAAACGGCTTTTCCATGCTTGCTCAAGATAAAACGGATGAAATGTGCTGTCAAACCAGCCCTGCGATGGAAGCGCGGAAAGTGGATCTGGGCTCTTTGCGTCAACTTCAATCGTCATCGCGAAGTTCATGTTGCACGGTAACCCGGGTCCGATGAAGGTAGCCGCCTCGCCACACTTCACTAAGCTCTTCATGCGCTCGTGTCGTAGCTCCCGACCCGCAGTGACCCGCTATGACCGGCAATGGTTCTCTTGTCACGCGCCTGCAACAAGCGCGACACGCGTCCTCTCACGCGACTAATGCGAGGGTGAATGCGCCACGGAAAGTTCATCCGTCGTGGCGCGACTCGTCTCGGTCCATGTTTGCCAATCGCTTCAAATGATCACCTATTTAGGCGATCGGAGTGGTCCTCACAGACTCGTCATTGGCCGTAGCGACAACGATCTCGATTCCGCCGATTAGCGACAGACGTGCCTGCTCGCCCAGTTCGCCGTCCAGAACAATCTCTGATGCCGTGATCCTGTCCTGTTCTTCAAGACCCGCAAGATCTGACGCTTCGATCACGATGTCGAAAACGCCGTCCGGGTATCCATACAATACATATCGCCATTGCGAGGCATCCACGGCTACCCGATTCCCGTGGTTGTCATTCATAAAAAAGCGTCTGTCCCAGTCTTTGGACCGTTTGGCATAAAAGAATTGCCAGCCGGGACAGGTCGGTGCAAGATCGACGATCTTCTTCGTCTCTGGTAATAGCTCGACAAGTCCGCCTGGTGATATCACGAGAATGTTCTCACTCGAGTCTCGCGGAGGTCCGACCTCCCATGTGAAAGGACCGAGAGCGGTCACGTGCTGATCCAGCGCTCTTAGAAGCGATACATTCTCAAAATGCGCGCCGAAGTCGCCGCAAACGGACGCAAACCAGCGCCAGAAGTCGCCGATATCGGAGGTCGTCACTACTGTTCCTCTACCTTCTTTTTCGGAGGAGCGATCTCGTTTCGCTTGTTGTCAAGATTCTTGACGCCGCCTCGGTCATCGATGGCTTTCTGTTCTTTTGCCCTTCCTTCTTGCTTGTTCTCGGCGAATCGCTCACCGCCACTGCCGCCGCCCATACTGTTTCCGAGAGCCGCGACTTTACCGGGATGGGTTACACCATATCCAATAGCAAACCCCACCGTGGCACCGATCAACGCCCCGGGGACACTACCCACCGAAAATCCCTCTATGGTGCAAGTGAGCACGTCGGTGCATCGACCGTCGGGATCCGTGTGGCCGATCGGATTGTTCATCACATATGCGTATCGATTCCAGGTTCCCGGCGGCGTCGTATTGGGCACCGATGACGTGGTTGGTGCTCGTGTCGATGGGCGGCGAGAGCTCACAGCCGCCCAGGCAGTCGACCGAGCCTCCTACCCTTCCGGCCACGGTCCGGTTGCCGAAGACATCATATGAATAGAACTGCTGGCTCAGAACGCCCGTGCGCTGCACGTCCGCGGTGCCGCTGACCAGACGTCCGGCCGTGTCGTAGCTGTAGACGTCGCTACCGATCGCACGGATGTTGCCGGCGCCGTCATAGGCGTACGTGCCCGAGCACCATGAGGCCCCGGGCAGACAGCTCTGCGCCAGAACCGTTGTAGTACTCGCCACCGCGAGAAGTGAAAGAAGCAGAATGCGTCGGATCATCGGACACCGTCCCGGATCTGTTGTAGTTGATACCACCATATCTTTCCGTTCGCCGCCGGTGTCTCTCCAGTGTAGGACACTCCGTGCAGAAGGAGCAGATTCACGGCCTGGTCGAGCTGCTGCCGGGCCTGGAGGTTGTCGGCCGCGGTGACCGGACCGGTGGCTGGTGCGTACGAGGTCCAGGCCGGAGAGAGGTTCGCGGCACGGCGGACGGCGTCGATGGCTTGCCGCAATTCGCCGATGTGCACGCCCTTGATGCGCGTCACGCCGGCCGTAAGCGGCTCGTCGGAGAACAGCACCGTGGCGATCGTGGCGTAGTCGAGAGCGCTTGGAGCAGAGGTGAACTCCACTCCGTTCGCGGCGGTGACCCCGATGCGCACTCGATAGAGATAGGTCGCCGGGCTCGCCGGAGGTGCGAAGGTATCGGGGTAAGTGGGCGTGTTCGCCGACACGCGGCCGATCGGTGCCCAGTCCACGGGGACTGAGGGACTTCGTCCCACTGCTGCAACGCGATGAGCCGAGTCCAATCGCCCGTCTCGATCGAATTGCGAAGGTCAGCCTGCGCAATAGCGCCGGTAGCGAACACCGTCGCAAGCTCTAAATACGCATGGTCATTGAGATTCAGCTCACACACTGGACACCGACCAATGATCCGCCGAACAACTGCGTGTTTGCTCACCGGCGTCACGTCAGGGATTTTTTCAGGTACAAGACAGCCTAGCATCTCTTTCACTTTCATTACTGTGGCACCATTTCATATTGCGTCGACCTCTTTTCGGACGATGACCTGCTGGAGGCGGCCCTGCGCGTCGAAGACGAACGTAGCGACGACATCGGTCCGGAAGACAACGCGGTAGTGGCCTAACTCGGCCCGGACGTAGCCGAAGCGGACTCCCTCCTCCGGATATCGTGAGGCGATCGTCTCCGGCGTAGCGCGGCCAGCATCGGAGGCGATATGTCGTTCCGCGACATATCGCTGCACCTCCGCCACAGTCGATCCGACCGGGACGCTCCGCCGCAGAATCGCGGCGATGGCACGTTCCGGGAGGAAACAAAGGAACTGCCGCGGCCATACGGCCACGGTCGCAAGCAGGGTTACGAGAACGATGGCTAGGCCTCCGATCAAACGAGTTCGGGTCATTGGCTCTTGTTCGTCCGGTCCGCCTGAAATTCGCTATTAGGCAGTGGTTTGGCGAAGCCGGGCGTATTGTGCTGCGGCTGCACCGGCTGCAAACCGACGGCCAGCAGCAGACCCGAAGCGAACGAGTTTGAGTTATAGCCGGCCTTGTTGTCTGGGAAGAGAACGTAGTTTGCATCGTTCTTGTAAGACGTCTGCGCTTTGAATAGATCTGAGATGACCTTGTTCTCGTCGCGTTTACCGAGGTCGAGTTTAATCGTCTCAACTTTGATCGAAAGATTCGCGTCGCGCGTACGGTTCACGGCGCCGACCAACTTCCCGGCGTTGCCAAAGAGCGCGCCCACGTCGTGTTCAGGGCCGGCACCGATTGTCGCGTAATGCCGGTGCGTGGCGGGATCGACACGGGAGAACCGTGGATCCTTCGCCCAGCGCGCCTGGTCGACCGGCTCGATTCGGATTGACGTGTGGTAGTTGTCTCCCGCGACATTCTGCACCTGCTCGTAAACCTCCCGACCGTTCGGGTCGGTGTAGCGCATCGGGTTGTCGCTAACGTACGCATACCGATTCCACATCTGTGGACTCCGAATTGTCTTTTGGACATCCATGGCCGGATCGACCGAAAGGAACCTCCCCACCGTTGGGCTGTAGTATCTAGCATGCATGTCGTCGAGCGTATGAGGATCGTTCGCGAGCAAATCCCGTTCGTGGCCGGTGAACTTCATCAACTCGTACGGCTGCTCGTTCAGTGCGAGGTTCAGCTCTGTGCCGAAGGGGTAGTAGGCATGGAGGCCGAGTTGGACGCCGTTGTCGCCCGTGACCAGGCGCGGGCTGCCGAGGTGGTCGAGGTGGAAGTGCTCGGTCAGCGTGGGACTGACCGTTCCCGCGCTCGTCGGCGTGATCGAGGCCAGCAGCAGGCCGTCGCGCCAGACGTAGTCCTTCGTCCAGACGCGGTTTGCGGTCGGCAGGCCGTTTTGCATCATGCTCGTGAACTCGCGCAGCACCTTGCCGTCCATACCCCGGACGGTCCAGGTCCAGCTCGCCCCGTTCGCCGTGGCGATCCGCTCGTCCTCGGCCGTGTAGATGAAGTCGCGCACGTCGCTACCGGCCACTGCTCGTGCCAGCCGTCCGGCAGTATCGAAGGTGTAGCTGGCCGTGTAGGTCGTACTCCCGATGGAGTCCTGGATCGAGGTGAGGTTCCCGGCGGCGTCGTATTGGGCACTGATGATGTGGTTGGTGCTCGTGTCGATGGGCGGCGAGAGCTCACAGCCGCCCAGGCAGTCGACCGAGCCTCCTACCCTTCCAGCCACGGTCCGGTTGCCAAAGGCATCATATGAATAGAACTGCTGGCTCAGAACGCCCGTGCGCTGCACGTCCGCGGTCCCGCTGACCAGACGTCCGGCCGTGTCGTAGATGTAGACGTCGCTGCCGATCGCACGGATGTTGCCGGCGCCGTCATAGGCGTACGTGCCCGAGCACCATGAGGCCCCGGGCAGACAGCTCTGCGCCAGAACCGTTGTAGTACTCGCCACGGCCAGAAGTGAAAAAAGCAGAACGCGCCGGGTCATCGGACACCGTCCCGGATCTGTTGCAGTTGGTACGTCCATATCTTTCCGTTCGCCGCCGGTGTCTCTCCAGTGTAGGCCACTCCGTGCAGAAGGAGCAGATTCACGGCCTGGTCGAGCTGCTGCCGGGCCTGGAGGTTGTCGGCCGCGGTGACCGGACCGGTAGCTGGTGCGTACGAGGTCCAGGCCGCAGAGAGGTTCGCGGCACGGCGGACGGCGTCGATGGCTTGCCGCAATTCGCCGACGTGCACGCCCTTGATGCGCGTCACGCCGGCCGTAAGCGGCTCGTCGGAGAACAGCACCGTGGCGATCGTGGCGTAGTCGAGAACGCTCGGAGCAGAGGTAAACTCCACTCCGTTCGCGGCGGTGACCCCGATGCGCACTCGATAGAGATAGGTCGCCGGGCTCGTAGGTGCGAAGGAGGTATCGGGGTAAGTGGGCGTGTTCGCCGACACGCGGCCGATCGGTGCCCAGTCGCTGAGAGGGTCGATGTGCGTTGCTCGTTCGACCTGATACCACCCCGCTCCTGAGACCATGTTCCACTGTACGGTGACGCTGAGCGTATTTGCGTTCGTGGTTGCCCGCAGACCGATCGGAATCACCGTGACCATGGCCGATCCTGTTCCCGGGCGGCTACAACCGGTGCTGTCGGTGACGCTCGTGATGGTGTACGCCGTATTGACGATGGGAAAAAAGGTTTGCGTCCAGGGGGACTGTGTGACCCCGTTCTGCGTGAACGGAGGGTGAATCCCGTCGGACCAGACGATGGTCCAGGGTCCTGTGCCGGCCAAATCCGCGGCGATCTGGATTGACTGCCCGGCATTGATGATTCCACCCGGTCTCATCGTCGCTCCTGCGGCACATGCCTGGACAGTGACCACTTCCGCCCCGCTTCCTGCGGCACTGCAGCCGCTGTGATCCGTGACGCTGGTGACCGTATACCTTGTCGTGGATGCCGGAGAGACGCTTCTGACCCTCGGGCTCGTCTGCACGGCGGGGTCCTGGGCTCCATCCGACCAGAAGATGTTCCAGGGTCCCGTGCCGCCGAGATTGACTGTGATAGCAGTCGATAGACCAGCGCTGATGGTTGTGTCGCCGCTGACGATCGTCGCCGAGGCGGGGCACGCCGTCTCGCCGGCAAAGCTGATCACACCCGGCCGGCTCATCCCGGAAGTATCCGGAGTGTACGTGTCCTTGACCGTCCCCGCATGGGTAACTTCAAAAACAGAGCCGTCGGCGTTGTAGGTGATGGGTGAGGCGTAGCCGGAAACGCCGACCAGGAACCCGTTCTTGTGGGTGTATGCAGGTCCGGCCGCCGCCGGGCTGGCGCAAGGAGCGTCGCTCTTGCAGATGGGATAATCGATTTGCGCGGTGCTTCCCAGGTGATCGTAAGTTACGTTCTGGGTGAACGACTGCAGGGTCGTCCTCGACCCTCCGTTCACGCTTTCGACGAGTGTGTCCCGCTGGGAAATGCGTCCGGATTGGTCAGGAGTGGCGTACGTGTAGGTCTCCGTCACGACAGCCTCGGCCGGAGCGAGGGAGACCGGGTGGTTGTGGCTGATGGCCTGGTAGAGTTTGCCTCTTCCCAGGTTGGGAGGAGAAGCCGTGTCATTCGCAGGCCAGTAAGAATACTCCTTCAACAGTTGGGTCCCCCCGTTGTCCGAGACGCTGGCCGGCCTTTCGGAGGCGTCATAGCCAAGTCGCAAATCGAGGGGACCGTTGACGGAACCGGTCAATTTGAGGTGTAAATGGCCGCGGGCGTCGTAACCGGCTGTGGGAGCGGGCGCGTTTGGCGCCGTGTACACGTACTGAATCGTTCCATTGCCGTTCTGCCCGATCTCGGGATGCGTTTCCTGAGTGAGAAACCCGCGGTGGTCGTAGCTGAAGGATCGGTTCTGGGGAGGCGTGCTGACCTGGATCAGGTGGTCGGCGGAGTCATACGTGTATTCGGTGGTGACCGGCGCGCCAGCAGGTGAAGAGAGAGAGGTCGCTCCCGAGGGCTCAATGACCCGGAAAAGCCTTCCGAGAGCGTCATGTATTTCCAAAGTCGTGGAAGCGGCCGACCCCGTGCTGGTCGTGGCAATGTTCACCGTTCGATCGACCCGCCGAGTCCCGCGGTAGGCGATGGTTGTGAGACTGAGGTCAGGAGCTTGAATGCCAAGCGGTCTCCCGAACGGGTCATAGGAGGTGTACTTCGTCTGATGGGCAGGGGCGAAGCTGCTCTCGGAACCAACGAGCTTTTCGGGGGTGGAGACCGCAGTCTTCCGGCCCAAGGGATCGAAATCAGTTTGGGTGATGCTCCAGGTGACCCCGTCGTCCAGCAACGACTTCTGGCGCATGAGGCGTCCGAGCGGATCGTATTCATACACCTTATGCACCGTCCCGAGACCGTTGAGGGAGCCGTCCGTGAGGGAATCCACCGTGGCGGGGTTGAACACGGTGCCGGGCATTGCTTCGGTATACGTGTAAGTCGTTTCCGCGACGCCCGGCGGTTGGACCTGCGTGAGGCGGCCGAGAGCATCATAGACGTAATGGGTATCGAGTCCGGCAATGTCGCGAACTTTGGTGACCATGCCAGTGAATTGATCGAGGGATACATCCGAGGACGTCACGCCGTTGGCGTAGGTAGCGGTGTCTTGGAGGAGTGATCCCGTCCCATAGGTAAGTACGTGAGCGATCGAGTAGTCAGCGACGCTTGAACCCGGTGCGAACGTGCCCGCATCCATGGCCAGAGGGTGCATGTCGCCCCCGTAGTATTGCTCCCCGGTCATGTTGCCGTAGGAATCGTACGCGAACGTCGCCAGCAGGTCTCTTGAATCGAGTGCGCCGAGCGACTGGACGAGCGTCCGGTGGGCAGTGACGGCGCCGTGCGCGTCGAATTGCGTTTTGGTCATGAAGGCGCCTGCCAGCGCGCTGCAGCCCCCGCTCGCGTTGAGGTCGTTCGTACGTGCCGATGACTCGTTCACGGAGCATTGTTCCGTGAACGGCGTCAACAGCCAGGAGGACGTCGTCGGAGCCGCGCTGTAGTTGGTGAAGGTCGTCCGGAAGTTCCCGTTTCCCGGCAGGTTGCCGTCCGTCGATGCCTGCCGGTAATGTCCATAGTCGTCGTAACCGAAATAGTTGGTGGCGGTGAAGCAGGGAACCTGAGCGGTGCCACAATTGTCGTTCTGATTGGGATCGCTTGGATCGTTCGCAACGAAGGGGTCATCGATATTGTAGGTGGCCGACGAGCTCAGGCTGGCGTTCTTATCGAAATAGACCAGGTCGGAGGCGGCGTCGGCATCGAGCCGGTAATTCAGCCAGGTCTCCCGGAAGCGCGTTCCCACCGAGAGCGGCACCTGCCCCTGGCCCGCTGTCGTACCGCTCTCCCAGGCGGCCAGTGCCGGATCCTGGAAGTTGACATTGGTGCGTACTTCACTCGACAGGAAACGCCCGTTTCGCTGAGCGTATCGTGTAAAGGGCAGTCCATGCTCGGCGTTCAGCCACCCCTGGGAGCCGGACCCGCACGTCTCGCCGTTCGGGTCCGGTATCACTTCGTAGTTTGAAAAGTAGTTGATCGTCGTTTTCGTGTCGCCGCCGGGGGTGGGAGGGTCCGTGATGAAGACGGTCAACTGCCGCGCCCGGCCGCTACTGCAGGGTGGCACAGTATCGCAGCTCGTGGGAAAGGAGACTTGACAGAACTCAGGATAGCTGAATTGCCGCAGGTAGTTCCATGTAGCAGGGTTTTGACCAGCGGCATCGTAGGTCGTGCGCGCCGTGACGCCAAACGGGTGCTCGATCGCGGGCGAGCGGTGGTCCTTGGCTCCATTCGCGAACGGGATCGGTTCGAACGTCCAGCCGATCGATCCAAGCGTGGGCAAAATAATGCGGGTGAGAACGCCGGCGGAGGCGTTCGACGCGGCTTCGTAGAAGGGGACGTTTCCGTCGGTCATGCTATATCCATTACCGACGGAGGGGGTAATGGCGGTCAGCACCGGAACCGGGAGAGTACGTCCGGTATTGTCACCTAGAGGGGCCGGAATTTGCACGAGCTCCGTGTGGAACGAATACGAAAGCGTTGTACCACTGGCGGACGGCATGTTGATGTGATCGAGCGTTGCGTTGAACGATGAGGTCATCCCGCTCTTGAAGTAAACGATGGCGGTGTTGATGTTGTTGTTTTCAAACGTCCAGATCTCTTTATAGGCCGGCGTGGATGACAGCGCGGATGAGTACACGATGTCCACTGCGTTGCCGAAGGCATCGGAGATGCGGGTGAGGAACCACTGCCCTGAGGTCGCTGATACCAGCCATCCGCCGTCGCTCACTTGTTGCAACTGCGTGAAGGTCTGTACGGTGCCGTCCGGAAACTCGACGAGCATTGCCCCGTTGGATACGGAGAGCCGAAGGTGAGTGCCGTCGCGCGAGTACAGCGGGGGCGGTGCCGACGAATCGTCGCCCGTAATCGGTGAATCGTAGAAATTGTGATCCGCCCCGTCGCTGCTTTGATAAATCCAGCTGGTGCTGTTCGACGCGTAGGTATCAGGATCGACGCCGGAGTAGAGCTTGCCGAGGGACAGGCGCCATCCGAGCCCTGCATTATCCGATTGCGGAGGCACCGCTGTGAATTGGTCCTCCGTGACGAGAATGCCATCACCAGGGTCATAAAGAAATTGATTGTCGTCGAATCGCCAAAAGTGACAGTTGTACGTTAGCGACAGACTGTAGCTGAGTTGGCCGTTTACCTTGAGCTCCGGTCCCAGTGGGATGCGGAGATTGAGATTGCCGTTGAAGGCGTTTACCGTGTCCACGTCGTGAACGCTGTAGACACGGTCCGCTACGAACCCTGGTGCCTCATTGGGGTGCGAGGCCCATAGAGTGGCTGCGGGACCGACGAGAAAGATGAGTGCGCAAAGAAGCCGTTTCATTGCGCACCACCGATCAGTTGCTGATCGACCGGAATGACCGCGATTTCGAGGCGCGTAAAGTCGATTGCGATCAGAACGCCGCCGGGTAGAAAGGCGGCCGGCTTCGCGCCGGATTGCCCCACGGGCCTGCCATCCGAAAGGGAGACGATGGTCGAATTCCGCGGTCCTCCATTGGTGGAGGTCGTACCGCCGATGGCCGACCATGTCCAGGCTCCCAGACCCGGGTGAACGTAAAGCAGATCAAGGTACCCATGATCGAACGCGAAGTGATCGACAGACTGCGACGGGCCGTTTCGCAAAGGGTTGGCGACCACGGTCTGGCGAAGTCCGAGACCAGGTCCGCTGCTCAGGCCGTAGTGCGCGTTCCGAAGGTCGACAACCGCCCAGACAGATGCTGGAGGTACGCCCCCCTGCAGGTCGAGCGTGGCCGTTCCGCTATGCCCAGCATCGTCGACGGCGACCGCCCATCGCTGGATCCGGTTCATATACGCGTAGGGCATCGGCACCCGGGCCACACCGAAGAACACGGCCGTGCTTCCGGGCGACAGACCCGAAACGGTGATGGAATGCTGGTCCAGCGTGACCGTGAGTCCGGAGCTGTTTGCAGCGGTGGCAGCCGGAGAAAAGCAGAAGAGAAGCCACGCAGCAAGGGTCAATGCGCTTCGACTGTTCATGATGGCGTCCTTGTCGATTGAGCTACTGCAGGCTGAGCAGCACGAGAATCTCCCCTTCACCACTCGGCAACGGTTCGAGGGCTTTGCCGATGAGCGTGCCGGGGCGGTGGATCTTCGTGCCGCCGAGTTCCAGAGGCTCGGACTTCATGGCCATGCCGGGGCGGTCGCTGGTGACGAGGAGATCGCCCATGCGGATCGGCTGTTTGCTCGCATCGACACGTACTTTCACTCTGCCGGTCGTGGCGATCTTCGCCTTCGACGCGCCGGCCGAACCGAGGAGAAGGCCGGGGTTCGGTGAAACGACTCCGGCTACGCCCGTGTCATAGGCGCGCGTCGAGGCGGTCACCATATTATTGGTGTCGTCGCTGATGACTACGACCGTGCCGGCAGGCATCGATTCCGACGCAGGTACCCACTCTGCAACATCCTGGTAGTTCGCGTAGACGGTTCCCGCAGTGACGGTTCCCGCAGTGACGGTTCCAGCGACTGTAAGACTGCCATGCGCGCCGGTTCCCGTACCGCCTCCGATGTTGACGTCGCCGGCGGTGTTCTGCAGATACAGGGTCCCGCCTGGCACGTTGATTGTGGGGATGGCGGTGTTGCCGAGCTGCAGGCCCGCCACGTCGATCTCGCCGTTGCCGGTCATATTGAGCTTCATTCCGATCACGCCATTCGTGCCTAGCATGTCCAGAAATTGAACCGGGCCCAGGTTAGATCCGATCTCCAATCGCGCGGTCGGCCAGTATGAATCGACACCGACGTTAGCGTTGGTGATGGTCACTACCGCAGCACCGGCGCCCGCCAGCAAGAGTAGCCTCTTTGAGGAGTCGTCCACACGCAAGACAGCGTCACCCTGCCCGGCCGTCGTGGTATATTGACCGACGTTCGCTGCGATTCCCAGACGAGCCTCGATTGCCGTTCGACCGAAACCCATGTCCGTATAGCTTCCCGCGGCACCGCTCAATCCCAGAAAAGTGGTTCCAGCGGCCTTCTTAACCGTCAGAAGCGCGCTGGTACTGCTCGCGGTACCGATGCCGACGGTTCCGTCTGCCGCTACTTGCAAGAGCTCGTTACTCGAGTTGAATATGTGAAACTTCCCGCTGGTACCAGTTGTCACGGTGACATCAGGATAGGAGGTCGACGTCGCGGTGATCGCTACGCCCGTAGCCGGGCTTACTCCGTTGGTGGTCACAATCCCCGTAGGCTGTGCAAAGCCCGCGTTCGCGAGCAGAATGGCTGCCACGGCTAAATAGAACATCCGAAGGTGTCGCATTGATTGTCTCCTCGTTCCCGAATCCTCATTGGGCTGTGGACGTGACCGGGGCGTCCACCGGCGAGTCGTCGCAGTCGCCGATGTGTCTTGCCGTGTAGACCTGGTGAACCTCGTCGTTTGCCCTGACGATCGTGACAGTGCCGTCGAAGTGGTCTCCGGAATAGATGAAACGGGATGTCGTGGTCACGTTTCCTTTCACGCAGCGAACGGTGTAGGCAGTTTCGTTGGCCGCCGAGGCGTCAGGCGTCACCTGGCAGTCATCACTCGCCCTCGACTTCGGCGGATCCGGCCGGGTAACGTGCGTTTTGTCGATGCAAGCGGTGTGAGTGATCGGCGGCCCGACGATGGGAGAACGCGTCTGCACGGTGATCTCCCAAAGTCCCGGCACCATCACGGCCGCCTGGGCGTAGGCGCTCCCCGCCGTGAGTACGGCGAAGGCAATGGATGCAGCAAAGAAGTAACGGAAACGCATGTGGACCCTCTCTTTCGTTTTGGCACACGATCTCTGACGCGGCCACCGCTTGCCATCGCGATGGGCAGGAATGGGGACACTCTGTTTTGAATCGCTGTGCAACGTGAATCGGACCGGCACTGATTGGAGGGACACGAATCGAAGAATCCCTGCCTGGAAACTTTTTCGGGTTCCTCCTCAATCGGAAATCGTCTCCATGTCGTCGAGGATCGGCATCGGGACTTCCGTATGCCCTTACTTTCAGCGAAGCGGGCTCGTCGCGTCTACCCACATTTTGTAACCTTCGCGTTTGATCGCCCAGTGCGGCCCTCGGCACGGCCTCATGGGTAGGGAAGTTGTCACGTCCGTCACTCCTATAGATAGAGAGATGGGTTCCCTTGCCTCAGATCGGCTGGCCGATGCCGGCACCGTGGCCGTGGCCGCGCTGGCCAGTCGCGGAGCGGACAGCGACGACGCGGCGCTTCGCTTCGACGCGTTGTACGCGGCGTACCGGCCCCTTCTGCGCAAGATCGCCATCCGCAAGTTCGGCGTCGCCGTCTCCGATGCCGAGGACCTCGTGCAGGACGTCTTCGCCACCTACCTCGCCAATCCGTCGAACGTGCGCGAGCTGCACCCCTACCTCATCGGCGCCATCTGCAACGCCTCCCGGCAATACCGGCGGCGGAACGAGGCCTCACCGTTCTGCTCCGGCAGCGCGTGCGCGGCTACGCCGGATGATGAGCTGATCGATAGCGTCGTGCGGAACGTGGTGATCGCATCGACGCTCTCGCGGCTCGGGAAGCGATGCCGCGACACCCTGGAGCGCTTCTATCTGAACGGGGAGACGGCGGTCTCCATCGCCGAGAGCCGCGACACCTCGGCCGGATACATCTGGCGGCTCCTCAACTATTGCCGGAACCGCGCGCGCGCCATCTACCGGAAAACGAGCGTGGGCTCATGACCGGCCGCCACCTGACCTCCTCCGTCCTCGGGTTGTATGCGCTCCAGCCAGCGCTCGTGCGGAAGCGTGCTGATGTTGAAACCCACCTGGCAGCCTGTGGCGACTGCCGCTCAGCGCTCTCCGACATCAGGACGTTTGACGCGGCGCTCACCGAGACGGACACGTGGCCGGCAAGCTCGGCCGATGCCGGTGATCGGCCGGCAGTCGAGCAACTGCGCGCCTTCGCCGCCCGCTCCGCCGAAGAGGATCGCCAGGCGTTGCGCCTTCTTGCCGAGTATGAAGATCTGAACGCCGCGCCCCGATTTGCGTGGGCGGACATCCCGGACAAACCGAGGTACCGGACCGGCGGTGTGGCGCGCCTGCTGTGCAAGCGGGCGAACGGGATGTGTACGCGGAAGCCGCTCTACGCGCTCGCCCTGGCCGAGGCCGCGGTCCGGATCAGCACTGGCCTCCCCGACGCGACCTATCCGCGGGCGGCCATTCACGAGCTCCGCGGCGAAGCGTGGAAAGAGCAGGCCAACGCGCTCTACTGCCTGGGTCGGTTCGATGACGCGCTCGCCGCGCTCGCATCTGCGGAAGCCGAGTACCGCCAGCTTCCGCACGAAGGACTCGGCTTGGTTGCCGTAACGTACGTCCGTGCATATATCCTGTACGAACAGGAGCAGTTGGAGGAAGCGGATCAGCTCGCGCGCGAATCGGCAGAGGCGGCGCTCCATCTCGGTTCAACCGACCGCTTCATGCGCGCACTGCACCTGCAAGGCGAAATCCGCTTCCGGCGAGGCGACATTCGCGGCGCAATCCAGCTTTTCGCCGGTGTGTTGCGCTATGGAGAAGAGGCGAATGATCAGCAATGGATCGCGCGCGAGGCGCGCGCTCTAGGTGTTTGTCACATCGAATTGATGAATCCGACCGAAGCCAGCCGCCATCTTGAGAGGTCGCTTCGACTCTGTACCGGAACGGACTCGGCGATTGAACTAACGCGTAACCGGTGGGCGATCGCCCGTCTCAGCTTCCTGCAAGGCAACCGGAACGAAGGTGTCCGGCGGCTCCGCGGCGTGGTGGCGGAATTGACAAGCGAAGCGATGCTGACTGACGCGGCAATCGCGGCGGTTCATCTCGCCGAAATGCTGCACGCAACCGATCGGACGGGAGAGATCCCAAAACTCCTTGCCGGTGTGGTGCAGACCTTCGTCGCTGCAGGGATGCTGAGCGGCGCCCTCTCCGCACTGGCTTACCTCAAAGAAGCGTCGACAGCAGGGACGATGACGCCGGCGATGTGCTCGTACGTTCGACAGTTCATTGCCCGCGCGGAGCGTCAGCCTGCTCTTCGGTTCGCGCCACCACCGGAATCGTTACTGTAAGGTTTCACCCCATCCGCACACTCCCCCGCATTCGAGGGCGACCTCACATGATCGCCGGCTTCGGCCGGTCCAGAAGGGGGAGTTGTATGCGGGGCGTTTCCAAGGGTTCCGGCCGCGTTGCTGCTGCGTTAGTAGTGTCCACGATCCTTTTTACACAAAGCGTTTTCGCTTCGGCGCGGCAGGGCGATCAAGGAGGTTTCCTCGACCGCTTGATACGAGCGAAGCAGATTGTGGTGAGCATTCTCTCGGAAATTGGAATGCCCCCAGGTTAGAAGCCGAATGCGTTCGTCGGCTGAGGCGGTTCGCCGACCTCGCCGAAGAACACTCCCGATCCCACCCACGAGGCAAGGCGATCCGGCGTAAACTCGACGGGTGATTGCGACGGCATGGATGTTCATCACACCGCGACGCAGGAGCCACGCAGCGAAGAGCCGCAGGCGCACCGATTCGCGGTAGATCGTGCTGGCCTTCACGCCACGAGCTGCACGTGCTTGGCCGTAGTCGTTGATGAGCAGCAGGAGCCAAGCCATCGGCGAGACCCCCTTTCACGCGGATGGAACCGGCGATGCACGGCCTTGAGATCTCCGATCTCGACCCGCGTATAGATTTGTGTCGAGACCGGCATTGATCCGAGGAGTACCACCGCAAAGAGTCGTCTGATAAACATCGCTGCTCCTTCGTCATCTGTCGGACACCGCCGCGGTGAAAGAGTGGCGCGGAGCGGTCGACGTCCGGCTCGCAATGTATTTTATCGACGACGTGAGCTAAAGGCGACTTTGCGCCTCGAAGCGGCTTCTACGCTTCGCTCCACGATGGCCGCGGCTCCGGTCCTTACGCTAATCGGTCAGACCCTGCGGGAGATGCGTACCGAACGCGGCATGACGCAGCAGCAGCTCGCCGATCTCTGCGAGCTGCATCGCACCTTCATCATCTCCATCGAGAAGGGACGGCAGAACGCTTCTGCTCTCACTCTCATCCGCCTGGCCGCCGCTCTCGGCGTTTTACCGGCCGAGCTGTTCCGCGCCTTCACCAAGCACGTCATGCGCTCGGTATCGTAGCGACGGACCCGCAGTGACCCGCTATGACCCGCAATCGATTGATCCATGAGAACCTCGCGCGGAGGTTGATCGGAGCAAGTTGCAAGTGATCGGCTACTGCTTGGCGATCGCTGTGGCCGCGCGAAAGAAACGGGCAGAACTATCTACACGATGCTTCGACGGCGGATGTCGTTTATCGGGTAGGTGGTGCTTTCTCTCAGTGCTCCAAGTAGAGGCCCAGCACCCCGCGTTGCCGCGAACTCTCGCTCGGCATCCGTAATTGCAAAAAGCTGGATCATCTCAAACGTGCCCGAGGGGAGCTGAAGACTGGCAACCTTCGTTGCTAGAAGTGCCGTCATTGCGGAACTTTCACCGAACGCCTCTGCGCCGACTTTAACTCGGTCACCATCGCCAAGCAGTCGGGCTCCGGAAAGTCTCCCGACACCGATGAGCAACTGCGTTGCCGAAAGACGCAGCATTACATCTTTCACCCAATGCTCCGCCGATGCATTCTCAAGACGCAACTCAATTCCAAGACCCGAGACTGACTTCAGTTCTGGACGGTCATCATCCCAAGCGTTTGAAAGGCCAGATGTCAGGAACGTGAAGTTGGTTCTTTTCGCTGTCGGAGGAAACGTCAGAACGCCGCAGTGCAGCCATCGTGGATCAATCTGCTCGAATCCCATCTGCGCGAAAGCCTCGTATGGGATTGTGGTGATCAAACCACCAGCATCGCCTCCGACTTCCTGCGGATAGAGCACCTTCTCACGATAGCGCCACGTATCCTCGAACCAATCGTTGTCTTCACTCACCCGACCTCCTACCGGTTCCTAACCGCTCTGGTGGCGCGCATTACTTCCACGGACATGCGTGGCCCGGCCTTAACAGGGGCCACCACCGGGACTGCCGCAGGGAGGTGGTGACGCGCTTGTGTTGCCAGTAAACACCCATCTGGCCATGTCGTTTACGTTCACAGACCCGGGATGAGCTGCGTCCTGATTGCTCATGAAATTAGAGTAAGAGATTCCCTGAGTGATCGTGGTCAGCGCACCCCCCCACGAAAGAAGTGTGTAGTTGAACTTTGTAATCACCGTTCCATCCGCAAGACCGGCGATTGCGTTCTTGACTCTCGCACCGTTGCTCATGTTCACCGTGGCATCGAGCGTGCCGATGTTTTCCTTCGCAAGTGGCGCACCGCCAAGCACCAGTTCCTGCTTGTGGTCCAAGTGAGAACCTGACGAGGCGGGACCGCCATTCACGTCCGCCACCTGTGATGACGACGGGCGTGCCTGACCGCGATTTACGACGAGCTTGCCTTGCTCTGCTAGTTGTGCGCGCTCCGCGTTCTTTGCATTTTCGGCGCTGCGCTGCGCAGCCGTCCAACTAGAAGCATTCTTTGGTGGGCTTAGCGTGGCTTCACAGGGAACAATCGGCCCCACGAATCCACCACCTTCGCCACACAGTCCTCTCGGATCGGTGCGATTGATCGGATTGTTCTGAACGTATGCATACCGGTTCCATGACTGCGGGTTTCCTGGATCCCCTTCGATCGGATCGACGGATAGGAACCTCCCCAAACTCGCATTGTAATATCTAGCATGCATGTAATCCAGCGTGTGCCCATCCCCCGCAACGATGTCCCGCTCATGCCCGGTGAACTTCATCGCCTCCTCGGGGGTCTCGTGCGGGGCAAGGTTGATCTCGGCGCCGAACGGGTAGTACGCGTGCTCGGCCACCTTGACGCCGTTCCCGTCCGTCACCAGACGCGGTGTGCCGAGGTGGTCGAGATGGTAGTGAAGCGTGCCGGACGGCGTGACTGTCGCCAGCAGAAGCCCGTCGCGCCAGACGTAGTCCTTCACCCACTGCCGGTTCGTCATGGCCAGGTTCGGTCCGGTTTCGAGGCTCGTGAACTCGCGCAGCACCTTGCCGTTCAGGTCGCGAACGGTCCAGGTCCACGACGCTCCCTGTCTCACGGCGATCCGTTCACCGTCGGCGGTGTAGATGAACTGCCGGTCGTCGCTCCCGACGGTGGCTTCGGTCATCATGCCAGTCCCGTCGTACGAGTAGACGGCGCCGGGGGATCCGGAGACGTTGGAAATGTTCCCGGCGGCGTCGTACGTGACGTTGACATTGTTGATCGTCGTGAGATGGTTCGTGTTCGAGTCGACCGTCACGCTCTGCGCACAGGTCGTCTGGCCCAGGCAATTGATCGCACCGGTGGCGCTCATCCGGTTTCCGAAAGCGTCGTAGCTGTAATCCTCCTGCACTCCTCGGGTGACGCTGTGAACCAGGCGCTGCGCGGTGTCATACAGGTACGTGTCCGCGCCGATGGCTGTGATGTTGCCGGCTCCGTCGTAGGTGTACGTGCCGCTTTGTCCGTTGTCGCCATAGCCGGACGATTGGGTGACGAAGCGACGGTCGGTCGGCGCAGGGGCGACCGAGGATATTCCGGGCGGCGCGGCAGCCGTCGTCGACAGCGGGACCTCGGCGACCTCGATCACCCGAGGGTCGGCGCTAAGGAGTCGCGCACGCGCAGGCGTCATGGTCAACGCAAATTGTCGCACGCCAGATGAGGTATCGGCCTCGAGCCGGGCTCCGTAGAGCAGAGCCAGCTCCCGCCTGAGCGCGGCGGGATCCTCCACTCCCGCATCTTCGGTCAGCGTGACGACATAACGGCCGACACCCGCTTCGTCCGAGCCATATGGGCGAAACTTCGGTTGGGCCGCGGCGCCAAGGGTGATGACACACCCGAGCAGGAGGGCCGAGGCGAGCAGGGCGATTCGGGTTCTCTTCATCGTTTCCTACCATTCCGAAGCTGGGTCACATCGCTATGTGTAGATTCCCCGCCCAGCTGATGGCACCGAGCGACATGTGGGGATCTGAGCATCACTCTTGTATAGCGAACGCTCTCCCTCCCGTCTACCCACATTTTGTAACCTGTCCGGGGGACCTCTCTGTACCTGCCGGTTGGATCTCCGCGACAGGACTTCTTCGCAGGCGACAACACAGGTTGGAAGTCTTGAATCGTCATCGCTGGCAGGCTCGAAAGCGATTGCACGCACTCTTCCGGAAAAGGTTACGAAATGAGGGTGGGTGCTTCCGCGATCTGCGACACTCCTTAATCAGACGCGGGGATTTCAGGAGGATTGACACTCGTCACCGCCTGACCACCGCGTCCGATACCAGGATGCGGAAACCTGCCCCGAGGAAACGGGTCACCCGTTCGCGTGACGCTTACCGGCGGCGGTTCGAACGAGCCGCGGAGCTGTACCTCCATGCCTGCTACGGGACGAAGACGCCCGCACGCGCGGACGAGTTTGCGGCGTTCCTGCGCATGGCGCGGCCGTATCTGAGCCGCCTCGTCCCGGAGCTGATCGGGATGCCGCTGCACGACTTTCTTCGCAGGCAGCAACTCGCGCACGCGCAACACCTTCTTCGAACCATGCCACTCAAAGTCACGGTCGATCAGATCGCTCTCGCCAGCGCATTCGGTACGCCGTGGACGTTCTACCGCTGCTTCAAAGCCGCCTTCGGAATGACGCCGGCCAGATACCGACTCACTTCGACGCTTGACGGCGACACTCCGTGTTGATGCGAACGACTTCGAGTCGATTGCGAACGACTCCCGGGTTGATTGCGAACGACTCCCGGTCGATCGCAAACGACTCTGAGTCGATAACGAACGACTCTGAGTCGATCGCGAGCGACACCCGGGTCGATAACGAACGACTCTGAGTCGATTGCGAACGACTCTGAGTTGATTGCGAACGACTCCCGGTCGATTGCGAACGACTCTGAGTCGATTGCGAACGACCCCGAGTCGATTGCGAACGATCTCCGAAGACCGCATAACGATGAAAATTGCTTTTGGAATCAACAACTTACAAGTTTCTTTCGATTTTCATTAAACTTTTGAAGCCGACGGACGTATATAGAGAGTACGCGGAGGCGACTCTTGAGCCATGGAGTCCGATTCCCGAGCCAGAGACCGGTGGTCGTACGTGACCGGCTCGAATGGGGTGCTGATCCGGCCATAGCTTGAGCCATGGCCTCGCCGGATCGGCGAGAAGTGGAGTTGAGCGTTAGCTCCTCCGGCCCCACAACCATACGTTCTCCCGAGGTTCGCGGCCTCTGGGAGCAGGCGAACGGGCGATTTGCGGCGTCCGTTCATGGTGGTGGGCCCGGATCGGATCCCGAGCCGCGCACTCGGCGAAGGTTCCGATCCACAACAAAAGCCCCTTAGGGGGCGGAGAGGATAGCCATGTCTAACGAGAGGGTGGTAAACAACGCAGCGACACCGGCAGCACCGCCGGCGGCAGACGTGCCGGCCGTCATCACCCCGGAAGCAGTGCTCGAGCAGCTCCGCGCTCTGCGGCCGCAGATCCCCGATTACCAGCAGTTGCCGGTACCGGAAGCGCGGTCGCTCCGCGGCTCGGCCAACGTCCATCCCGACTTCGCGCAGGCGGCCATCAACGCCGTCGGCTCGTCGGCAAGGGTGGAGGCGACCGTGGGCCAGAGCGCGGAGGACCTGCAGACCATTGCCGAGACGTGCGCCCGCTGGACGCCCGTCGAGGACGAGTTGCGGGCCATGCTGGGTGGCGTTTCGTCGGCAAACCTGACGCGGCGCCACACCCTCGGCCAGGCTGCACTGCTGGCGTACGCCGTCAGCAAGAAGCTGGTCAAGCTGCCGGAACACGCCGACCTGCTGCCGCATCTTGCGCAGATGCGCAAGGCCAACCGGTTCGGCCGCAGCCGGAAGGCGTCGTCACAGCCTCAGGCGCCGGTACCGACGCCGGCACCGACGCCTTCACCGGCGCCGAACACGGCACCGGGGTCGCACGTCTGACGAGGTAGCTAAGCGGGACCGGGCGCGCGGATGTACCGCGCGCCCGGTCATTTCTGCGCTGCCGGTTGTTACGCCTTCCTGGGAGCGCGGGCGCCTGCCCTGAGCGAAGCCGAAGGGTCCCGCCCGCAGAGCTCGGGACACCTAAGGCCAACTCCCAAGGTTCCAGCCGCGTCGTGACCCCAGATCTCCCCAAGCTCTGCGGGCGGGACGCCCGCGGTCCCAGGGAGGCGAAGACGACCGGCAGCGCCCCTCACCCGAACGTAACCCTGGCGAACCGGCGCTTCCCCACCTTCAGCACGTACGACTTGCCGCCCGCGGCGTCGAGTGTGGTCCGGGGATCGCTGACTTTGACGTCATCGACCAGCACTCCCCCCTGGGCGATGACGCGCTGAGCCTCTTTGTTCGACTCGGACAGGCCGGCGGCGACGATGATCTTGGACAGTAACTGCGGCTCCGCGGCCGCGGGGAGCGTCGTTTCGTCGATCTCCGCGGGGGCCTGCCGTTCGCTGAAGACGCGGCGGAATCCCTCCTCGGCGGCGTCGGCGGCATCGGCATCATGGAAATCGCGGATGATCGACTTGGCCAGCTCGCGCTTGGCCTCCATCGGGTGCAGCGCCGACTTTCTGGCCGCGATCTCGGACGGCGTCAGATCGGTGCAGAGCGTGTAGTACTTCCACATCAGATCATCGGAGATCGACATCACTTTGCCGAACATCGACGCCGGATCTTCGTTGATGCCGATGTAGTTGCCGAGCGACTTCGACATCTTCTCGATGCCGTCCAGCCCCTCGATGAGCGGCGTGGTGATGACGACCTGCGGCTCGAGGCCGTACTCGCGCATGAGGTCGCGGCCGACCAGGAGATTGAAGAGCTGATCGGTCCCACCCATCTCGACGTCCGCCTTCAGAGCCACGGAGTCGTAGCCCTGCGCCAGCGGATAGAGCAGTTCGTGGATGGCGATGGGCTGATGGTTGTCGAAGCGTTTGCGGAAGTCGTCGCGCTCCAGGATGCGCGCCAGCGTGTACTTCGCAGCGAGGCGAATCATCCCCTCCGAGCCCAGCGCGCCGAGCCATTCGGAGTTGAATCGGATCTCGGTGGTCTTCGGATCGAGGATCTTGAAGATCTGCTGTTTGTAGGTCTCGGCGTTCTGCTCGATTTCCTCGCGCGTGAGCGCCGGGCGCGTGACCTTCTTGCCGGTCGGGTCGCCGATGAGTCCCGTGAAGTCGCCGATGAGAAAGATGACGCGATGCCCGAGCTGCTGGAAGTGCTTCATCTTCCGGATCACGACCGTGTGCCCGAGGTGAATGTCCGGTGCCGTCGGATCGAAACCGACCTTTACCGTGAGAGGCTTGCCGCGGGCCAGCTTGGCCTTCAGATCGTTACGTTCGATGAAATCGACCGTCCCTTTGCCGAGGAAGTCGAGCTGTTCGTCGAGAGTCATGGGGAGATTGTATGGCGTCGCGGTTGCGGGGTCGCGGTTGCGGGGTCGCGGGGTTGCGCGGTCTCGCGGTTGCTGGGTTGCTGGGTTGCTGAGTTACTGGGTTACTGGGTTACTCGGTTACTGGGTGATCCATGAAGTCAGCAACCAAGCTACTCAGTAACTCAGCAACCCAGTAACTCAGCAACCACCGCGAGACAGCGTAACCCCGAGACCCCGAGACCGCGCGACCGCGCGACCGCAAACAGGAATTTGACAGGAAACCGCCGCGTCTCTACACTCGCCAACCCGATGAACACCAACTTCGCTCACGCGCGCCACCACCACCATCACCACGTGATGTAGGGGTGCCGCATGCGCCCCGATCGGACAAGGGGCGCTCAGCGAAGATCACAGCCGACTGACCTGAACCTCTTCTCCGATGCGGGGAAGAGGTTTTTGACTTTATGGCCACGAAAACGAGATATCCGACAGGAGTTCATCCGTTGCTGGTCGAGGAAACGGCCCGGCGGCGGCGTATCGAGGCGCGCTTCGTCGACGCATTCTCCGGCGCCGGTTTCGCCGAGGTGGTTCTGCCGATCATCGACTACGTCGAACCGTATGGCGCTCTCGTCGACAGCGCGTCGGCGAAGCAGAGCTACCGCTTCGTCGACCGCGAAGGCGATCTGGTGGCCATCCGTTCCGACTTCACGCCGATGCTGGCTCGCGCGCTGGCGCCTTCGCTCTCGCAGGAGGCGCTGCCGCTCCGCCTCTTCTACCGCGGCGATGTCATTCGCGTGGAGGCGTCCCGCCTCGGCGTGAACCGGGAGTTGTTCCAGATCGGCGCCGAGATCGTGGGCGACGGCTCGATCGACGCGGATGTGGCCATGCTCCGGCTGGCCGCCGGCCTGGTCAGCGAGCCGGCGGTGGTCTACAACGACGTGTCCATCGCCGCCGTTCTGATCGCGCAGTCGGGCGCGGTGCGGGAAGCGCTCGCGGAGAAGCGGATGACGTCCGGTGTGCCGGCGGCGCTGCAGACGATCGTGGCGAAACTGATTTCCGGAGAGGCCACGCTCGACGACGTTGCACCATTCGCCCCCGAGGCCGCCGCGAGGTTGTGCGCGATCGGCGATGTGCTGGGGGGCGACGACACGTTCGCCCTTCACCTCGACGACATCGACGAAATCGGCTACTACACTGGCCTCCGCTTCCGCGTGTACGCGGGCGGCGCGCGCGCGAAGGTGGCGCAGGGCGGACGTTACGATTCGCTCTACGAGCGCTTCGGCCAGCCTGCCGCGGCCATCGGTTTCACATTCACGATCGACGACCTGGATTGAACGACATGCGCATTGCGATACCAAAAGGACGACTTCAGGACAAGGCACTGGGCGTGTTCGCCGGTGCCGGATACGACGTACCCTCGGATACGGATCTGAAGACGCGGAAACTGGTCTTCGACCGTGGCGGCATCGAGTGGATCTTCGTCAAAGACTGCGACGTGCCTGTTTACGTCGAGCACGGCGCCGCCGACGCCGGCATCGCCGGGCTCGACCAGATCCTCGAGCACGAGTGTACGGCGTACCAGCCGGTGGAGCTGCCGTTCGGCCGTTGCACGATGCGGCTGATCGCGGCACCCGGCGCGCCGCCGCTCACGAAGGTGGCCACCAAGTATCCGCGTATCACACGTCAGTTCCTCGAAGGCCGCGGCCTGCGCGCGGAGATCGTTCCCCTCGGCGGCTCGGTCGAGCTGGCGGCGGTGCTCAAGCTGACGTCACACGTGGTCGACCTCGTCGAGACCGGCGAGACGGCGCGCGTCCACAAGCTGGAATTGCAGGACGTGATCGCCGAAATCTCGCCGCGGCTGATCGTCGGCAAGAACTTCTATCGCACGGAGCCGAAGATGGTGCGCGAGCTGATTGCGCGGGTGGAGGAGGCGGTGAATGCCACGCGGTGACGTGTCAACACAAACAAAGTGGAATCGCGGACACCGTGTAACGTCGAGAGCCTTCTCCCCCGCGCTTTTTGCGGGGGAGAAGGTGCCGAAGGCGGATGAGGGGGCGGTTCTCGCGCTGAAGTTGACTGTTTTCGCGAGTTTCCCGAGCCCGTTCGTCGAAATGGTCCACAGCACCGCAAGAACCAACGCCCCCTCATCCGCCTTCGGCACCTTCTCCCCCCCGCTGAAAAGCGCGGGGGGGAGAAGGACTCTCGACGAACACCATGTGATTCCCGTAGATCCTTGGAGATCCGGCTTGGGAGCGAGCACATCATGCGATCCGAAGAAATAACCCTCGCACTGCGTGAACTCGAAACCCGCCGCGGCGCGTCGAATGAGAACGCCATGCGCGTGGCTGGCGAGATGATCGACGGCGTTCGCGCGCGCGGCGATGCCTTCGTGGCCGAGCAGATCGCACGGTTCGATGGGGTGACGCTGGATGAGATCCTCGTCGCGCCGCGCGAGACGTCGATCGATCCGGCGATGCGCGACGCAATCGAGACCGCCATCGAGAGGATCGAGGCGTTTCATCGCCCGCAACGGCCGGAGTCGTATCGCTGGAACGGGATGGAGCACCGCGTGCGCCCTCTGCGGCGCGTCGGCATCTACGCCCCCGGAGGGCGTGCCGTCTATCTCTCGACGCTGATCATGTGCGCGGTCCCGGCGCGAATCGCCGGCGTACCTGAGCTGGTCGTGATCACCACCCCTTCCGCCGCGTCGCGCGATGAGTTGCACTACGCCTGCACTCGCTTCGGCGTCCAGGCAATTTACCGCTGCGGAGGTGCGGCCGGCGTCGCCGCGGCGGCGCTCGGAACCGAATCGCTGCAGCGCGTCGACAAGATCGTCGGTCCGGGCAATCAATACGTGACGGCGGCCAAGGCACGCCTGGTCGGCACCGTCGGGATCGACATGACCGCCGGCCCGACCGAGCTCGTCGTGATCGCCGACGAGTCGTCGGACGCGGTGCTCGTGCAAGCCGACCTCGACGCACAAGCCGAACATGGCGACGACTCCGCGGTCATCTGCATTGCCATCGGCCGGCCGCTGGCCGTACGAGCGACGCTCAATCTGAACGTGGAATCGGTGGACGATGCCATCGCTCTCGCCGACCGTATCGCGCCAGAGCATGTGTCGATTCACGCGCGCGGAGCCGCGGAGATCGCGGAACGGCTGGAGAACTGCGGCGCGATCTTCTGCGGACCGTTCTCGCCGGTGGCGGCGGGCGACTACGTGGCCGGACCGAATCACGTGCTGCCGACCGGCGGGAGCGCGCGCTTCTTCTCGCCGCTCGGCGTCTACGATTTCGTGAAGCGATCCAACGTCATCACATTGACCGCCGAGGAGCTGGCGGAGATCAGCGACGCCGGTGAGCGGATCGCCAACTTTGAAGGATTACCGAAACACGCCGCATCGATCGCGGCACGGAGGGCCTATGTCGCGTGACGTCGTAGCGGCCATGACCGCGTACACGCTGGAGCTGCGCGAAGCGGAGATCAAGCTCAATCAGAATGAAGGTCCGTACGATTTCCCGCGCGAGCTCAAGGAAGAGGTGCTTGCCCGGGTGCTGGAACGGCCATGGAACATCTACCCCGACTTCGAATCGATGCACCTCCGCGGAGCCCTCGCCAGAGCGCACGGCTACGAGACGGAGAACGTCCTGGTCGGCAACGGCTCGAACGAACTGCTGGCCGCCACCATCCCCACCTTCGTCGGCCCGGGCACGCCGGTGGTCTTCCCGAAGCCGAGCTTCGCGCTGTACGAGAAGCTCGTGGCCGTCGCGGGAGGGATCGCCCTGCCGATCGCCGTCGATCCGGCGACAGGCTTTCTCCCGCTCGACGAGATGCTCCGGGCTATCGACCGCTGCGATAACGCCATCGCCGTGGTCTGCTCCCCGAACAATCCGACGGGAGGAGTACTGCCGGACGGCGGCATCAACGCGCTGCTGTCCACCGGCGCCACGGTGCTCTTCGACCGGGCCTACGGCGACTTCGCGACCGACGTTCTTCCCGCGCTGCACGATCGCCTGGTCACCTTCTCCACGTTTTCGAAAGCCTGGGGTCTGGCAGGGCTGCGGGTGGGCTGGCTGGCCTCGACGGCGTCGACGTGCCGGGAGATCCGCAAGGTGAAGCTGCCGTATTCGCTCAACATCATCAGCGAGGCGGTCGCGGCGACGGCGCTCGATCACGGCGAGATCCGCTCGCGCAACGTCGCCAACACGATCGCGGAACGGGCCCGGATGTTCGAGGCCATGGAGCAGATCGACGGCGTGCGGCCGTTCCCGTCGCGATCGAACTTCATCGCCTTCACGACGAAGCGCGACGCCAAGGACGTCTTCAACGACCTGCACGGGCGGGGCATCCTCATCCGCGACATCCGCGCCGCCGTCCCGAACGCGCTCCGCGTCTCGGTCGGCACCCCGTCACAGAACGACGCATTCCTGGAGGCACTGTCGTCATGCGCGTAGCCACGGTCACCCGCACCACCAAGGAAACGAATGTCGCCGTGACGGTCAACCTCGACGGGGACGGAACGCACTCGCGCATCGAGACGCCGGTGGGCTTCCTCTCGCACATGCTCGACGTCATCGCCCGCCACGGACGGGTCGACCTCGACGTCGTCTCCACCGGCGACACGCACATCGACTATCACCACACGGTCGAAGACACGGCTCTGGTCCTGGGCGAAGCCTTCGCGCTGGCGCTCGGGGATAAGCGCGGCATCCGCCGGTTCGGTCACGCCTACGTGCCTCTCGACGAGGCGCTGGCGCGCGTCGTCGTCGACTTCGCCGGCCGTCCCTACCTGGTCTTCGAGGTGACGATCGACCGCGAGATGCTGCTGATTCACAAAGACTTCCCGTTCGCCCTGGTCGAGGAGTTCTTCAAATCCTTCGCAAACAAATGCGCCTGCAACATCCACGTCGATCTCATCCGCGGCCGGAACGGCCATCATGCCGCCGAGTCGATCTTCAAAGCATTCGCGATCGCCTTGCGCGAGGCCAAGGCGGTGGTGGGGAGTGACATTCCTTCGACGAAGGGAGTGATTTAGTCGCGGTTGCGAGGTTGCGCAGTCGCGAGGCGAGAGGTCCGCGCATCCGTGAGTAGAGAAACGGCAATGTTCAATGTTGAATGTTCAATGTTGAGTGTTGAGTGTTCAATCGTCCTACCTCCCACCTCGGTCATTCAACATTCAATTCAACATTCAACATTGAACATTCAGCATTCAACATTTCGATCATGACAACCACCACCCTCATCGACTCCCCCGTTGCCAACGTAGCCAACATTGCTCGCGCGCTACGCGCCGCCGGCGCAGAGCTGGACGTAACGCGCGATGCAGCCACGATCGCCAACGCGCAAAAGCTCGTCCTCCCCGGCGTCGGCTCGTTCATCGCCGCCATGCGCTGGCTGACGGAGAACAAAATCGACGACGCCATCCGCGAGGCCGTGACCCGCGGCGCATCGCTCCTGGGCATCTGCGTCGGGCACCAGCTCCTCTTCGACGTCTCGCACGAGATGGGCGTCACGCCGGGGCTCGGTCTCGTGCGCGGCGAGGTACGGCAGTTCGATCGCGTCCTTCCCGTGCCGCAGATCGGCTGGAATCGCGTCTCCGCGCGCGGACCGCTTTTCGAAGGTGTTGAAAACGGCGTCTTCTACTTCGTCAACTCGTATGCCGCGTTGAACGCGCCCGACGAGATCGCCCGGGCCGACTACGGCGGCCCGTTCACCGCCGCCGTGCAGCACGAGCGCGTCTTCGGCGTGCAGTTTCACCCGGAGAAGTCATCGACGGCCGGACTTCGCGTGCTCAGGAACTACATCGCATGGACGTGATCCCGTCGATCGATCTGCTCGACGGGAAGGTCGTCCGCCTGCTGCACGGCGACTTCGCGCGGGTGACCGATTACGGGGATCCGGAGCGCGTTCTCGACGCGCTCGACGTGCCGCGCGGCTCGCGGCTGCACGTCGTCGACCTCGATGCATCGCGGAGCGGCAGGCCGGTGGAGACGGAGATCGTGCGGCGGCTGGCAGGACGCGGCCTTCACATCCAGGCCGGCGGCGGCATCCGATCGCTCGCCGATGCCCGGACGTGGATCGACGCCGGCGCGGAGAAGGTCGTCATCGGAACGGTCGCTGCCGATGTACCCGAGGTCCTGCGCGCGATCGTCAACGAGCTCGGCGCCGGGCGCGTCATCGCCGCGGTCGACGTGCGCGACGGAATCGTTCGCGTGGCCGGATGGGAGCGCGACGCGACGACCTCGCTCGCCGAGGTGCTGGCAAGGGTTGAAGAAATGGGCATCGGCGAGGTTCTCATTACCGACATCAGCAAGGACGGGGCACTACGTGGGCCGTCGTTCGCGCTTTACCGGTCGCTGCGGACCGCCGTGCGCATCATCGCCTCAGGAGGTGTCTCGACGATGAGCGACGTCGTCTCGCTCAGCCGCATCGACGGCATCGGCGCGTGCGTCATCGGGCGCGCGCTGCTCGACGGGCGGATTCAGTTGGCCGAGGCACGGGCGCGCGTGGCCACACCGAACGCGATTCCCGAGCGCGTCATCCCTTGTCTCGACGTCCGCGACGGGCGCGTCGTCAAGGGGGTCAACTTCCTCGACATCCGCGATGCCGGTGATCCGGTCGAGTGCGGAATACGTTACGAAGCCGAAGGAGGCGATGAGCTGGTCATCCTCGACATCTCCGCCACGGACGCGAACCGATCGACGGCGCTGGAAGTGGTGCGGCATGTCTCCGAGTCGCTCTTCATCCCGCTCACGGTCGGCGGCGGCGTCCGGACCATCGAGGACTTTCGCGCGCTGCTCCGCGCCGGCGCCGACCGCGTGGCCATCAACACGGCCGCCATCCGCGATCCGCAGCTCATCGCCGATTGTGCTTCCGAGTTTGGCGTACAGGCGGTCGTGCTGTCGTGCGATGCGAAGCGTATGGGCGATCATTTCGAGGCCATGGTGCGCGGCGGCAAAGAATCGTCCGGCGTCGATGCCGTCGCCTGGTGCAGGCGCGCCGAGGAACTGGGGGCGGGAGAGATCCTGCTCACCTCCGTCGACCGCGACGGCACGAACAGCGGCTACGACATCGAGCTGCTGCGCGCGGTCACGAGCATCGTGAAAATCGGCGTCATCGCTTCCGGCGGCGCCGGCAGGGTCGAGCATTTCCGCGACGCCATCGAGGTGGGAGGCGCCCGAGCCGTGCTGGCCGCGTCGCTCTTCCACGACCGCAAGCTGTCGATCGGCGATGTGAAGCAGTTTCTGGCGAGCGAAGGGATACCGGTGCGGTGAAGAAGTGGATTTGTGATTAGTAGATTAGTCGATTAGTAGATTAGTCGATTAGTGGATTAGTGGGCCGGGACCTCGGACTTGTTCTTCCAATCCACAAATCCACGAGCCCACTAATCCACTGATCGACTAATCCACTAATCGACTAATCCACTAATCGACTAATCCACTAATCCACGAGGAACACACAATGCCTACAGACGACGCAAACCCACTCATCCCCGCAATCATCCAGGACGCGCGTTCGGGCGAAGTGCTGACGCTCGCCTACATGAATGCCGAATCGCTGCGGCGAACGCACGAAACGAACGAGACCTGGCTGTGGAGCCGTTCGCGCAATGAGCTATGGCACAAGGGAGCGACCTCGGGGAACACGCAGCGCGTCGTCGCCATCAGCGAGGACTGCGACGGCGATGCGCTCGTCGTCAGCGTCATCCCGAACGGGCCCGCGTGCCATACGGGTGCGAGGTCCTGCTTCACCGGCGTTCCTCCGCGCCCGCTCGATCGCCTGATGAGCGTCCTGCGCGACCGGCGCGAGAAACGCCCCGAGGGCTCGTACACGGCGAAGCTGTTCAACGGCGGGCGCGGGAAGATCGTCAAGAAGATCGGCGAGGAGGCAACCGAAGTCGTCATCGCCGCGTTGAGTGAGACCCGCGAGCGCCTCATCAGCGAGATCGCCGACCTCGTCTTCCACGTCAGCGTTCTGATGGCGGATGAAGGGATCGAGTGGAGTGAGGTGGAGGGGGAGTTGGAGGCAAGGGGGAAGTGATTTAAAGGACGTGTGATTTGTCGATCAGTTGATTAGTGATCAAAGGTTCGGCTGATGCGGTCCAAATCGGCAGCAGAGCCATTGCCTTGTAGTAGTTGTGTCTTAAATCTCTGAGCCAGGAGGTCTACTCCTCGTCCGGGCCCCAGATCGACGCGAGGTCGATCTCGGCCTCCGGGAACGGATCGGCGCGGACCATGTCGTTGCCACTATAGGTGTGAACCCGGCTCCATCGCTCGCCTTCGAGCGTGAACACTTCGAAGAGCCGTGCGATGGGGTCGATGATCCAGAGCCAGGGCACGGCGTGCCCCGCGTAGATGTCCATCTTCTTGCCGCGATCGATGCGCGCGGTTGACGGCGAGATCACCTCACACACCCAGTCCGGCGTGACGATGAAGCGCTGATCCTTCGGGATCCGGGGCATCCGCTCGCGGCGCCAGCCCGCAAGATCGGGAACGACGACTTGCTCACCGAGGTGAAGCTCCGGTTCGAAGATGATCCACCATCCGCCCGGGCCGCCTCGCCCCCGGTCGTACGGCGTGCCGATGTCCATGCCGAGGGCCGAGGAGAAGCGCGCGTGCGGTCCGGCAGGGCGCGGCGACGTGTACAGATCGCCGTCGATCAGCTCCGCGACCATGTTCTCCGGCACCTTCAGCAAATCCCGGTACGTCGCTGTTCCGCGGCTTCGCGCCTTCATGACATCAATTGTACGCGTCCACTCTTTCCGCTAACGTTCGCCCCATGCTGCGACGCCGGTTCCTCCCGTTCCTGCTCACTCTCTTCGCTCTGACAGTGCATGCCGCTCCACGGCGCGTGGATATCGTCGTCACCGGCGGAACGGTCATCACGATGGCTGGCCCGAACATCGAGAACGGCGCCGTGGCCATCGACAAGGGCGACATCGTCGCGGTCGGCAGGTCGGCGGACATCGCGAAACGGTTCGCGGGGCGGGAGACGATTCACGCGCGCGGCATGGCCGTCCTCCCCGGCTTCGTCAACGCGCACACGCATGTGCCGATGACGCTCTTCCGCGGCATCGCCGACGACCGCGATCTGATGGACTGGCTGCAGCACTTCATCTTCCCGGCCGAGGCGAAGAACGTCGACCGCGACTTCGTGCGCTGGGGAACCCGGCTGGCCGCCGCCGAGATGATCGAATCGGGGACGACCACCTTCACCGACATGTACTACTTCGAGAGCGATGTCGCCGCCGAGGCTAGGAAGGCCGGGTTGCGGGCGGTCGCCGGCGAGACGATGATCGACTTCCCGGTGGCCGACAACAAGACGTGGGAGGCCGCCGTCGCCTATGTGCGCGCGTTCGTCAAGCGATGGCAGGGCGACCGTCTCATCACGCCGGCGCTGGCGCCGCACGCGCCATACACCGTCTCGCGCGCGCACCTGGAGCAGATCCGCGCCCTGGCCACCGAGCTGCACGCGCCGATCCTCATCCACGTTGCCGAGACGAAGAACGAAGCAGCGCAGATCAAGGACAACTCGGCCGGTCTCTCCCCCGCCGCCTATCTCGACTCGATCGGTTTTCTCGGCCACGACGTCGTGGCCGCGCATGGGGTCTGGCTGACGCCGGAGGACATCAAGACGTTTGCCGCTAAGCGAGTGGGTGTGGCGCACTGCCCCGAAAGCAACATGATGCTGGCCTCGGGTGTGGCGCCCGTCGTCGACATGCGCCGGGCCGGCGTGGCGGTCGGCCTCGGCACGGACGGTCCTGCCGGCTCGAACAACAATCTCGACATGGTTGAAGAAGCGGCCAGCGCGGCCCGGCTGCAGAAAGTCACGCGCGGCGATCCAAGAGCGCTCAGCGCCCGCGACGTCCTGGAGATGGCCACACTCGGCGGCGCCCGCGTCCTCGGCATGGAGGATCGCATCGGCACGCTCGAAGCCGGCAAGCGCGCCGACGTCATCGTCATCGATCTCCAGCAACCGAAGTCCCAACCGGTCTACGCCGTCGAGTCGGCCATCGTCTACGCCGCGTCCGGCAGCTCCGTCGTCACGACCATCTGCGACGGCAAGGTGCTCATGCGCAATCGGAGAGTGCTGACCGTGGACATCCCGGCCGTGCTGGCGAAAGCGAAGGAGTATCGGGATCGGGTGCGGAAGAGCATTAGCGTTACGGCCAAGTAACCCTCACCCCGCCAGAAATGGTGCTCACCCATTCGTAGAGGGCCATGAATGGGCAATAATATAGTTGACTGACAGCGCTTGAACTGGTAAAGTGTTGTTCATGGACGCACCCGATACCACCCCGACTACTCTCCTTCAGGCGATCACCTTCTTTGCCGACCCCGAGAACTGCCGCCGGTTCATGGTGGAACTCCGCTGGCCGGATGCCGTCGTACGCTGCCCGAACTGCGGCTCGGATAACGTGGACTACCTCCCGAACGCCCGCGTGTACAAGTGCTACGAGAAGCACCCGCGCCAGAAGTTCTCCCTCAAGGTGGGAACGATCTTCGAGGACTCCCCGATCGGTCTGGACAAGTGGCTCCCGGCCATGTGGCTCCTGGTGAACTGCAAGAACGGGGTCAGCTCGTACGAGATCCACCGGGCTCTCGGAGTGACTCAGAAAACCGCATGGTTCATGCTTCAGCGGCTTCGTCTGGCGTTGCAGGACAGCGGCGGCATGCTCGGGGGCGCGGTCGAAGTCGATGAGACTTTCATCGGTGGGAAGGCCCGCAACATGCACTCCGCAAAGCGCCGCTCGAAGGTTCATGGCCGGGGGCCCGGAGACAAGGAAATCGTGTTCGGCATGGTGGAGCGCGGCGGAAAGGTTCGCGCGTCTCATGTGAGCACTCGCGGGAAGGTTGAACTTCAGGCAACCATCCGCGAGAACGTCATGGCGGGCTCCGCGATCTTCAGCGACGAACTGAAGTCGTACGACGGCCTTGACGCGGACTACCATCACGCGGTCATCAATCATGCCGTCGAGTACGTGAACGGCAACGTTCACACCAACACCATGGAGAACTTCTGGAGTCTCCTCAAGCGCGCGCTTGGCGGCACGTACGTTGCCGTGGAACCCTTCCACCTGTTCCGCTACATCGACGAACAGGCGTTCCGGTACAACAACCGGAAGGATATGAATGATGGAGACCGGTTCGTTACCGCGATGGCGCAGACGGTCGGGAAGCGGTTGACGTATGCGGAGTTGACCGGAAAGACGATCGACGACCAGGAGGGAGGGCCGAAATCGACACAGCAATCAGAACCCACGTGGGAACCGTTCTAAGCGACAGGGACGCGGCCAGCGGAAGGGGTGACGGGGTGATGGCTCACTCCTTCAGCCCACCTTCCGCCAACGCCTGCATGAACTGGCGAACGTGTTCAAATACACTGAACGCCCTACCCGCGTCGTAAGGCGTGTTTTTGACGTGCATGACGTGATTTCGCCATGCGTCTTTCAGGAACATAAAATGTGTCGCCGCTTGTGCGCAGAATTTTTGTTGCTCTTTCCAATCAGGACCGAAGCTGGAATCCATCTTTCTGATGCTCTTCTCTACCTCTTCGATGACGTTGTGCCAATTCTTGTTGCTAGAATCAACACCGAATTTCCCTGCCAATACACTTAGCCCGCGCTCAAGTACGCGCATCGCGTGAAATACGCTCGCTTCATATTGCTCAAGTGCGTAGCAGTTGCCAGCATTCTTGATTTCATCGGCGCAAGACTCGAAGGCCTGCGCGACCTCCAGACCGAAGAGCTCATCTTTGTCGAAGTACTTATCATTCTCGCTGGCGATCCGCAAATAGCTATTTCGCCGGAGTTCACTGATAAACGAAAAATACAAGGTTTCAAGGTGGTTCGCCATCTCAGCGCAGGTGTAGTCCTTACCCTTTCGCGCCACGTCCGCCTGAATATGCGAAACTAGTTCAGTAGTAGGAAGCATGCTGAGTTTCTTGCACTCGATTGATATCTCCGCCAGCGCTTTAACAAACTCCTCTCGTGTATGTTCGTGCGCTGGCCCGTGCTTAAGCATGAGGTTCGCGTAATACCGCAAGGATTCGATGCGGCTTAGGGCTTCATAGAAGCTGAACGCGTACCTTTGCAGCATGTCGAACAGACTCACAGCCCTGGACGTTGCGGGCTGGCCCAGGTATAAACCGGATGGCAGAGTGCGCAACACTCGGACAGGCGGATCTTGACAGAGAGGTATCGACATGGCACAATCTCCATGGTCGATGCGTTCCTCCGCGTAGACTTCACGCACGATCGGACGGCAATCCGATCGTGCTTTGAGGCAGGAAGCACTACCTAGCACTACCCTGTCCCCGCCTATCTTACCACTACCCGGTTACTTGGCCTTTGGCTTCGGTCCGCGTCGGTTCGGGTTCTTCGCGGCCTGCGCGCGGTGCTCCTCGATTCGTTTCTGAACTACCGAGTGCGGCACGGCTAGGACGGCTTTCGTGGCGTCTCGGAATCGCTGGAAGGCTTCCGGGCCTTCGATCATCACTGGGATTTTCACCATTTGCGCAGTCCCTCGCTTTCTGGTGGTTCAGAGCCAAGTGCCAATTGTGCCAGCGGCGTGTCGGCTTGCATGCGAAGGGCATTCGCAAATTATGCTTTGGGGAGTCGCGACATGGTACAAGCCGTGAATAACGCCATCCTTTTGATCGAACTTTGAAATGATTGTTCTTATCAGCGACGGATCGCGGCGTTCGTAAAGAAGGAATACGGCATGTGCTACATAGTCAGCCGCCTGCAATAGGCGGTTTTCGCGCGCCGCTGCAAAATAAGGCATATCCGCGAGGTTATTTAGTGCGCCCCATTGTGTGCCTAGACTCCTAAAGCCGTGTACCCAGAGCGCGGCTCGTTGCTGGTACTGACTCTCCGCGAATACCAGTAGTCCACGCTGAGGATCGTTATTAATTTTGAAGCGGCGCGTAAGAAACGTGTCGAATCGCTTTATTACCTGCTCGGCAGCACACTTGACGGCATCCTCTCCGTATAGCTGCGCGCTCTTTTCCACAACAGCAGCGAACAATACGACAGGAGTTCGTGCCGCCGGCTGTTTGATGGCAAGTCCGACATCAAGTAGCACTTCGTCGCGTTTGGATTCTGGGACAGAACGCCAGAAACCAGAACCCGCGCGGATCTTGGATGCGTGAAAGTCTACCGGCGGTCTACTCGGAAAGTGTTTTTGCTGGATGTCGTTTAGATCGCGATTCAGAAAGAACGTGCTCTGTTCAAAGACCGCTGCGCCGCCGAGAACAAAATGCCGATCGGCCGGGTTGTTCTGGTTCCCAGACTCGTCTAAGTAAAGGATGTACAAGGCAAAGTAAAGGCGGCCGAGGAGCTTTTGCTCGTAGGGTTTCAAAAAGGAAACCCATCTCAGACCGCAGTACTATTAGTACGTCCAAGAACGGTGTTTGTCAAGCAAAACATTCCAGTTTCCAAAGACAGCCATTCCGGCGTCAATTCTGTAAGCTATTGGAAAGACTGTACTTAGCCGCAGAGTCACAGCTTCAGCTTCCGCATCACCTCAGCCGTGAACCCAGCGAACAGCTCAGCCGGGTTAACCTTCAGGCCGCGCGCGATCTTTAGAACCGTCGTCAGGTTCGGGATCTTCGCCCCGCGTTCGACGTTGCTCACGGCGCTGGTGGTCAGGTTCGAGGCATGCGCGAGCCTCTCCTGGCTCATCTCAGGGCGCTTCTTCTCCCGCAACTCGCGAACCCGCTGGCCGAGTAGTTCCGCCGCTTCCTTCGCCGCCTTCGTCATGCGAAGGATTGAATACTCCGGCCTAGCCCTTGCGTCCAGAGCCGCGCGGCTATAGTCTAGCGACCTAGGTTCGGAGGTACATGGCATGAACGGGAAGCCGATCGCCAAAAGCGAAGCCTACAGCCGCATCACTGTCACCCTTCCAACCTTCATCGTCATCCTCGTTCAGCGAGTCGTGAAGCGCGCGAATGAGAAGAGCCCCGGAGAATCCCTCTCCTCGATCCTCGAAAGATTTCTCCTCCACACCTTCACGGCAGACGAGTACACGAAGGCCGGGGAGCAGTGGCCTGAGTTCAAGCGCGCTGCCGAGGCGTGGATTCGGTGGGAAGCACAGGAACGCGAGCGAGGGAACCGCCCTGCCGCCCCCGATGACCCCTTGACGCCATGACGACGCTGGAGGCGCGGCCATGAAACGGAAAACGATCACTGCCACGAAACTCTCCCGGTTCATGAGGGACAACAAACTCACGGCGCTGGACATCGTGCGAGAAGCGAGCGTGAGCAGGCAACACTTGCTCCGCATTCGGAAGGGCGACGCCGATCCTAGCATCATGGTCGCCATGCGCATCCGAGACGCCTGCGGGCGTCTCCTGTTTCGCATGGTAAGCATCGATGACCTCTTCGATTCCAGCGATCCGCAGGGGCAGCGGGTGCGCGAGAGAGCCCGCACATGACGACGCTGGAAGGGTTCATCCGAGCGAACAAGATCCGCCCTTCCGATCTGGCGGCGGAAGCGGGCATCAGCCGTACTCACCTGTACCGGTTGCGGATGGGAAAGATGAACGCGAAGGTCACTACTGCCGTGAGCATTCGGGACGCATGCCATCGTTTGCTGCACCGGCACGTCAGGATTACCGATGTTTTCGAAATGTGAACGGACGACACCATGACTCGACTCGAAACGTACCTCAAGGAATGGCATGTGATGCCGACCGTACTGGCGAAGCGGGCTGGTGTAAGCCCCAATCAACTGTACCGGCTCCGCATGGGCACCTGCGATCCTACCCGCCGCATCATGGTCGCGATCGCGGACGCACTCGGCGCGATGCAAAGGAAGCCCGTGTACTTGGTGCAGTTGTTCGAACTCGCGCACGCTGATGAGGCGGTGTTCTGTGCGATCGAGAACCGCGATGCTGCCCGGACGAATCCCTAACGACTGGCGCGCGTGTCTCGTCATGGCCGTCTCGCGTTCCGGCATGAAGCAAAGCATCATCGCCGATGACGCGGGGGTCACGCCCGCGACGCTGAGCCGGATTCTCAACGGCAGATCGCATCCACGCTTTGATGTCGTAGTCCGCATCGCTCAGGCGGTCGGAGAGAACGTAGGCTACCTACTCGGAGAACGAGGGTTCAGTCTCTCGCGAGAGGAGCGCGCGAAGGTGCAAACGGCAGCCGTGATCCTGATCGATCTAACGCGCAGTAACCCGAAGTGAGCCATCAAGCATGAATGACTGGCGCAAGCACTGGCGCAGACGACTCACCCGCGCGATAGACCTATCGCGCCGCACGCAAGCGTCCATCGCTGCGCAAGCGGGTATTACCCCCGAGACGCTGAGCCGGGTAATCCGTGGTGTCCACGCGCAACCGCAGTTTGAAACCGTGGTGCGGATCATCCACGCCACGGGTGAGACTGTCGGATGGATTCTGCGCGAGCCACAGACCTTCGTATCTGCCGACGATAGCGCACGGATGCGCGAGGTAATCGACTTCCTAGAGTCCAGCTTCGCGCCACGGAACCGGGCGATCAGCCGCCTCGACTGAGGCGGGGAGTAACCGCAGTTACTTTTCCGGCGTGACGCGGGAGAGGCTGGTGGTGGGAGATCACGCGGGATGACATCATCGCGCCTAGAGCAATTTCCTCTTAACCAGAGCGGCACGACCCTCGGCAGTGATCGCGTACGCATCATTATTGCCAGCCAAATCGAGCACGCTGCGGTGCACGTATCCTAACTTCTGAAGCCGGTCAAAATGGCTGAGGACTTGTTGCGGCGATTTCGACATCACCGAAGTCAGATCGCGAACGCTAAAGTCCCTAAAGTCAGAGCCGAGAATTCGCAGCACGCTCAAATCATCTTCGCTCATTCTCCCGACATCGTCCGGACCCCATGCAACAACAGCCAGCCAACCGAGCCCTAGGAAAAACATAGTGATGCGGCCGGATACCGTGGACAACCACGGGACCACCGGAGGTAGGAGTGAGAGCAGCCACTTGCCAGCGTTGACTACGAATTGGAGCGTAGACATGAATCCAAAAGCGCTCCAAATGAACAGAACCCAACCGGGCAGAGCCACCGGCTTGAGAAACCTGCGTATCCGCATGAGTCGGCGATGATACGTCCGGTTCCAGCGTGGCGTATAACCTCGGAGTCAAGCGCCGTAACCGGGCCGCCACGCCCCGACCCGCTATGACCCGCTAAACCCGTAAAGATCCCGTGTCAGTCATGTATGTTATTGCCCATGAATGGAATCCGCGAGGCCATGATTGGCATCCACGATGCCATGATTGCCCTCCCACGAGTGAGCGTAACGAGTCGAAAGAGCCCGCCCCGGCCTCGGAATGACAGTCACCCGTCCGGCGTGGGCTAAGCTAAACTCCCCCCATGAAACGACTCCTCATCGCATCACTCCTCCTCATCGCCTCGGCGGCGCAGGCCAAAGAGGTGCTGCCGTGGATCGAGAACGACTACGCGAAAGCGATCGCCCATGCCAAAGCCGCTGACCTGCCGGTCTTCGTCGAGGCGTGGGCACCGTGGTGACACACCTGCCGCTCGATGAGGGCCTTTGTCTTCACCGACAAGTCCCTCGAGCGGTATGCCGGACGGTTCGTCTGGCTCTCGGTCGACACAGAAAACCCAACCAACACGGCCTTCCTGAAAGCGCATCCGATCAGCGTCTGGCCGACGCTGCTCATCCTTGATCCCAAGGACAAGGTGGTCTTCCGGTACGCCGGCGGCGGGACGGTCCCTCAGATCCGCAAGCTGCTCGATGACGGCGAGCGGGCCGCGCGCGGTTCCCATTCGAAGGCCGACACCACGCTTGTTCGCGCGGATGCGCTGGCCGGGCAAGGGAAGCAGGCCGAGGCGGCCAAGGCCTTCGATGAGGCCATCGCCGAGGCGCCGAAGAACTGGCCGCGCCTCGGGCGTGCCTCCGAGTCGCTGGTCCTGGCCCTGGTACAGAGCCACGATGCCCAGGGCTGCGCGGAACGCGCGCTCGCGCTCTATCCGCGCGTGCGCGGGACGTCATCAGCCGTCAACGTAGCCAGCACAGGCCTCTCGTGCGCCACCGCTCTCGACGCCAAGTCATGGAACCGCTCCGAGCTCACCGCCGGGCTCGAAAAGGCCACACGCGAAACGCTGGCCGCGGCCGACAAGATCGCCATGTCCGCCGACGACCGCTCGGGCCTGTATGAGTCGCTCGCCGACGCACGCGATCAGGCCAAGGACGAAGCCTCCGCACACAAACTGCGCGAGCAGTGGGCTGCGTTCCTGGAAGGTGAAGCAGCCAAGGCGAAGACTCCCGATCAACGGGCCGTCTTCGATTCGCATCGCCTTGAGGTCTACCTCGGCTTGAAGCAGCCCGAGAAGGCCATCGCCATGCTCGAGCAGTCGGAGCGTGACCTGCCGAAGGATTACAACCCTCCGGCGCGTCTCATCTCGGCGTACCGCGCAGCCGGCCGCTACGACGACGCACTGGCCGCCTCGGACCGCGCTCTCAAGCTCGCCTACGGACCCAGGAAGATCGGCATCTATCGCAACCGCGCTGCCGTCTACCTGGCCAAGGGTGACAAGGAAGCGGCACGCAGGACGATCGAAGAAGCGATCCACTTCGCCGAGTCGCTGCCTGCCGAACAACACGGCGAAGGCATGATCGCGTCGATGAAGAAGCAGTTGGATACGATGTGAGTGTGCGGTCTCGGGGTCTCGCGGTTGCGAGGTCTCGCGGTTGCTGATGTTCAGATTGCTGAGTCGGCTACTTGGCCAGCGAAAACCGCGAGACCGCAAAACCCCGAGACCGCGCTACCGCGAGAATCAGTGCCGTGCCGAGCGTCGCCTCGGCGCCGCGATCACGGTCACGGCCGCGGCGTTGCTATCGACGCTGCCGCACGTGCCGGTCACACGGACCCAGAACGACGTATTGCCGCTGATGGCCCTGCTGACGAAGTTCGGCGAGTCGACGGAGCCCGTCGGTTTCGAGGTATCGCCTTTCGCCCCCTGGAACCACGCGTAGTGCAAACCGGTCCCGGCGGCGACGACGTGAAGCGTGGCCGCGGTGCCGATCTCGACGGTGACGTTGGCCGGCTGTGTCGTGATCGAGGGGCTCGTACAGCCGATCGTGATCGTGGCGGCGTTGCTGTCGGCACTTTGGGTGCCGTTGCACGAATTGGAGACACGCACCCAGTACTTCGTCGTGGCCGAGGGACTCTGCGTCAGCGAGATCGAGGTCGCTCCGGCCACGGGATGGGACACGTCGCCCGTGTTGCCGATATACCACTGGTAGGTGAACGGAGCCGTACCGTTGGCGGCGACCGTCAAGGTCACCGGTGAGCCCGCATTGATCGTCGAGCTGGCCGGCTGCGTGGAGATCGACGGCGCGACACAGGGCGTGCCCGTGACGAAGACGATCGTGCTGCCGTCCTCGGTGCCGCACCCTGCCACCACGTGTACCCAGTAACCGGTGGTCACCGCCGGCGAGACGATGATGCTCGTGCCGGTCGCGCCGGCGATCGGATTCGACGTATCGCCCTGGCTGCCGGTGTACCACTGAATGGTGAACGGCCCGCTGCCGGCGGTGGAGAAGAAGAGCGTCGACGATTGTCCGGCATTGATGTTCGATGGCTGGGCGGTAACGCCCGAGGGCGCGATCGGCGAGCAGGTCACCGTGACGGTTGTGGCCGGGCTATCGGAGGGGGGTGCACACAGACCGGTCACCCGAACCCAATAGTTGGTGGTCACTGTCGGGCTGACGGTAACGAATGAGTTGGTGGCGCCGCCGATCGGGTTGCTGGTATCGCTTGGATTGCCGATGTACCACTGATAGGTAAACGGGCTGCTCCCGGTCGGACTGACGGAGAGGGTGCTCGACTGTCCGTTGGGGATCGATGACGGAGAGGCGTTCGGTGCCGGCGCCGACGGCGGGACGCACGGGGTCACGGTGACGGACGTCGCGGGGCTGTCCGCCGTCGGCGTGCACTGACCGGTCACTCGCACCCAGTACGAGGTCGTGGTGGTGGGGCTGACCATGACGGACGAACTGGTCGCGCCTCCGATCGGGCTCGTGGTCACCCCTGAGTTGCCGATATACCACTGGTAGTTGAAGGGGCCGGTTCCGGTCGGGGTCTCGGAGATGGAGCTCGACTGGCCGAATGCGATCGAAGAGGGATTAGGGACTGGAGCCGGCGCGGTGGGCGGTGCGCAGGTAACCGTCACGACGGCGGTGTTGCTGTTCGCGAACTGGACGCCGTTGCACGAGTTCGAGACGCGCACCCAGTAGCTGGTCGTTGTCGCCGGCGAGGGAGTGAACGTCGTGCCCGTGGCACCGTTCACGGGAGTCGTCGTCGTTCCGGAAGTTCCGATGTACCACTGGTATGTCAGAGTCGGGGTCCCGCTGGCAGCCACGCTTAGGTTGGCGTGGTTGCCGGATGTGATGCTCTGACTGGAGGGCTGGGTGGTGACTTGCGGAGCGTTGCAGACAGGGCCCGCACCGTAGACGGTGTTGACAGCGTCCATGTCCCACGGCCCGAGACTGCCGATGCTGTTCCCTGAAGGAAGAACAGACGCCATGATCGCCTGACCAATCGATGCGCACGGAGAAGGAGACTGGCAACTGGGAGGCGGGCTGGCAGGATTGGAGGTTCCGTCAGCGTGATGAAAGCCAAGGGTGTGGCCGAGCTCGTGAGTAAGAAGTTGGATGTATAGGCTCTGACCGACGAACGATGGAACGTTCTTCCCGGTTACGACGTCTACTTCTTTCGTTGAAAAGTAGGTTAAGCCATCCCCGAGGGTGTACTGTCCACTCGCGTTCGAAATCCCGCCCACAGCAACCGCACCTGGCGGAATAATGTTCTGCGGATCATTAAAAAGAATACCGTTCTTACCGTCCGGGGTAGAGAGGCCACCAGTCGCCGAGAGATCCTGACCCGTCAATGAATAGGCGACGCCCGCACCGGCGGCATTCCAGGCGGCCATCCCCCCCGAAACGCCCGACGGTCCATCCAGACCGGTACCGCCCGTCTGTGCCGAGCAACAATAGACGAACGACGCCGACCCACCATTCTGCCAACGACACGGCGTGCCACCACCGCAATCGAGCATGTAGTCGTAGCGCGTTGACTCAGCGTGCGCAACGAACGCGGTTGTGTGCGGCTGGAACTCGGGAAACGACGCGAAGATCACATCAGACTGATCGACGAAGTAGTCTTCACGCGCCGGCGCTTCTGACGCGACCCGGCTTTCCACAAACGAAAGAAACTCGGGTGCTCCGCGAAGGTGCTCGACATGCAACGAGCCGTCTGCTTCGTCGAGACCGAAGATCCGTTCCTCTGAGTCGCCGCGAGTCACCAACTCGCGGTTTTGCAAATCCGAGACAAACTCGAATTTCCCGAGCGCGAAACCGTATGTCATCCACTCGCCGAGATTGTTCGTGCGAAGAAAGACGAGATAACGCTTGCCGTCTTCGTAGCGCGGTGAGCCCGGAATCAACGACACACGCTTGCCAACAGCACCGCCCAACTCGACGAGTTGAACGGTCTCGCCGCCGACCGATCCCTTCAGAACGCGCTCAACCTGAAGCGTGGCAACGGTCACAAGGCGATCCCCCGAACGCATCTCCGAATGCGACTCCACCGCTGCGGCGATGACGATCGCTTCCGCCCGCTTCACCAGATCCCGATCGTTCGGAACGATGTAGGTGATGGCCCGCAGCGACGTCGCGGCGGCAAGCAACGAGACGATCAACATCCGGACGATGATGCGCATGGGGATTCTCCGATGGGTGAATAACGGGATCTAAGCCCGACCGCTACACCAATTGTGTCGCCGATCGCGACATCGTTACAACACGCTGGCGGCGGATTTGTGCCCAGACGAGCTCGCCGGGGTACGTTGCTGGGTTCCGGAGCGATGCTACCTCAGCAACTTTGCAACCCAGAACTCCCGCAACCGGCCCCTACCGCCCCACCGCCCGCCGCCTCACAGTGGCCGACACCGACACGTTCGCCACCGCGCTGTCGAGGCTTCCGCACGGGCTGGTAATCCGCACCCAGAACTGCATCGGACCCGTGATCGCCGGCGTATAGAGCGACGGCGCGTTACCGCCGAGCGGGTGGGTGAAATCGAAGAGTGATCCCTGGTACCACTGGTAGCTCAACGATGGCCCGGCGGCGACGACGGAGACGATGGCGTTCGCTCCCGGCGTGACGCTCTGGTCGTGCGGCTGCGAGACGATCGACGGCGTCGTACAGCTCGGCACGATCGTCAGCACGGCCGTGGTGCTGTCTGCGGCGCCGCACTCGCTCGACACGTGCAGCCAGTACGACACCGGCGACACGAGCGGCGGCACCGCCAGCGTCGCCGAGGTTCCGCCAGTCGCCGGATGCGAGATGTCGGGGAACGCCCCCTGGTACCACTGGAAAGCGATCGGCTGCGTGCCGGTGACGGCCGCGAAGAGTGACGCCCCGTTGTCAGTCACGACGTCGCCGCCCGCCGGCTGCACCACGATCTTCGGCGCGTTGCAAGGCAACACCGTGATCGTGATCGTGTCGCTGTCCGCCGACGACCCGCATGTGTTCAAAGCGCGAAGCCAGTAGCTCGACGTCGTGGAGGGCGTCACCGTCAGGCTGGCGCCGGTGGCGCCGGAGATCGGCGACGTCGTCACGCCGCTCGTGCCGGCGTACCACTGATAGGACACCGTTACGCCGCTCGCCGCGACGGAAAGCGTCGATGGCTTCCCTTCCAGAATCGTGGCGTCGTCGGATTGCGACGCGATCGTCACGGGCGGGCAATTGTTGACGATCGCGTAGACGGTCCCGCTGTCCGCGGGGGGATCGCATCCATTCGTGATGCGCACCCAGTACGCGCTCGTCACGGCCGGTTTCACCGTCAACGTCGACGTGGTCGCGCCGCTGATCGGCGCGTTCGTGTTGCCTGACGATCCTGTGTACCACTGGTACTGCAGCGGCGCGTCGCCGGTCGCCGTAACGGAGAACGTGACCGCGGTCGTGTCGACGTTAAGCGTCAACGGCGACGACGTGATCTTCGGCGGCACGCACGACGGCTGCACGGTGCCGGAACCGTAGACGGCATCGACCGCGGCCATGTCCCACGCCTGCAGGTTCGAGCCATAGGGATCGTTGTCGAAGTCGACGCCCGAATCCATGATGGCGATGGTCGAACAGTCGAGCGGAGCGGCGCAGGGGCCGCCCGCGGAATTCTGATCGGAATGGCGGAGCCCGAGGGTGTGCCCCAGTTCGTGTGTGAGGACGTGATCGAAACCGTTGCCGGTCAACCCCGAGCCGGTGATCCCATCCTGCACGACCAGATCGGCTTCCGTGATCGTGTAGTACTGCTCGCCGTTGGCGGTGTGCGTGGCGGTGCCGAACCAGGCCCCGCCGATGGCAAGCGTGGCACCGTTGGTCGGAGAGAATGATCCCGGGATCTCGTTCGCCGGATCGTTGAACTGGATGGTGTTGACTCCGTCCGCGTTGCCGCCGTTGAAGCCGGTCATGGCGATGGTCGTCGTTCCGCCATAGTTGTAAACGATGTTCGATCCGGGGTCGTTGGTCCAGGCAGCCAGCCCGCGCTGCAGCGCAGTCAGCCCGCCGTTCGTTGCCCCTGGCTGCGTGCCGTGGCTGAGGAAGACCACCGGCGTCGGGAAGCTCGCCCAACGGATGCCGAGGGTTCCCGACCCCTGGTTGCTCTGGAGCAGATAGCCGCTCGGCGCCGCCCCGCTGGCGGTTGTCTCGGCGATGATCGTCCGTCGCAGAGGCCGCGGGTCATGAACGATGTAGTCATGAACGATGTCATGGCCCGCGTCGAGTCCCTGCGCCGTCGCCCGCACGAAGCCGAGGAAGGCGTCTTCGAGCCGTGTCGGCTCCCGATGGGGCGTACCGTCCACTCCCCATCCGACGATCTCTCCGGCATCGCGCACGAGCAGGCGCCGTCCCGCCTGGTCCTCGGCGCGGTCGAACTTGCCAACAGCCATGTTCTTCGCCACCCACTCCCCGCGGTCGTTCGTCTCCAGAAACAGCAGCACCTGCTGCCCGCTCGCATACCTCGGGCTGCCGGCGACTGCGTACCCGATCGCACCGACGACGCCACCGAGCTCCGTGACGTGGATCGTCTCGCCGGCGGTGATCGGCCCTTTGATGGCCTCGTCTACGTGCAACTCCGTCACCGTCTCGATCCAGCCACCCGGAGCCCATCGTCCATGCGACTCCCCCGCCGTGGCCACGACGATGGCCTTCGAGGCGGTAACGAGAACGCGATCCGACGGAACGAGGAATGTCGCTGCGTGGGCGCTGGCGGTGAGGAGGGCTAGGAGGACCAGGATTGCCGCGGTGCCGGGGGGCCGCGGTCTGGGCTGCTGGGTTGCTGGGTTGCCCGGTGTCACGTTTCCGCAGCGCATAGCTAATGATGATATAGACGCGGCACCGGCTGATTTGATGACAGCGGTCACGCCACGGTTACCCTTGGCCGGAAACCGAAATCCCTGCGCAGTTTATTTGCGGGGATCTGTGCTATGTCCCATCGTGCTTGCTGGAGTTTTCGGGGCGCGCGCGAAGGCGCGGCCGACAGCGCAGTCCCGCGCTCTGCGCCATACGCACTAACCACTAACTTAAACTTAACTTAAACCCGACGGCAACGCGCCGCGATAGCGGCAGAAGAGGGTAGACAGGGGTGCGAGCGCCTTTTGCGAGCACCCCTGGTAACGAGGTACGTAGTTGTGGTGCCGCGTCAGCGGCATTGGAAAATCGCGACCCATCTTCGTCTGATGATCCGGTGCCGCTGACGCGGCACGACTCAACTAGACATCCGAACCAGGGGTGCTCGCAAAAAACGCTCGCACCCCTGGCTACCGTCTCGGGCCGCTATCGCGGCGCTTGGCGTGGCCTTAAAGTTAGCGCGTATGTGCGCTCTGCCGGGTTTCGGTTCAGGTGGGGTTGGATACTCAGTTCCGGGAACCTGCAACCCAGCAACCACAGACATCAGCTCATCCGCCCCCGCACCAGCTCCGGTTTGGGAGCATTCTGCAGGGACTCCGGCAAACGAACGGCACAGCAGACGCGCTCGAGTGCAAGGCGGTCGCGCTGCATCCTCGGGTTGGCAGCGATGACACCGAGCACGGTCTTCAGCACCTCAGCCTGCCCTGCATGGGATGGCGTCACCATCCCGTAGTGCATCCACTTGCCGTCGCGCCGCGCCTTGACGAGCCCGGCCCGGCGCAGATACGCCAGGTGCCGCGAGATCTTCGGCTGCGTCTCATCGAGGATCTCCACGAAGTAGCAGACACAGACCTCCCCCGCCGCCATCAGGTTCAGCAGCCTCAACCGCGTCGGGTCGCTGAGAGCCTGAAAGAGGGTGACGAGTGAGGGTTTCATGGGTTGAGTATATGGGGGGTGGGGGATGGGGGGTGGAGGTGGGAGATTGCAGGGCGCTGTCCTCTGACGGTTGTCGGTTGTCGGTTGTCGGTTGTCGGTTGTCGGGGGTTATCGGCTCTGGGCTGCCGGCTGTCAGACAGAGCCGTTCCACCCCCCACCCCCCACACCCCACCCCCCTTCCTGCAACCTATCCGCGTCATAAATCATGAAGGTTGCGTTTACGGACGGAATGCCGTATAGTGCTCTTCAGGGTTCGGTGGGGGTTGGCCACCTTGCCGAGCGGAATGATGGACCGGACGAGTCGACGGGCCTGCGATCTCTCTCTAAGATCCGACGACTACCTTCACCTACGCCAGTCGATCTCCACTGAACCCTCTTTACTCTCTCCGGACGAGCCGGCGCGCAAAGTACGCCGCCCCTCCCGCGCCGACGATCGCCACAATCACGACCAGCACGGTCGCCGTCGGCGAGAAGAGGTAGGGGTAGCGGATACGGTTTAGGACGAGGATGCCGGCCACGATGATGAAGAGGGCCACCCGCACCGCGTAGAGCAATGCCGGTGTCCGCCCGGCCCGGACGGTGTCGCTCCAGATCAACCAGAGCATCACCGTCAGTGCGGCGATGGCCATCCCGGCCGGCGGAAACATCGGCAGGCCGTGGCCGCCGGTGACGACAGGCATCATTTCTTTCGAATCCACCAGGCGTCGGGGGATGCGGCCGGTTTCGGCGGGGGCTGGGCCAATACTGTCCGCGGACCGTGCTCGGCCAGCATCTCCTGAACCTCGGGCGTGCAACTCCCGCCGCAATGCCCTGTCGTCGCACCGGTACAGGCCGCCACCTGGCTGACTGTACACGCCCCACGGCGAATGGCGCGCTCGATCGTCCTATATTTAATGTTGTTGCAGAGGCAGACGGTTTTCAGGCCGCGAATCGCGGGATGCTGGGCCTGCTCGTCATTTCCGTCCATTTCGTGTCCCGCTAACCGGATCGCGCTGCGGCGGCTTCCCCTCCGGAACACCACTGAAGAGCGACCGGCCCGGCTTCCCGATCACCGGCTTCGCCCGTGGAGGCGTGGCCGCAGCTGCCGACGCCGGCAGCGACAGCTTCGGCAACTTGCGCGACAGCGAGTAACCCGCCGAGGCTGACCGAGGCTTGCCGACGCGGGGAGACTTCACGAGTCAATTCTAGCGCAACGACCGTGCCGGCTCGGTTTGGTTGCTGGGTTGCTGGGTTACTGGGTTGCTTGGTTACTGGGTGAGAACCCGAGAGGCTATGGAACCTGTTGACTCTGCCAAGCAACCTTGCAACCCAGCAACCTAACCTGGCACCCCAGCACCCTCAAAACCGAACACCGCCCGAAGTACACTCGCGGGATGACACCGCTCGTCTTCGTCCTCACGGTCGGCGCGATCTCGTTGCTGGCCGGGTTTCTCGGGTCGCTGCTCGGATTGGGAGGTGGGTTGATCGTCATCCCCGCGCTGACGCTTCTGCTGCACGTCGACATCCGCCTGGCCATTGGCGCGTCGATCGTCTCGGTGATCGCCACTTCCAGCGGCGCGGCGGCGGCGTACGTCCGCGACCATCTGGCCAACATGCGCGTGGCCATGTTCCTGGAGCTGGGAACGACGCTCGGCGCGATCACCGGCGCTTATCTGGCCGGGATCGTTCACCCCCGATTCCTCTTCGTCCTCTTCGGCCTGATCCTCGGCTACTCGGCGATTGCCATGGTGCGCGGGCGGCGCAGGAGCGACGAGGAAGTGACGGTCGGACCGTGGGCTCGCGTTCTGCGGCTGCAGAGCTCCTACTTCGACCCTGCTGCCGGCGAGCACATCGAATATCAACCCGTGCGCGCCCGCATCGGTCTGGGGCTCATGTACATCGCCGGAACCGTCAGCGGACTTCTCGGCATCGGCTCGGGGGCGCTGAAAGTTCCGGCGATGGATCTGGCCATGGAGCTCCCCATCAAAGTGTCGACGGCCACGAGCAACTTCATGATCGGTGTGACCGCCGCGGCAAGCGCCGGGGTGTACTTCTCACGCGGACAGATCGATCCGTTCATCGCCGCGCCCGTGGCCATCGGCGTGCTGGCCGGGGCGTTCGCCGGATCGCATACGCTCGGCCGCATCGGCAGCCGGGCCGTGCGCATGACCTTCGTCGTCGTGCTCGTGCTCATCGCGGCGCAGATGCTGTTCAAGGGGGTGAGAGGGTGAAGAACTGGATGGATACCGCCGTCAGCACCCTCCTGCGCACCGGGGTCCTGCTGAGCATCACCATCGTCGCCGCCGGCATGGTGATTACCTTCCTGCACCATCCCGATTACGTTTCCTCACGTTCGGCACTGGCCAGACTCACGGCGCCGGGCACGCACTCCCCGAGCACGATCGGTGAGGTAATCGCCGGCGTGCGGCGCGGCAGCGGCCAGGCGTTCGTGATGGCCGGGCTCCTTGTGCTGATCGCCACCCCGGTGGCGCGCGTGCTCATCTCGATCGTGAGCTTCGCCGTCGAGCGCGACCGTCTCTACGTGGCAATCACCGCCGTCGTATTCGTGGTCCTGATGATCTCGTTCGCGGTCGGGTCCGCGTAAGCCGGCGTAGGTCGGACTCTCCAGACCTACCGAGGCTCGGCGGCGTCTCGCCTCGAGCGGGGTCGCCGCGTCAGCGGCAAGAAGACGGTAGCCAGGGGTGCGAGCGCTTTTTGCGAGCACCCCTGGTAAAGAGATGTCGTGGTTGGTGCCGCGTCAGCGGCACTGGATTAATCCGGGACTCCATCCAGTGCCGCTGGCGCGGCACGCTTTCAAGTGACACCACTGACCAGGGGTGCTCGCAAAAAGCGCTCGCACCCCTGGCTACCTTCTTGAGCCGCTATCGCGGCGTCCGGTCGTTAGCTCCGAGTAGTTGGAACAGAGTGGTGAAACCACGTGGTATTCGATTACCGACCGCGCAAGCACCGGTCGGACTGGAGAATCCGACCTACGTCTTTTCTCCCTTGACCGGCGCTCGGTAGACCTCGCGAGACGGCTTCAGCGGGCGGAGCATCCAATACGGCCGGCGGGTGCCGTCGGGTGAATAGGCCGACGCAGGCCGCGTCCTGGCCATCCACTCCTGATAAGCCACCCGCGACTTCGCCACGTCGACGGAGATGTCCGCATAGCGATCGCCAGGGGCGGCCTTCATGACGCGCACGGCCTGATGCCAGCAGTGCATCCCCGAGATGGGATCGGGCTGCACGGCGAAGGTCAGGTTCTGATGCACACCGGCGTCGGTCCACCAGATCCGCTCCGTGTCCGCGTCGCTTGAGGCATACGGCTCCACACCGCGCTGGCGGCGCAGCGTCCGGACGCTCCCCTTCCGATCGAGACTCACGGTGGCCATCATCTGGCGCTGTCCGTTTTCGTCGGTCTTCCAGCGTCCCATGTGGTGGCTGCACGCGACGACTCCGGGGCGAATCCCCTCGGTGACCCACGCCTTCACGACGAAATGTCCGATGCGCGTCTCCACGCGAACGAGCTGCCCGTTCGTGACGCCGATGCGCTTCGCATCCTGCGGATGGATCCAGAGCGGGTTCGTGTGCGCGATCTCGTCGAGCCACTTCGCATTGGCGCTGCGCGTATGAATCTGCACCGGAAGACGGAAGGTGGGGATGAGCGGCATCTCACCCGGCTGCATGCTCTTCGGATGGACGTGACTGCGCGTGTATCCGGGGATGGCCATCTCCGGCCAGCCCCACTGCACGAGCGTCGACGAGTAGAACTCCAGCCGCCCGCTGGGCGTCGGGAAGCCGCGCAGCACGGCGCCGTCGATCTCCACACCAATCCGCCGCCGCCCCTCGGCGTCGCCATCGGGCGTCGGCACCGGCACGATGTTCGGCTGATCGGGCTTCGGCGAGCGCGCAAAGGCCCGTCCCAGCCCATCGACGTGGACCTCCGTGAGCTCGGCCGCCGGCACAGCCTCCTCGTGGATCGCGCCGACGTGCTGCTTCAGCTCGAAGGCACCGGCGCGGCGCATCGATTCGAGCGGTGAATATCCTTCGGCCGCCGCTTTCTCCGGGAGACCGGGAACGGAGTTCTCGAATATGTATCCGTAGTACTCGTCGACCGAGAGCTTTGCTCCGGGCTCCTTCTTCGATTCGAAGTACTTGCGGAGGCCCATGGCACCGTCGGGATCGATGCGCCACGAGAGATCGATCCAGAACTCGTTCTCCTCCCACACCTCGCCGGGATTCACCTCGCGCGTGTCCGTGATGTGCTGCCCGAGGCGCTCCTTCGCCGCGCGAAGGACCGGCTGGCGGAAACCGATCCACTGCGAGTCGTGCGTCTCATAGGAATGGATGTCGTGCCGCTCCGACCCGATTCCGACCGGCAGCACGTAATCGGCGAAGTACGCGGTCTCGCTCCAGGTCGGTGTGAGGGAAACGTGCAGCCCGATCTTGGCCTCGTCGGTGAGCGTGTCGATCCAGGAGAATCCGTCCGGATTGGTCCAGACGGGGTTGTAGACGCGGCTGAAATAGACATCGAGGCTTCCGCGGCCGTCCTGGAGAAGGTGCGGAAGGAGAAACGACATCTCGTTGCACGCCAGCGGGAACTCATCGGGCCAGGTCAAGTCGTTCCATTTGGGGGGATGCGGAGGCATATGGATGGGGCGCGGCACGAACTTGTTCCACGCGTTCGGAAACGTCCCTCCCTCGGTGCCGATGGAACCGGAGAGCGCGTTGAGCAGGAAGAGACACCGCGCCACCTGCCATCCGCCGAGGTTTCCGGCCGTGGCGCTGCGCCACGTGTGCGTGCTGAGACGTGTTCCCGCCGAGGCCACGATGTCCGCGATCTGCTCGATCGTCGCCGCGGCCACTCCCGACTCGGCCTCGGCGAAGTCAAAGGTATACGCAGCGTACAGATCGCGCAGCACGAGCTCGAACTCCTCGAATGTCGCGGGCCGCTCCGGATGCTCCTGCTCCATCAACTCCTGCCAGTTCCACCAGCGGCGAACGAAGTCGCGGTCGTAGCGTCCGTTGTGAATCATGTGGCGGGCGATGGACAGGAGAATCGCCCCCTCGCTCCCCGGCCATGGAGCCAGCCAGTGATCGGCATGCGAGGCCGTGTTGGAGAGGCGGACGTCGAAGACGATCAGCTTCGCGCCACGCGCCTTCCCTTCCATCACCCGCTGCGCGTGCGGATTGAAGTAGTGGCCCGACTCGAGATGCGCGCTGATGAGAAGGATGACGTCGGCGTTGGCGTGGTCGGGGCTGGGCCGGTCATAGCCCATCCAGAACTGGTAGCCGGCGCGCGCGCTCGAAGAGCAGATGTTCGTGTGCGAGTTGTGGCCGTCCACTCCCCACGCCGCCAGAACGCGTTCGGTATAGCCGTCCTCTCCCGGCCGGCCGACGTGGTACATCACGTCGTTCGGTCTTCCGTCCACGAGCGCACGCCGGATGCGTGCGGCGATGTCGTCGAGCGCTTCATCCCAAGTCACGCGGCGCCAGCGATTCTCGCCACGTTTCCCCTCGCGGCGCAACGGATAGAGAATCCGGTCCGGATCGTTGGCCTGATTGAGCGTGGCCGGACCCTTCGCGCAATTCCGTCCGCGCGAGCCGGGATGCTCGGGGTTCCCCTCGTATTTCCGAACCTCGAATGTCTTGCGGTCGACATAGGCGAGCAGTCCGCAGGCCGACTCGCAGTTGAAGCACGTGGTGGGGACGAGCATGTAGTTGCGCTCGACGCGTTTCGGCCAGGCGCGCGAGTCGAGCTCGGTCCAGTCGTCCCAGCGCTCGCGCGGCGGGAACGACATCAGCGCGGTGCCGCTCGGTCCGGGATAGCGCGTTTTCGGCGAAGACATCGATCTCTCCTTACGCCAGAGGCACCGCTTGCGCGGCTCCGACGTGCGCGTGCTCGTAGAGGAGAAGGCCGATGAGGACCAGAACGGCGGCTTCTGCCCGGAACGGCACGATGACCAGCCCGACAAGCTGGAGAATCACACCGGCACTGAATGCCAGGCGGTATTTCCCGCGCACCATCTCGCGGACCGCCAGGCGGGCGTGCGCCGTGGGATGAGGCGTGAGGACCTCCGAGGCGATGAGCATGAGATGGAACACGGTGGCCGCCGCGGTGAGGCGGGCCAGCAGCGGAACGAGATCGGGCGCGACGGCGGCCGCGGCGATCATCAGTGCGGCTCCGCCGGCGAGAACCGTCGCCACCAGGTGCTGGATCGGCAGCAGCGGGCTTTGCCACAGATCGCGCGCCTTCGCCTGCGCGAAGAGCCACGCCGTGTAGGTGCCCGCCCCAATCGCCAGCAAGGCGCCCACGATTGCGATTGCGCGCGGCGGGCTTGCGCTGAAAAGACTCCAGAGAAGGTGCAGTCCGATCACGGCGCTGAACGCGCCCAGAATCACGCCGCCGCGCACGAGCCAGCTCCGCCATTGCGGCCGGGTGAGAATCAAGTAGAAGCGCGAGGGATGCTCGAGATCACCGATCAACAGCGCGAAAGTGACGGCGATGAAGAACGCGGACAAAAGCGGCGTCGTCCACTTCCAGAGAACGCTCGTCGTGTCCAGCCGGCCGAGCAGGATGAGGATCGCCGCCACGAGGTAGGCGCCGGCTCCGATCGCTTTGGTCCAGACATAGAAGCTGACCGATAACCCCCACGGCGCGCGATGCGGCACGTCGTAGGCGAGCATCGCCGCGGCGACGTTGTTGGCCTTGCCGGGGTGGCCCGAAACGACCTGGTGCGGCAGCCCTTCCCCCTGTTCGCTCCAGAGGAAGATCCCGCCCTCCGGCCGTTGCGCCGCCAGCGGATCGAGCGTGGCCTGATGCGCCCCTTTGTAGAAGAGCTTGGGATGCGTTTCCTTCTCCGGCCGGCGCACGGCCACAACGTCGCGGTTGACGAACTTGGCCACGCGCGATTCAGGATCGCGCAGGTTGCCGATGAGAATGGCCTCGGTGGGACAGACCACCACGCAGGCAGGCTCGAGCCCGACCTCCAACCGGTGGGCGCAGAAGTTACATTTCTCCGCCGAGTGATCCTCGGGGTTGATGAAGATCGCGTCATACGGACAGGCGGCGATGCACGCCTTGCAGCCGATGCAGATCTCCTTGTCGAAGTCGACGATGCCGTCGGGACGGCGGTACATCGCCGAGGTCGGACAAGCGGTGACGCAGGGAGGATGCTCACACTGATTGCAGCGCGTGACCTGAAAGGCGCGCCGCGCGGCCGGAAACTGCCCGACGTCGACGTACTTGACGTAGGTGCGGTTCACGCCCAGCGGAACGGCGTTTTCGGACTTGCAGGCGGTGCTGCATGCATGACAACCGATGCAACAGGTCTGGTCGATGACCTTCCCCCATTGCACCGCGTCCGACATGGGTAGACGTTATCACACGCAGAACGCAGGGCGCGTCATCGCGCATTGACTGACGATCACCAGCTTGGAGGCTTCGTGAGCTTCCTTTTCCCGACGATCAGTGGATCGGGGAATTGGTGTCGAACGTATGCCTCTCGAGTGATCTGAAAACAGCGTTCGACGCATCGCGCCAGCTCGTCGTTCTTTCGGCCCCACGGGAACGCGAAGCAGACTTCACGGCTCGGGAACATCCGGCCAGCCGCCCGAACTGCGGGCGCTATGTCGGTATCACCAGTTACCAGGACGACGCGGTCGGCCACGTCATCATGCAGGACTTCGAGCAACTTCACTCCCACCGCGACGTCGGTTTCCTTTTCTTCGCGTAGATTGATCGTTTTCGAGCAGGAGTTGCAGGTTACGGACTTCTTCTTGAAGTGGCCCAGCTCCACGACCACTTCCGTCGCGTTCAACGCACGTATGTAGGCCTGGTGACGAGCAGCTACGCCGGGCTTGGCGGCCTGCATGTAGTGGGCAAGCGCGGAGAAGTAGTAAATGCCGGTGCACGTGGCGTCAGCGCCGAGTGCCGGCAGGTACGACTCGCACAGACCTCGGAGGTTCAGCCATTTCGTACCGCGTTCGTCGGGTAACCCGAGGCTTCGGCTAGCCGCGACCACCGAGTGGTAGACGTTGAATCCGTCGATGATGAAGGCAGTGCGACCACCCATAAAAAAAAACCCTCGGATCGTAACCCGAGGGGGGCCGGCGAACCCGCCCGAGGCGAACCTCGGTCGAAAGAGTCGTCGGTGTTGACTTACTCAATATAAGTCCAGGCTCATTGGCCGTCAACAAGTAAGGAACAGTAACCGCGAACTCCTATTCCGAGTATGGGTTAAGCAGTTTCGGACGGGATGGATGCCGGTTGCGATGACATCGCGGCGGCGATACAAACGCGGCTGCACCGCGGTGCTCGCATTGAAGTTGCCTGTTTTCAAGCGCTTCCCCCGGCCCGTCACTTCGCCAATCAGCGTCCGCGCGTCTCCTCACCCGGCCTTCGGCCCATCGATAGGTACCACCATTACGGTAAGCCTTTGTGTTCGAGGTTTGACGACGCTACGTTCTCGCCGGCGCGTGGACGAACCGAACGACATCCTCACTGCTGGTGGCCGCGGCCATCGAAGCCACCGCGGTGTCATCACGGCCAAAGCGTGCCAGGGAGGCCAGCAGCGCCAGGTGCTCGTTGCGCTCGGCCTCGGGCGATACGAAGACGATCATCACCTTCGGGGTTGGTGAGCCATCGACAATCCCTCCTGCATTGACGCCGATCGCGGCGACGAACGACGGAAGCAGCGGGTCGCGCGCATGGGGGATGGCGATCGATCCGCAGAGAGTCGGCGCTTCCCGTTCCCTCTCCAACACGGCGTTCACCACGCGATCCACATCGCTTGGAGCGAACCCTCGCCGCGGAAGCGTCTCCCGCAGGAGCTGCGCCGCGGCGGTTCCGATATCCGGCGCATGGACGCCGATCGCGATGTCGCGGTGTTCGATCAGATCGCTGAGTTGCATTCCGCGATTGTCGCACTACCCGGAGGCAGTCCCGCCTTCTCCTTTCATACGTCCGCGATGACGATGTCGAACCCTCGCCCGCGCTCGAGCAGCCTGTGAGCCGTGCTGGGTACGATGCGGCTGACGAGGCCCGAGCGCGTCGGGCGGCCGACGACGAGGATCTTGATGCCTTCCGACTTGACGAAGTCGAGCAGAGCGCCGGCCACATCCTCGGACTCGCGCGTGATGACAGTGGCGCCGAGGGAGATGGCCAGTTGCACGTTCTCGCTCAATTTGCGGTGTTGCTCGGCGGAGATGTTCTCGGGATGGGCGCGGCGCTGCCGGATGTAGACGGCATACCAGCGCGTGTTCATCCGGCCGGCCAGGCGCGAAGCGCGAAGGACCAGCGACCGCGCGATCTCGGGCTCGAACGGCAGCGCCACCGCCAGGCGAACCTCCGAGGTACCTTGCACGATGACCGGCGCACCGGAGAACGTCGCGGTCTGGAGCAGCGCCAGCTCGCGCAGACGGACGAGGAGCTCGGTCCGAAAGAAGTTGTCGAGAGCGCGGGCTGCCTGATCGGGCGGATAGATCTTCCCCTGTCGCAGACGTTCCTGAAGCTCGGCCACGGGAAGGTCGACCAGGATGACCGAGTCCGCCTCGCGCACCGTACGGTCCGGCACGCGCTCGCTGATGTCGATCCCCGTTGCGGAGCGGACGACGTCCTGCACGCCTTCGAGATGCTGGACGTTGAGCGCCGTCATCACCGAGATGCCGGCAGCCAGGATGTCTTCCACATCCTGCCAGCGCTTCTCGTTCTTGGAGCCGGGCGCGTTCGTATGAGGGAGCTCGTCGACGACGACGACGTCCGGATGCCGCGCCAGGATGGCGCTGAGATCCATCTCCTCGATGATGACGTTGCGGTAGGAAACGCGGCGCCGCGGGATCACTTCGAGATCGGCGATCCGCGCGGCTGTTTCCTCACGCCCGTGCGTTTCGACGAAACCGATGGCCACGTCCACGCCGGCGCGGCGCATGTGGTGCGCATCATCGAGCATGCGCATCGTCTTCCCCACACCGGCGGCCATGCCGAGATAGACCTTCAGCCGCCCGCGCCCGCTGCCGTCGTTCTTTGCGAGCCGCAGCAGCTCGTCCGGATCGGGACGAGCATCCTCGTTCATGCGCGGCATGGTTTCAGAATACCGCTTACTTCTTCCGTGCGACCTTGTCGATGTCGAGATTCAGCAGGAGCACGTTCACGCGCGGCTCGCCGTAGATGCCCAGGAAACGGCCCTCGGTGCGTGCGTGGATCAACGACTCGACCTGCGCAAGGGACAGCCCGGTTGCGTTCGCGACGCGCGCAGACTGTGACATCGCGTTTTCGGGAGAGATGTGCGGATCGAGTCCGGATGCCGATGCGGTCACGGCGTCGGCCGGGATTCCACCGGCCGGCTTGGTATCCGGGTATTTCGTCACGAGGCCGTTGATCGTGTCGCGAAGCTTCTTTGACGTCGGTCCCAGATTCGATCCGCCCGACGCCGTGCCGTCATAGCCGTCGGTTCCGGCCGCGGAGGGACGCGGGTGAAAGTAGCGACTCCCGGCGAAGTTCTGGCCGATCAGTTCCGAGCCGACCACCTTTCCGTTCTGCTCGACCAGCGAACCGTTGGCCTGTTGGCGAAACGCAACTTGCCCGATGGCCCAGACCAGCGCCGGATAGAACCCGCACGTGATGACCAGCAGGGCAACGGTGATGCGGAGAGAGATCTTGATGTGTTCAAGCATGGTCGTGACTCCTCAGGCGAGATGGACGGCGTGGAGCAGCAGGTCGATGGCCTTGATGCCGAAGAACGGAATGATCACGCCGCCGACGCCGTACAGCAGCAGATTGCGGCGCAGGATGCGTCCCGCGCCGAGCGGACGGTATTTGACTCCCCGCAGCGCCAGCGGAATGAGCGCGACGATGATCAGGGCGTTGAAGATGACCGCCGAGAGAATGGCGCTCTGCGGCGTGGCCAGGCGCATGATGTTGGGCGCCTGCAACTCCGGGAACGTGACCAGGAACAGAGCCGGGATGATGGCGAAGTACTTGGCCACGTCGTTAGCGATCGAGAAGGTCGTCAGCGCGCCGCGCGTCATCAGAAGTTGTTTGCCGATCTCGACGACTTCGATCAGCTTCGTCGGGTTCGAGTCGAGATCGACCATGTTGCCGGCTTCTTTTGCCGGCTGTGTTCCGGTATTCATGGCCATGCCCACGTCGGCCTGCGCCAGCGCCGGCGCGTCGTTCGTGCCGTCGCCGGTCATGGCCACAAGGTTTCCCTTCGCCTGTTCTTTGCGGATCAGTGCGAGCTTGTCCTCGGGGGTGGCCTGCGCCAGGAAGTCGTCCACCCCTGCTTCGCGGGCGATGAACGCGGCAGTCAGAGGGTTGTCGCCGGTGATCATCACCGTGCGGATTCCCATCATGCGCAGGCGGTCGAAGCGCTCTTTCATCCCGCCCTTGACGATGTCTTTCAGATAGATCGTGCCGAGGACGCGGTGATCGTCGGCGACGACGAGCGGCGTACCCCCCTCTCCGGCGATTCGCGAAACATCCTGCCGGACTTCGTCGGGGAACGAGCCATCTTTCAAACGGATGTACTCCGCGACCGAATCGGCGGCCCCCTTGCGCACCGCGCGGCCTCCTTCGAAATCGATTCCGGACATGCGCGTCTTCGCGGAGAAGGGAACGATCGAATGCGAGCCGAGCGTGGCCAGCTCGCGGCCGCGCAATGCGAACTTTTCCTTTGCCAGAATGACGATCGAGCGTCCCTCCGGCGTCTCGTCGGCTAGCGACGAGAGTTGGGCCACGTCCGCGAGCGTGCGTGTCTCCACGCCAGGCGCTGCGATGAACTCGACCGCTTCGCGGTTGCCGAGGGTGATGGTGCCGGTCTTGTCGAGTAGGAGGACGTTGACGTCGCCCGAGGCTTCTACCGCGCGGCCGGACATGGCCAGTATGTTGTGCTGCAGCACGCGGTCCATGCCGGCGATACCGATGGCCGACAGCAACGCTCCGATCGTCGTCGGGATGAGGCAGACCAGCAAGGCGATCAGGACCGTCACGCTGACGTCGCTGCCGGAGTACATCGCGAACGGCTTGAGCGTCACGGTGGCAAAGAGGAAGACGATCGTCAGACCGGCCAGGAGAATGTCGAGCGCCACCTCATTCGGCGTCTTCTGCCGCTCAGCGCCTTCGACGAGACGGATCATCCGGTCGATGAAGGTCTGCCCCGGCTCGGAGGTGATTTCGACCACGATGCGGTCGGAGAGCACCATCGTCCCGCCGGTGACCGCGGAGCGGTCGCCGCCCGCTTCGCGGATGACCGGCGCCGACTCGCCGGTGATGGCCGATTCGTTGACGGAGGCGATTCCTTCGATCACCGTGCCGTCGCCGGGGATGATCTGACCCGCTTCGACGACGACGAGGTCGCCCTTGCGGAGTTGCGAGGCCGCAACCTGCTCCTCGGTCTTGCGGTCAGGACCTGACAGACGACGAGCGGTGGCTTCGGTCTTCGCCTTGCGCAAGGCGTCCGCCTGCGCCTTGCCGCGCCCCTCGGCCACGGCTTCGGCCAGGTTCGCAAAGAGCACCGTGGCCCACAACCACAGCGTGATCTGGATCTGAAAGAGATAGTCCACGTGCTTCGAGAGGCCGGGGATGAGGAGCACGGTGGTGAGCACCGCGCCCACTTCGACGAGGAACATGACCGGGTTCTTCATCATCCGGCGGGGGCTCAGCTTGACGATGGAGTCCAGGAGCGCCCGGCGAAGGATGGCCCGGTCGAACAGAGAGAGTTTCTTTTGAGTGGCCATGGTTAGAACACCTTTCCCGCGTTCATGAGGAAGTGCTCGACGTACGGCCCGAGCGAGAGAACCGGGAAGTACGTCAAGGCGCCGACGATGAGAATCACGCCGATGAGAAGAAACGTGAACAGCGGTCCGTCGACCGGAAACGTACCGGCCGTTTCGGCAAGGTTCTTCTTCGCCGCCAATGAGCCGGCGATGCCCATGATCGGAATGATCATCAGGAAGCGGCCGAAGAACATGGCCAGACCGAGTGCGACGTTGTAGAACATGTGGTTGGCGTCGAGGCCGGCGAAGGCGCTGCCGTTGTTGCCGGTGGCGCTGGTGAAGGCGTACGTCATCTCACTAAGACCGTGCGGGCCGGCGTTGGCGAGACGCGAGGTGCCGGCCACCGTGACCGCGGCCACCGCGGTACCTACGAGGATTGAGAACGCCAGAATCAGCACGGACAGCATGGCCAGCTTGACGTCGTGCGCCTCGATCTTCTTGCCGAGGTACTCCGGCGTCCGCCCGACCATCAGGCCGGCGATGAAGACCGTCAGCACGATGAAGAGGAACATGCCGTAGAGGCCCGCGCCGACGCCTCCGTAGATGATCTCGCCGAGCATGATGTTGAGCAGCGGGATGGAGCCGCCGATCGGCGTAAAGGAGTCGTGCCAGGAGTTGATGGCGCCGCACGACGCGTCGGTGGTGATCGCCGCGAACAGCGCTGAGTCACCGACGCCGAAACGCACGTCCTTCCCCTCCATGTTGCCGCCCGTGGCGGCGACGCCGAGACGTTGGTGCATGGGGTTGCCGCTCTGTTCGGCGATCGTGACGATGAACGTCCCGGCCAGAAACACGATCCCCATGGCCCAGAAGACCGCCCAGCCGTGGCGCGGCTTGCCGATCATCGAGCCGAGCGTGTAGGTCAGCCCGGCGCCGATGGCAAAGATGAGGAACATCTCGAAAAGGTTGGTGAAGGGAGTGGGGTTCTCGTACGGGTGGGCTGAGTTGGCGTTGAAGAAACCGCCGCCGTTGGTACCGAGCTCCTTGATGGCCTCCTGCGAGGCTACCGGCCCCTGTGGAATCTTCTGGACCTTCCCCTCGACCGTGGTCACCGCCGCGGTCGGATGGAAGTTCTGAATCACACCTTGCGACATGAGGACGACCGCCGAGACGAGGCAGATCGGGAGGAGCACCCAGAGCGTGGCGCGGGTCAGATCGACCCAGAAATTGCCGATGGTCTTCGAGCTATGCCGGGCGATGCCGCGGATCACGGCGATGGCCAGGGCGATGCCGGCGGCCGCGGAGACGAAGTTGTGAAACGTCAGCCCCACCATCTGCGTCAGGTGCGACATGGTGGCCTCGCCGGTGTAGGCCTGCCAGTTCGTGTTCGTGGTGAACGAGACCGCGGTGTTCCACGCCAGATCGGGCGGCACCGTTGGGAGTTTGTCCGGATTCAACGGCAGCAGGTGCTGGAGGCGCTGAATGGCATAGGTAAACAGCAGCCCGACCACGCTGAAGAGCAGCATGGCGATCGTGTACTGCATCCAGTCGTGTTCCTTCGTCTCGTCGACGCCACTGACCCGATAGACGAGCCGCTCGACAGGCCGCAGCAATGGATCGAGAAACGTCTTCTCTTTCGAGAAGACGCGCTTCATGAAAAGGCCGAGCGGCTTCGTCACCGCGAGGATCAGCAGAAAATAGACAGCGATTTTCAGCAGTTCGATCGTGGTCATTACAGGTCCTCCGCGCGAATCAGCGCGTACAAGAGATAGATCAGGCCAAGAACAGCGAGCGCGAGTCCAACGATTGTTTCGAATGTCATGGCAGCCTCACACCTTGTCGCAGGCACGCGTGTACCAGACCGCGGCGGCGAACAGGACGATGGTCAACACGATGAAAATCAGATCCCACATGAGCGTCTCCTTGCTTCAGAACGTGGCCACAGCGCCGATCACGACGATGGTCTCGTCACGCGACGTGCCGTTTCGGCCGCTTGTGAATACCGATGCCGTCGAGTGATCACGGCGCCCTTCGATTTTGAGAATCAGGTTCCCGACCGGGTGGTGCTCGAATGTCAGGGTGGCTTCGGTGAGTTTCTGCGCCGCGCCGCTGATACCGTCCTCCGGGTCATTGAATCGTTCGATCCGAACGGCGATCGCGTGCCGCGGGTCGAGCGTGTACCGGCCGAACCCGCCGATGCCCAGCCAGTTGGCGCTTGCGTTGCCCGGAAGGGCCTGATATCCGCGGTCGACGGAAACGCTGATGCTCAGCGGCCTGGTCGCCTTGAATGTGGCGATCAGGTCGCCGAAGTGACGCCAGTGCGAGTTGTCGTTCGGGAGCTCGGGCCCGTCGAAGGTATTGAGCGACGCATTGAGCCGGTCGCCGCTGTACGCGATCTTGACGCCGATCGCCTTCGCGTCGTTGTTGTCGCGGATGAGCTGCCATCCGTTGAGGACGTGGATCTCGCCCGACCAATGTTTCGAGAACTGCTCGCTGGCGTGAATGCCCGCCTGATAGTACGGCGAAAACTCGCCGAGCCACCCCCGCGTGTAGCTCCAGTTGTCCTTCGAGAAGAAGCCTTCGAATCCGATATGCGACGGGAAGATCCCGCCCTCGATGGTCAGCTTGTCGTTCAGCTTGTAGATGACGGAAGCCTGGTAGATGTGACGAAACCCTTGGGGCTCGCCGGCATGCACCACATCCGCGCCGTTGCCCGCGACCAGCGAGAGGTGAAAACCGACCGGAGCGGGATCGCGGACGATCTCCACCTCGGCAAGATTGAGGCTGAATTCGTTCGCGTTCTTCGCGGTCGTACCTGTTCCCGGCTCGAAGTTATCACGCGATACCGGATCGTTGCCGTTCCAGGCGTAGTAGGCGTCGACGAAGCCGCTGATGTGCATGATGTCGTACCACTTCGGCGCGGCGGGTGCCGCCTCCTGTCCGAAGGCGGAACCCGCCGCAAGCGCGATCACAACGGCGGCGCTGCCGATCGCTGTGATTCGCGCGGTGGTCATGGCTAGAACTTCACCAGGATCGCGGCCGTGAAACGGCTCTCGGCTTTTCTCAGGTCAGGCTGGAAGCCGGAGACCAGCGAGCCGGGGGCTCCGCTGTTTCCGCCCGGCGGCGTCACGCCGCCCGGCCCGGACCAATACGGCACGTTCGCGGAACGGTGATTGAGCTCGTAGCGGAACGTGACGCTGTCGCTCGGCATGTAGTCGAAGGTCGCCGACGCATCCCAGGCCCGGAACGGATCGCCGGGGTTGGCGGTGAAATACGGCGTGCCCGATGCCGCCGTGGCGCCGTTGATCGGCGGCATGAGGACGAGGTAGCGCCCCGGGTTGTTGATCGCCCCGCCGCCGAGGGTGAAGCCGTACTTGTCGTGATCGAACCACAGGCGGTCGTAGAGCATGAATCCGATGAAGTACTGCGACGGCTTGGCGGGAGTACCGCCGGTGCAGGTCACGCCGCCGCCGTACTCGCAACCGATGTCGAATGTGAATGACAGCGCGGACTTGCTGATCTTCGAGTCCGGCGTATCGCGGTATTTCCATTCGATGCTGCTGTCCGAGTGGGCGCGTTTCCTGCCGGCGTTGTTGAGCGTGTCCTTGCCGTAGAAGTAGTCGTTGGAGAGGATCGACCAGTTGCCGTTCGGCCGCCACAGCGTCTGCGTTCCGATTCCCGGCGCGTCGTTAAACATCCCGTACGACTGCCAGCCATTCGTCAGCCAGATCTCTTCCTTGAAATGGTCGTTCGGAAAGATCTGAATGCGCACGCCATTGAAGAACCACGGTGTGTTCGAAGAAACGAACGACGGTTGATATGCCCAGTTGTCGTACTGGTAGTAGCTGAAGAGTCCTACGTACGACATGAAGATGCCGGCATCGACGTTGATGCCGTTCATCTTGTCGAAGTGATAGCCGCCGTAAGCCTCGGATACGTAGCGATACGCGTTTGCCAGGTCCCACTGGCCGCGCGCGGGGCTGGCGTCGTTGCGCGGCGTCATCGTCGAGTACATGCCGAACTGGGTCAGCAGGCGGCCTCGCACATTGTCGTAGTGGAAGTCTCCGCCGACGCCGAGCTGCTGAAGCTGCACTTCATCGGTGCGCCCTAACTCGCTCGAGCCGACCAGCGTGTGGTCCTGCGGGTGATTGAGGTCGTACACGTAATTCGTATCGACGCGTACTTCGCCGGTGAAGGCCGGATAGTCGAAGACCGGCTTGTGCTGCCGGCTGTTGCCGTTCAGCCATGTGAAATCGGCGAACGCGAACGGCTCCGGCTTCGGCGCCGGCTCGGCCGGCTTCGCGGCCGTGCTGTCAGCCTGCGCACTTGGCGCGTCCGATGGAGTGCAGCCCGGCTCATCGCCTCTCGCCGCGAGCGAGGTCAGAAGCAGGACCACTACTGCAAAGTGAAGGACGATGCTGTCTTTTTTGTGGTTCGACACGATATCTCTCCTGGTCGAGCGCACTTACCGACGCCAGTTTTCTTTGGGTAGTCCAGGCCAGTGGGTAAGGTCACTCTGATGAGTGACTGGGACCAGGCGGCTGGGGTGTGACGGCGTCAGGCTTTCGCTCGCACGAGAATAGATAACCAAGCTCCGCAAGGCCGGTCCGCACGAAACCCAAAGGAAGCGCGGAAGAAGCGCCAAAGAATCCGTAAGAATCTCGAAAGAATTCGGAAGAATCTCGAAATGCTGATCCGCGCCGGTGCCGGAACGGAAGCCGAGGCGGTATCGTCTGCCGCGATGAGCAACCCGGACGAGGCTTCCAACGGCGCCGGCGACGCCGTTCGCTCCGCGCCGCTTCTGCTGCTGGCCCTCTCCGCGCTCGGCGTCGTCTTCGGCGACTTGGGCACGAGTCCCCTCTATGCGCTGCAGGAGGCGTTTCATGGTGCTCGCGGCGTCGCGCCGACGCGCGAGAACGTGCTCGGCATCGTGTCGTTGTTTCTCTGGGCGCTCATTCTCATGGTGAGCGTGAAGTACGTGGCCGTGCTCATGCGTGCGGGCAACCGCGGGGAGGGCGGCATCCTGGCGCTGCTGGCCCTGCTCACCGGCGACAAATCGACGCCCACCCGCCGCAGCGCCGTCTTCGTCACCCTGGCGCTGGTCGGCACGGCCATGCTCTACGGCGACGGCATCATCACGCCGGCGGTGTCGGTGCTCAGCGCCGTGGAAGGCTTGCAAGTGGCGACGCCGGCACTCGGCCCGAGCGTGATCCCGATTACCGTCTGTATCCTCGTCCTGCTGTTTGCCGTGCAGCCGTTCGGGTCGGGCCGCGTCGGCGTCTTGTTCGGGCCGGTCCTGGCGGTGTGGTTCGTGGTCATCGCCATCCTCGGCGGCGTGACCCTGGCCTCGAATCCGGCGGCGCTCGCGGCGGTCAACCCGATTTACGCGGTCCGGTTCTTTGCCCACAACGGCGCTCGCGGGTTCTTCGCGCTCGGCGCGGTCGTCCTCTGTCTGACCGGCGGCGAGGCGCTCTACGCGGACATGGGCCACTTCGGTCCGCGGCCGATCCGCGCGGCCTGGTACTACCTCGCGCTGCCGTCGCTCTTTCTCAGCTATCTCGGCCAGGCCGCGATGCTGCTGCGCAATCCGGGCGCGGCGGCGCGTCCGTTCTACGCCTGCGTTCCGACAACGTTTCTCTACCCGATGGTGGTACTGGCGACGCTGGCCACGATCGTGGCCTCGCAGGCGCTCATCTCAGCGGTCTTCTCGCTTACCCGCCAGTCCGCGCAGCTCGGGCTCAGTCCCCGCGTGCAGGTCATCCACACGTCCGGTTCCGTCATCGGACAGATCTATCTCCCTGCGCTCAATTGGGTGCTGATGTTCGCTACGGTGGCGATCGTGCTGGCCTTCCGCTCATCCGACCGTCTGGCCGCAGCCTTCGGACTGGCCGTGTCGACCACGATGGCCATCACCACGCTGCTCTTCGCCGCCGTGGCCCGCCTGCGCTGGCATTGGCGATGGATCGCGGTCATCGCCGTCGCAGGCACGTTCCTCATCGCCGACATCGCTTTCGTCGTGGCGAACGCGTTCAAGTTCCTCGACGGAGGCTGGCTGCCGCTGCTGATCGGCGCCGTCGTCTACCTGCTCATGAGCACCTGGCAGGCAGGCCGGTTCATGCTCGCCAACTGCACGCGCGAGCGCGCGCTGCCGTTGGAGGCGTTCCTCGACAGCCTGGCCCGCCACCCGCCCCACCGTGTGCGTGGAACGGGCGTTTTCCTCGCCGCCGACAACGAAGGCGTGCCCATCGTTCTGCTGCACCACCTCAAGCACAATCAGGTGCTGCACGAGACCGTGGTGCTTCTGACGATCACCACAGAGGAGTCGCCGACGGTCGACGACGAAGAGCGCGTTCACGTCGAGACCCTCACCCTCGGTTTTCACCGCGTCGTTGGACGCTACGGATTCATGGAGGAGCCCGACGCCCCTCATGTGCTCGAGCGCGCGCGCCAGCTCGGCATCCCGATCGATCCTGACCGAACGACCTACTACCTCGGCCGAACGACCATCGTTCCTCCGGACAGCAGGCGAACGTCCCTCCTGACCCGTCTGCGCATCCGCCTCTTCGTCCTGATGAAGCGCAACGACCGCAGCGCCACGCTCTACTTCCACATTCCGCCGAACCGGGTCGTGGAGCTTGGGACCAGGTTCGAGCTTTGACAAAACGTAGGTCGGACTCTCAGTCCGACCGGACCTCGCGAGGGCGGTAATCGTAACCAGCGGTGCGGCATCGCTCCATTTTTCTCCGGCATCGCTCCGTTTTGGTGCGGTATCGCTCCGTTTTTCTCCGGCATCGCTCCGTTTTGGTGCGGCATCGCATTATTTTTGGACACCGTGTCTACATTTTGGACATCGATCTCCGTGTTCGGACATTTGTGTCCGGAATCTGAACAGCGATCCATGGCGACGTCTGGGCCGGCTACGCCGGCGAGCCGGCGATATCCCCCGGCTAAAGCCTAGGGTCGGGGTCGGAGACGGGATCGTACGAGAATCATCAGTTCCGACCCCCGACCCCCGACTCCCGACCCCCGCAACCGAGCCAGCGCTCAGGCGCGGCGCGTCATCGCCAGCATCGTCACATCGTCACCGGCCGGGACTTCGCCGATGTAGTCGTGAACATACGTGTCGATCCGGTCGAGGATCGCCGGCGCCTCGCTGCTGCGCATCGTCAGCAGCATCTCGGAGATCGGGTCGAGGCCGAGCTGCTCCTCGGCGATGTTCTCCGCCTCGGTCACGCCGTCGGTGAAGAGGACCAGCGAGTCGCCCGGCCCCAGCGTGAGGGTCTGGTTGCGGTATTGCGCCGTCGGGAGAATGCCGACGACCATGTCCGTCGAACGCATGGCGTCGACACCGCTTTTCGAAACCAGGAGCGGCGCGACATGGCCCGCGTTGGCGAACGCCACCACGCCCGTGGCCGGATCGAGCACACCAGCCACCATGGTCACGAATTTCGACGGCGAGGTCCGGGGCGCCAGCGTGGCGTTCATGTCGCGCAACAGATCGGCCGGCGTCGGGTCGGTGCGCGTGAAGATGGCGAAAGCCGTGGCCACGCTCGACATGATCAGGGCCGCGGTGATCCCTTTCCCGCTGACGTCGGCGATGACGAAATAGATCCGGCCGTCGGGGCGGGCCACGACGTCGTAGTAGTCGCCACTGACCGTCTTGCAGGGACGGTTCGTGCCGGCGAAACGGTAGCCCTCGATCTCGGGCAAGACGTCCGGAAGCAGCCGCTGTTGAATGGTGTAGGCGGTACGCAACTCCTCATCGATCTTCGCCTTTGCGAAGGCCTCCTCGCGCAGGCGCGTCCGTTCGAGGGTGACGGCGGCAAAGCGGGCGATCTGCCCGAGGAGGCGCACGTCATCTTCAGCGACGACGCCGTGACCGGAGGTGAAATCGATGTAGAGAACGCCGAGGACGACGTCGGCGACCAGGAGCGGCGCGCAGACGGCGGAGCGGATGCTCTGGGCGATGATCGACTGGGCGCGGGCGAACTTCTCGTTCATGTCGGAGTCGAAGTAGGAGACGACCTTTCGCCCATCCACGACTTCGGCCAGCAGCGTGCGGCTGATCGTCAGCTCCTCCGATTCCGTAGGATCGAGGCGGCGCAACTTCACGTTGGCGAATGAAGTACGGTCGCCGGCGAGAAGGGCGATGGCCGCGCGCGTCGGGCGAAGGAGAAAGATGACGCGGTCGAGGATGAAGTCGAACAGCTCGGACATGGGGCGGTCGGCCAGAAACTCCAGCGCCAGCGTCGAGAGGATCTGCGTCTTCTCGCTGCTGCGCTCCTTCTCATCGTCCGTGACGGAGATGGTCAGGTTCGGGGCTTGCGAGGTGGTGTCGACGGCGATGAACTGCGAGGTGGCTTCGCCGGAGTGGAAGACCACTTCGCTGTCGCCGAGGGCGATACGGTCACCAGGGTGGAGCAGCGCTGTATCGACTACCTTCACGCCGTTCAGCATCGTTCCGTTCACGCTGCCGCAGTCGCGCACGAACCATGTGCCGCGCTCGTTGACAATCTCCGCATGGCGGCGCGAGAGAAACCGGTCCTTGATCGGAATCGTGCAGTCAGAAGCGCGCCCGAGCGAGATGTTCTCCACCGCCAGCGTTACCTCCTGCGGCGACATTCCTGGCTGGTAGACGGTGAACCGTGCGTGTGTCTTCGATTCGTACAAGGGAGGTGCATTATAAGTAGGCCGTGGTCGCGGGTGCGCGGTCTCGGGGTCTCGGAGTCTCGGGGTCTCGGGGTCTCGCGGTTGCTGGGTTGCTGGGTTGCTGGGTTGCTGGGTTGCTGAGTCTTCATCAAACGACTCTCGCTCTGCAACCAAGCAACTCAGTAACCGACATCTCGTGACCTCGTGACCGCGAGACCGCGAGACCGCGAGACCCTGCAACCAAGCAACCAGAAACCCAGAAACCAACCATGCACCGCTTCCTCACCTACTGGCTCCCGCCGATCGCATGGTGCGCTGTCATTCTGTCCGCTTCGACCGATACCTTCTCCGGCGCGAATACGGGCAGCGTGCTGGAACGGATCATTGTCTGGCTCACCGGCCATTCCGTCGCGCCGGCGACACTCGATACAATCAACTTCGTCGTCCGCAAGTGCGCTCATCTCACGGAGTACGGCATCCTGGGAGCGCTGACGTTCCGCGCGCTGCGCGGCGAGCGGACGTCATGGAGTCTGCGTTGGGCCGTCTGGGCCATCGTGCTCACGGCGTGCGTGGCCTCGATCGACGAGTTTCATCAGACCTTCGTCCCCTCGCGCACCGGCAGCTGGCATGACGTCGTCCTCGATGCGGCGGGCGCTGCCGTGGCCCAGATCCTCATCCGAGCCGCGCAGGTGCTACTCTTTCGTCCATGAAGCGCGTTTTGCTCGCCGCCATCACGATCCTCACGGCGGCCGCGGCGCTCGCAGCTCCAGCGGGAGATTCAAAGCAATTCATCTCTCCCGTTTACACCATCGACAAGATCTATCACTCGATGGAGGGTCCCTCCAGCATGGAGCGGATTTACCTCGGCGATCCGAACGGCCCCGCCGAGCTGCTATGGGTCACCGGTATTCGCACGGAGATGGTGAAGGACGACGGAACGACCCCGCAGCTTCCCGAGCTGATGTGCCACGTGAACGTCGACCTCGATCCCGTCGTACACCAGGCCCTCTTCGGCTTCCACCGTCCCACGGCGTCGCGGCTGATGACGTTGTCGCAGGGGATGCTCACGGCAAAACTTCCAGCAGGCTTCGGCTTTCCGCTGGCATCGAACGAGCCGTTGCTGCTCTTCACACAGGTACTCAACCTGAACATCGAGCATCCCGAAAACCTCAAAGTGCGGCATCGCGTCACGATCGATTACGTCCGCGCCCGCGATCTGACCTTCCCGATCAAGCCTCTCTTCAACGTGGGTGCCTCGGGGATGGTGCAGCTCGAAGACAATCCGCTGGCCCTGGCCCATTCGATGATGGCGATGCCGTCGGCGTCGAGCATCACCGCCGAGACCAGGCATGACGGCGCGAGCTCAGCAATGAGCTCTGCCGCGAGCTGCCTCATCGGCGCGCGCGCCCCGCAGGCTTCCAGCAGCTCGGCTGACTACGTCGATCCGCAGGGCCGCAAGATGACAGGCCACTGGATCGTACCGCCCGGTAAACAGGTCAACCACAGCGACATCACCTGGTTCATGAACTTGCAGTTCGATACTCGCCTCCGCTACGCGGCCGTGCATCTCCATCCCTTCGCCCGCTCGCTGGAGATGCGCGATATGACGACGGGCAACACGGTCTTCGTGGCAAACGCGCAGAACCCGCCCACCGGCATCGGCCTGACGCATGTGGACGAGCTTTCGAGCCCGGACGGAGTCCCCATCGAGCACACTCACAAGTACTCGCTCATCAGCACCTACGACAACCCGACGAACGCCAATGCCGATTCGATGGCGTCGGTGTTTCTCGGTCTGGATGATCCAGAGTTCGTGGTGCCGACATCCGAGGATTTGGCGCACACCTCGGCGGCACTGTTCGACAGCAAGATCCTCGTGCTGCACACGAACATCGGCAACATGACAGCAAGGCTCGATCGCGAGCTCGCGCCGGATACGGTCATCCAGGTCGCCCGATTCGCCCTCGCCGGCGCACTTGATGCGACTCGTCTCCTCGGGCACAAGGATGGGATCTCCATCTCCCTGCCATCCAGGAGAGTCGGGCCTCTGTTGCAGCCTCTCGGCACCGAGGCAGGAGTGGCGCCGCACATCGGCACGGTTTCTTACTGCTCATCAGGAAGCAGGTATTCAGAACCGACGATCGTGATCGACACGGACAACCGGCGTCCGCCCGATAAGAACTGCATCGGCTTCGCGCAGATCACAAAGGGCCTCGACCTGCTGGCCGCCTTCACCCCCGGTACAAGCGCCTCGCTCGTAAAGGCCGAGACGATCGGAGCCGCGGCGGAGACGAAGAAGGTCGCGGCGAAGTAACGAACCTCACGTAGCGGTGGGCGGATTGGACTCCCACTCCTCGTCCAGCACCTGGGGCCACCTCCAGCGTGCCTCGGCGATCTCTTCGTCGATGACGTCGCGCTCGGTCGCATCGGCGAGTTGGGGGACAGACCAGTTGGCAAGCCACATTGGCGAGACGTACGGCAGGACGGTGATCCGGTCGATCCGATACGGCAGCCCACGCGCGGCGAACCGTTCGTTGAGGTGATCGATGACGTCGCCGGCGGTGGGGATGGCGTCCGGCATTACGACTCCTCGATGCCGTGCTCTTTCATCTTCGCCGCGAGCGTGCGCGCGGAGATGCCGAGCGCCTCGGCAGCCTCCGCACGACTGCTGCTGCGGGACAGCACATCGATGATCTTCAGCCGCTCGACGATCCTCGTGGCGCGCTCGGCCGCCTCGGCCAGGGTGCCGGAGAGATCGAGGGCATCGCGGATCGCGTCGGTGGAGGCATCGCCGAGGTGGAGGTCGCGGCGCTCGATCGTCGCGCCGTCGCAGAGGATCGCCGCCCGCTCGATGCAGTTCGCCAGCTCCCGGATGTTGCCGGGCCAGTCATATGCGTGCAACGCCGTGCGCGCCTCGGCGGCGATGCGCAGCGACGGCTTCCGCAGCTCGCGCGCGAACTTCTGGAGAAAGAAGCCGCTGAGAGCGTCGATGTCCTCCCGCCGAGCCCGCAACGGCGGCACGGTGACGGGGAATACATTGATCCGAAAGAAAAGATCTTCGCGGAAGCGCCCCTGTTTCACCTCGTCGGCCAGGCCGCGGTTCGTGGCGCAGATGATGCGCACATCGACCTCCTGTGTCGATGTTCCTCCGATGCGGTCGAAGCGCCGCTCCTGGATCACGCGCAAGATCTTCGCCTGCACGCCAAGACCCAGCTCGCCGATCTCGTCGAGGAAGATCGTTCCGCTGTCCGCCAGCTCGAACTTGCCGAGCTGTCGTCCGCTGGCGCCTGTAAAGGAGCCCTTCTCGTGTCCGAACAGCTCATTCTCGATGAGGGTCTCCGGAATGGCCGCGCAGTTGATGGCCACGAAAGGGCGATCACGGCGCGGCGAGAGTTGATGGATGGCACGGGCGAAGAGCTCCTTTCCCGTGCCCGACTCTCCCTGCAGCAACACCGTTGAATCGGTGGTAGCGACGCGCTGGATGGCGTTCGACACCTCGACGATGCGCGGCGACTCCCCCACGATGGCCGGCAGCCGGTAGCGCTGGCGGAACTCGTCCTTGAGCAGGATGTTCTCGTAGCGCAGCTCTCGATTCTCGCGGCAGCGGCGTAGCAACAGGAGCAGATGATCGACATCGACCGGCTTCTGCACGAAATCATAAGCGCCGAGCTTCATCGCCTCGACGGCATTGTCGATCGTGCCGAAGGCCGTCATCACAATCACCGGGCAATCGGGATCGCTCTCCTTCACCTGCCGCAACACAGCGATCCCGTCCGCGACGGGCATGCGCAAATCGGTGAGGACGGCGAAGTAGCGCTGTCCCGAGGCCAGCTTCCGGACGGCCTCATGCCCGTCGCGGGCAAGATCGGCATCGAGCCCCTCGGACTCCACCGTCTCGCGCAGCATCAGCGCAAGCGACTCTTTGTCTTCGACGATCAGGAGGCGCTTCATTCTCTGCTCCTACCTCACGTCAAGGAAGTCAGGCGAGGCGAACAAATTGCGTCGGCGGAGCGGCTCCGGGCCGTCCGTCATCGCGCGCGCAAGCGTCCTCGGCATGTCCTGCAGTCCCGGATCGAGGAAGAGGGGCTCTCGCTGCGCCCCAATCGCAAGAGTCCACGGTGGTGCTACCGTACCAGACCTCGCCGCCAGAAGCTCCACGATGCCGGCCGCAACTGTCATCTCACGATCGTCGAGGCCGGACGGCCTGACGACATGTTCCCAGCGGATTCGCGCCCGACGCGCATCAGCGACCCATTGGCGCGCGGCCAACAGGTCCCCTGAGAGGATTGCGCGGACAAGGTCACGCAGTTCCATGTATCGCCTCCCATAAATCCTGGAACGCATACCACGCCTTGTCGATCTGATGCGGCGGCACCAATGGTTTCACAACGTCCCAAACGTCAGGGGCCGATCCTCGCATTCTGGAAAGCAGGATTCTTGCGTCATCGCGGTCGACCGCGTCGCGCCAGGCAGCTAGCTTCATCGCCAGAAGTTGCTCGAATGATGCAGCACGCACGATCAGATACGGGGACTCAAAGAGAAGGTCTCCTCGTGTGACAGCTACCAGGAATCCCTTAGCACCGTCGTTCAGCCAATCGTCAGGCAGGTCAAGTCGGTGCGCCACGCGGGTCGCGGCGTCTCGAATGTGTGAAGCATCCGGCATGAGAAAGTAGGCGTCTACGTCTTTCGTCGTCTCACGTGCCTCGAAGAGGAGCACAACCGCCGCTCCGCCAACGACCACGATCTCCGCGCGCTCGCGGTCATGTTCGAACTCTGCCGATAGCGCCTCGAAGGCTGTTCTGATGTCGGCAGATGAGAGTGGCACGTCACCACCTTATCGGCAATCGTCGAATCCGTCGACGGCTCCCCGATCTCTCACAATCCGAACCACGCTCTCACCCTTGAGACGACCGACATCTCCTCCTCCTCGGGCTCGCCGCCGCGGATGGCGTCGAGGTGGCCCTTTCGATGGAGGACTTTCGCGGTGATCGCTTCGACCAGATCGGGGTGGTCGGAGAGGATCAACTGCAGGGAGTCTTTGCCGATCTCGAACGCCGTCACGTCGGTCATGGCCACGACGTCAGCGGTGCGGGTCTCGCCGGTGAGGAGAGCCATCTCCCCGAAGACGGCTTCGGCGCTCAGTTGCGCCACCTCGTGCCAGCCCTGATCCGATTCGTCGGGCAAGCGTACCGAGGCCGTTCCGGCGTGGACCACGAACATCGAATCGCCGGCCGTACCGTGGCGGAGAATCGTCTCTCCTCTCGAGTAGAAGTGGACGCGCGCGGCCGCGGCGATGGTCTGGCGTGCCTCTTCCGAGAGAGGCGAGAGGATGTCGACCTCGCGAAGGCGAGCCAGCACCTCTTCCGCGGAAACACCCTGGCCCACCACGGGTGGTGTATAGGTGTGGAAGGCGCGGACCGGCGTGGCGAAGGCGATCTTGTTCCGCTGCAACGCGTACCAGACAGCCTTGCGGATGTCGGCATCCATGCGGTCGCGATGGGCGTAGTCGCGCGTGTGGTACTTGATCTCGTAGATGACGGACGAGTCCGCGAATGAGGCCACACGGGCGAAACACGGCAGCTCACGAGCCACGCCTTCGACATGCGCGGCCGCCTGGCTGACGATGCCGATCACCGTCGCCGGCGGGACGTTGTAGTCGATTCCCAGTTGCAGCACGCGGGCATTCAGTTGAGCGCGCGGAAAGACCTCCAGCCGTTCGCGGGCGATGACCGAGTTGGGAAGCACGATCATCTGGTTGTTGAAGCCACGCATGCGCGTGGCCCGCCAGGCCACGCTCTCGACGACGCCGACGTAGTCGCCGGAATGGACGACGTCGCCGACGTCAAACGCACCTTCCATGTGCAAGGCGATGCCGCTGAAGAGGTTTCCGAGCGTGTCCTGGAGAGCCAGGCCGATGACCGCCGCGAGGACAGCGCCGCCGGTAAGGGCGGCCTTGACGTCGTAGTCGAAAACGAGCTTAAGGGCACTGGCACCCATCAGCAGATAGAGCACGATCGCGACGATCTGACGCAGCAACTGCGGAGCGTTGCGCCGCCTCGACATGACGACGTCGAAGATGAAGGCATCGACGACGCGAACGACGAAGATGATCAGCGCGATCCAGGCGAGGAACTGAAGACGGCCATCCTCCTTGCCGAATAGAACGAGACGGACGTCCCTGTATCCCTTTAGCTCCCTGCTGTAATAGTTCAGGAGGACCAGAAGACCGAAAAAGAAAACGCTCACGATGAGCGGAACGAAGTACGGCAGGACGCGGCGGCGGGTGTTCACGTTCAGTCCGCCCGCCCATCGCGACGCGCCGTGGCGATGCGCATTACGTCTTTCACGCCGATGAGAAGGTGTGCCACCCCGAAGCCGGAAACGAAGCCGCGAACGAACGGATTGATGGACAACAACAGCAGAGCCGGCGTGGCGTGGAGAAGCGGGTTCATACTCCAGACACGGGTCCAGGGCACGACGATGAAGAAGAGCCCCGCTTCGAGACAATAGAGGGCAAAGAAGAGGGCAACGGACATTCGGGCGGATTGTAGCGGAAGGGCAACGCGCGGCCGGCACCGGGGGACGTTGATTGCCCAAGGCTCGGTCAACAGGAGCGCGGTGAACGTTCCGCCGCGAGGTTTCCTAGGAGAGGTTGGGTCAGCCCGCTCTCTCCGCGCCCCAGTGGTCGAGCCGTGGGCAATCAACGCCACCCAGGCTGGCCGGTCTAATCCTTCTTCCCGTGACCTCCGTCATTGTGCGATTCGTGTGATCCGCTGTCGTGCGATGAAGACGACGGAGGTGGCGTGGAGTGAGACGGAGGCGGCGAGGAACTGCGAGGCGGCGGCGATGACGAGCCCCCATTTCCGCTGCCGGACGAATGCTCGGGCGGCTTCGAATCGTTTGAAGGCGACCGGTCGCGGGAGATATGAGCACCGCCGGTCCCGTCGATGATGCGGCGGGGCACGTCGCGGCTCGTTCCCGCCGACGGAGCCGGCGAGGAGGCGTTGCCATCGTGGCTAGCGACAGCACGACCACGCCAGTCATCGGGGTGCGCCGGCGCGGCCGGCGTGGCTGTGGTGTCTGCCGCGGGAGACTGCGCGGGGTCGGCGCGGCGCCAGCCGGCCGGATCATTGCCCTGGACCGACCGGCCGTCGCGCGTAATGAATGGCGACTCGGTTCGCGGCATTGTGCCATCGGCCCCGCGATTCACCTGGCCTTCGAGCGTTCCGCTCGTGCCCGGTGTCGGGACACCCGAGGGTGCACCGGTGTGGCCGGAGGGCACGATGACAACGCCGTTGACAGGCTGCGCGTGAACCACCCGCTCGCGAATCGAACTGGAAAGCTCCGGGTCGCGACGGAAAAACGGGGTCATATCCGTCACCGACCCGGAACCTCCCTTGCCGGTACCACCGCCGATACCGTGACGGAAGACGTTGCCGACCGCCGCGTTCGGATCTTTGATTTCGTTCTTGTTGAAGCGGGCGGGCGAGCTGCTGACCAGGCCCGTGTTGCCATCGTGGCGCATCCGATCGCGGATCAGGTCGGCTGTCAGCGACCCCTGATCGACGTGACGGTTAAGCAACTGGCCTGGGGTCACGAACGTCCAGGGGCGAAGGTCTACCTCACCGGGGCGGACGCGCCCGGACCAGCCGCCACCGAGCTCAAAACCGGCGCGCGCATACGGCCGGTACGCCCAGTCGTAGTATGGGCGATAGCAGTCATACCAACCCATCGGCGCCCAGCCGACGTAGCTTGGACCGTACATCCAGTAGACCCATGCCGGCGCATACGCCGCGCCCGGCAGCCACACCCACCCGTACGAGGACTCGAACGCCCAGCGGCCGTAGTGGTAGGGAACCCATCCCCACGTATCGTAGGAGACCCACACGAGAAAGCCTCCGGGGCTGTAGCGCCAGTAACCGTTGTAATAGGGACGCCATCCAGCGGCGACGTTGGGGCGCCAGCACCAGCCGCCGAAATTGGATGCGAAGAACCAGGAACCACTCGAACCGAGGTCGGCCTCGGAATACGCCAGCGAACGGTCGAGATAGCGGCCGCTTGCAGTGCTGTAACGCGAGGCCCGCTGGATGAACCAGCGTTCGAACTCGTCCGCGTTGTTGTGCGAGCTGACGAGGTCGTAGATCCCACCGTCGTCGATGTGCGCTTCCTCGCCCGCGCGGAGGCGTGCCGTGCGCGCCGGCGTACGAACTTCCATCGTCCCATCGAACACGGTCACGCGATCGTGGTTCCTGGAGTCGGTTTCGACGGCGTAGGTGGCGATGTCCGTGGCCGCATAGCTGGCGTCCGCGGAATCGAGCCGAAGGAGCTGGCGGGTGTCATCGTCGCGCTGAACGGCTACGTGACCGTAGTGAAGCTCGACGATGGTCTGTTCCGAGTCGCCGTCGTACGAATCGAGGATCGACTTGAACTGCACGGAGGTCGATCGGTCGAGAGCGATGACGTTGCCGTCGGCCATGCGGATCTCGACGCGGCCGCGTTTGCCGGTCGTCACCTCGTCGCCCGGGAAGACCGGCATGTTGACGCGTGTATCGATGTCCCGCCCGTCCTCGGACTGCCGAAGGGTCGAGCCGCCGTCGTCATAGGTAATGTAAGAGTGACTGCGGTCGCGCGCATACGACGGCAGAGCGATAGCTGCGATTGCTGCCAGAAGGAGAAGGGTCGACTTGCGCATTGCGGTTTCCTCTCGATGCTTCCAATCTTCGAAGGTGCGGCTGGCATGCCATGGAACGGTTGAGCATTCCATCTGCCTTTTCAGCAGTTTAGCCTGTGTGAGCCATGGCGGGAGGGTGGCGGCCCTCCTCAGGCGAGGACACCGCGTCCCGTACGTAGGTCAGCGGCTCCGGGGCAAGGGCGGCTCCTGCTCTTAAGTCCCGTAGGCCAGACGCTGGGCAAGGATGGCCGGGAGCCCGGCCTTGAGGATCGATCCTTGCGTTTTCCCGATGTCGTAGGCGACGCGGAAGAACTGCACGGTCAGACGGGTCGAATCGAAGATGATGAACGACGAGGCCGGGTTTCGGTCACGCGGCTGTCCCACCGAGCCGGGGTTGATCAGGTAGCGGTGCTCCCTGTCGAGGCGGACGACGACGTCTCCGCGCACGGCCACGCCGTGTACGCGATGCTGGCGGTCGATGGAGAAGATTACCGGCAGGTGTGTATGCCCGTAGAGGATGATCGGCGCGGTGCTGGACTCGAAGATGTCGCGGGCGTGCCCTTCATGAAACACGTACTCATCTTCGTTGTGCGGCGCGCCGTGACAGATCAGCACTCCCTCCCGCTCGATGGGGCCGAGTGGGAGCGTCTCCAGGAAATGGCGGTTGCGGGCGGAGAGGTGATCGCGCGTCCAGAGCGCCGCGGCTTTGGCTGCCGTGTTGAAACCTTCGGCCTCATCCAGGCCGGCAGCCACGCGATCGTGGTTGCCGCGGATGTAGAGCTTCGGCCCCTTCATCGTCCGCATCGTGTCGAGGATCTGATTCGGCTGGGCGCCGTAGCCGACGAAATCGCCGAGGCAGATGACGAGATCGAACTTCTTGCGGCGCACCCGGTTCATCACCATGCGCAGCGCTTCCGCGTTCGAGTGCAGGTCGCTGACGACGAGCGCTCTCACGCGCGAGCCCCTCTCCACGGTGTACGGTGTCCCGGTTCGAGGAACCCCTTCGGCAATTCGAGGAGAAGGCGCTCGACGATCTCGTTGGTCGTCTCCTCCTCGCGGATCTCGATGGTGATGTCGGCCATGCGGTAATAACGGATGCGGTTGCTGTAGAGCTCGTGGGCGGCCACGTCGTCACGGAAGAGCGGTCGTTCGGCCGCTTTGTCTCCGATGCGGCTGCGCAGTAATGAATAGGGTGCCGAAAGGTACACCGAAAGTCCCTCGGACTGGATGAACTGAATATTCTCGTCGAACGTGAACGTTCCGCCGCCGGTGGCGACGACGGCGCTGTCGAGGTGGCGCGTGGAACGGAGCACATCGCGCTCGCGCTTCCGAAAGTACACTTCGCCGTGCTGTGCGAACACGTCCTTGATCGACAACTTCTCCGCCGACTCGATCAGTTCATCGAGGTCGAAAAAGGGGCTGCCGACCCGTGCCGCCAGCTCGCGGCCGGCCGTGGTCTTGCCGGCGCCCATGAAGCCGACCAGGTAGATTTTCATCGTGGATTCGTTGCTTAGTAGATTAGTGGATCAGTCGATTGGCAGGTCAGTCACAGACACCGATCTGCGAATCACTGATCTACTAATCTACTAATCCACTTCCTCACCACTCGAACTCCTCCATGAACCTCGTGGAGAAGTCTCCGAGGATGAAACGCTCGTTGTTGACGATGGCGCGGTCGAGCGGGATGGTCGTCTTCACACCCTCGATGATGAATTGCTCGAGGGCGCGTCGGGAGCGTGCCAGCACCTCGGCGCGATCCTTCCCGCGGATGATCAGCTTGGCGATGAGCGAATCGTAGTGCGGCGGAATGACGTAGTCGCGGTAGGCGGCCGTGTCGACGCGTACGCCCGGACCGCCGGGGAGATGGAACTCACGGATCTTTCCCGGGTTCGGTGCGAACGTGACCGGATCCTCGGCGTTGATGCGGAATTCCATGGCATGGCCGCGCAGGAAAAAATCGCCGTGAGGCACCGACAACGCCAGCCCCGAGGCTACCCGTATCTGCTCCTTCACCAGATCGATGCCCGTCACCTCCTCGGTGACCGGGTGTTCGACCTGGATGCGGGTGTTCATCTCCATGAAGTAAAACTCGCCATCCTGGAAGAGGAACTCAATCGTGCCGGCGTTCACGTAGTCGACCGCCTTGCACAGCTTGATGGCCGCATCCCCCATGGCCTGCCGGATCTCCCTGTTCAGGACGGGCGACGGCGATTCTTCGATCAGCTTCTGGTGCCGCCGCTGGATCGAGCAGTCCCGCTCGCCGAGGTGGACGATGCGGCCGTGTGTATCGCCAAAGACCTGGATCTCGATATGACGAGGATGTTCGAGGTACTTCTCGATGTAGACGTCGGCCGAGCCGAAGGCGCGCTCGGCCTCGTTTCGGGCTGTGTCGAATGCGCTCTGAAGGGTGGATTCATCGCCGCAGATACGCATTCCGCGCCCGCCCCCGCCGGCCGACGCCTTGAGAATCACGGGGAAGCCGATGCCCTGGGCGATGTCGCGTGCTTCCTCGAACGTCCGCACCGGACCATCGCTGCCGGGAAGGATCGGCACGCCCGCCTTCTGGGCCGTGTCGCGCGCCACGGCTTTGTTGCCCATGAGCCGAATGGCCTCTGGTGTCGGCCCGATGAACGTCAGTCCGCATTCGCCGGCGATCTCCGCGAAATGTGCGTTCTCCGCCAGGAAACCATAGCCGGGATGAATGGCATCGGCACCGGTGATCTCCGCCGCGGCGATGATCGAGGAGATGTTCAGGTAACTCTGCCGGGAGGCTGCGGGGCCGATACAGACGTCGTCGTCGGCGTAGCGAACGTGAAGGGCGTCGCGATCAGCCTCCGAGTGGACGGCCACCGTCTTGAGACCCATTTCCTTGCAGGCAAGGATGACGCGCAGCGCGATCTCGCCGCGGTTGGCGATCAGGACTTTCGAGATTGCGGGCATAGGTTACGAAGACAGCTTCACGGCGAAGAGCTTCTCCCCGTACTCGATCGGCTGTCCGTTCTGCGGATAGATCCTGGTCACGACACCATCGACGTCCGACTCGATCTCGTTCATCAGCTTCATCGCTTCGACGATGCAAAGTACCTGGCCCCGGGCGATACGGTCGCCGACGTTGACGAACGGCTCGGATTCAGGGTTCGCCGAGCGATAGAACGTGCCGACGATTGGTGAGGTGATGATGTGCAGTCCTACCTCGGCGGCGTCTTCCGCCGCCTTCTCCGTGGCGGCCTTCTCGGCCGGCGTCGGTGGGGCAGGCGGGACGGGGGCGGGCGGTGGGGCGGGTCGATCCCCGGCGTAAGAGTGAATGACCTGCGGCTCCGAAGACTTGCCCTCGATTCGGACCTTCAGCCCGGCCTGTTCGATCTCAACCGCACCGATACCGCGGTCCGCGACCTTGTCAATCAGTTCAAGAATCTCTTTGAAATTCAATTCGGCTACCTCAGACCAACTCGTCGCGAAGAGCGTACTTCGCTTTGGACAGCTCGTGCCGTGCCCGGCCGTAATTGCCGTCCGGCCC
>DATHRD010000106.1:0-33477 GCA_035482045.1 Thermoanaerobaculia bacterium
GCAGGCGGAGGAACACGACACGCAGGCGGAGGAACACGACACGCAGGCGGAGGAACACGACACGCAGGCGGAGGAACACGACACACAGGCGGAGGAACACGACACGCAGGCGGAACACGACACGCGGGCGGTGGAACAAGACACGCAGGCGCAGTAACACGGGAAGATCTTGAGCTCGCGCCTCCCTCCCCTCGAGAGCCCTTCTCCCCCGCGCTTTCCAGCGGGGGAGGGTCCGACGGTCTGCGGCCGGCCACCGTGCACCCAGATGGAACCCGTCCCTCCGAATACACGCATAGCGAACCTCTTGACGGTTCGCGCGGCCGCAAATTGTCTGCGACTAGTACGTCGCAACGGGGGCCAAACATTGTACTTACGCTCGAAAAATGTGTCCAGCCCACCCACCCAATCTTCAGAGCAGAAGGTGCCCCTTCGTCGCTATCGCTCCTCAGGGCAGGCTACGGCGGATGAGGGGGCGGTGCTCGCGCTGCACTTGACTGTTTTCACGAACCTCGCGACCGCGCAACCGAATCGCCTACGTTGCCGCCGAGTACTTCTCCGCGCCGAGAAAGTGAAGCGATACGTAGCGCTCCTCACCGATTACCCAGCTATCGTGAGGAACGGCGGGTATGTAGAAAAGCTGGCCGGGAGTGAGCTCCATCAATGAGCCGTCCTCGAACGCGGCCACTGCCCGCCCCGAGATCACCAGCCCGACGTGCTCCACCCGGCACAGCGGCTCGCCGGCAACAGGTGCCACGTGAAGCGACCACTTCCAGCCCGGCTCGTACGTGGCACGGCCGATCGTGAGACCGCCAATGTGTACGATCTCGAACCTGCCCTTTTCGAACAGGCGCGTCTCGTCGGGCTCATCGAAGCGTTTGAGGATGGTGGAGTGCATGGAGGTTATTGTTTCACGCGGAGACGCGGAGGTTGAGGGTTGGTCATTTCTCTCTGCGCGTTTCCGCGCCTCCGCGTGAAATCTTCCCGTCGTGATCGAATGTGGCTCGTTGTATAAACGAAGCGCCTTGAGACTGCGGTCACCGAAATCACCAGAGGCAACGTTTACGCTGCCCGCCTCTCCAGCGAGTTGACCGTCCACAGCGACGGGACGACCGGTGATGTCACGCTCTTCGACAAGGGCGGCTACCTATAGAGCTTCGTATGGGATGGCGGAGCAGGGGCCGGAGTCGGAGCAGGCCGGCGTCGTGCGGGCCTGGTATGCACGCGTGCAGGAGCTTGCACCCTGTACGCCGCCGCGTACAGGAGGCGGTGGCGTGCTCACCGTTGACCTGCCAGTATCGATCGTCCCTCACCCATTTCGATATCTGCCGATCGAGCGACACTTTTAGCTTACTTCTTGACATATGTTGGCGCTGCGTTTAGCTTATTGCCTGACGTATTGATTTTGGTGGTGATCGTGGGCGCGATTCCTGTCACGGGACCTGCGCGATGGAATGAAGTCGCCCCCGATCAGATTGGGAGAGCTAGGAATGCGTAGAGCGTTCGTCACCCTTCTCATGATTGTCGCGACGGCCTCTCTCAGCGCGGCTGCACCTGACGCCGCGCGACCGCGGACGAAGGACCGCGAAGCCATGGATGCGCTCTACAGCGTCATGGCGACGATGCCTATGTTGGATCGAAAGGTACTCTTTCATGGCCTCAGCCCTGAAGCGAAATCCGCGCTTTGGGCGATTCACCTCGAAACCTTCTCGGCCGAGCACGATCTCTCGCCTGAGCAGCAGGCCTTGGTTGCCCATGCGACAGCGCTTTTCTCACCAGAGGCATACGCGGTGGATCACCTCAGTCCGGATTGGGAAAGGCTTGTTGGTGCTCCGCTGCGCGAGTTCGAAGCAAAGGCTAAGGCCCTCTTCCCGCGCGATCTTGCGATTGAGGCGTTTGCGCAACTGGGCCCAAGCGATGGAACGGGAGTGGTTGTGCCGTCGTCGTTGCCAGGGAGTCAGCTAATGTCTCAGGCGCAGGGACTCAAACCTGGACTCAAGCCGGTTCCGCTGATGCCCTCCGACTGTACCTGCTCCACGCTGTCGGATTGGTGCTGGGCATTTACGACTTGTGGCATTGGTGGGGTAACCTGCTACCGAAGCGTGGACGGGGGCTGCGGTACGGGGTGGCAATACGACTGCAACAGTAAATGCAGTTACGGGAACTGATCCGATGCGAGAATCACGGCATCCTCGTCCCTTCATCTTTGCCGGATTGATGGGCATCCTTGGCGGCGGCGCGTTGATCCTGACAGCGATCCTGACGCGGCGCGGACAGATGATTTTCCTCCCGTACGGCGTGCTCATCGTCGCTGTCGCGTTCTATCTCCGCTCGCGCCGCATTACCTCGTTCGGCCGCCGCTTCGCAGCCGTCCTTGTCGCCATCATGGTCGCGACGCTCATCTTCTTTTATTACCTCGTCGCCATCGCCAATCCGGCGCGGCTGCACGATCCTGTATGGAACAAGGTCTGGCCGCTGGCCATATTCTTTCTCATCGGATCCGTCATCAGCGCGATTGTCGCGAAAGTGACGCCCGCGCGGGCCGGTAGCTCCGCATGACGGCAGCGGTGCGACGGGTGTGCCATGCCTTCGTTTCCCCTTCCCCCAGGAACTCCATCATGAGCCCCATGGAACGTGTCCGTGCGTTTCGGGTACGCGTGTACGTGGGCCATTGCCTTTCGACTGAGCCACCGCAGGTATGCCTCGGGCGTAATTTGCTCCGACAGGAACGAGGGGAGCCTGTATTTCGTTGATGCCATCGTTGGACGCCTAGAGAAGGTTCAAGCCAGCTCGAAACTCCGCAAGCGGACGAAGTATAGCTCTCGCGAGTTTGTAGATCGGCTCGGAGCCCATCGCAGCATGGAGCTTAGACGCCAGGCCCGTACCTGTCGTCGTACAACTCGTCGATCTCGCTGGCGTCCAGGTCTGAAAGTAAGCGCCCCAACCGAGACAGCCCTTTTGCCAAGGCGACCGCTCCAAGTATCGCCCGCGTGGTGGTTTCATCGGTTTCGACTCGAAGCTGCTCGAGTCCCATTTCGAGCAGTTCCTGCCACGCGGCTTTGTAGCTGTCCTGAAGCCAGTCCGGAATCGCCGGGTTGTGACGAGACTGCCGTGACGCCTCGATCACCGACGCAATCGCGTACGCGTTCCAATCAGTGAAGGAGCGGCTTCGAGCGATTCGAACAATGTGAGGCAACGCCGCGTACGATGCGGGACCGACGTCACCCTGGTGGTGAAGTTCGTTCCAGAGCTCCTGTCAAACAGCCTCGGGATGATCGGTTCGCTCCAGCTCGCCCAACGCAACGGATGCGTCGTAGGGGATTCTGTAGCCTCCCATGAGGGACGGCCAGATCTCATGGTCAAGTGGAATCATGAACGAGGCTGCGTCGTGCTCCCGAAGGATAGCAATCCCGGAGGCATTCCGCCGCGCAACGGTAATCCCCCTCTCTTGGAGTAAGTAGTCACCCGACGGTTCCATGCCCCAGGCGTGCCGGCGCCAGCACGACGGCGTGACACTTGACGCACGCCCGCGCTGGCTTTCGTCGCCAGGGAGCCAGGAACGTTCGACGCTTCCCCTTGTCCGAGGTGAAGGTAGCGAGAAACGAAGTCAGACCCCAGTCAATGATCATTCCCCATTTCGTATTTCGAAAGCGAACCAGGCCTGGGACGAGCTCTCCCTGGCAGAGCGGACACACGGCTATGGAAGCCATGGTTGCACCGTGAGAACCAGAGTCTCGCATCGCTCACATTCAAAGGCCACGGTCCGCTGTGATGGCCTTAGTAGCTCGTATTCGAATGTGTCGTTCGCCGAGAAGACCAGACTGACCCGCGATGACCGCGAGAACCAATCCAGGACGTTTCTGCCAAGCTCGGCGAATCCTCGAGGGATTGCTGCCGCTGATGACGATCGCAGGCCGGTCGGCTTGGGTTAGCTCCGGCTGCTCCCTGCCGGCAATTGCGGCGTCGCTGCGGTTGCGCTACGGTGTTGTCGAATGCGGTCGAAACTATACGTGGAGACGAGCGTCATCAGCTATCTGACAGCTCGCCCCAGCCGCGACGTCATCTCCTTGGCACATCAGGAGCTCACGCGTGAGTGGTGGCGGCGCGCTGCGTCGGAGTTCGAACTTTATGCGTCGCGGCTGGTGGTCGCCGAGGCACAACTCGGTGATCCAGATGCTGCCGCTTCACGGCTATCGGTGCTCGAACCGGTCACGCTTCTGAGCGAGACGTCCGAGGCTCGCGCGCTTGCTACGAGACTGCTTGCGGCAGGCGGACTGCCTCGGAAGGCATCCTCGGATGCCCTCCACATCGCCATCGCCACGGTGCATGGGATGGATTATCTGGTCACTTGGAATTGTAAACATATAGCCAACGCCCGCATGCTGCGTTTCGTCATGGAGACATGCCGGGCATCGGACTACGAGCCGCCTGTCATTTGCACGCCCGAAGAGCTGATTGAGGAATAGCCATGTGGGAAGATCCAATCGTCAAAGAGACCCGTGCCGCGCGCGAAGAATTGCTGGAGCGATTCAACTACGACCTGGATGCGCTTTGCGCGTATCTCGAGGAAGTCGGAAGCCAGAGCGGGAAGAAAACTGTCTCTCTCGAGCCGCGGCGGCCGGCAGAAGCAGCACGCAAGGTGTCTTAACAGCACCACACCCTGGTTTCAGGGAGAAGTCCCCTTCGGCTGCGCTCAGGGCAGGCTTTCGCCGCGCTTCGCCGCTCCGCCTGCCGCTGCGCAGCTACGCCGGCTCAGAGCTTGTGAAAAATCCTACCGGGCAATTTGTCATCCTGAGCCTGCCGGAGCCGCTGAGCGAGCGCAGCGAGCGAACCGCGGCGGAGGACGGCGAAGGATCTCCAGATGCGCGGCTTGGGGCAGAAGCGCAAATGGGGTTTGTCGCTGATCTTCCTCACAAAAACCACAGTTTCGCTCCTACCCCAGGCGCCGCCACTGGAGATCCTTCGCCGTCCTCCGCCGCACTCGCTCGCTACGCTCGCTCAGCGGCTGCGGCAGTCTCAGGATGACAAGGCAGGGAGGCACTTTTCAGGACAAGCTGCACCTCGATGAGATGGTGGAGATTCACACCACCTTAGCGTGGAATGAAAGCGTGCAATCAGTGGCTGTTCGGTACCTCGTTACGGGAAACGCGAAAGCGCCGCGGCCTTTCCCAGGAACGTCTGGCCGAGCTGACAGGGCTCAGCACGAACTAGGTCGGCGAGATGGAGCGTGGACTGAAAGCTCCCGGCCTACCGGTGATCGTCCGTCTGGCGCGCGCCCTCGAGGTCGGCGTCAACGACCTCCTCCGCGGCTTCACCGAAGCGAACATTCGCCAGTTGAAGGTTTGAGCCAGGAGGATCGAGAATCTATTCGGGTAGCTTCTCCTCATCGCGAGCGTCGCCCTCAGCAGAAGCCTTGAGGCGGCGCGCTTCGAACCGATGAAGAAAATGATCGAGCATCATCGGGAGCTCCATCATCATCATGTGGGTCTCTTTTGAGGAGCCTACAAACTCCTCCATGAACGGACCACGGCTAAGCATTTTGATGACTCGGCGGAGTCGTTCGATGGCCTTCTGACCTGCCTTCGAGTCACCATCGCGTACCTCGCGGTAGGCCTCACTGAGGATCTCGTGAAGCCATGGAAAATCGTCTCTCAGTAAGGCGCCAAACATGAGAAGTGAGATCGGGTCGTCACCTTCGCCTGACATCATGTGCGCCATTTCCTCGAACATCATCGGATCGAAATGGCGGAGTCGCCGTCGACGGGAACGGGGGCTTAGTTCGGATACCACACCCTCCAGATCTCGAACGCGTGCATCAAGTCCGCGGACACCAGTAACCAGTTCCTCGAGAATCTCATGTTGTGGACGCATGTGCTTTTCGGTCGATGCCTGGTTAGGAACTGACTCAAGCTGCTTTTCGAGTTCGGGCCACAGGGCAGTGAATAGTTGGCGGGCTCGGTCCTCAGGCACTGGCTGGTCCGCTGATTGGTTGATCGAATGAACAACTTCCGCCAAGCCGCCCCGTTCGAATTTCTTTGCCTGAAACTGAGCGAGCGGGCCACTGATGTCGCTGAACTCAAGGTTGAACAAGAGCGGAATGACCTTTGTGCCCTGCATCGACTTGGCAAGCGCGCCGGCCTCAAACAGGACCCAGGGAGACCCTAGATTCTCCGGAGTCACGCAGATCACCCCGAAGTTCGAGCTCTCAAGTTCCTTGGCGACCGCCTGAGCCCAACGGTCACCGGCGGCGACATCGGCCTCAGACAGCCACGGCTTCACGTAATGAAGTACGAGCGGTAGCCAAGCGTGCAGAGCCTGGGCGAGAAGCTGGCTCCTCTCGCCACTCCAACTGATGAATATCTTCATCTGTACCTCTCCATGTCATGGGCTGGTGCAACGGAATTCATCGACACGTTTAACGAGTGAATACAAGCTCCGCAGCGAGCACCCGCACGCGGCGAAGTATAGCGCGCGAAACCTGAAGGGATAGGTGATTTGGGTCCGGTGCTCGCGGAATCCGATACAATCCGTGTCCGAACTCGAATGACAACCGCGGTTATCACAGCGTTTATCTCAGCGACAGCGGCGCTGCTAGTTGCGGTTGCTGGATACGTACTCACCAAGCGTGCCGAGCGCGACGCAGCTTGGCGCAATGAAAAGATGAATCACTACAAGGAGTTCGTCGCAAGCCTCACTGGAATCATCAAAGACGAATCAACGGCGGAAGGCCAACAGCGGTTCGCGCGTGCGTCAAATGACATTCTTCTCTTTGCGCCTCAGTCGGTGCTCAAAGCCCTCCAGCTTTTTCATAACGAAGTGGGGTCGTCGAATCCGAATCAAACGAAAGAACGACACGACGCGCTTCTAGCAAAGCTCTTATTCGAGGTCCGACGCGATCTAGGCATATCGCCTGCTGATGATCCCGCTACGTTCGAAGTTCACCTCTGGGCATCAGGCGTTAAGACCCCCCGAAAGAGAGGCGATTTTTGATTCTCGGCAGCTTACGAATCACCTCTGCCAGCTCGGGGTTTCATCGACGCGAGCCGCCATCGCTACGCTAGGCACCAGTTCGGAACAGCTCAAACGACGCTGGCGGCATCAGCAACGTAGCGCCAGCGAGCCGCTGGCGGTCCAGCCGTCGAGCCGACGGCGCTACGATCATCGCCGTCCACTGTCCGTCGAACGGTAGCGAGATCGTCCGCTCCTCGTCGCTGAAGTTCAACGCCAACAGCGTATCCCCCCGTTTCACGAGCAGCGTCCGCCGTTCATCGTCGGCACACGTCTCGACCGGATCAAGATCGAGCGACCGCAGCGCGGGCGTTTCACGCCGAATGCGTAGCAGTTCGCGATAGAGCTCGCTCAATCCGAACTGCTCTTCACGGGACAGCTTCGAACGGTGGAAGGTTTCCTCATCGTGCGGATCGGGAGGATCGCCGGGCCATTGGAAACGCTCGAACTCTTCGAGACGCCCTTTGCGGACGGCTTCGATCAACGCTTCGTCGGCGTGGGAGGTGAAGTATTGGAACGGGGCGGTTTCGCCGTACTCCTCGCCCATGAAGAGCATGGGGATGAAGGGGGAGAGGATGACGGCGGCGGCGGCGAGGCGGAGCTTGGCGGGGGAGCCGAGCCTGGAGAGGCGGTCGCCCAGCATCCGGTTGCCGACCTGGTCGTGGTTCTGCGCGAAGACGACGAACTGTTTGCCGTCACGCGTCTTGGGGACGGCGCCGAATTTGCGGCCGCGGTACGGGGAGTGCTGGCCGGTGAAGAGATAGCCGGTTTTGAACGTGCGGGCCAGGTCGCTCGTGCGGCCGAAGCCGGCGTAGTAGCCCGAGGTCTCGCCGGTCAGGAGGGCGTGCAGGGCGTGGTGGAAGTCGTCGCACCATTGCGAGTCGAAGCCCAGGCCGAGGTCGTTCTTTGGAGTGATCACGCGGGGATCGTTCAGGTTGGATTCGGCGAAGGTGTAGACGTTGCGGCTCAGGGCATCCGCGCGTTCGTGAACGGCCGCGGTCAGGTCCTGCAGGAACGGCTCGGCGGTGTGATCGATGATGGCGTGGACGGCGTCGACCCGCAGAGCGTCGATGTGGAACTCATCGATCCATTGCAGGGCGTTGTGGATGAAGAACCAGCGCACCTCGTCGCTGTGCGGGCCGTCGAAGTTCAGCGACTGGCCCCACGGGGTCTTATAGCGGTCGCTGAAGTAGGGGCCGTATTCGGCGAGATAGTTTCCTTCCGGCCCGAGGTGGTTGTAGACGACGTCGAGAATGAGAGCCAGGTCGCGGGCGTGGCAGGCATCGGCGAGGCGTTTCAGTCCCGCCGGTCCACCGTAGGAATGCTGGGCCGCGCCGATGTAGACGCCGTCGTAGCCCCAGTTGCGCGTGCCCGGAAACTGCGCGATCGGCAGGAGCTCAATGGCGGTGATGCCGAGGTCCTTCAGCGCGTCGAGGTGGGCGATGACGGCGTCGAAGCTCCCGTCGTGAGTGAATGTCCCGACATGTAATTCGTAGAGGACATAGTTATCGAGCGAAATGCCGCGCCAGCCGGCATCGTGCCATTCGAACTCACTGGCCACGACCTCGGATGGTCCATGCACTCCCTCGGGCTGCAGACGCGAAGCAGGGTCGGGACGTTCCCTGCCGTTGATGAGGAAGAAGTAGCGTGTGCCGGCGCCGGTTTCGACGATCGCTTCGTGATAGCCGTTGGCGTTCTTCGACATCGCCATGCGGCGGTCGTTCGGTGCGACGATGTGCAACTCGACGTTGTCGATGAGTGGTGCCCAGACGCGAAATTCGCAATGGCCGGGTTCAATCAGATGGGCGCCGAGTGCGAGGCCTGCCGGCGAATGTATCGTCTCATCTGGTGGATTAGCCCGCATTACTTACAAAGGCTCCAGGATGGTACCCGTCGAGATCCCTCTCCCCGCGATGAGCGGGGAGAGGGTGGCCGAAGGCCGGGTGAGGGGACGCGCGGCTGCTGATTTGAGCGGGGACGGGTCGGGGAAGCTTCAACAAGGTCAATCCATCGCGAGCACCGCCCCCTCATCCGCCTTTGGCACCTTCTCCCCCGCTGAAAAGCGCGGGGGAGAAGGCTCTCGACGGTAAACAGCGTTCGCGCTTCCACAGGCGTGCGACAGGTTCGAAATTCAAGGGGCCATCTCATCGCATGTCTCATCGAATCGAACGTCGTTCATCCGTTCTCTACGTCATCTGCGAAAGAAGATTCATCCGCAGATGACGCAGATGGACGCAAAAACACCGCACCGAGGGGCGGAAGCGTAAGCGTGACCGACCACTTGCGACCGTGCAGGGGGATCGGGGCAGCGTCAACGCCGCCCATGTTTCCCTGTCCGCTGCCGCCGTAGATGACGGCATCGCTGTTGAGGACCTCGGTCCACCGGCCGCCGGAGGGGACGCCGATCTGGTAGTTGTAGCGCGGCATCGGCGTGAAGTTCAGGGCGATGACGACGGGCTGCTCCGGTTCCGACTTCGACTTCCGCATCAGCACGATGATGCTGTTCTCCGTGTCGCAGCAGTCGATCCATTCGAATCCCTCGGGGGAGAAATCGAGCTCGTGCATCGCCGGGATGTCGCGGTAGGCCTTGTTCAGATCCTCGACCCAGCGTTGCAATGTGGCGTTCGGCTCCGAGTCGAGAAGGTCCCAATCGAGAGCAGCATCGTGATTCCACTCGCGCCACTGCCCGAACTCGCCGCCCATGAATATCAGCTTCTTGGCCGGCTGCGAGTACATGTGGGCGAAGAGCAGCCGCAGATTGGCGAATTGCCGCCACTCATCGCCCGGCATCTTTCGGATCAGCGAGCCTTTGGCGTGGACGACCTCGTCGTGCGACAGCGGGAGGACGAAGTTCTCGGTGAAGGCGTACATCCCTCGAAAAGTCAGATCGTTGTGGTGGAACTTGCGGTGGACGGAATCGAGCGCGAAATAGCGCAGCGTGTCGTGCATCCATCCCATGTCCCACTTCATCCCGAACCCGAGGCCGCCGATGTAGGTCGGGCGCGACACCATCGGCCATGACGTCGACTCCTCGGCGATGACCTGTACGTCCGGATGCGCTTTGTAGACATCCTCGTTGAGACGCCGCAGGAAGCTGATGGCCTCGAGGTTCTCGCGGCCGCCGTGCTCGTTCGGGATCCATTCGCCATCGTTGCGCGAGTAATCGAGGTAGAGCATCGATGCCACGGCATCGACGCGCAGCCCGTCGGCGTGAAAGACGCCGAGCCAATACATCGCGCTCGAGAGCAGGAAGGAGCGGACCTCGTTGCGGCCGAGGTTGAAGATCAGCGATCCCCAGTCCGGCTGGAATCCCTTGCGCGGATCGGCATGCTCGTAGAGATGCGTGCCGTCGAAGTAGCAGAGGCCGTGCTCGTCGGTGGGGAAATGGGACGGGACCCAGTCGAGGATGACGCCGATGCCGTTCTGGTGCAGGACGTCGATGAGGTACATGAGGTCCTGCGGCGTGCCATAGCGGCTGGTGGCGGCGAAGTAGCCGGTGCATTGATAGCCCCAGGAGCCGTAGAAGGGATGCTCCATGACCGGCAGGAGCTCGACATGGGTGAAGTTCATCTTGCGCAGGTATTCGGCCAGGGGGCCGGCCAGCTCGCGGTAGGTGAGGGACCGGTTGTTTTCCTCGGCGACCCGTCTCCATGATCCGATATGCATCTCGTAGATCGACATCGGGGCGGTGAAGGCGTTGTGTGTTGCGCGATCGCGCATCCACTCCTGGTCGCGCCAGTCGTAGTCGAGGTTCCAGATCACCGAGGCGGTGTCGGGTGGAGTCTCGTGAAGGATGCCGAAGGGATCGGCCTTGTCGACGCGATAGTCGTTGTATTTCGAGCGGATGTGGAACTTATAGTGCGCACCCTTGCCGACGTTGGGAACGAAGCCTTCCCATATGCCGGACGGGCCGCGGTCCTCGAGGAAGTGCTGATTGGTATTCCAGCCGTTCCAGTTGCCCATCACGCTGACGGCAGCGGCGTTGGGGGCCCAGACGGCGAACATCGTTCCCTTCACACCGTCGCGGGTGACGACGTGCGATCCGAGCTTTTCCCAGAGACGGGTGTGGCTGCCTTCGTTGAAGAGGTGGTAGTCCCAGTCGGTAAGGAGGGAGGTCGGCATCGTGTCCATCGTGTCGCTCTGGGCGTTCGATAGCAAGGGTTGCGCCGTGCCGAACGAAAGGCTTTATCCGCAGATGACGCAGATGTACGCAGATAAAACCAGAAACCAGAACCAGAAATGGCCGTTCACTTTCTGATCTCTGATCTCTGGTCTCTGGTCTCTAGTTTCTAGCTTCTGGTTTCTGGTTTTATCTGCGTACATCTGCGTCATCTGCGGATTGGTCCTTGTTTACATCGCCGCAAGAACCCGCAGCACTTCTCCCACGCTCCAGGCCTGGGCGATGCAGCCACGTGGGGCGTGGGGGGCGTCGCCGTCGAAGATCTCGCTGATCGTGCCGACGCCGGCCTCGGCGAGATGCGTGTACATGTTCGCGATCAGGTCTCGCGCGGCTTCGGCTCCCGCGGCGCCGCGATAGCGAAGGAGAGCATCGATGTAGATGCCGAGGAGCCAGGGCCAGACGGTTCCCTGATGGTAGGCGGTGTCGCGGGAGTGCTGATCGCCGAGGAGCTGACCGCGATAGCGCGAGTCCCGGGGTGAGAGAGTGCGAAGACCGACCGGTGTCAGGAGTTGCGATTCGCAGATGCTGAGGATCTCCTCGGCGCGCGCATCCTCGAAGAGCGGAAACGGCAGCGCGATGGCGAAAAGCTGATTCGGACGGATCGATGCGTCGGTCGGATTCACGACGTCGAAGCAGCATTGTGCGTCGCGATTCCAGAAGGCGGCTTCAAACGCCTCGCGCACGGTGTTGGCGCGCTCGGTCAGCAACTCCTCGCCGTTGAGAGCCGCCACGATCCGCAATGCGTTGTACCAGAGGGCGTTGATCTCGACCGGCTTGCCGCGGCGCGGTGTGACGGCCTCGCCGTCGACGATGGCGTCCATCCATGTCAGGGCCACGCCGCTCGCACCGGCGTAGAGGAGGCTGTCAAGATCGACGTGGATGTTGAAGCGGGTGCCGCGCTCGAGCCAGTCGATGGCATCGCGCAGAATCGGCAGCGCCTCGCCGCGCACGAAGGCCTCGTCGCCGGTCGCTTCCCAGTAGCGCCAGACGGCGACGAACAGCCATAGCCCGGCGTCGACGGAATTGAATTCCGGCTCGGACGTGCCGTCAGGAAAGCGGTTCGGAATCATTCCCTTGCTGGCCGCGGCCAGCCAGCGGCGAAGGATCTGTCTGGCCTCGCCGAAGCGGCCCGTGGCAAGGCAGAGGCCCGGCAGCGCGATCATGGTGTCGCGCCCCCAATCGGTGAACCAGTGGTAGCCGGCGATGATGGTTTTCTTGTCCGCCTCGCGATCGATGAGGAATTGGTCGGATGCCAGAAGGAGGGGGGTTGTCTCGGAGTCGGGAGTCGGGGGTCGGGGGTCGGGGGTCGGAGATGGTTGCCCGGTCGCTTCATCGGGAGTCTGCGGTTGGGAGTCGGGGATCGGAGATTCTGAAGCAGACGGTTGCGTGCTCCGACCCCCGACCCCCGACTCCCGACTCCCGATTAACGCCTCTCTCCGCTCTCGCTCAGCCGCGATCATCCCCAGCGCATCCCGGTCGCTTTCCTGCGTAGCAAGAACCACCGGCAATACATCGCCACGGTTGAGCGTCACGACGTACGAGCCGGGCGTGAAGAGATCCTCCTCGTAATCAAGCCCACGCTCCTGCTCGCGGTCATAGACGAATTGCTTCCAGCAGTCGGGCTTGGCCTCGAATCTCGCTCCGGGCACGTCGATGTGAACGTAGGGGAGGGCCGCGTCGGTACAGTGAATGAGCGAGTGGTAGTCGCGGCCGGCGAGGAACGGTGTCAGCCGAAGCTCGAACGGTGATGGGCAATCGACGACCTTGTACAGCACGATCGTCAGGTTCTCGCCATGCGCCGCCACGACTGTCTTTCGCAGGGTGACGTCGCCCGCGGCGTACTCCCAAACGGGAAAGATGCCGCGCCGGAACGACGTGAGATGTTCGAAGCCACGCGGGTGAATGCAGCCCGGGAACCGGTTGGAGGCGAGATCGACGCCGGCCACGGTCTCGTCGAGTTTGGAGACAAGCACTGTTCGCTCCGCGCGGCCCGGAAACGCGGCGACGAGCATGCCGTGGTAGCGCCGTGTGTTGGCGAACGTGATCGATGACCCTGCCCAGCCGCCGAGCCCGTTCGTCTCGAGCCATTCGAGTTGCGAGGCGCGGTCGAAATCATGGAGCACGTCGGGGCCGAAGTCGATCATGGCGGACTTTATGCTACCAACCAAACTCGGAACGCTCCAATGCGCAACGGAAACGTGCTGGTTGTCGAGGATGACGACGCGATTCGGCGGCTGCTGATCGAATGTCTGAAGAGCCACGAGCTGGTCAACGTCGCCGGCGCGCGCGACGGCGTCGAGGCGCTGCATCTGATTGTCACGAGCCAATACGCCGTCATGATCCTTGACGTGATGATGCCGAAGATGAGCGGCATCGACGTTCTCGATTCGCTCCATGCCCTCACGTCCGATCCCTCGGTGAAGACGCTTTACGACCCGCCGGCGGTGCTCGTGATCACGAGCGCGGGAAGGACGTCACTGCCCGACGATGCCATCGCCCAGCGCTGCCCCCGCGTCGTCCAGCGCGTCTTCCGCAAGCCGCTCGACATTCACGAGCTGGCGGCGTGCGTGGAGGGGTACTTGAGGGTGGGACAGGCGTAGCGCCGGCGGCTCGCCGGCTGGACCGCCAGCGGCTCGCTGGCGGCTTATATCGACCAAACCGCCGCCGAGCCGGCAGCGGTACAGCCGGCGAGCCGCCGGCGCTACGCTTAATCGCCTACAGGTTTATCTTCTGCGTCACCAGTCCGACGTGATCGGTCAGCTCATCGCGCACCGCGACCACGACGCGATACGTTCCCTTGGCCAACATCAGCGGCGGGAGTGTGACGGTCATCGGGCCGGTGGTGGTTTCGTTCGGTTGGACGACGATATCCGCGAACGACTTCGCCACCGTGATGTTGCGGCCATCGGGGTCGAAGATCGATACGTAGACATGGAGCCGGGTGCGCGAGCCGCGCGTGTCAGTGATGTATTGCAGCGCCTCCATCGACATCGCTGCCTTGATCGGGAGGAGCGCGGTGATCCCGTGGTACAGCGGTTTTCCGAGAATCAGCGACACGGTCATCGTCGACGGCTGCATGGCCGCTCCGAGCGGTGAGCCGAGCGTGCGCATCATCTGCAGGTCCGTGGACGTGCTCGAGTAGCCTTCGCGGTACTGCAGTTGGTAGCCGCGGTACCCCTTCACGTGCACGCTCAGGCGGTGATAGCCCGTATCCTCGGGATGCGGCGGACGGTAGCCGAGCGAGTAGAAGCTGGCCGAGCGCCGGTCGAAATCGATAAAGGACCTTTCGATCCTGTTGCCGGGCATGAAGACCCCGCCGGTCTCCCGAGCCAGCCAGTACATAGGTGCCGTATCCTGGGGGCTCGAACCTGCCGCCACGCCGGCGATGATGGGTTGGTCACGGCCGACCCCGACGTCCGTTGCCGTTTCCACGATCCCCTCGGTGGAGATGATGTAGATGCTGGCGTTCGACGCGTTCGCTTCGCGCACGAGGCGGTCGCGGTAGGCGACCAGGCGCGAATCGTCGTGTGCGAGATCCTGAATGTGGCTGTCGTACTGCTGACCGTCGCCGACGCGGGACAGCGGCGAGACCGTCCCTACGGGGAGATAACCGGTTACAAGAAGGAGGATCTTTCTCCCCTCGCTGGTACCGAATGCGCGGACAGCCTCCGTGATGCCCTCCATCGACTGATCGGCGAAGATCGATTGCTGGGCGAGATTTGCCGACTCGTTGAAGTTGGCCAAGGCGGCGAGTACTTTCTCCTGCGTTTGGAAGTGCCTTACTCCAGAGAAATCGTTGTTCACGGGGTTCTCAGGGACCACGTTCGCTAACGCCATCTCGTCGCGAACGATCGGGGCGGTGTTGGCCCCGCGCGATCCGCTGTTGCGGATGCGCGACAGGACCTCGTGCAGCACCTTCTTATCCGAGGTCATCGGTAGCAGGAGGTGGACGTGGTTGTCCACTGTGGCGATGGCCACGTCGTAACGCCCGTCGTCGAAGTGCTCATTGACGAATGACTCCAGCTTATCGAGAGCGGCGTTGCGTCCATGGCCGGTCGCCCAAAGGTTGTCGATCAGCACGAGCACCTTGCGGCGAAAACGCTCCGGCACGGGCGCCGGAATCGTTTCCTTGATCGTCTCGATACCGGGCCCGCTTTGCACCTGCGCGTTCTCGACCGCGTAGAAATTCGAGATCGGCTGCTGCTTGCCGTCCTCGAAAACCTCGAAATCGTCCTGCTTGAGACCGGTTACCGGCTGGCCGTGGCGGTCGGTGACGGTAACCTCCACGTTGACGACAGAGACGTCGATCTTCTCGACGAGAGGGGCTGGCGCCGCAACTGGCCCCGCGACCGGAGCCGGTTGCGATGACTGCTGCGATTGGGACGAAATAGCGAACAGCAACGCGGCGGCTATGGCGATGTGGCGCATGTTTGTTCTCCGGGGGTCGCTAGTCGGGAGTCGGGGGTCGGAGCTACAGCTCCCGAGGTCCCCGACCGCCTCGTCACGGCTTCCCTATTATTGCCACTCTCTCATTACTGCCACTCTCTCTCATTACTGCCACTCAAAAGAGGCTGTCGGATTCGGATGCCAAAGCTACGACCCCCGACCCCCGACCCCCGACAACCGACAACCGACAACCGACAACCGATCTACCACACTTGGCAAGCCTTCGCTCGCACCATCGGCGAGTCCGCGCTGCAGTTGAATGCCTTCTGAAACTGAGGAAGGTCGGAGACGATGCCGTTGATGCGGTACTTGCCTGGCGAATGGGGATTGGTGATGGCGTTGGCCCGGAGGTTCTCCGGGCGCTGGTTCTCGCAAGCCCACTGCGCGAAGCCGATGAAGAAGCGTTGATCGGGTGTGAAGCCGTCGATCGGTGTTGCGTCGTTGGGGTCGGCAGCCTTCCAGGCGACGTAGGCCAGGAGCGTCCCGCCGAGGTCCGCCACGTCCTCGCCGGACGTCAGCTTCGAGTTGATCTTGATGTCGTCGACGATGGTGTAGCCGGCGTATTGGTCGCGCACGCAATTGATGCGGTCTTCGAAGGCCTTGGCGTCGTCCGCGGTCCACCAGTCCTTCAGATTCCCCTGCCCGTCGAACTGGCGGCCTTCGTCGTCGAAGGCGTGCGTCAGCTCGTGGCCGATCGTCGAGCCGGTGTTGCCGTAGTTCGGCGCGTCGTCGAGCTTCGCGTCGTAGAGCGGCGGCTGCAGCACGCCGGCGGGGAAGTTGATGTCGTTCATCTGCGGGTTGTAGTAGGCATTGACCGTCGGCGGCGTCATGCCCCACTCGTCGCGATCGACCGGCTTGCCGATCTTGGCCAGATCGCGCTTCGACTCGAACACGATGGCCCGCGAAGCATTGCCGTAGAAGTCGCCGCGGACGACATTCAGCGTGCTGTAGTCGCGCCAGCGTTCGGGGTAGCCGACCTTGTTGGCGACGGCGTGCAGCTTCTCCAGCGCGCGCGCCTTCGTGGCCGGCGTCATCCAGTCGAGGCCCTTGATCTCGTCGGCCATCGCGGATTCGATGCGCCTGGTCATGTCGACCGTCTTCGCCTTTGTCTCCGGCGTGAAGGTGCGGCGCACGAACTCCTGCCCGAGCGCTTCGCCGAGGTCGCGGTCGACGTACTGAACGCAGCGTTTCCAGCGGGGAGTCATCGACTTCACGCCGCGCAGCGTCTTGCGGTAGAAGTTGAAATCCTCCTCGACAAACTTCTTCGACAGGTACGGCGCGCTGCTATGGACGGCGTGCCAGCGCAGATAGGCTTTCCAGTCAGCCAGCGGAACACCTTTCAACTCTTTCTGGACCGCTGCGAAGAACTTCGGTTCGGTGACATTCAGCGTCTGTACGTTGCCGATCACGCCAGTGGTGGCGAGATACGATTTCCATTCGAACGACGGCGCGATCCTGCCCAACTCCTGCACCGTCATCTTGTGGGACAGGTTGTATGGATTCCGTTTCTCGACGCGCGTGAGCGACCCGTTCGCCAGCGCTGTCTCGATGCGCATCACCGTGGCGGCGTCCTTCTTCGCCTCGGCCTTTGACTCGCCGATGAGCGTCAGCATCGTGGCCACATGGGCCAGGTACTTTTCGCGGATCTCTTTCGACTTCGCATCCGTCTTCAGGTAGTAGTCGCGATCGGGCAAGGCCAGCCCGCCGGCGCTGGCTTCGGCGATGACCTGCGACGCGTCGTTGTAGTCCTGGGTCGACCCGAAGCCGAAGATCCAGCCGCTCCCGCTCGAGCGCAGATGCTGGTGCGCCAGAAACGCTCCCAGCTCATACTTCGCCTTCAACCCGGCGATCTCCTGCAGCAGCGGCTGCAGCGGTTTCGCTCCCAGCTCTTCGATGCGCGTCTCGTCGGTACACGCGTCGAAAAAGTCGCCGATCTTCTGCTGCACGGCCGTGCGGTCGGCGCGCGGCTTGGACGCGTCGAGGAGGACTCCCCAGAGGTACTCCTCGTTCTCTTCCGTGACCTTGCCGTAGACGCTCCACGACGCCTGGTCGGGCGGAATTGGGTTGTTCTGCATCCAGCCGCCACACGAGTACTGGTAGAAGTCAGCACACGGGTTGGCCGTCCGGTCCATCGAGGGGATGTCGAGGCTCGGTGTGTAGGGGAGCGCGGACAGCGGATGCTGGGCCGGCGCTGAATTCTGCTGGGCGAACAACGTCGAGGCAGCGAGGAAAAGGGCGACCGTAGCGACTCTCTTCATGCCGCACAGTCTATCGGTCTCTCACGGCACAACATTGTTACAATCATCGTTTTCCCCAAAGGAGGAGCCGATGGCCGACCTATCGACGACGTTCACGGGAATCCGTTTCCAGAACCCCTTTCTGCTGGCCTCGGCGCCGCCGACGGAATCGGACGCGAACATCATCCGCGCCTTCGAGGCGGGCTGGGGGGGCGTGGTGACGAAAACGATCGGTCTCCATCCGGTGGTGAACGTCAAGGGTCCGAAGACGAAGTTCCTCCGCTCCGAGGATCAGGGAGCCCGCCTCTCGATGACGAAGCGCCCGGGGACGACGGTCATGGCGTCATGGAACTGGGAGCTGATCTCCGACAAGCCGCTCGACTGGTGGATCGGCAAGCTGGCCGCGATCAAGAAGGCATATCCGAAGAACATCATCGTCGGTTCGATCATGGCTGGATCGGGCAACGACAAGGAACTTCACAACTGGCAGACATTGGCCAAGGCGCTGCAGGACGAAGGGGCGGACGCGCTGGAGCTGAATTTCTCCTGCCCGCACATGGACCGTGTCGACATGGGCTCGAACGTCGGCAAGGACAAGGTGCTCTGCTCGGTGGTGACGCAGGCGGTGAAGGAAGTGTCGCGCATCCCCGTATGGGTGAAGCTGACGCCCGCGACTGCAAATATTGTCGAGGAGGCCGAGGCCTGCTTCCGCGGCGGCGCCGACGCGGTGGTGTCGTCGAATACCTGGCCGTCCCTCCCGCTGATCGATCCCGTCACCCTCGATTTCGAGATGAACGTCGAGGGGTACGTCTCCGCGGGTGGTCTGGGTGGCCCGGCCATCCTCCCGCTGTCGCTGGCGAAGATGTCGCAGTTGACGAAGATGTTTCCCGACCGCGAGTTCTCGGGCATCGGTGGAATCTCCACCTTCGACCACGCCCTCAATTACTTCCTCCTTGGCTGCGGCACCGTGCAGGTCTGCACCGCCGCCATGCTCGACCACGCCATCGGCCCGAACGTCATCAAGACCCTGATGTCCGGCATGTCCGAGTTCATGGAAGCCCGCGGCTTCCAATCCCTGGACGATTTCCGCGGCGCCCGCCGCGACCGCGTCGTCCCTCACTCCCAGATCAAACGCCCGGATGCGCGCGAGTACCACGGTGGGTACGAGGATGAGGCGGTGGAGGGGTACGCGAGGGCGGAAGGGGTGGTGGTGTAGGGGTAGAGAGACACCATGCAACTCACCCTATTGGTTGCGTTGATCGCGTTCGCCTCAGGCATCGTCGTATCGTGGCTGCAGCATAGTCTTTCGCGGCGGCTCGAATCGGCCAAGACGCTGTCGGCATTGCGCAACGAAGCCTACATCAACCTAATCAAGGCCATATCTGGCCTCGCAATCGCACGGCGAGCTAATAACGCAGAGAAGGAGCTCGAGTTTACGATCCTGCTAATCGAGTCTAAGGCGCGAATAGTCATGTACGGTGATCCAGCGATCGTCGAAAGCGTGGCGCGTGCGAGCGGTCATGCTTCCTTGAGTTCACCCGAAGCCTATGACGCGATTATCGAGATGATTCGAACAATGCGGCGCCACGGGGGTGGTGCAGGACGAGATGAGGTTTCACCTGAAGCTATTTCTCGCCTACTGTTCGGCGGTGAAAACGAGCGCCGGTAGAAGAGAAAACAAGGGGAGATTTTGGTTCACGTTCGCGCGCCATCACGTGCATTCGTCATTCTCGCGTAACACTCATACGCGTGGGATCTGATGGTAGGCCGTTTGCTCTTCGCAGTATCGCTCTACCTAACGTCTAGGCTGACTGCGACCGCGAGGGCACGATCCAACTGTGCGACCTTCTCCGGCGAAAGACTTCCGACATAATCGGTAAGCGCGGCCTTCGCAATGCTCACGAGTTCGTCGCAATGAATAGCGCTTTCGTGCTTCAGCCCTTCAGAGATTCCCACGGCTACTTGCGAAGAGAGGCCGTGGAACGCCGAATCGATCGGCGCGCAAATCACGGTTGAAAACCGCGAGTCGATCACAGGCTGACGGGCCACGACCACGAATACCCTGAACCGTCGGGGATCGGCGCCGGAAGGATGGCGCACGCGGTACAACTCGCCACGTCTCACGCGATGACCTGATACTCGAGGACTTCCTCAGCCTCTCGATTCAGTTCGTCCGCCAGCTCGTTGATCCGCGCGATCTCGTCGTGAGGTGACTCACTGTGTGGCTGGCGGAGCAAACGGCGGACCGCCTCCGCAACGAAAGCAGTGCGATCTGTTGCCACATCGTCGATCCGTGCCGCGAGTTCGTCCGGCAGGTTGATCGGAATACTCATGGCCTAAGAGTAGTGAAGAAGGTGACAAGCCGCAAGCGACCCTTTTGATCAACTCCAGCCGTCATCCTCACCGGTTCGTCGCGAAATTGACGGTCAGACTGAACACGACGTCGACCGGCTCGCCACGAAGACGGCCTGGCTCGAAGGTCCACTGCGACAGCGCGAGAATAGCGGCGCTGTTCACCTCGGGAAACGGTGATTGCTTGACGAGTTGGATAGCCCGCACGCAGCCATCGCGCGAGATGATGCAGCGAGCGATGACGACTACGACCGAGTTGACGCCCATGGTGCGGCGCGCGGACTCGGGAAAATGAGGCTCCTGGCGATGCTTGACGATGGGTCTCGTTACCTCGCCACCAACCTGGTGCGGTGTGGAGAATGACGTCGCCGTGAGAGGCGCTTCGTCGAGGCAGGCCGGCTGGTTCCGGGTGTGAACGAGCAGGATATTGCTCGTCGTCAGAGGCGCATCGATTGATCCCGGCGTAGCAAGTGAGAGCCGCATCAGAGCCATCACTGCCTTTTCGCAAGCCGAATCCATCTCAATCCGTTTCAGGTCGATACCGGCCATCCGACCGGCGGTATCGCTCGACGCCGTGGCCAGTCCCAGCCACGAGCCGTTGCAGCGCGTCTCCGCAAGGACGCCGTCGGCGAGGCCTGCCGGCAGAACCTCAGGGAGCATGAACGACGGCTCGGCGACAAATGCCGAAGGAATCGTCCGTCCAGGCCGGCGTTCGGGCATCCGGCAGTCGTAGCTGGCCACGCCGCAGTGGTTCTTGCGGACGATGAACTCCTTATCGGTGAAGTACTGGAAGATCGAATCATCGGATCCGACGAGCGGATCGGCTTCGTTCGTTTGCAGCCACTCCAGCCAGCGCGGATCATCCTTCTTCTCGCTGCCCAGCATGCGGCGCAGCAACTCCCGGCCGAACGCCTCGCGTGCGCTCGCTTCTTCAGCCGGCGTGCCGAGCGCTACGCGCACGTGTTCGTGAATGAGCGTCGGATCGGGGGTATATGAGCGGACGAGATACCAGACGGAGGCTGTGCGAATCTCTTCGGATGTCGCATTGAGCGAGGCGGTGAGGACATCGGGATGCATGGCCAGATGCGAGGCGTGTAACGCCGCCAGAAGCGCTTGCCAGGCGACGGCATCACGCATTCCGATAAGACGGGAGCCCGCGGGGACGGCCATCGTTTGACGGCGCCAGAACGCCTGCGTGAAGAATGCGGCATCAGGCACAAACCCGAGCGCGCGAAGCTTCGTCACATAGATCTCGAAGCCATCGCTCCTCCGAGCCGCGGCGCGGGCGATGACATCGTCGATGGCGCGCGGCAGGTTTCGCGTCGAAGAGATGGCGAGGTCGACATCGGAGGCGTCGCCGAGAATCACAAGCGCCCGCACTTCCTCCCGCGCCGCCGTCGTGTCGCTTTCGTGGGCGAGCGCTTCGCGGACCCCTGGAAGCACGGAAGTGATCCCGCGAACCAGTGCGACCCGTGCCGCGGTGGTGCGCATCAGCGCATTCGCCGATCCCAGCGCGAGTCCGATGCGGCTCGCGATCGCGGCAGCATCCGAGTCAGTCACCAGAAGCGCGATTGAAGGCGCGGTGTCCTCGGCGCTGGCCGTAGCGGCGCAAAGCAGGATCGCGCAGAAGAGAGAGGACAATTTGGCCACGATGCCACCATCATCCTCCAAGTGAACATTCAGCCCCAGAGCCTGCCTGAGCCCGCCCACCGAGCCGAAGGGGGCGCTCGGCGGTTCAGGATGACAAGACGGCGGTCGTTTGTTGGTACCCTCAACTGGATGCGCAACCGTTCCCGGATCAAAGACTTCCTCTGGCGGCACTCGGCGGGGATCGCCTTCCTCGTCATGATCTGCTTCGTGGGCCTCCTGGCGTTCGTCGGGTACACCTACGTCGTCATCACGAAGAAATTCGACTCCAGCCGGCGCTGGGACCTGCCGAGCCGGATCTATTCGGATGCCACGCCGATCGTTCCGGGAATGACGATTCCGCGCGCGCTCATCGAGCCCAAGCTGAATCACGTCGGCTATCACGAGGTGGCCGTGCGCGTGTCGAACCCCGGGGAGTACCGATACGCAGGCAACACGATCGAGATCTACCTGCAGAACTTCGAGTATCCCGACATCGAGTTCCGCGCGCTGCCAGTCGCAATCGACACGGACGCCGCCGGGACGGTCCGCGACATCAAGCGGCTCGACGACGGCGTGGCCCTTCGCGGCATCCGCATCGAGCCCGAACTGATCACCTCGATCTACAACAACGAGATGGAAGACCGGCTCCCGGTCGTGCTGGACTCGGTGCCCAAATTCGTGAGCGAAGCGATCATCGCCACCGAGGACAAGAACTTCTATCATCACGAAGGCATCTCCATCCGCGGCACGCTCGGTGCGCTGGTCACCGACATCCGCAACAAGACCCTGACGCACGGCGGGTCGACGCTCACGCAGCAACTGATCAAGAACCTCTATCTCAATCCCGAGCGCACCTGGCGGCGCAAGGGTCTCGAAGCGCTGATGGCGGTCCTGCTCGAGGCGCGCTACAACAAGAAGGAGATCCTGGAGGCGTACCTCAACGAGATCTACCTCGGGCAGAACGGCGCGGTGCAGATCATCGGCGTCGAGCAGGCCTCGCAGGTCTACTTCGGCAAACACGTCACGTACCTGACGCTGCCGGAAGCGGCCACGCTGGCCGGCATTATCCGATCGCCGAATGTCCTCTCGCCCCTCTCTCACCCGGATCGCGCCAAAGTGCGCCGCGACACGGTGCTGCAACTCATGAAGGAGCAGGGGTACATCACCGAGGCCGAATACGCCCAGTCCGTCGCGTCGCCGCTGACGAAGTCGCGCTTTCCGAAGACATCGCGCAGCGCGCCGTTCTTCGTCGACCTCGTGCTCAAGCAGTTGAAGGAGACCTATCCCGAGACCCAGCTCAGGACCGAGGGGCTGCGCATCTTCACGACGCTCGACACCATCATGCAGCGCTCCGCCGAGCAGGCCCTCGACACAGGCATCGACGCGCTCAACAAGAGTCACAGCTATCTGCGCAACTCGCCGACGCCGCTCGAGGGGGTGGTTCTGACGATCCAGCCCGGCACCGGCTACGTGAAGGCACTGGTAGGTGGCCGGAGCTACTCGAAGACGCAGTTCAATCGCGCCATCCAGGCACGCCGCCAGCCGGGCTCGCTCTTCAAGCCGTTCGTCTACGCCACGGCGATGGATCCCGCGCGCGGTCAGCAGGCCTTTACGGCGGCGACGGTGCTGGACGACTCGCCGATCAGCGTCAAGAGCGGAAACGCGATCTGGACCCCGCAGAACTACGACCTCCAATACCACGGCCAGGTTTCCGTGCGCGAGGCGCTGGCGCACTCGTACAACATCCCCGCCGTGCGCGCGGCCATGAACGCCGGCGTGCCGAACGTGATCAAGACCGCGGCGGCCATCGGCATCGAGAGCCATCTGGAGCCGTATCCGTCGGTGTCGCTCGGGTCCTTTGAAGTGACGCCTCTCGAGATCGCTTACGCCTACTCGGCTTTTGCGAACCTCGGCGTGAAGGCCGAGCCGATCTCGATCCTGGCCGTCTCCACCCGCGAGGGGAAGCTGCTGGAGTCGCGCGAGGTGAAGATGAAACGCGTCGCACCCGCCAGCGTCTGCTACGTGATGAACAACATCCTCAAGGACGTATTCAACTACGGTACGGCCTCCACCAAGGCCCATGCGCTCGGCTTCCGGCGGCCGTTTGCGGGGAAGACCGGTACGACCAGCAGCTATCGCGATGCATGGTTCATCGGTTATTCGCCGCGCATCCTGTCGCTGGTCTGGCTCGGCTTTGACGATGGCCACAGCGTCCGTATGGCCGGTGGCGACGCCTGCGTTCCGATCTGGACGGTGAACATGAATCGTGTCGGCGGCCTCATTCCGGACGTCGACTGGAAACGTCCCGAGGATGTCGTCGACCGTCAGATCGATCCGCAGTCAGGCATGCTCGCGACACCGAATTGCCCGCAGACGAAGAACGAGATCTTCGTCGCCGGCACCGAGCCGACCTCGGTATGCCCGCTCCACGCCGGCAGCGGCGAGCCGAGCCCCTTCTGGCGCGACAACGACGAGCCCGCGGAGACGGAGACGCCGGCTGGGACGGTGCTCAATCCGGCCCAGCGAGCCCCCACGCCACAGCAACAGCAACGAAAGAAGGAGAACAGCATCCGAAAGCTGCTGCGGGAGATTTTTGGAGGGCAGTAGTGCGGTAGCGCGGTTTTGAGGTTGCGCGGTCTCGCGGTTGGCTTTTCGGTAAAGGTCGGCAGGGACGGCTCGCATCTGAAGTGCCGCGAGACCGCGAAACCTCGAGACCGCGCGACCGCCATACCCGGCAACCGGTGTAAAGTTGCCCCGTCACCTTGACCTCCATCCTCCAAACCAATGCCGCCCCCAAACCAGCCGCGCCTAGCGTTTCGGAGCGGGCAAGCGGGCTCATTGACCGGGTGCGGGGTCACTCGGAAGAAGCGCTGGCCTATCTCGGTGGACTGACGGATCTGGCCGTGCAGACCATCCAGCAATTCGTTCGCGGACCGATCGACCGCGAGATCGTCATCGCGCAATTCGATCAGATCGGTGTCCGCTCGATCTCGATCGTGGCCATCACCTCGCTTTTTATCGGCATGGTGCTGGCGCTGCAGACCGCGTATTCGCTCTCCGACTTCGGCGGCTCGCTTTTCATCGGCAAGGTCGTCTCGCTCTCGCTCATACGCGAGCTTGCGCCGGTGCTCATGGCGCTGATGGTGGGTGGCCGCGTCGGCGCCGGCATCGCCGCGGAGCTCGGTACGATGAAAGTCACCGAACAGATCGACGCCCTTCGCGCGCTGGCCACGAACCCCGTGCGCAAGCTCGTCGTGCCGCGCGTTCTTGCCACGACGGTCATGATGCCGCTCCTCACGCTCCTGGCCTGCTTCATCGGCATCGTCGGCGGGCTGATCATCGCCGTCGGCAGCCTTCACCTGAGCTCGAACTTCTACATCCGGAGCGTCATCGAGACCGTGAAGTACAACGATCTTGGCTCCGGCATCGGCAAGACCTTCTTCTTCGGCTTCGCCATCGGACTCATCGCCTGCTTCAACGGACTGAGCACCAGCGGAGGCGCGGACGGGGTCGGCCGTTCCACGACCGCCACCGTCGTCACGGCATCGATCACCGTTTTGATCATGGACTTCTTTCTCACTAAGCTCTTCCTTTTCCTCTTCTGATGACTGACACGACGATCGACACCGAACGCCGCGCCGAGGTCCGCGGGACGCCTGAAAGGCGAAGCCATGCCCGCGATCTCTTCGTCGAGTTTCGCGACGTCAACAAAGCCTACGGTTCGAAGCAGGTTCTCCGCGGAGCGGACCTCAAGGTGTATCGCGGCGAGGTCCTGGTGATCCTCGGCGGATCGGGCAGCGGCAAGTCGGTCACCCTGCGGCACATGCTCGGGCTCGAAGCTCCCGACTCCGGCCGCGTCATCGTCGAGGACGAAGACATTACCGACCATCCGGAAGAGGAGCTGTACCGCGTCCGCAAGAAGTTCGGAATGCTCTTCCAGAGTGGCGCGCTCTTCGACTCGATGACCGTCTTCGAGAATGTCGCTTTCCCGCTGCGCGAGCACGCCGAAATGTCCGAGGACGAGATCGCACGGGCGGTCCGCGAGAAACTCGAGCTCGTCAACCTGCCGAATACCGAGCACCTGATGCCGGTCGACCTCTCCGGCGGAATGCGCAAACGCGTCGGTCTGGCCCGGTCGATCGTCCTCGATCCGAAGATGATCCTCTACGACGAGCCGACCACCGGTCTCGATCCGATTACGGCGCACAAGATCAACGAGCTGATCATCGATCTGCAGTCGAAGCTGAACGTCACCTCGGTCGTCGTCACCCACGACATCCAGTCGGCGTTCTCGGTCGGCGATCGCATCGCCTTTCTCAACAAGGGTGTTTTTGAATGGGTGGGCACGATGGAAGAGGCTCGTGACACCGATCACCCGGTGCTGCGCGAGTTTCTCAAGGCATCCTCCGTTACGGCCGCGCAGCCCACTCACTGAAACCGGAAACGAAGGAACAGGTCGGTACGAAAACGATGGCAACCAAACCCAAAGAAAAAACGGTCCGCGTCGGGCTCCTTGTTGCGGCAGCTCTGCTGGTGCTCATGATCTTCGTCTTCTTCATAGGCTCGGAGCAGAAGATCTTCTCGCGCAAGAACGAGTACAAAGTCCGCCTCGACAACGTCACTGGCCTGGCCGAGGGCAACCCGGTCAAGATCTCCGGCGTCACAGTCGGCGTCATCAAGGGCATCACTCTTCCACGCGATCCGAAAATGCGCGACGTCGACATCGAGCTGATGGTCGACCGCAAGTACGCCGACCGCATCCGTACCGATTCGCGCACGCGCCTGAAAAAGCTCGGCCTTCTGGCCGGCGACAGCTACATCGACATCTCGCCGGGCAGCCCGCAGTTCGATGCCCTCGAGCCGGGGTCGCTGATACCGGCGGCGCGGCAGACCAATGTCGATCAGCTCATCTCCTCCGGAGAGGACCTCGTCGACAACTTCGTGCAGATCTCGTATTCGCTGAAGAACATCCTCAGCCGCGTCGATCACGGCGAAGGGCTCATCGGCGAGCTGACCACCACCCCGGAGACCAAGCAGCGAATCACCGACACCTTCCTGACGACGCTCAACAAGACGAACGCCATCCTCGGCCACGTCGAAAGCGGCAAGGGTCTGGTCGGCAAGCTCGTGTACGACGACACCTTTGCATCCACGCTCACCGGATCGATCCAGGAGAGCGCTCGCGCGCTGCAGACGCTCGTCACGGACGTGCAGACGAGCCTGAAGAGCGGACAAGGCGCCATCCCGGCTCTGCTCAGTGACCCCGAGGGTAAGAAGAAGGTCTTCGACCTCGTCGACAACCTGCGAGTCACCTCGGCGAATCTGGCCGCGCTGACCTCGTCCTATCAGAGCGGTCAGGGTCTCGTGCCTCGGCTGATGAACGACAAAGCCTACGCCGACAAGTCGCTCGCGGAGTTCACCGGTCTCCTGCACCAGCTCAACGACACCGTCGCCAAGATCAATCGTGGCGAAGGGACGGCCGGAAAACTGGTCACCGATCCTTCGGTCTACGAGTCGGTGAACGACATCCTCATCGGCATCAACGAGTCGAAGCTCCTTCGTTGGTTGATTCGCAATCGACAGCAGAGCGGCATTCAGAAACGCTATGACACCGAATCGGCTAAGCCCCCTGCCGCGCCGCCTCCGCCACCGCCGGCCGTGAAGCCGGCCCCGAAGAGCGAAACCCCCACGCCGGATGTGCCGCCGGTTGCAACGACGACGACAACGACGGCGACTACTTCGACGTCGCCGCCTATGTAAACCAGAAACCAGAAACTAGAAAACAAAATGCTTCGCAGCGCGCACATCTTGGCGTAGCGGAGCTTCTGGTTTCTGCTTTCTGGTTTCTGGTTTGCTTTCTGTTACGATCTCGCGCCGCGCGCTCGCGGCACCATTCTTTCCGGAGGACTCCCAGGTGGATATCGCAGTGATCGGAACGGGCTATGTCGGGCTCGTTACCGGGGCCGGCCTGGCCGACTTTGGCAACGACGTCATCTGCTGTGACATCGATCCGAAGAAAATCGACGTCCTCAACAACGGCCAGATTCCGATTTACGAGCCAGGCCTCGACAAAATCGTCAGTCGCAACGTCGGCGAGGGACGCCTGCGCTTCACCACCGACCTGCCGGACGCCATTCGCCGCAGCCGGGCCATCTTCATTGCTGTCGGCACGCCGCCCAAGCCTGACGGCTCGGCCGATCTTCGCTATGTCGAGGATGTCGCCCGCACGATCGCGGAACACATGAACGGGCCGAAGCTCGTCATCACCAAGTCGACTGTCCCCATCGGCACTGGCCGGATGATCGAGCGCATCCTTGCGGAATCCGGCAACGGTCACAGGGGATCCGTCGTTTCAAACCCCGAGTTTCTGCGTGAAGGCTCCGCGATCGAAGACTTTCTCAAGCCCGACCGCGTCGTCATCGGTGCCTCCGATGAGGAATCGATCGGGCTGATGAAGGAGATCTACGCCCCGTTGCACTCGCTGGAGATCCCATTCGTGGTGACGAACGTCGAGTCATCCGAGCTGATCAAGTACGCCGCCAACGGCTTCCTGGCTACGAAGATCTCGTTCATCAATGAGGTGGCCGTGATGTGCGAGCTCCTCGGCGCGGACGTGCAGGATGTAGCGCGCGGCATCGGCCTGGATTCGCGCATCGGCCCCAAGTTCCTGCAGGCCGGCCCCGGCTATGGCGGCTCCTGCTTCCCGAAAGACACATCCGCCGTCGCCGACATTGCCCGCCGGTTCGGATACGAGTTTCAGATCATCGAGGCCGTGCTGCGCGTCAACGAGAACATCAAGGAGCGGATGGTCGACAAAGTCATCGATGCGCTCCACGGAGACGTTCGCGGCAAGACGGTGGCCATCCTCGGCCTGGCCTTCAAGCCGGAGACCGACGACATGCGTGACTCGCCGGCCATCCCGATCATCAAAGGTCTGCAGAAGCAGGGCGCGATCATCCGTGCCTATGACCCGGGCGCGATCGAGAACGCGAAGAAGATTTTCGACGACGTCACCTACTGCGGCGATGCCTACGAGACCGCGGACGGCGCCGATGCGCTCGTCATCGCCACGGAGTGGAACGAGTTTCGCGCCCTCAAGCTCGAGCGCGTCCGGAAGCTCCTCAAGCAGCCGCTCATCATCGATCTGAGAAACGTCTACGATCCGGAGCGGATGAAGGCGGAAGGTTTTCGCTACGTATCCGTCGGGCGCGCCGGCGACAAGCAAGTCCGGGAGCACGTTTGACGACGCGGGCTCTGATCACGGGCGGTGCCGGATTCCTCGGCTCGCACCTTTGCGAGCTGTTTCTGGAGCGCGGCCACGAAGTGATCTGTATCGACAACTTCATCACCGGCAATCCCGCGAACATCCAGCACCTCATCGGCCGTGAAGGCTTCTCGTTCGTCAAGTACGACGTCACGAACTACATCCACATCGACGGGCCGCTCGACTACGTTCTGCACTTCGCCTCCCCGGCCAGCCCGATCGACTATCTGGAAAAGCCGATCCAGACGCTGAAAGTCGGATCGCTCGGCACTCACAAGACGCTCGGCGTGGCAAAAGACAAACGGGCCCGCTATCTCATCGCCTCCACCTCCGAGGTCTACGGCGATCCACTGGTCCACCCGCAGAAGGAGGACTACTGGGGAAACGTGAATCCCGTCGGCCCGCGCGGCGTCTACGATGAAGCGAAGCGCTTCGCCGAGGCTATGACCATGGCCTATCACCGCTTCCACGGCGTCGAGACGCGTATCGTCCGCATCTTCAACACCTACGGGCCGCGCATGCGCATCAAGGACGGCCGCGTCGTGCCGGCCTTCATCGCCCAGGCCCTGCGCAACGAGCCGCTGACCGTCTTCGGCGACGGCTCGCAGACGCGCTCGTTCTGCTTCGTCACCGACCTCATCGAAGGCATCTACCGGCTGCTGATGTCGGACGAGGTCAATCCCACCAATATCGGCAACCCGAATGAGATGACCGTGCTGCAGTTCGCGCAGGAGATCAAGCGCCTCACGGGAAGCACAGCACCGATCGAGTTCCGCCCGCTCCCCGAGGATGACCCGAAGATCCGCCGTCCGGACATCACCAAGGCACGGACTCTGCTTCATTGGGAACCTGTCGTGCCGTTGGAAGAGGGATTGACCAAGACGATCGACTACTTTCGAAGGGTGCTGTGATGGCCAAACGCGGGATCATTGGGTTTGTGGCTGGTTTCGTCGCCACACTTGTCTTTCATCAGGCCGTTCTCTGGATCCTGCACCACTTCGGCTACGTGCCGAACGCGCCGTGGCCGATGAAGCACGTGCCGCCGTTTGGTATCCCGGCCGTGATCTCGCTGGCATTCTGGGGCGGGGTGTGGGGCGTGATCATGATGCCGTTGATCGAACGACGCCGCGGCGCCGCCTTCTGGATCGCTGCCATCGTCTTCGGCGCGATCTGCCCGACGCTCGTGGCCTGGTTCGTCGTGGCCCCGCTCAAGCACATGCCGATCGCCGGCGGCTGGAACCCGAAGACGATGATGATCGGCCCGCTCGTCAACGGCGCCTGGGGATTCGGTACCGCGCTGATCTACCGCTTGTTCGTCAAGCGGTGAGCTGGCAGCCGCAAGCTCACGCCGACGTTCCCCCATCCACGCACAACACCTGCCCCGTAATCCCGCTGGCGTCATCGCTCAGCAGGAACGCGATCGCTGCGGCGACCTCGGCGGGCTTGATGACCCGCCGCATCGGGACGGCGCGGATCATCTCTTTCTTCACCTCGGCTTCGAGCGTGGCGATCATGTCGGTCTCGACCAGGCCCGGCGCTACACAGTTCACGCGGATGCCGCTGCGCGCCACCTCGCGTGCCAGCGAGCGTGTGAGGGCGATCAGCGCCCCCTTGGCGGCCGCGTAGTTCGTCTGGCCGGCTACGCCGTGAAGACCGCTCAGCGAGGCGACGTTCACGATCGCGCCGCGGCGTTGCTTCATCATCGGATGGAGCGCTGCCTGGGTCATCGACATCGCGCCGTCGAGGTTTGTCTGCAGCACCTCGCGCCACGCCTCATTCGTCATGTTGTAGAGCAGCCCATCGCGCCGGATGCCGGCGTTGTTCACGAGCGCGTCGAGCGCGCCGAACTTCGCCACCACTTCCTCGACGATGGCCGCGTTGCGCTCCGGATCGCGCACATCGCCCTGAAGCGCAAATCCTTCCGGCAGTTCCGTCGACGCCACGTAGGTGAAGGCCACGTTCCAGCCGTCGCCACTCAGCCGTTCGACGAGAGCGCGGCCGATGCCGCGGGAGCCGCCGGTGATCAACGCGGTTGCGCGGTTGCGCGGTTGGGCGGTCTCGCGGCCGGCGGGTTCAGACACCGCGCGACCTCGCAACCGCGAGACCACGTGACCGCAACCTACGACTCCTCCTCATACTTATCCTTCAAGCTGGCCACCACCGTCGGATCGGCCAGCGTCGTCACATCGCCCATAGCACGGCCTTCGGCGATATCGCGGAGCAGGCGGCGCATGATTTTGCCGCTACGCGTCTTCGGGAGGTCGGCGGTGATCAGGATCTTCTCCGGCCTGGCGATGGCGCCGATCTTCTCGGTGACGTGGTCCTTCAACTCCTTCTCGAACTTCGCCGGGTCGAGCTTTGCCTCTTCCAACCGCGACGCCTTCACGATCACGAACGCGGCGATGGCGGTCCCCTTGATGTCGTGGTTGATGCCGACGACGGCCGCCTCGGCCACGGATTTGTGGTCCACCAGCGCCGACTCCACCTCCATCGTCCCGATGCGATGGCCCGCCACATTGATCACGTCGTCCACGCGGCCGAGGAGCCAGAAATAGCCGTCCTCGTCGCGCTTCGCGCCATCGCCCGTGAAGTAGATGCCCGGCCATTTCGCCCAATACTGTTTCTCATAGCGCTCCGGATCGCGCCAGATGCCCCGCAGCATCGATGGCCATGGGCTGGTAACCGCGAGATAGCCGCCGCCGACCGTCACCTCGTTTCCGCGTTCATCGAGAATCTTCGCGTCGATACCGGGGAACGCCCTCGTGGCCGAGCCGGGCTTGGTGGCCACGAGACCGGGAAGCGGCGTGATCAGGATCGAGCCCGTCTCCGTCTGCCACCACGTGTCGACGATGGGACAGCGCTCTCCACCGATCCATTTGTGGTACCACATCCAGGCCTCGGGGTTGATCGGTTCGCCGACCGATCCGAGCAGCCGCAACGACGAAAGATCGTGTCCTTCAGGCAGCTCGTGGCCCCACTTCATGAAGGCCCGGATCGCCGTCGGCGCCGTGTAGAAAATCGTGACCTTGTGCTTCTCGATCAGAGACCAGAAGCGGTCCTTCGGCCAGTCCGGCGCTCCTTCGTAGACGAATACCGTCGCGCCCGCGGCCAGCGGTCCATAGACGACGTACGAATGACCGGTCACCCATCCGATATCAGCCGTACACCAGTAGACGTCGCTCTCCTTCAGATCGAAAACCCATTTGCACGTGGCGTAACACTCGGTGAGATAGCCGCCGGTGGTGTGGACGATGCCCTTCGGTTTGCCGGTCGTGCCACTCGTGTAGAGCGTGTAAAGCATCTGCTCGGAATCGACCCACGTGGGCTCGCAGTCGGCCGAAGCGTTGAGCATCAGGTCGTGGTACCAGCGGTCCCGGCCCGGCTGCATCGACACCGTGTCGTCCATCTCCTCCGCCGCGGCGCGGCGCATCACCACGACCACGTGCTCGATCGACGGACAGTCGGCCGTTGCGGCGTCGGCGAGCTTCTTGAGCGGGACGAGGTTTCCCCGGCGATAGCCGGATGTCGCGGTGATGAGCACCTTCGCCTCGGCGTCCTGAATCCGGTCGCGCAACGCCTCGGCGGAGAAGCCGCCGAAGACGACGGAGTGTGCGGCGCCGATGCGCGCGCAGGCCAGCATGGCCACGATCGCTTCCGGTATCAGGGGCATGTAGATGGCGATGCGATCTCCCAGTTGCACGCCGAGGGATTTCAGGACGTTCGCAAACTTCGAGACCTCGGCGTGGAGCTCGCGATAGGTAAACGTCCGCACGTCGCCCGGCTCGCCTTCCCAGATCACGGCCTGCTTGTCGCCGCGCGTGGCCAGATGGCGGTCCAGACAGTTGGCCGAGGCATTCAGCGTTCCGCCGACGAACCACTTCGCGTAGGGCGGTGTCCACTCCAGCACCGTCTGCCACTTCGTGTGCCAGTCGAGCTGTTCGGCCCAGGACGCCCAGAACGCCTCGCGGTCCTTGACGTCGTAGACCGTCTCGTCGCTCGCGTTGGCGCTCTTGCGAAACTCGTCGGATGGCGGAAAGGAGCGATGTTCCTGGAGAAGGGCGTCGATCTCGTTTGGCATAGTGCGCGGATTCTAATCTGTCAGAACCGCATCTCCATCTGCGCGAAGAACTCCCGCCCCACCAGGCGGTTCACGCTGCCTATGATCGTCTCCTCCGGTTGCCGGTTCAGCAGGTTGTTGCCGAACACCGTGAAGCGCAGCGGGCGATCCTTCCCTCCGGCGACGAACGGCAGGTCGTAATTCGGGGGTCGGGAGTCGGGAGTCGGGAGTCGGAGCTTTGACGCTTCCTTCAAGACATCAGCTCCGACCCCCGACCCCCGACCCCCGACCCCCGACCCCCGACCCC
>DATHRD010000107.1:0-4711 GCA_035482045.1 Thermoanaerobaculia bacterium
AGGCCGCTGGGACAGGTGACGACGGCCAGGTCATCGTCGAGGGGGCGCCGGTCTCGACGGGGTCGGAAACACGGGTGACGGAGGCCGGTGACTATCGTTTTTTCGCCGGCTGGCGCGGCGATCCCTTTTTCTTCGACGCGCAGGGCGCCCTGAACAACCTGCAATTCACGGGTAACGATTTCTTCGCCGACAAGGACGTGTGCACCATCGCGCTCGAAGTGCCCAACTCTGCCTTCGGTCGCAAGAAGATGGGCCTGTGGGTTCGCACGCTGGACGGCTCAAGCGGGAAATGGGTCCAGGCCGATCGCGGTGCGCGGCCAAATCAAACTCCCTTTCTTGCCGGCGAGCAGAACGCCGCCTATCTCGCTGCGGAGCCGGCGGATGATGCCCGTTTCGTCCTCGTCTTCGCGCACGCGCTGGAGCACACCGGCGGAAGCGACGCGGGTGGCCGAGACCCTGCTGCCGGACGTCCTCCACTATGATCCCACGCGGCCGGCGTCCTACCCGGATAATGGCCGGGCACTGAACGACGACGTCGTAGATTTCTTCCTTCGTCTCCTCACAAATGGAAAGGTGACGGAAGACAAGGTAGGGCCTCACAAAGACCTACTCGCCGGATTCCCCTACGTGGGCCCGCCCCACAAGATGGTTGGCTGAGCCTGTCGTTGTGGGAGCCTAAAGTATCGGGAAGGCGCCGGGTCTGACCATCTCACTTCTGCGGAACCCGAGTCGCAGCCTGGAGAAAGCTTCGAACGAGCGCCGCGATTTCGTTGGCCGCCGTGTCCAGCGCGAAATGGCCGGCATCCAGGACATGCACGTCGGCGTGTGGCACATCGCGTCGATAGGCCTCCGGCTCCGATAGATCGAACGACAAGTCGTACTTGCCCCAGATCACGAGAAGACGCGGGTCTCTCTCGCGCATCCATGCCTGCCACTTGGGATAGGCGTCGACGTTGGTGCGGTAGTCGTAGAACAGGTCACTCTGAATGTCTCCCTGACCGGGTTGGCTGAGGAATGCGAATTCGTCCGTCCAGAGATCCGGATCGTACCGCTCGACGTTGGGATCGCTGCCGACGTGACGCGTCCGCGTCACCGCAAGCGACAGCAGGTTGGTTCGTAGCACGCCTTCGTTCGCGGCACGATCTGCCCAGAACGCGCGTCGGGCCGTCCAATTTGCGCCGAGCCCTTCGTTGTGCGCGACCGCGTCCTGGACGATGAGCCCATCCACGCGCTCCGGATGCGCCATGGCCATCCGAAAACCCACCGGGCCGCCGTAATCCTGCATGTATAGCGTGTAGTGGTCGAGACCAAGTGCCTGTGTGAAGTGGCTGACGATCTCCGCGTAGTGATCAAACGTGTACGCGAAGGTCTTGGGGTCCGGCCAGTCGCTGTGACCGAAGCCAGGATAATCCGGTGCGACAAGGTGATATTGATCGGACAGTCGTGCGAAGAGCGGCTCGAACATACGCGACGACGACGGCAGACCGTGCAGCAAGAGCAGCGTCGGGGCCTCTTTGGGACCCGCTTCCCGGTAAAAGATTGTGTGCCCATCGACACGAGTCGTTCGATAGTAGGTGCGATGTTCCACGCGCGACTCCTGTCCTGCCACGCGCGTCACCAGCTGACACGCGAGCATCATGACAACGGCCAGCATAGTGTGCGCGGCCGTGCGTGGCACGCGGGCACCCCGACGCTCACTTCCAACTTCACCGCGACGCGATCGTGGCACTGCGACCTCCTCCACGTGCATGACATCAGACTCGCGCCCTCCGATCTATCCCATGCGAGCCGACCGTCAACCGTACGTTAATTCCGGCTTGCTCTGTCCGACGTCGATCACGTAACCGTCAGGATCGCGGATGTACTCCTCTCGAGACGGCTGACAAACCACGCATCAGCTCACACGGTCGCCGACTTTGCGCTCGACTGTCCGACTCGCAGCTGCGACTGTTCAGCAGACGCGCCGCGCTCCGCGAGGACTTCCAGCAACCGCTTTCCCAGGACCGCGGCCGAGTGCGGGTTCTGGCCGGTGACCAGATTGCGGTCCTCGACCATGTACGGCTTCCAGATCTCGCCGCGGCTGAAGGAGACGCCGATCTTTTCTTTTAGCTCGGTTTCGAGCAGCCACGTCGCCTTGGCCGCCACCCCGACGGCCGTCTCCTCTTCGTTGGTGAAGCACGTGACCCGATAGCCCTTGAAGGGCGACACGCCGCGGATTCTGGTGGACAGCATCGCGGCAGGACCGTGGCAGACGATGAAGAGCGGCCTCCCCGACTTGAGCTGTGCGGTGAGCAGCCGTCCGGCGTCGGCGTCGAATGCCAGATCAGCCATCGGGCCGTGACCACCCGGCAGGTAGACGGCGTCATAGTCCTCGAGGCGGACGTCCGACAGCTTGAGCGGGCGTCGCATTTCCTCTGCGGAACGGATGATAGCCTCCAGCTCGAGGGCGCCCTCCGCGCCGCCCGCCATCTCGGGACGCAGACTCATCATATCGACGTTCGGGGTCACGCCGTTGGGCGTCGCGACTACGACGTCGTGGCCCGCATCTGTCACAATCTTGTACGGGTTCGCGAACTCTTCTGCCCAGTAGCCTGTCGCGTATCTGGTGCCATCCTTCAGGACCCAGTAGGTGGCCCCGCTTACTATGAACAGTACCTTAGCCATTGCGCCATCCTCCTCTCGCTTCCATGGAAGCATCGTGGTGCCCGACCGTCATTCACCGAACGTTTGTCAACAGAAGGACTGTGATGCGATACGGCATCCACTCGATGTCATCGGCCAGAATCGTTCGCAACTGCGGATCCTCGTGCTGGCCCGGTGGAGTCGATGCCTGCTGTTCGTCGCTCCCGACATCCTCCGATGTCCATCAGAGCACGCGCAGGCTGGGTGATGCTATTGGACCAAGGTATTGCCGACAGCGTGGCTGGAGATCTCTCTGGAGCCGCGACTCCCACGATCGTTCTGCGAACGGACACACGAAGCGTTGCCCTTGAGCTTGGAGGATGACTCGGGCAGGTTCGAGTCAGCGCAGTGCGAATCGGACGACGGCGCCGGCTCTGTAACGGGTCCGTTCACCGCTCACAACTCGTGTTCCGCCCTCATTGCACCAGGAACGGCTCGGCGATCCGAGCGCCCAGTAAGGTGGGTACCAGTGTCACCGCCGTGTCTTGAGGCGCCGGATTTCGTCGGTCAGAATCCGCCCGATGATGAATTGCCCGGTTTTGTGAGCCACCGTTTTCAGCTTTCAACGAATCCGCGTTGATGGTGATGCCGCCGTAGACACGGTGGCCGTCATGGATTACTTGTGAACTGTGCTGACGGGGCTTCCGAACGCTCGGGATGGTGTGACGCTACCTCACTTCCGCAGGAAAGAGGCGCCACTCTTCGCTGTTCCGACGCAGTGCAAGCTGATACCTGCCTGGCATCACCGAACCCAAATCGATCGTCGCTCGGAGCGTCGTGACGAAGTCCCGAATCTCCGCGTTGCCAGTTGAGGAAGCTTTCGACTGCAAGTTCGAATCGAGAACCTGGACTTCGTAGGGCCCAGGATCCGAGCCGACTGGTAGGAGAATCGTCGCGGTCAGACGCCCGCGAGGCAGGGAAACCGGAGGGCGCTCGTCCGCCTTTTCCTGGCTTCGCACGACTGCGTATTTGCGAAGGTCGAGTTCCGTGCGTAGTTCAGCAGCCGTTGCTGGAATCTCGCGCGTTTGGGGCTCTGGCGCAGGCCCTCGTCGGTTGAAAACGCCGAACCAGGCGCCCGCAGCTGCGAGAAGCAGCACGGCGGCCACGGCCCCCAACCACCACATGCGCGAACGCGGCTCCGGCCGGACCGAGATGCCCGTCTGCTGAAGTGCCCTGAACTCACGGTAGCAAGGCGAGCACTTGAGAAGGTGCTCGTACGCGGGATCCCCGATCGGTCGCTCTCGTCGCGTGAGCGCGATCAGGACGTCTCGTGAAGGACATCCAACCCGGTCCGGGTTGGGATTGGCGACCTTTAAGACCTCGTCAAATTCATCTACCCACGCGGCTTCTGGTGGATCACTGTACTGGCCATCATTTGCCATCTGCTCTCTCGATGTCCCCAGCGCGGTCGGAGGGGAATTTCACCAAGCTGCCCGGTTTCTTGCCAGGTTGCTCTTGACGGGGTGCTTCAGAATGTTGAACGCCTAAAACGTTCCGAAACTTCTGCCTCGCCCGCGAAAAAAGTGTATCCACAGCGCCGGTCGAGCCGCCTCGGTGCTTCGCGATTTCCTCACTCGTGAAGCCGGCCAGCTTCGAGGCGCAGACGAGGCGCTCGTCCGGCGTCAATTGGGCAAATAACTCCCGAAACAGGATTTCTCTTTCGATCTGCTCCAGCGTGTTCGAGTCTGCTGGCACGTGGGCAACCGCGGCCCGCGCTTCGTCCAGGCCCAGCGTCTTCTGCCCGAGACGACTCGATCCGCGCCGCATGAAGGATTGCGCGACGCTTCTGATCGTGACCCACGCATAGCCGTGCAGCTTTTCGATCGGTCCGGATCGCGCTTCTCGTCTTGCGATCCTCTTCCCCGCCTCCTCCAAGACCTCCGTCAACGCGAGGTCGTCCCGCAACGCTGGGAACTGCCGCTGGCATCGGGGAACAAGGTAGGCGAGCACACCTTCGACGCGTGTGTTGAACGGGTTCCCACTCTCGTCGAGCAGCCTGGGTCTGCGCAGGTGCTCCATGGTTCCTCCC
>DATHRD010000108.1:0-55713 GCA_035482045.1 Thermoanaerobaculia bacterium
CTTCACTCTTCACTCTTCACTCTTCACTCTTCACTCTTCACTCTTCACTCTTCACTCTTCACTCTTCACTCTTCATCACGTCACCGCACCTCCAGGAGAAATCCCTTCAGGTACTCCCCTTCCGGACAGAAGAGAGAGACCGGATGGTCGGGAGCGGCGGTGAGACGCCGGACGAAGGAGACAGGCCGCCCCGCGTCCTGCGCGGCGGCGAAGATGACCTTTTGAAAAAGATCGAGCGGCATGTGGCCGCTGCAGGAGAAGGTCAGCATTCGCGCGCCGGGATCGAGAAGCTTCATGGCGAAGAGGTTGACGTCCTTGTAGCCGCGCGCGGCGCGGTCCACGTCGCCGCGCGACTTGGCGAAGGCGGGGGGGTCACAGATGAGCAGATCGAAGCGCGAGGTCGTCTTGCGGACGTAATCGAATGCGTCGGCGACGGTGAAGGTGGCCTGCTGCCCGTTCAGCGCATGGTTCGTGCGCGCCAGCTCGATCGCGCCGGCGGAGATGTCGACGTTTTCGACCGAGGCCGCGCCGCCGGCCGCGGCGTAAACGCCGAATGCGCCGCTATACGAAAACAGATTCAGCACGCGGCACCCATCCGCGAGCGTGCGTGTGAGCGCGCGGTTCTCGCGCTGATCGAGAAAGAAACCGGTCTTCTGTCCCGACCGGGGATCGACGCGGAAGCGCAGACCGTTCTCTTGGATCTCCGCCAAGGGCTCGCCCTCCCCGATCCATTCCGGCTCCATGGACAGACGTTCGATCTGCCTGGCCGGGATGTCGTTCTTGAACCAGATGCCGCGCGGAGCGAGCTCGCGGTTCAGGACGTCGATCACGATCGGCCGGAGCTGTTCGACGCCGGCGTTGGCGATCTCGACGACGGCCACGTCGTCGTAGAGATCGATGATCAATCCACTGATGTCATCCCCCTCGGCATTGACGACGCGGACCGCGTTGGTCGAATCGGTGCGATGGCGCCGGGCGATGGCCGCGCTGATCCGCTCACGGATCGTCTCCGCCGTCAGCACCTCATCCCCGAACGTCAGCGCGCGAAGCCGGATCTGTGAGTGCAGCGAGTGGAACCCCGAGGCAATGCGCCGTCCGCGGGGATCGAGCAGATCGGCGATGGCGGCGTCCTCCGGTCCGCTCTCGCGAGCGATCGCCCCGGCGAAGATCCAGGGATGCCGATTGGCGACGAGGCGCTCCTTGCCAGGCTTGAGCGTGAGGATGCGGCGGCTGCCGGATTCGAAGAGATCCACGTCGCGCATCGTAACAGTCAGGCATGCGGTCAGGTCGAACGCGACGACGCGAAGAGGGAAGAGTAGCCTTCGCGATCTTCGCGCCTTCGCGTGAGTTACCCTTGGTTAGACATAGACCAGATCGCCCGCCCTCGAAAATCTGCCTCGGGTAGGGAAACCTCGCCGCGCGTCACTCCCAAGGTAACGATGTCCAACAAGTCCGCACGCACCGAACCACCCAAAGGCACCGTCACCGTGATGTTCACCGACATCGTCGGCTCGACCGCGTTGCGCGATGCCATGGTCGCCGAGTATGGAGAGGCGGGGAACCAGCGCTACCGCGAGCGGTGTCTCGATCCGCACGACGAGCGAATCCGGGCGCTGCTCGGGGAGCGCAACGGCTTCGAAGTGAAGACGAACGGTGACTCGTTCATGGCTGCCTTCGACAACGCTTCGGACGCAGTGCTCTGCGCCGTCTCCATCCAGCGAAGCCTCCGAACCCACCCGATCGCCACCGACCGAGGACCGTTGGCGGTTCGCATCGGGATGCACACCGGTGCCGTGACCCTGGTTGAGACCAACGGCAAGCCCGACTACGACGGCCACACCGTCAACATCGCCGCCCGGGTCGAAGCGCTCCTCACAGGCGGAGAGCGCGTCTACTGTTCCGGCATCACGGCGGCGGATGCGAACCTCGGCGACACCCACATCCGCAAGCACCCCTACGGTCCGTACGTTCTCAAAGGAGTCTCCGCTCCGATCGAGATCTTCGACTTGCTCTGGGACAAGGCGATGCAACCCGAGCCGCCTCCCAAGGTCGACGACCGACTCCCCTATCCGTGGCTCACCCCCTGGATCGGGCGCGACCACGAGATGACGGAGGTGGAAGACGCTCTCCGCAAGAGCAGGCTGGTGACTCTCCACGGAACCGGGGGCGTGGGCAAGACACGGCTGGCCGTGGAGACGCTGCTGTCACGCCGCGGAGGACTGCCGCGGGATCTCGTCTTCGTCTCGCTCGAGAACGCCGCCGATACACCCGAAGGCTTTCTGGTCGCGCTGCGGGACGCCCTCGGGTTGACCGAGGTCGACGCCCCCGACCTGGTCAGCCTTCGCAAGTATCTGCACGGCGGCGACCGGCTGTTGCTCCTCGACAACTTCGAGTCGGTGAAGAGCGCGGCCAAAGCTGCCTCGGAAATCGCGGCCACCCCCGGCGTTCGGGTGCTCGTAACCAGCCAGCAGGCACTCCACGTGGGAGGCGAGCGGGTCGTCGATCTGAATCCGATGACGACGGAGGGCGACCTCAAAGAGCTGGAGAGCTATCGACTGTTCGTCGGTCTGGCCCAGCAGCGCGACGCCCGCTGGCAACCGAACGATGATGCGGCGATGCGAGCCATCCTCGCGGCGACCGACGGCCTGCCCTACCTCATCGAGTTGATCGCCGCCGTCGCGCCGAAGCGGCAGTTGCAGCAGTTGGCCAAGGATCTGAAGGAACACCGGGCCAAAGTTCAGGAACGCCCTGGTTTCGCACACGCCGATCGGCACCTGAGCACCGAGGCTTGCCTCGAATGGGCTATCAGCCGCTTGCCGGAAGGTGGCAGTCAGGCGCTGCAGCGCCTGGCTGTCTTCGCCGGCGGCTTCGACGCGGAGGCAGCAGAGGCGATCGCGACCACTCCTCTGGCGACCCTTGATGCCCTCGTCGACGCGTCACTCGTCCGCTTCGATCGCGAGAGCGGCCGCTACACCATGCTCTCCACCACCCGCCACTTTGTACGCGAGCTCGTCGATCACGACGAACGGCTGCGGCTGGATGAAGCACATGCTCGCTGGTTTATCGAGCTCCTCGACAACGCCGACCATGCACTTCGAGGACGCGACATCGAAGCTCATCTGGAGGCGCGGGGAAGGATCACCTCGGAGCTCGACAACGTGCAGCAGGCCATCGCCTGGTCAGAGAAAACCGATTTAGACTTCTTCGCGCGCGCGGTATATGCATCCGATCTCTTCTTCACAGAGACATTCCGCTTCTCCGAGCGCGTTCGCCTGAATGAGGCACTTCTTGCCCGGCGAAACAGAGAGGAGAATCCAAAGGCCTGGGCAACAAGTCAAAACAACCTCGGGCTCGCGTACGAGGGTCTGCCAACTGGCGACCGCGCGCAGAACCTCGCCAACGCCATCGCCTGCTTCCAAGCAGCGTTGCACGTCAGGACCGAGCGCGACTTCCCAGAGGATTGGGCGACGATACAGAACAACCTCGGGACCGCATACACGGATGTGCCAACCGGCGACCGCGCGGAGAACCTCGCCAACGCCATCGTCTGCTTCCAGGCAGCGTTGCGGGTCTGGACCACTGAGCGCGACTTCCCGGCACAATGGGCCATGACCCAGAACAACCTCGGGACCGCATACGGGGATCTGCCAACCGGCGACCGCGCGGAGAACCTCGCCAACGCCATCGCCTGCTACCAGGCAACGTTGCGGGTCTGGACCGAGCACGACTTCCCGGCGGATTGGGCGATGACCCAGAACAACCTCGGAATCGCGTACCGAAATCTGCCAACCGGCGACCGCGCGGAGAACCTCGCTAACGCCATCGCCTGCTACCAGGCAGCCTTGCGGAACAGGACCGAGCGCGACTTCCCGGCGGAGTGGGCCAGGACCCAGAACAACCTCGGAATCGCATACCGAAATCTGCCAACCGGCGACCGCGCGGAGAACCTCGCCAACGCCATCGCCTGCTACCAGGCAGCCTTGCGGGTCAGGACCGAGCGCGACTTCCCGGCGGAGTGGGCCAGGACCCAGAACAACCTCGGAAACACATACGGGGATCTGCCAACCGGCGACCGCGCGGAGAACCTCGCCAACGCCATCGCCTGCTACAAGGCAGCGTTGCGGGTCAGAACCGAACGCGACTTCCCGGCGGATTGGGCCACGACCCAGAACAACCTCGGAACCGCGTACCAGAGTTTGCCAACCGGCGACCGCGCGGAGAACCTCGCCAATGCCATCGCCTGCTACCAGGCAGCGCTACGGGTCTGGACCGAGCGCGACTTCCCAGCGGATTGGGCCATGACCCAGAACAACCTCGGAGCCGCGTACGCGGATCTGCCAACCGGCGACCGCGCGGAGAACCTCGCCAACGCCATCGCCTGCTTCCAGCCAGCGTTGCGGGTGAGGACCGAGCGCGACTTTCCGGCGGATTGGGCACAGACCCAGAGCAACCTCGGAGACGCGTGCGCGGATCTGCCAACCGGCGAGGCGGAGAACATTGGCAAGGCCATCGCCTGCTACCAGGCAGCAGAGAGAGGCTACTCAGCGGTCGGTATGACTCACGAGGCCGAGGATGCAAGGAAACGGGCAGCGTCCCTCGCTGAATCACCGCCAACGGAGTGAGCCGGAACGGAGCCGCGAATCCGAATGAAGGGTTCGTTCAGGTTGGTAGACCTTACGGTAATCGACCTTTCTCTCGACTGGATTCGAGAAGCGGATGCGATCGAGGACGGCGAGATCGAGGGGACGTCGGGGTGCAGCGGGCCGATGCGCTGATCCACTTACCTGTCATCCTGAGGCTGCCGCAGCCGCGCCTCGAATGTCGGTAATTGCGCAAAGGAGAATTCGCGGCGGAGGACGCCGAAAGCCTGCCCTGAGCGCAGCCGAAGGGGACCCCCCTACTACAGGCCGGAAAGGGAGGGGGATTTCGGCGCGTCTGCGACACCGTCCACCACCCTCCCCGCAAGTAGGTTGGGGGTCCTTCGGCGTCCTCCGCCGCGACGTTTGATCTGTGCAAGCATCAACATTCGAGGCGCGGCTGCGGCAGGCCTCAGGATGACAGTGAAGTGGGGCGCAGCGCTACCATGCTCCACCCCTGATTTCAATCTTGACGTCACACTAACAGCCTTGCTGCCGAGGGGTTCTCCGGATGAGCTGTCGCTTCGAATCCCACCATGAGTCTGCACGTTCCGAAAGCGACATCGAAGGCATGGTCAGGGGTCATCCGCTGACCTTGCCGGCATCGCATCGCGGGTACGTTCCATGCACGATTTTCGAACGATAGGAGGAACTCATGAGCATGAATCCGGTAGTTCACTTCGAGATGCCGGCGCAGGACCGGCAACGGATGGCGAAGTTCTATACGAAGGCGTTCGGCTGGCAGACGAAGATGCTCGGGCCGGAGATGGGCGACTACGTGGTGGTGACGACAACCGAGACCGACGATGGCCGCCCGAAGACGCCGGGGGCGATCAACGGCGGTTTCTATCCGAAGAGTGCCGACAGCCCTGCGCAGTACCCCACGGTCGTGATCGCCGTGGATGACATCCGCGGCGCCATACGCAAGGTCGCCGACGCGGGCGGAAGGGTCCTCGGCGACCCGATGGAGATCCCGGGCATCGGGCAATACGTGTCGTTCTTCGACACGGAAGGGAACCGCGCCAGCATCCTGCAGCCGCTGCCGAGGATGGACATCCGGCCGGAGTCGCGCTGAGACGAGCACGGCGAGAGCGCTGACGCGCAGCGGAGGCGCGAGCTGCACGGCGTGGCGAGTGTCCAGGGCTGAACCCATGCTGTGGCGCGCGCCTCCGGGCTGAAGAACTCACGCGGAGGCGCGGAGTGCGCGGAGAAAGAGGTTCCTCGTCATCTCCTCCGCGTCTCCGCGTGAGTCAAGTCGTTCGTTCCAGTGTCAACTGACACGAACTTTCCGGTTCACGTCGTTCCTATCCAGCTTCTCTCACAGTGTGGAATCGCGGACACTGTGTAACGTCGAGAGCCGGCGGATGAGGGGCGGTTCTCGCGCTGAAGTCAATTGTTTTCATGAGTCTCCCACGCCCGTTCATGAAACCAGTCCACTGTTCGGCAAGCTCCAGCGCCCCCTCATCCGCCTTCGGCACCTTCTCCCCCCCGCTGAAAAGCGCGGTGGGGAGAAGGACGCTCGATTGACACAGTGCCGAGGTGAGGGACAGCGCGCCTCCTGCGAACGGTGTGTTTCAGCTGTGCGCACCTGTGAATTCGGCTGTGTGCAGCTGTGATTCGGCTGTGCGCTGCTGCGTTTCGCCTGTGCGCCGCTGTGATTCGGCTGTGCGCACCTGTGAATTCGGCTGTGTGGAGTTGTGATTCGGCTGTGCGCACCTGTGATTCGGCTGTGTGCACCTGTGATTCGGCTCTGTGCACCTGTGATTCGGCTGTGTGCACCTGTGATTCGGCTGTGTGCAGCTGTGATTCGGCTGTGCGCTGGTGTGATTCGGCTGTGCGCAGGTGTGATTCGGCTGTGCGCATCGTTTTTCTCTCGGTGCGCACTGTCTTTCTCTCAGTGTTCACTGTTTTTCTCTCGGTGCGCGCTGTTTTCGCGTCCGCGCACCGTTTTCGTCTCCCGACGGCGAGGGCGGAGGTCCAGTCGAAAGAACCGAGGCTGAATCTCCAGGCCCACGCGTGTTGCGGCACGTTCGACTTTCGACCTGACCCATGCCGTATGCTGGCGAGATGAGCGACGAGCAGCTTGTCTCGATCGTCATCAGCGTCTCTGTGCTGGTCGCGTTGGTGATCGTGAGGGTCGTGGTCCGGAAGTCGTCGGGGTTGTCCGATCGGCTGTTGCGGCTGGTGACTTCGTTCGGCTGGGAAGCGCCGCGCAAAGTCTGGTGGAGCGGGGCGATTCGCGGGCGCTGGCGCGGCTTCGACGTCGAGCTGCGGCACATGATCCGGTACAAATCAGTGCCGGAGCGGCTGCTGCTGACGGTGAAGACGGCGTCGCCGGCACGCGTGATCGTGAGGCGGCGGACGAGCGGTTTTCTGTCGAAGCCGATCACGCTGTTCGGCCCGCCGCTGGTCGAGCCGATGAACATGGCCGATCGCGAGCGGTACTGGGTGCGCTCGGACGAGCTGGCATACGTGGAACGGCTCTTTTCACACGCCGAGGTCGCCCCGGCGCTCGATCCGAACCTCATCGCCCGATTCGACGTCGTCGATCTCCAACCGAAACAGCTTCGCATCCTGCGCGCCGTGGACGACCGCGTGGTGAAGAAGCACTTCAACCGTCCCTTCCTCAAGTTCGGCCGTGATGTCGAACTGATCGAAACGATCACAAAGGAGGAGTGGCATCTGGCGGTGGTGATCGTCGAGGCGCTCGGGCTCCGCGGGTACGAAATGGCCTGAAACGATCATCGCGACCGACACGCTAGTGTCGCGTCAAGATTGAAATTGGCGCTTAAGCTACGTCTTCGCGCTGGTCACGGGCTCGCCACCCTGCGTTGCCGGAACAGCCAATCCCACAGAGTTGCATCGCCGTAGGCACGATCCCACGCGTTGTGGCCGACGCCGGCGTATTCGACGTAACGAACGTCCGCTCCCTCTTTTTTCAGCTCCTCGGCCATCCGTCGCGACTCGTCCACCGGGACCACGGGATCGGTGTCACCGTGGAAGATGCGGATCGGAAGGCGGCGAAGCGCGTGAGCGGTGAAGGCGTAAGGATCCGCGGCGCCTGTCGTCAACGGTGATCGCTGTACGGCGGTGGTGGTCTCGTGCGGCAGCAGACCTCCGCAAACGATGACGATTGCCGCAAACAGGTCCGGATGCGCCAGAGCCAGATGATAGGTTCCGTAGCCACCCATCGACAGGCCGGTGAGGTAGATGCGCGCCGGGTCGCCGTGAAATTCGGCCATGCTCCGCTCGAGCGCGGCCATCGCGGCATCAGCCGGCTCTCCGAGCCAGCGGGAATCGAGCGGCGCTTGCGGGAAGACCACGATCGCCGGCACCCGCTCGGGATTGGCGCGGATCGCGGCTGCCACACCGATCTGCGTGGAGCGAAGGCCATCCGTTCCGCGCTCTCCCGACCCGTGGAGAAAAAGGATCACCGGCCATCGCCTTGAAGCGTCAAACGCGTGCGGCACGTAGACGGTGTACGGATACGTGGTGTCGTGAATGTTCACGGAGCGGATCAGAAAGCCGGTTTCCCGCGGAGTCATGGTGCGGCATGAGAGTAGCGCGATGCAGGCAATCAGCGGAACCCGAGCGATCCTCACCGCGCCGAGGATACCGTTCTTTGTCTAGGGTGTGATCTCGGTGACCTGTCCAGGTTGAATTGTGTCTACCGGAAGAGACTCATCGATGAGCACTCGCAACTTCGTTCACAGCCTCCTTCGCAAGCTCCAGGGCTGCGATTGCTTGCTCCCGGCTCACCGACGGAAAGGATGCCAGGAACTTGTCGAGCGAGTCCCCGGCTTCGAGGTAGTCGAAGAGGTTGTAGACAGGCACGCGTGTGCCAACGAACACCGGCGTGCCGCTCATGATCTCCGCGTCGCTGTGAATGACGTTCTGCGCCAATTGCATTGCGATCATTTTACAGCACGTGGGATGCGGCACGCAGTCTGACGAAAACCGGTTCGGGATCGATGCGTCACGATTTCGACTTCGGCAATCACGGCACGCGCGACTCCTTTGCTTTACAATCACTGCTGATGCCTGTGAAACACGAGAAAACATTCAACACGGCCTGCCAGGAAGAGGTCTACCGGCAGGTGAAGTCGTATCTCGATGAGCTCGTCGACGAGCATTTCGACGATGCGGAGCACTGCGACTTCTATCTGAAGTACGGCTCGACGGTACTGGAGATCTCCATCGATCCGTATCAGGAAGACGACGCCGTCATCGAGGTGCTGGCCTTCTGCGTGCAGGGTGTCGAGCCGTCATTCGAGCTGATGCAGGAGTTGCTCCGCGTCAACGCCGAGGTTCCCCTTGGCGCGTTCAGCATGGTCGGAGAGCACGTCTTCTTCTCGCACTCGTTCCTCGGGCGGCGTCTCCGCCCCGAGCAGCTCATCGCTTCGCTCGACATCGTCGCCAATGTCTCAGATGAGTACGACGAGAAGCTCGTGTCCAAATACGGCGGAGAGACCGCCATCGACCGCCTGCGCAGCGGAGGCCTCAAACCGACGGTCCATCTCCGCGCACGAAAGGCGGACAGTAATTGAACGGTGCGGCACACCGCTTGCTGTTTCACGGCGATATGACCCATCGTTTGGGCACGGCAGCCACGGCGATTCTGCTCTGCGCCGGTCTGCTCTCCGGTTGCACAGGCGGACAGGAGAGTAGCGCCGCCGAGGAAAAGACCCCGAAGAAGAACGGCATCCCGGCGACCTCGACGGCAGCCGCGGTGCCGCCGGAGATCGATGCGCGGGCTGCGCTCAAGTCGATCAGCGCGGCCATTCCCATCTACGCGGGGGCGAAATACCGCGACGACCTTACCCGCCGCGACTCGGTGATGATCAAGAACCAGTACGGCCCCAGCGCCGAGGTCTACACCCTGGCCACGGACGACTCGTTCCCGCAGGTCTATCACTACTACACGACCTACCTCGCCCAGTTCCGCGCCTTCCCAGCGCAAGCGCCCTATCCGGCGCAGCAGACGTGGCGCACGCTGGAGGTGCAGCTCAACCAGGCCATGCAGGATCCGTTCATCCCGGGCGACATGTTGAAGCCCGGCGACAAACAGGTCACGCTTCAGGTCGCTGAGACCGAGGCCGAGCCGAAGACGGTCATCCGCTACATCATCACCCAAAAGCCGATCCCGGCCGGTGAAGCGCAGACGAAACCGGCCGCGGCGACGAACGCGTTCGATCGGGAATAGTGGCCGGGCTTGCGGCTTCGCCGCGTTGTCGGTTGTTTAGTGACCGGAGATCAGCAGATACTAGGATGGGTCGTACAGTTGGCGATGATCCTGGATTCCAACGATCGCCTGCTGCCGAGAACGGATAACCGACCACCGTCAACCGACAGCCGTCAACCGACAACTGGATACCGCGAAGACATGTACCCCTGGCGACGCATCGTGATCCCGACCGATTTTTCGACGGCGGCGGAATGGTCGTTTGACTCGGCGGTGCGAATGGCCGGCTCGACCGGCGCGGAGCTGGTCATCCTTCACGTCCGTGCCACGCGGCCCTCGAACCCGGACGAGTTGCGTTTCCCCGCTGACGACGCGCTCTATGACTATGCCGAGCAATACGAGCTGGAGAAGTTACGCGACCACGCCCGCCGGGCGAACGCTACCGTGCCCACCCGCCTCGTCATCCAGCGTGCTCCCGATCCCGGCGCCGCCATCTGCCGGATGGCGGCCGGGGAAGAGGCCGATCTCATCGTCATCTCCACGCACGCGCGTCACCATGTCGCTCATCTGATCATCGGCTCGACGACGCTCAGTGTCCTGTCCGGCGCGCCGGTTCCGGTGCTGGCGATCCGATACGGCCTCCGTGCCCGGCTCGGCCTGCAGCGGATCCTGGTTCCCGTCAACCTGAAGCAAAGCTCGACGAACGCGGCCGCGCTGGCGGCGTCGATCGCCCGGCGTGAGAAGTCGGAGGTCCACCTCATCATCGTCTGCGAGGAGCCCGAGCGGGCGGCCGCCGAGGCGCTGCTGGCGGGGATCGGGAACGAGATGTTCGCGGACATCGATGCCAAGCCGATCGTTTTGATTGGAAAGGACATCGACGCCGAGCTGGTGCGTTACATCCGGGGGGCCGATGCCGACGCGCTCTTCCTCAACGCCGCCGCCCAGGAAGTCAGCAAGCTGAAGCAGGAGATCATCCGGCAGGTGGACACGCCGGTCATGCTCGTGCCGGCCAGCCTGCCCCCCCGTCCCTGACCCGAAAAACTTTTTTTGGGTGGGGGGTAGGGATTTTCCGGTTCCGGGACACTCCTACTATGGAACCGGTTATGAAAATAGCGTCGACGAATAAAACTGTCGCCGGGGGTTACCCGGCGACAGAGACCATATTCCTCTCGTACCGGCACGCTTCGTTTCTGGCGAAGATGTCGGACGAGATTAACCCCGCGATGCCAAAGGCATTCGGGTGGCCCCAAGCGATCCGCACCATTCTCGACCGCATCGAGGAGAGCAAGATCGACCTCACTGTTGCAAGCAGTGAGCATGAGATCGCTCAACTCGCGGCAGGCGAACTGCGCGCGAAAGGCCGGAGGCGAACTGCATCCCGCGACTAGCGGGTTTTCCGATTCTTCATCGGCGATCCGGTCAGAAGCTCGACGAGCGTTCCGATCGAGTCGGCCTGTGAAAGATCGACGTTGCTCTGGAAAGCAGCTTCGATCAATCCTCGGATGATTTCCGCGCGACTGATCGCCTTGCCATGCTTCAAACGGATGTCGATGGCCAGACGGTCAAGGTACGCGACATGCCGATCCAACAGGACGACGGTGATCTTCGCCCAGGGCTCGGTGTGCACGATGGGTCTACCTCTGTTGCTTTTTACTGGTGTCACACGTTCTCCTCTCATACCTGTTTTGATGGACAAACCGACGACAGTGTAATGCCGTCCGGGCATCCGCGTCCATCAGTATTTAAAGACAGAACAGATTTTAGGGATGGTGCTGGCGCGAAGGGGAGTCGCCAGGAAATCTTACGCGCAAGGTGCCCCGGGTACAAGGGGGTGGGGTGTGGGGGGGTAGGGAGTGGGAGATCGACGTAGCTCCCGGGGGGGTGGGGAGTAGGGGGTGGGGAGTGGGAGAACGACGTAGCTCCCGCAGCCGACCCACGACCTTCAACTGCCTGCTTCGTATACCTACTCCCTCTCTACTTCCACACCGGACGCGTCCAATGAAAGCCATCGACAGGCACAGCACGTGACCTCGCGAACGACTTCAGGAATGCTTCGATTCGAGCTCTCGAGGTCTCAACCGACAACCGACAACCGACAACTAACTACCACTCCCCACTCCCCCCACCCCTCAGCTCATCGCCCGCTTGTCGAACGCCTTCAGCCCCAGCCACATGAAGAGCGCGATGAGAATCACCAGCGCAACCAGAATCAGGGCGATCGGCATGTGCGGTTGCGTCGGCGTGAGCGCGGCCCGCATCCCCTCGGACACGTAGACCAGGGGGTTGATCAGCACCAGCCACTTCATCACAGGCACATGGCTGAGCCCCGCCCACGGGTAGTAGGTGCAACCGAACATGATCATCGGCGCGAGGATCACGCTGAACATCAGACCGATCTGCTGCGGCGCGATGCCCGTGCCGAGGTAGAGACCCATCGCCGAGAATGCCGCCCCGCCGAGAATGGTCACAGCCAGGAGGAGCGGGGCGTTGCCGAAGCTGAGACCGGGGATCGGTCCCATGATCAGGCGCGCAACCGGCAGCACGAAAAGTGCCGACACGATGCCCTGCAGAACGCCGCTGGCCACTTTCTCGACCGCCACCAGATAGATCGGCACCGGTGAAAGCAGGCGGTCTTCGATCTCCTTCGTGAAACCGAAATCCTGCATCATCGGCAGGGCCACCGACTGGATGGCCGAGAGTGTCAGGCTGAGCGCCACGACGCCGGGCAACATCGTCGTCACATAGCCGTGCGGAATCATCCCCATCTTCGGCAGAAGAAAGCCGAAAACGACGACGAAGAGGATCGGCTGCAGGGCCGTGCGGACGAGAAAGTACGGCAGCTCGCGCCGGGCCACCGTGAGGTCGCGCAGCAGGATGGCCGTGAAGACACGCGAAGGCGCGACGGGAGGAAGCGATGCGGCGGTCATGTCAGTTTCCTTCCGGTCAGCGTGATGAAGAGCGTTTCCAGGCTCGGACGCGAGAGATGGATGTCGCGGACGACCCTGCCCTGTGCTTCGCCGGCATCGATGAGGGCAGGGATCAGCTCCCCTCCCCGCTTGCTGAAGACGCGCAGAAGGGGGCCGCGGGCTTCAGCCTTCGATACGCCGTCCATCGCCCGCGCGATGTCTGCCGCGGCCGAGGCATCAGCATCGAACGTCACCTCGACGACGGTGTCCCCCGGGGCCTGCGCTTTCAGCGCGGCGGGAGTGTCGAGCGCGAGAAGCTTTCCCTGGTCGATGATGGCCAGGCGGTCGCAGAGCTGATCGGCCTCTTCCATGTAATGGGTCGACATGACGATCGTCCTCCCCTGAGCGTGCAGCTCGCGCAGGATCTCCCACAAGGAGAGACGTGCCTGTGGATCGAGTCCGACCGTCGGCTCGTCGAGGAAGATGACACGCGGGTCGTGCGTCAGGGCACGGGCGATCATGAGCCGCTGCTGCTGCCCGCCGGAGAGCTGGTCCACTTTCGCGGTGGCCTTGTCGGCGATACCCAGCCGCTCGAGCAGTTCATGCCCGCGGCGGGTGGCATCGGCGCGCGAGATTCCGAAGTATGTGGCGTGGAAGACGAGGTTTTCGATGACGCTGAGGCTGCGGTCGGGGTTCGGCCGCTGCGGAACGACACCGATACGGCGACGCACGTCGGCCGGCTGCGCCATGACATTCGCCCCGGCCACGACGGCTTCCCCCGAAGTGATCCGGACCCGCGTCGTCAGGATGCCGATCAATGTCGTCTTCCCCGCCCCGTTCGGGCCGAGCACTCCGAAGAACTCGCCGTCCGGCACGGCGAGATCGAGCGAGTCGATGGCCACGATCCCGCTGGAGGGCGGCGCGGGAGGAGCCGGCGCACCACGACGCTTCTTGACGGCCGGGGCGGGATAGACCTTTCGGAGAGCACGTGTCTCGATGGCGTTCATAGATGAAGCGAGAGGATAACCCGATCGAGCCCCGACAAATCTGTAACGATTCCTCGTCCGTATTCACTATCAAGGAGTGAGAGAAATGTTCGCCCAACAACAGTGGAGCTTCGCGGTCGACGAGTCGGGTTGTGCACGGCTGATGCGCGCAAGCGCTCCAGCCGAGGTCGAGACGATTGCGCCGGGCGAGTATCTCGTCACGCTTCCGATGACGGCCGCGCGTGAGTTCGGCCTCACCGCCGATGTCGAGGGCGAAGCCGGATTCATCGCTGCCGCTCCCGGCGATGACGCGGGGAACAAACCGAATACCGTGCGAGTCCTGACTATGCGCCCCGACAACACCTTCGGCCCGAGGCCGTTCCGAGTGGTGCTGAGAACGGTGTGACTTTCCGGGAGTCGGGAGTCGGGGGTCGGGGGTCGGGGGTCGGGGATGGAGAACCATACCTGATAGCCTGCCCCTTTCAACCATCGTTTGCCACACGCAGCAACACAACCACATAGCACCCCGGTCGGCCGCCTCGCGTGCTCGGATTAGTACAAATAGAGCAGGCGCAAGCACCCTGGTTGTCGATGTCAATCCAGCTCGTGCCGCATCAGCGGTGCCTTGAGATTCGACGTTCAAGGTACGCGTTTGGAATGATTGACGCATCGCTGGCGAGCCGGCGTAAGCACGCTGGAGGCGTGCGGTAGATTAGCCGGTGGCAAGCGCCGCAAGGCGCGCCGCCACCGGTTACCGATCGGCACAAACGTCGTACCCCGGCAGGGGTACCGGAGGGTTGACGCATGCCATCGACGACATCGAGCTCCGACGAGCGTGTCATCCGGTTCCGCGAGCGCGGTCCGCGACCCCTGCCGGGGTCGGTGTGATGGCGACGATCCCTAACCGGTGGCGGCGCGTCCTTCGGCGCTTGCCACCGGCTAATCTACGGAACGCCTCCGGCGTGCTTCGCGCTCCCTTCGTAGTCCCGCACGCCGTCGCTCGAGGTCTCCTACGCTACCAAATCCGCGATCAACCCACCCAGCTCCCCCTCCCCGCCTTCGAAGCCGTGACCGGTATCGCGCATGATCACGATCTCGGCGCGATCGTTCACATGGCGCGCGAGGATGGCCATGCAGCCGGGAACATCGCCGAAGCAGAACTCGTCGCGGTCGCCGTAGAGGTAGAGCGACGGCTTGCGGATGGCGCGGATGTAGCGAAAGAGCGGCCGGCGGGAGAGTCTGATTCCGTTCATCACTTCGAGGAACGGGAAGACGTTGTAATCGCCGTTTGGATTGGCGACATCGTAGAGCGCCCGCCAGCTCATCAACATTGGGCTGACGCTGCGCGGTGCGATCTCGTCGCTCCGGCGCATCGCCTTCGCTTTTGTCAGCAAGGCGCGGAATCGCCGGGCGCCGAGCTGCGCGTAGAGCAAACCGGTATCGTCGCCGCCTGCGATGAGGACGTAGCGCTTCACACGGTTGCGCGGTTTGTAGTGATCGTAGACGGCGATCTTGTTCGCGCCGGTGGAGTGGCCGGCCAGGGTGATGTCGCGATACCCGCGGCGCCACAGGTCGCGGATGGCGCCGTCGATGTCGGCGACGCAGTCGCGGATTCGCTCGAAGGCGGCGCCGCCAAGGTCGTTGCCCGCGCGCCGCACGACGCCCGATCCGCGGTTGTTGAAAGGAAAGAAGGAGATGCCTCTCTTGCCCAACACCTCGGCCAGGAGGTTCGTCCTGCGCGATTCGAAGGTCCCTCCGCAGCCGTGCAGCCAGATCACGACACGCCTCGACGTCCGCTCCGGCTCGTACAGCAACCCTGCCAGCGCTACCCCCTCGGTCGCTTCGAACCTTACGAGCCGGCAGGCTGGCTCGGCACGATCTCCCGCAGATCGGCGTCCCATCGCCACATCCTTTCGCGCGTCAGGTGCGCGCCGCCGAGCCAGAAGCCGGCCTGGCTTCCATTGCCGACGTTGACCTCGATGAAGTCGACCTCGCCCGCCATCACGTTTCGCCCCGCCGGCGTGAGCGCGAAGAGCGCCTTGGGCGGATTGGCCTTCTCCTCGCCGATGATGGTGAGGACCGGCACGGCCACGCTGGCCAGATGCTTCAGATGCCGGAGAAACTCGCCGTCGCCGAAGCCGAAGCGCGGAGGCCGTTGATCGAAGCGGGTGAAGAGCGAGATGAAGTCCGCGGCGCCGGCGTCGATCGCTTCGACCGCACGGCGTTCCACTTCGCCGAGGCCGTTCCGCGTCGAGGGGAAACGCGAGGCGTGGAGGAGGAGGCCGTCGCGAAGGAAGGGAAAGTCGGCGATGTCCGAGACGAGAAAACGATTCAGCGCCGTCGGATCGTCGGATGTAAACGCGCGCCACGCCAGCGCCGCCGCGCTGGCCATGGCAGGAACGACGGCCGCCCGTGACTGAAAAAGGCTGAAGAGGTCCTCCTCCGACTGCGTTCCGAGCGGCTGCGGAGACCAGATCAGCGTGATGCGCCGTGCCTTGGAGAGCCGCGAGAACAGATACAGCAGGTGCACGAGACAGAAGAGATCGTGCTCGAACCAGAGCACGATTTCCTCCTCCTCGCGGGCCCGGTCGAGGTTGAGCTCCTGTTCGAGCAACTCGTTGCGGACGCGCAGAAGTTTCTCGCCGTGATGCTCGGAGAGAAAGAGGGCCCGCTCTTCGACCCACTCGTGCAGCGGGAGGCTTGGCCGCACCGGCCCGCCGACGAGCGATTCGCGGAAGGGCACGTGCCGTCCCGGAACTCCGGCCCGACGCGCGAGCGATGCGGCGACGTCGCCGTTGTGGAAGTGGATCATGAGGGGCGGATGATAGCGGTATTGGAGGGTGGGGGGTGGGGGGTGGGGAGTGGGGAGTGGAGGGCACGTAGGTCGGACGCTCCAGTCCGACGCTGTAGACGTTTGGCCGCACGTAGGTAGCGGCGCGAGATGCGCGCGAAGGCGCGCCTGACAAATCAGCCCCGCGCTCGGCGCGGGGTTGTCGGGGAGGAATGGATGTGCGGCCGCGAAGGCGGCCGCTACAGGAGCCGAGATCGACACCTGGGGTTCCGACTTGTCATGGCCGTATGTTTGTCGCGGCCGCCTCCGCGGCCGCAAACTCCAATCACAAACGCACCCCGCGCAGAGCGCGGGGCTAAAGCCGCCGGAGGCGGCTTGAGAACCGTAGCCCCCGCCTTCAGGCGGGGGAAAGCGGAGCCCCCACGGTCGGAAGCCCGCTTTAGCGGGCGGCAGAGACTCGTTCGGAAACCAGCCTTTCGCCCGCTAAAGCGGGCTAGGGAAATGGGGTGGACGGGTTTCCCCCGTCTGAAGACGGGGGCTACGGTTCTTACGCCGGCTTCGCCGGCGAAAAGTCGCTATCCCGGCGTCGTAACGTCCAATCGCCAGACCCCGCGCAGAGCGCGGGGCTGCATTGTGAGGCGCACCTGCGCGCGCACGAACGCAACGCTTCGCGGCGCTTGGTCGGACTCTCTATCCAGATTCCTTACGGCTGCCACCGCAGCGCAAGCCACGCTCGTGTCTTCGCTGCAACCCGCACCCGCGCGATACCAACCGTCAACTGCAGCGCGGGCGTCTTGACCAGCGGCATCGCCGGAACCGAGGTGTTGCTCTCAATCCCAACCAGATCGACATCGCTGCCGAGATGGTGACGCTGCCAGAACGCGGTGAGACCCGATGATCCGATGGAGAATCGCTCGCCGCGGTAGTTCGTGCCGCTGAGCGTCCCTCGCTCGAGCGCCGGATCGAGGACGCGCTCGATCAGGAGCGAGTCCGGCTCGATGGTCGAAGCGGCGCCGCCGAGGGTGATGTGGCGTCCTTCGCTCAGCTCGGCGCCGAATGTCAGGCCGGCGGCGCGGACGGCGGCATGAGCCGTGGCCTTGACATGATTCGCGGAGTCGGCGGCGGCATCGATCCACTCGGAGGCGATGTGCCGCTGCCGTGTGAAGAAACGCGCGTCGAGAAAGGCGCGATTGCCGTGCTGCTCAAAAAGTCCGCCGCCGCTGAGCGAAAGGTGGGCCAGCGGAAACACGGTGTCGCTTGTAGCCCGCAGTTCCAGACCGTGCGTCTCGCGCGAGTCGAAGAGGTGCATGCCGAGATCGATAGGAAGACCGCGCCACGTCGAGGCGATGGCTGCGCCGCGCGGCATCTGGCGATCTCCGATCGCGCCGGTGACGATCGTGTCGAGGCGTCCGGCGACATCGCCGAGCCGAACGCCGATTTCCTCCGTGCTGCCGAAGGCCGTGTACTGGCCGCCGGCCGTCGCGGCCCACTCCTGACGCCCGATGCCGTATGGCCGCGACGTCACCGGCTCGTCGCGCAGTGCGACCGGCGCGGCGGGGTCGGGCGGGAGGGCGGGGACGAGGGAGCGGTCGAAGACCATGGGCCGCGTCGTGAGCGCGGTCGTATCGGCGACGCGCCGCAATACGAAGCCGTCGGGGTCCAGCGACATGAAGTAGAGCTCCCCATCAGGCGCGGGCGCCGGATCGATGGCCATGCCCGCGCTGCGCGTGACGAACGCCGGACTCAGAGGCCCGTTGACGTTCGCGATGTCGATGAATCCGCGGCCCGCGACGGCCGCGAATAACGCCTCATCGGGTCCCCATTCCGGCGCAAACGCGCCGGCCACCGGCAGCAGCTTTCCGTCGATGGCAACGTGCCACTCCCCGCGCGCGTGTTCGGCCCAGGCCGTCCTTCCTGCAGTCGATACACGGGGATGCGAGTAAACGACGTCGAGCAATGGTGGCGTCCTCGGCGTAACGTCTCCGGTGCCGAGGTCGACGATGACCACCTGTGACGAACCGAAACGATCGCGGATGGCGATGGCGCGTGTAGCGTCGATCGGGTCCGCGTCCTGGACGTCAGCGAGATGCGTGAGCCGTTCGCTGCGCCCGGTCGCCGGCGTCCAGCGGAAGAGATCGTGGTGCAGGAAGCCGTCGCGGTCGGGCTGCCGGTGCGTATAGATGATGGCCGCGCCGTCGCGCGTCCAGCGCGGATTCTCCATATCGCCGCCGTCGGGCGGCCGGAACGAATGGAGAGGTATCCGCGGCAGCGGCTTCTGTTGCACCGGCGCGACGTCCTCCGGATCGCGCCGCTGCATTTCGGCGATCCGCTTCTCTTGCTTCGCATACTCCTGGTTCGGACCGGTGGCATAGACGACGAGCCTGGCATCCCCCTTCTCGTCGCGCAGCACCATCGCCAACTGTTTACCGTCCGGCGAGACGGCTGGATCGCCGCTGCCACGGGAGGTCTCCTGCCACAACTCGCCCTCTCTCCAGCGGCCGGCGCCGGCCACCGTCATGGCGTTCTTCGAGAGCTCTGCGGTGAAGCGGCCATAGAGCCGGTGCGGCGTCTCGCCAAAGACGCCCACGAAGGCCTCGTTGAAGCTGCGCCGTTGGCGGGCGGTCATGCGGGCCCACAGATGGCGCAGAGAATCCGGTCCGTTCTTCTCCACCAGCCATTCCAGGAACGCCGAGCCGGCCAGGTAGGCCATCGACATGCCGAGGAACCGGTGGCTGGAGTCGAGCTGGGAGTAGGTTGGAAGCTGCCCGTTCATCGCCATGGTGCGCAGAATCGCCGCGCGCATGGCGCCGGAGGGACGGCCGCTACCGGTGATGCGCCCCTCGATCACGGTGGCATAACCCTCCAGCACCCATCGCGGCGCGTTGCGGGTGATGGGGTTGAGCGGAAGGATGTGCGCGAGCGCGCTCTCGAACGGATTGCGCGACGGGCGGAGCAGATGGACGAGATGGGCGCTCTCGTGAACGGCCAGCAGGTCGATCCACGTCGAGTACTCACCGATTTGCGTCCCCGGCCCAGGGGGCTCCGCATAGAGGACGATGCGCGGCGTGTCCAGGAGCGAGATGGTGATGCCGTTCGGCTCCGCGATCGGATTCTCGACCAGGACGTCCGTGATCGTCTCCGGCGCATACCCGACCTCGGCTACGACCGCCGTGCGCACCGACTCCATCCGCCCCGCCGCCCGCGTCGCCCAAGCCTCGTACTGCGCGGGATAGTGAACGCGGAAGTGAGGCGTGACGATCGTCCTCCACGGCTCATGCGGCGCCTGAGCGGAGATTGTCGAAACGAATAGCAGCGAGAGCAGCGCGAGGCGGCAGGTCATGCAAAAGTCCGCGCCATGAGGCGAATGGGAATGCCGCGACGGTCCATGCACCGGAGAAGATACCGCCACACGCGGCCGAAACGCTGCAACCGGAGCGCTGCCGTCCCGGCGGCTGGCCCGGCGGCGTCTCGCCGCCGAGGCCGTCGCCGGCTTGATGCCGGATCACGCCGTCCCGATGCCGGCAAGTGCCGGTCCGATGCCGGCAGGTGCCGGTCCGATGCCGGCAGGTGCCGTCCCGATGCCGGCAAGTGCCGTCCCGATGCCGGCAGGTGCCGGTCCGATGCCGGCAGGTGCCGGTCCAATGCCGGCAAGTGCCGGTCCGATGCCGGCAGGTGCCGGTCCGACGCCGGCAAGTGCCGGTCCGATGCCGGCAAGTGCCGGTCCGACGCCGGCAAGTGCCGGTCCGATGCCGGCAAGTGCCGGTCCGATGCCGGCAAGTGCCGGTCCGATGCCGGCAGGTGCCGGTCGGATGCCGGCAGGTGCCGGTCGGATGCCGGCAGGTGCCGGTCGGATGCCGGCAGGTGCCGGTCGGATGCCGGCAGGTGCCGTCCCGATGCCGGCACTCGCCGGCTCGATGCCGGGCCGCGCCGGATCGATGCCGGAACGTCGCGAAGCGACGCGGTACCGCGCGCGGAGGCGCGCCGGACAATGTAGCCCCGCGCTCGGCGCGGGGTTTTGGGGATCAGAGGATTTGTGGCCGCGGAGGCGGCCACGACAACCGTCCCGATCTCGGCATCTGATCCACGACCTCCTGCTCCTTGTGGCGGCCGCCTTCGCGGACGCACATCCTGGTTCCCGCAAAAACCCCGCGCCGAGCGCGGGGCTGGATTGTCCGAGCGCGCTTCGCGCGTCCCGGGCCAAGACGGTCTACGACCGCGCGCGGCGGTAAGGACGCCGCCGAGCCAGCCGCCGAGACTGCAGCGCTCCGTCGCTACGTTCGGGCCATCGCGGTCGTCGCTGAGGATTAGCCCCGCGCCGCCCCCATCCCCGCCAACCGCCCGCTCGCCCAGGCCCACTGGAAGTTGAATCCGCCGATCCGGCCATCGACATCGAGGATCTCGCCACAGAGGTGAAGACCCTCGCAGCGACGCGATTCCATCGTCGACAGATCGATCTCCTCCAGCGGCACGCCCCCGGCAGTGACTTCGGCGTAGTCAAAGCCGCGGTCGCGGACGACGGGCAGCGTGAAGTCGACCACGCCGCGAACGATCCGGCGACGTTCCTCCTTCGGCATCCGGCCGAGGGGGGTGTCAGATGCGAGGTGAGCGGCCAGGCGGTCGGGAAGACGGCGCCGCAGCACGCTGGCAATCGTCGCGTGCGGAATGAAGCGCGCCACGTCACGCAGCGCGGCCTCGAACGATTCGAACGTCTCGCCCGGCAGAAAGTTCGCGGTCAGCGTGGCCGGCTGGCTGGCGATCCAGTGCCGGCTGATATCAAGGACGACCGGGCCGCTGAGTCCGAAGTGTGTGAAGAGCATCGAGCCGCGATGACGCTTGATGACACGGCCGGTCGGCGACTTCACGGCCATCTCCGTCTCGACGCTCGTCCCGCTGATCTCCGTGATCCAGTGACCCTTCGTCGCCACCAGCGGCACGAGCGCGGGGAAGGTCTTCGTGACCGTGTGTCCGAACGGCTTTACGAGCGCATATCCCGATCCGTCGCTGCCGGTCTTCGGCACCGAACGTCCGCCCACGGCGAGGATCACGCGGTCGGCGCGAATCGTTTCATTGATCACGAAGCCGCGCGCCAGCGACTCGACGCGCATGCCGGTGATGACCTCGACGCCGGCGTCTTGAGCGGCGCGCAGCAAGGCATCGATGACGTCGCGGGCCTGGTTGCTGACGGGAAAGAGCTTGCCCGTTTCCTCGCGTTTCAGCGGCACGCCGAGGTCTTCGAAAAATGCCACGGTGGAAGCGACGTCGAACGTTCGCAGCACCTTGGCGATGGCATTGCGGCTGCCGTTGAAGTCCTCCGGACGGACGATCTCATTGGTGATGTTGCACCGCCCGCCGCCGGAGATGAGGATCTTCGCCCCGATCCGCCTCGCCCCGTCGATGGCGGCGATGCGCAGCGTCGCCCCGCGCTCACGCGCAGCACGGGCGGCGAAGATGGCCGCCATCAAACCGGCGGCTCCGGCGCCGATCACGGCGATGTCGTATTTGTCAGAGGATGGCAAGGTCGTTGTGAGACCTGACACGTGTGTATCGTCGAGAGCCTTCTCCCCCGCGCTGAAAAGCGCGTGGGGAGAAGGACGCTCGACGAACACTGTGTCTGCGACTTCACTTGGATTGTGAGACATTCGGGACTGCGCCTGGGACATTGGCAACCCGGCACCGCAACCGCGAGACCCCGAGACCCGAGACCGCCAGATCGCCCTACTGCCATACCGCGACACAACACCGAAACACGATTCTACCGGTGAACGAATTACCATTCGCCGCCATGCTTCGTAGAACGATCGCTCTTCTCGTCACCTTATTCATCATCCCGGCGGGCCTCTTCGCCCAGAAACCGCTCGATGCCGCGAACCTGCAGCTCGCCCTTCGCAAGCTGACCGTCGTCGGAAGCGCCCTCTATGTGGCCGCCCATCCCGACGATGAGAACACGGCACTCATCGCCTACCTCGGCAATGAGCGGCTCTACCGCACCGGCTATCTCTCCATGACCCGAGGGGATGGAGGCCAGAACCTTCTCGGCGACGAGAAAGGCGAGTTGCTCGGCGTCATCCGCACCCAGGAGCTCCTGGCGGCGCGGCGCATCGACGGCGGCGAACAGTTCTTCACCCGCGCACTCGATTTCGGCTACTCCAAGAACCCGAAGGAAACGTTGGCGATCTGGAATCACGACCTGATCCTCGCTGACGTGGTCTGGAACATCCGCCGCTTCCAGCCGGACGTAATCGTCACCCGCTTCCCGACCACCGGAGAAGGCGGGCATGGCCACCACACCGCCTCCGCCATATTGGCCGGCGAGGCCTTCTCGGCGGCCGCCGATCCGACGAAGTTCCCCGAGCAACTCAAGTACGTCAGCCTCTGGCAGCCGCGCCGGCTTTTCTTCAACCACTTCTCATTCCAACAGATCAAGCCCGACGATCCCTCGCTGGCCAAGTCGCTTCGCCTCGACATTGGCGCGTTCAATCCCCTGCTCGGCCGCTCCTACACGGAGATCGCTGGGGAGAGCCGCAGCCAGCACAAGAGTCAGGGCTTCGGCGCCGCCGAGCGCCGCGGCACCCTCCTGAACTACTTCGATCAGATCGCCGGCGATCCCGCCACCTCCGACATGTTCGAAGGGATCGACACAACATGGTCGCGCTACCCGGGCGGCGAGGCGGTCGGCAAAGTGCTGCAGCAGGCCTCCGACACCTTCGATCCGAAGAACCCGTCGAAGACCATCCCTCTGCTTCTTCAAGCCTACGACCTCCTCGATCGCCTCGGCGCAGCGGGACCATGGGCGTCCCATCCGTGGGTGAAAGTGAAGACGCAGGATTTACTTGCCGCGATCCGCGGGTGCGCCGGTCTGTCGATCGACGTCGCCGCCGGGGATTCCTCGGTCACCGCCGGCGGCTCCGTCCCGATCAGCGTCTCCGTCGTCAACCGCTCCGACTACCCCTTCACACTCTCCATGGTGGCCTCGCGTTACGCGGATCCGAGCAAGGCCATGAACACGCCGCTGCTCAATAACCAGCCGGTCAAGACCGACCTCATCGTCAAGCTGCCGCCCGATTTTCCGATGTCGCAGCCGTACTGGCTGCAGAAGCCGCCGCTCAAAGGCTCGTACATCGTCGACGACCAGCAGCTCGTCGGCATCCCCGAGAATCGCCCAGCCATCCCGATGATCGTGACGCTGACCGACAACGCCATGCACACGATCATCTTCGAGGTTCCCGCGGTCTACCGCTTCACCGACGCCGTTCAGGGAGAGCGCATCCGCAACGTCGACGTCGTTCCCGAGGTCGCGGCGAATCTGGAGTCGGGCGTCTACGTTTTCCCCGATGGGCAGTCGAAACCGGTCACGGTCTCGCTCCGCAATTTCAACGGAAGCGGTCCGGTCACCGTCCGTCTCAAGTTCGTGAAGTCAGCCAGCGGTTCAACCTCGACGACAGGCTGGAGCGTCGAGCCGCCGTCGGTGCCGATCACCTTCACAAAGAAGGGCGACGAGGCGCACGCGACGTTCCGCGTCACGCCGCCGGCGGGAGAGACGATCGGCTACGTCGCTGCCGAAGTCGAAACCGCGGATGGAAAGAAGATGGAGGCCGGCATCACGAACATCGATTATCCGCACATCCCATCGCAGCGCGTCTTCAGCGACTCCCAGGCCAGGCTCGTACGTGTCGATGTGAAGAAACGCGGCAGCCACGTCGGCTACGTCATGGGCGCGGGCGACGACGTCCCCTCCGCGCTCCGACAGATCGGCTACGACGTCACGTTCATCACCGACGACGACCTCGATCGCGGCGACTTCGCCAGGTACGACGCCATCGTCACGGGCGTCCGCGCCTACAACACCCGCCCGCGCATCCGCCTGGCCCAACCGAAGCTGATGGAGTACGTCAAGAACGGCGGCACGCTCGTCGTTCAATACAACAGCACCAGTCCGCAACCACTGCTCATCGACGTTCCGGGTCCCTACCCGTTCAAGGTCACCAGCGATCGGGTCACGGTCGAGGAGGCTCCCGTCCGCTTCGTCCATCCCGACTCGCCGCTCCTCAACACGCCGAACAAGATCACCGCCGCCGATTTCAACGACTGGGTTCAGGAGCGGGGGCTTTACTTCGTCAGGGATTGGGACCCGCAATACCAGACCGTGCTTGCCAGCAACGATCCCGGCGAACCGGAGAAGGAAGGCGGCGAGCTCTTCGCACACTACGGCAAGGGAGCCTTCGTCTACACCTCCTACGCCTGGTTCCGCCAGCTTCCGGCCGGTGTGCCGGGCGCGTACAAACTGTTTGCGAATCTCGTCTCTGCGAAATGAGCGAGAAGCCGGGAGTCGGGGGTCGGGAGTCGGGGGTCGGAGAGGAGCACGACTCCGAGACGGCTCCGGATCGCGCGCGGGAGTCGGAGGTCGGGAGTCGGGGGGCGGAGTTGGCGTCCCCAGCCGACGCCTCAGCTCCGACAACCGATAACCGACAACCGACAACCGACTCCGGTTCCAGAGAATCGAATCGCTCCCAGGGGTTGGAGTTTCAGGCAAATGCTCCGACCCCCGACCCCCGACTCCCGACCCCCTCGACAGCCAACTGGCCGCTTCTCTACAGCGCGGTCCTCATCGAGCTGGCGATCCTGATCATCCTCTTTTACGCCTTCACGAAAGCGCTTGCATGAGGCCGATCGACTGGATCGTCCTCATCGGGACGCTCGTGACCATCGTCGCCTATGGAGTCTGGAAAGGGCGGCACAAGAAGAATCTGGACGGCTACCTGCTGGCCGGGCGGCAGCTCCAATGGCCGACGATCGCCTTGTCGATCATGGCCACGCAGGCCAGCGCCATTACCTTTCTCTCAACGCCGGGGCAGGCGTACGCGGACGGCATGCGCTTCGTGCAGTTCTATCTCGGCCTGCCGATCGCGATGGTGCTGCTGGCCATCGTGGCCGTGCCGATTTATCACCACCTGAAGGTCTACACCGCATACGAGTACCTGGAAACGCGCTTCGGGCCGAAGACACGGGGCGTTACGGCCGCGCTGTTTCTGGCCCAGCGCGGCGTCTCAACCGGGCTCACCGTCTACGCGCCGGCGGTCATCGTCTCTCTGCTCCTCGGATGGAACATCCACGCCACCAACATCGGAATCGGCCTGCTCGTCGTCGCCATTACCGTCGGCGGAACGAAGGCAGTCAGCCGCACCCACGTACACCAACTCCTCATCGCTCTGGCAGGGATGGCGGTGGCGCTGACGATCGCGATCCACTCATTACCAAACGACGTGAGCATTTTCGACGCGCTCCATGTGGCCGGCCGTATGGGACGCCTCAACGCCATCGACTTCTCGTTCGACCTGAAGACGCCCTACAACTTCTGGTCGGGGATGATCGGCGGGACGCTGTTGATGCTTTCGTACTTCGGCTGCGATCAGTCGCAGGTGCAACGCTACCTGACGGGCGAGACCGTCGAGCAGAGCCGGCTTGGCCTGCTGATCAACGGGATGATCAAGGTGCCGATGCAGTTCTTCATCCTCTTCGTCGGAGCGATGGTGTTTGTCTTTTTCCAGTTCACGGCGCCGCCGCTCTTCTTCAACACCGCCGCCCGGGCCAGGGTGGCCACGACGCGCTACGAGGCCCAGTACGCCGCCCTGGAGCGGACGCACGTCGCGAACTTCGCCGCCAAGCGCGCTGGAATGCGGGAGATGCTCGTGGCCATGCACGCCGGCGATCGCGTCCGCGCCGACGCCGCGACGGCGAGCGTGCGCGCGTTGCAGACACGCGATGCCGACACGCACAAGTCCGCCTCTGTGCTCATCGGGAAAGCCGATCCCGCCGCCGACACGAACGACACGAACTACGTCTTCCTCAGCTTCGTCATCGGCTTCTTCCCGGCCGGTGTCGTGGGGCTGCTGCTGGCGGCGATCTTCTGCGCGGCGATGTCGGCCACCGCCTCGGGCCTGAACTCCCTGGCCTCGACGAGCGTGGTGGACGTTTACCGCCGCTTCATCTCGCCCGACGCAAACGACCACGAATGCGTGAGGATGTCTAAGATCCTGACGGTCTTCTGGGGCCTGGTCTCGATCGGCGTCGGCGAGTTCGCCTCCCATGTCGGCTCGCTCATCGAGGCCGTGAACCGCTTCGGATCGTTCTTCTACGGCACAATCCTCGGCGTCTTCGTCCTGGCCTTCTTCTTCCGCACAGTTGGCGATGTGGCAGCCGTTTCCGGCGCGATCGTCGGCCAGATCGCGGTGGCCCTCTGCGCATCCTTCACGAACACCGCCTACCTCTGGTGGAATGCGGTCGGATGCGTGGTGGGAGTGGTGGCGGCGCTGGTGATTCAGGGAATCAGGGACGATGGGAGAGGGCTGAGGGACAGGGACAGGTCGACCGCTTCGGCCTGATCTCACGTCCCTGCAAACATTGCCGTTCCCTCTTCCCTCGTCTTTCGCCTTGGTTACTTCTTCCAATCCGCGATCGACTCCTTGATTTCAGCGGAGAGCGCATCGTCTTTCGGCGTGGCCATTTTGAGGGCGGTCTCGCACGTGCCGACGGCGCCCGCGCGATCGCCGTTCTTGGCCTGGATGCGAGCCTTCAGATAGAGCCCGCCCATGCTCTGTTTGGCCTTCAACGACTGGTCGATCCACTTCATGGCCAGGTCGTTATTGCCGGCGTCGAACGCGAACGAGGCTGCACGACTGGGCGTCTGTGCGTCGGTGGCGACGGCAGCCTCGACGGCTGCCATCGCGGACTTCATCACCTTAGCTGTTGTACTGGTACCGACGGTGAACGAGACAGACACGTCCGCCCAGTGCAACACGACGGTAGCGTCGTCCGGCGTCACGTCGGGAAAGCTGATCGCGAACACCTCGGCAAACGGCGCTTTCTGAGGCTTCACGGTCACGCGCAGCGCATCCTGCGCCGCGTCATAATTGAACGAGCCCCACTGCTTTGCCGTCTTGTTGAAGATCACGATCCACGAATCCTTGCCTGGAATCGTGTGCAGCGAGTACGCCCCTTTCGCGAGCGCCTGTCCGTTGATCGTCACGTCCTCGCTGAACGTGATCTGGGTCGCCTCGTTCGCACCGGTGCGCCACACCTTGTCGTACGGCACCAGTCCGCCCCATATGGTGCGGCCCTTGGCCACCGGGCGGCTGTAGTCGATGGTGATGTCCGTGAGGCCAACTGTCTGCGTGACGACCTGATGCTGCGATGGCCGCGGCAGCTTGAGGGCCGGGGCGGTCTGCTGCGCCGCCAGCGGCAGCGCGGCGGGAACGAGAAAAAGACAAATCGCAATGAACTTGCGCATTGAAACTCCTTTCGGTTTGAAGAACCGGGCCAGATCGTAGCAAAAGGGAAGGTGCTTCGGTAGATTAGTGGATCAGTAGATTCGTGGATGAGAAGGAGCAGCCGCTACCGAACCCAATCCACTAATCCACTAATCTACTGACCGAGCCGACCTACGTTTCTATGTCGCTGCGCGACGCCTCGCGAGCCCAATCTGCCGCTCGAGGAAATCGCGGAACTCGATGCCGGCCTCGTGCAGTTGCTGGGGTACGAGCGAGCTGGTGGTGAGGCCGGGCAGCGTGTTGAGCTCAAGGAAGAAGGCGCCGCCGGCGCCTGCGATCAGGTCGCTGCGCGAGTAGCCGTCGCAGCCGAGGGCCACATGCGCGGCCAGCGCCATCGCCTGCGCCTCCTCGCGCATCGCGTCCGGAATCCTGGCCGGACAGATCTCGCGCGTTCCTTTGCCGAGGTACTTGCCTTCGTAGTCGAAGGAGAAGCCGGGATCGGTCTCGATCTCGATCACAGGAAGAGCGAACGGCCCGGCGTCACCCTCGACCACGCCAACGGTCAGCTCGCGCCCGGAGATGAACTGCTCGACGATGTAGGGGACGTCGAACGCGCTGATCGCGGCGATGATCGCGCCAAGGTCCGTGGTGCGATCGGCGAAAAAGAGACCGCGCGAGGAGCCGCCCGCCACCGGTTTGAGGACGACCTTCTCGCACCGCTCCAGCATCGTTGCAATGTCGCGATCGATGCCGCGAATGTCGTCAACTGCGCGCGACTCAGCGACGCGCACATGGCCTTTCACGATCTCCTTCGCCCGTCCCTTATCGAAAGCGGCGGCGCTCGCCTCCGAGCCGGAGCCGGTGAACGGTATGCCCCGCACCTCCATCATCCGCTGAACCGTCCCGTCCTCCCCCTCGCCGCCGTGCAGCGCCAGGAAGAAGACGGGATCGTCGACCGGCAATGTATCGAGCGCCATCTCCAGATCAGGCCAGATAGCTGGCCGCGACGGCCGGAAGTCGTTCGTGAAGGGATGTGAATGCGACAGCAGCTCGTCGCGATTCACGTCAATCACCGCACCGTGCGGAGCCCAGAACCAGGCGAGTGACGGGCCGAGCGACTGGGCGATGTTCTGCGCCGAGGCGACGGATACATGCCGCTCATCGCTGCGGCCGCCGAAGAGGATGATGGTGGTCATGGTGTGGTAGCGGGGTCTCGAGGTTGCGCAGTCTCGCGGTTATGGAAGTTATCAAGTTGCCAAAACTAAATCGCGGGCAACCCAGCAACTCAGCAACCTGTCAACCCCAAGACCGCGCAACCGCGAGACCCCGCAACCGCTACTCCCCACTCCCCACCGGATTCAACACAACAATCCTCCCATCCAACTTCGGTGCGAGCGGCTGCGGCATCGCTTTCAGTGCATCGATCAACAGCTCGCGGATCGGCCGGGTGTAATCGATCTTGATCCGTTCGGTGGGGATCTGGTTCATCACGGCATCGAGCCCTTCGCCGCCTGTGACGAGGAAGTCGACCATGGCCACGCGATACGACGCGGCCGGATCGAGCGGGCCGTTCGCGAGCGCAACCTCGGTCAGACGATTCCGCTGCGGCGCGGGCTTGTCGGCGTCACGCGCCTCGTCGAACGTGTAGCGCAGGCCGCTCGTCTGCAGGATCCCGCGGCCACCGCCGACCGAAGCGATCTGCAACATCTGCCGTACCTGCGCCCCGGTCATCGTCACGATGGCCGGGAAGTTGTCGAACGGCGAGACGTCGAACATATTCGCGTAGATGATCGATCCGGCCGGCAGGTCTGTTCGGATCCCGCCGGAGTTGAGGACGGCAATGTCAGTCTTCATATACGCGCGCATGGCATCGGTAAGCAGATCGCCGAGCGCGGACTCGCGGGAGTAGGCACGCTTGAAACGGTCGGTGGTGCTGATCCCCAACTCCTGTTTTCTCTTGGCCGCGACCTGATCGATGTACGGCTTGAGGGCCTCGCCGATGCGCGGCACCTCGGCCACGGCACGCCCCTCGAACATCCGCGGCACAAGCGCGGCACCGGCCGGCGCCTTCTTCGGATCGCACGTCTCCGTGTGCTCGTAGACCTGCGCGCAGACCATCGTCAGAGGCTCCATCTCCGTTTTCGTCACACTGTGCGTCACCGGATCGATGGTCATGTCAAGAATGGCGATCTCGCGTCCGAAGGGCAACGGCTGCAGCGCCGGCACACCGTTGATGTAATGGCGCATCTGCGAGTGCGTGTGGCCGCCGAAGTACGCGTCGATGGTCCCTTTCGGCAGCGCCTTGAGGAAGCGCATCGCCTCCTGGTCGCCCTCGCAACTCGACAGATCCTCGGGGTTGGTGTCGACGTTCCGGCAGCGCCCGCCCATGTGAGCGATCACGACGATCGCCTCGGCGCCGGAGGCCCGCAGCTCTTTCGCCGCGCTCACCGTCGCCGCCACCGGATCGCCGAAACGGAGCGTAGTCACGTTCGACGCCATGGTGACGATCGGTGTCGAGGGTGTGGAGAGGCCGATGATGCCGACCTTGGCGCCGTTGGCGTCGATGACCACGTAGCGCCGGACCCACGACGGCGTCTTTCCGGTCGCCTTCTCGGTGAGGTTCGCCGAGAGAAACGGGAACTTCGCCGCCAACGCGTTCTTCTTCAGCGCGCCGAGGGGATCCTGGCCTGGCAGCCGAGCCACGGAGTCAGGACCGACCGGGCCGAAGTCGAACTCGTGGTTGCCGACGGCAGCTGCGTCGTACCCGAGGGCGTTGTACCCTTTCACCACCGGCTCCCCTTCGAAGAAGTTCGATTCCAGTGTCCCCTGGAAAAGATCACCGGAGTCGACGACGATGACACGACCATGATTGGCGCGCAGGATTTCGAGATAGCCATCGATGAGCGGCAGGCCGCCGTATGCAGGCGCGCTGCGCGCGTCGTGATGGCTGTCGTAGGAGCCGTGCAGATCGGTCGTGCTGACGACGAAAACATGGACCGGTTGAGGGTCGGCAGCGAGCGCGGAGAAGGCTGCCAGGAACAGAACGAGGGGGAGAAACCGTTTCATGGCGCGCAAGTATAGGAGCATGCTTTACCAGACTGCCGCCACCGCCGTCGTCATCGTTCACTTCGCCTTCATCCTCTTCGTCGTGGCAGGCGCCTTTCTCGTGCTCAAGTGGCCGGCGCTGAAGTGGGTCCATCTGCCGGCGGCGATCTGGGGAGCCTTGATCGAAATCGGCGGCTGGATCTGTCCGCTCACGATCATGGAGAATGCTTTCCTGCGCAGAGCAGGCAGCGCTGGGTATGATGAGGGCTTCATCGCACATCATCTCTTGCGCCTGATCTACCCCAACGGCCTCACTCGGTGGATGGAATTCGCCATCGCCGCATTCGTCATCGCGATCAACGTCGCGGTCTATAGGAAAGTGTTTCACTGAATGGTCTCTTTAGCGATCCCGCAACACCCGGTCTCAACGACCGACAAACCTTTCTCCACCCTCGGCCTGAGCGCACCGATCCTCGACATCGTCGCCAGGATCGGTTTTCAGAATCCGACTCCCATCCAGGCCGCCGTCATTCCGCTCGCGCTCGAAGGGCGCGACGTCATCGGTCTGGCGCAGACCGGCTCGGGCAAGACAGCCGCCTTCTGCCTCCCGCTCGCGGAACGTCTCACGCACGGACGCGGCGTGCGCGGCCTCATCCTCTCGCCGACGCGTGAGATCGCTCTGCAGACGAAAGCGTTTCTCGACGTCTTCGGCGTCAATCACGATCTCAAGACCGCCTGCGTCATCGGCGGCGTGAAGATGCAGCCGCAAACCGACGCATTGCGCGCCGAGCCCGACATCATCGTGGCCACGCCGGGACGTCTGCTCGACCACGTCCGGCAGCGCCACGTGAAGCTCGACGCCATCGAGGAGCTCGTCCTCGACGAAGCCGATCACATGCTCGACCTCGGCTTTCTCCCGCAGATGCGCGACATCCTCCGCCTGCTGCCGCGCCAACGCCGCACCATGATGTTCTCGGCCACGATGCCCGACTCCATCGAGATGATCGCCAAGGATTTCATGCACGATCCGGTGCGCATCGACATCACCCCCGAGGGAGGGGCGGCCGAAGGCATCACGCACAGGCTCTATCTCGTCAAAGAGGAAGACAAGCGCAACTGCCTCATCACTCTGCTCACGGAGCAGTTGGGCACGACGCTCGTGTTCGTCCGGCGGAAGATCGACGCCGAATGGCTGTACCACATCCTGCAGCGGCGCGGGCACCCCGTGTCACGCATCCACGCCGACCGCTCGCAGGGACGGCGCATCGAGGCCCTGGCCGGATTCCGCCAGGGGCAGCATCGCATTCTCGTCGCCACCGACATCGCGGGCCGCGGCATCGACGTCCCCGGCATCGAGCACGTGATCAACTTCGACATCCCGGAGAACACCGACGACTACGTCCACCGCGCCGGCCGCACCGCCCGCGGCGCCGCGCTGGGGATCGTCTCGACGATCGCCTCCTGGCAGGACGTGCCAATGGTTCGCCAGATCGAAGAAGTCCTCGGCGAAAAGATCGCCCGCTGCACGGCGCCCGGCATCGAGCCATGGGTCGAGACGGAGCGAGGGCCGGCGAAGACGCGACGGAGGGTGTGATTGTCGCGGTTGTCGGTTGTCGGTTGTCGGTTGTCGGTTGTCGGGAGTCGGGAGTCGGGAGTCGGGGGTCGGGGGTCGTAGAGTGTTGCATCGGCTAGGGTTCCAAGGTTGCTGAGTTGCTAGGCAACCGAGCAACCCAGAAAACCCAGCAACCCAGCAACTTTGCAACCGACAACCGACAACCGACAACGCCCCTACCCCCTCCCCTGCGCGATCTTCCTCGCCTCCGGTAGGCGACGCAGGCGCAGCATGGCGATGGTGCCGAGGATTGGGCCGGGGGCGAGGACGGCGAAGGCCCAGCGCCAGCCGACGGAATGCTCGATCAGCGGCATAAGGCTGATCGACGCGGTCGTGATGAGAAAGCCGATGCAGGTCTGCAGCGTGAGCGCCGTGCCGATGTAACGCGGATCGGAGAGCTCCGTGACGCAGGCGGAGAATTGCGCCGAGTCGGCGACGACGGTCGCGCCCCAGATGGCGGCCACGGCGAGGAGGGCGGCCGGCGGGCCGCCGAAGAGGAAGCCGATGGCGATCGAACAGGTGGCGCTGGCGATCATGGCGGCGGAGGCGACGACGGTGCGGCCGAGGCGGTCGGCGTAGCGTCCGGCCACGACGCAGCCGACGGCGCCGCTTCCGATGACGACGAACGATCCCACTTCCGCCAGCCGCGGTGCCATGCTGGCGCGCAGCATCACCGGGATCCACGTCCACATCGCGTAGAGCTCCCACATGTGTCCGAAGTAGCCGAAGTTGGCGAGACGGACGGCGCGATTGTGAACGATGTCGGTGACCTGCTTGATGTCGAAGGGCTGGTTCGGCAGCGCGAAAGGACCGTCTTCGACGAAGACGAGAACGACCAGGCCGCCGGCCGCGGCCAGAATCGACGCGAAGGCGACGTTGACCCGCCAGCGATCCGAACCGATCGCGTTCAGAAGATAGGGCGATGCCTTCCCGAGTGTAAGGGCGCCGATGAGGACGCCGAGCGCCAGGCCGCGCCCTTCCCGAAACCAGGTGGCGATGATCTTCATCCCCGGCGGATAGACGCCGGCCAGGAACATGCCGGTGGCGAAGCGCAGGCCGATGGCCGTCGTGGCGTCGTGCGCCAGCCATGCGAAGAGCGCGTTCGTGACCGCGCCGGCCAGAGCGGAAGCGGCAAAGAGGCGCCGCACGCTGACGACGTCGGGCAGGTTGGCGACCGCGCTGAGCAGCGTCCCGGCCACGAAGCCGAGCTGCACGGCCAGCGTAAGCCACGACGTCGTCCCCGCGCTGAGGTGCCATTCGGATGCGATGCGCGGCGCGACCGCCGAGGCTGTGAACCAAAGCGACATGCCGAGGAGCTCGGCGAGGCCGACGAGCGCCAGGGCCCGCGTTCGCGTCATTCCCGCGAAGCTTACATGAGCCCGAATACCGAACGAAGCATCTACCCCATCATGCTGCTCAGTGCGCGTCGTAGCGAGTGGTATCTTCGATTCGTGACCTCTCGGGACAAACTAATCGGCCAAGTTCTGTCAGGAAAATCGGATCAGAACATCCCCTTTGAGCCGCTGTGCGAGATCCTGAGGTGGCTCGGTTTTCGCGAGAGAACAAACGGAAGCCATCACATCTTCGGAAGATCAGGCGTGATGGAGATTTTGAATCTTCAGCCACTTCCGAACGGTAAAGCCAAGGCCTATCAGGTGAAGCAGGTCCGAGATGTCATCGTTCGGTATAAACTCGCTGGGGAATCTGATGAACGCTGAACCGCGCTACGAAATCATCATCTACTGGAGCGACGATGATCATGCATTCATCGCCGAAGTTCCGGAGCTTCCTGGCTGCGCCGCGGACGGCCCAACGTACGAAGCAGCAGTCGCGAACGTGAAGACAGTAATCGCGGAGTGGATGGAAATGGCGCAGGAACTGGGTCGTGCCATCCCTGAACCTCGCGGACGTCTTATGTACGCGTAGCCTCTAACAGCGAGTGCTGCTATCGAGTAGACATGCCACTCCACTCCTCCGTGTCGCTATGCCGCCATTCGCAGCCGCATTTTTGACTTGGCGCGAATGTACATGGGTCCGATGGAGCCGATCGGAAGTCCCAGCAGCGCGCTCACTTCATCGTATGCATATCCTTCGACGCCGATGAGGATACAGAGCGTTTGTGACTGCTGATCCAGGCCGGCGAGCGCCTGGCGGAGGGCGATCGCGGAGAGCGACGAGTGACTGCGCGCATCGGGGAAGTCGGCCAGCACCTCGTCGCTGACCAACGTCTCACGACGCCGTTTGGATACACCGATCTGGCGCTTGCAGAGATTGGCGACCGTTCCTATGAGCCATGGCCGGGCCGCGCGAACCAGATTTCGCTTTTCTAGAAAGAGCAGCCATGCCTGCTGAACGACATCTTCCGCCTCATCGGCGCTCAGTCCGTATCTCTTGCGGGGAATCGAGTGCAGGAGCCTTCGCAGGCCGAGGTGTAACTGCTCGAGATCGAGTGTCTCCTGGCCCGCGGCGAGCTTCTCCACCTCGGCCAACAGCGCTGCGATGGCGGCGAGAATCTCGTGGCTCTCCGCTGGTTTTCGAATCACCATCGAAACACCCCGCCTGAGAACTTCCTCCTCGAGCTCGGGTGTGATGAAGGCGGTGAGGGTCACAACGCGCGAGCGCGGGCTGATACGCCGGATCCCGTCGAGCAACTCCAGGCCCTCGACCTCGGTGTGGAGCCGGAGATCAGCCACGATGACCGCGAAGAACGTTCCCTCCATGAGGGACTCCGCCGAAAGACGGTCGAATGCGCCCGCACTCTCGATCTTTTCGGCCTCGAGCAGGTACTTGAGGCCTACGACAATTCCTTCCTCGTCATCAACTACCAATACCCGTCCGTTCATCGTTGTTCTCCAGTAGGACGGAGAGCACTGAATGTACCGATGGGGCAAACTAACGTAAGCCACTCATAAAGGGCGGGTTAGGTCTTCGCCAACCAACTGCTCGCGTGTTCGGAATGCAGACGAACGTCCGGAAACCAGCCACATCACGATTCGGCCTGGACGAAGCAGGCTTCCACGGTTATGAGGAGCTCGCGGTAATCGAACGGTTTCGCGATGATTGCGAACGTACCGAAGTCGCGGTCCGATGACAGGCGCGAATAACCGCTGAGAAGAATGACGCGGCGGAGGATCTCCGGGTTGGTCAGCTTCCAGTAGTCGGTTAGTCGCTCCGCGTCGAAGATCGGCATTTTCATGTCGAGCAGAATCACCCGGTAGTCGTGTTTCAGATCGACGGCATCGATCCCATCGCGCATCGTGTCCACCTCAAACCCCGATGTTTCCAGGAGCGCCTGGAGGAGCTCGCGAATGTGATCGTCGTCATCGATGACCAGAGCCCGCTTCGTCAGAGCAGTCGAGGTCATTCCGAACCTCCTGACTCAAGGTCCAGCATCACGCCCAGCAGATCAGCAACCTCGAACGGTTTCTGAAGAAATCTCGTCCGAGGGTCATTGAGATTGTCGTGGAGGATCCGCCGATCGCCATGGCCTGTGGCAAAGATGACCGGGAGCGAACCGTTCAGCGCACGGATGCAGGCGTAAACCTCGCTGCCGTCCATGTCCGGAAGGCCGAAATCGAGCAACACGACATCCGGATCAAAGCGGGCGATGGCCTTCGCTGCTTCAACGCCGCTGCCGATCGACTCGACCTCGATTCCTTCCTGGCCCAACAGAGTGGTGATGCCGTCGACGATCGCCTCCTCGTCATCGATGATCAGCACCTTTCGCGCGACCGGTCGTCGGTCCGGACCGGTTGCGAGATCACCGTTTGACGATGGCGGCACGGCCTTGGGCAGGAAGAGGTGGAACGTGCTTCCGCGACCGGGCTCGCTCTCGACAAAGAGGTAGCCGCCGTGCTGCGTCAGTACCTGATGGGCAACGGCAAGACCGAGACCGGTGCCGCCGCTCTGCCGCGTGGTGTAGAGCGGCTCGAAAGCTCTCTCCATGACCTCGGCAGGCATTCCGCAGCCGGTGTCACTGACCGAGAGCTGGACGAAGCGATCGGGATTCGGTACCACGCCGAACGGAAACTTCCTGTTCGCATCGAGGTCGTTTCCCTCAACGGTGAGCGTTCCTCCGTCCGGCATGGCATCGCGGGCGTTGGCCACGAGGTTCGACAGGACCTGCGAGAGTTGCGTCCGGTCGGCGATGGCAAAGAGGCCGGGTGGAATCGTCGATACGACGGAAACCATGTTTCCGAGCACGGCCTCAGCCTCTGGAGCGAAGTTCGCCCACCATTCGCCGAGGTCGACCGCGGTCGTGACCGGCTCGTGAGGTTGTGAGAAACGAAGAATATCCAGCACGATCCGCCTGCCGCGCTGAATGGAGTTGGCGATGTGCCAGGCTCCCTTGGAGATGATTTGTGGCGTTGCGTCCGGGCGCTGCATCAGTTCCGCGAACGGCTGGATACCCATGAGCACGTTGTTGAATTCGTGGGCCACCGTGGCCGCCAGGCGACCGAGTCCGCCGAGGCGGTTGGCCTGCACCAATTGCGCCTCCAGGAGCTTTCGCTCGGTGATGTCGCGGGCATTGATCACGACGGCCGACGTCTTCCGTCCCTTGACCAGATTCGTAGCCACGACCTCAAAGGATCGCCAGGACCCGCCGTGATGACGAGCGCGCAGCTCGATGGTCTGGATCGCGGCCGGATCGGCCACTTGGCGTGCCAGGAAGTCAGCCGCGCGGCCGGCATCGTCGGGATGGATGAGATCGAGACCGGGCATTCCGGCCAGAACTTTCCGCGGATAGCCAAGAACCCGCTCCACGGACGGACTGCCGTAACGGATGCGGCCGTCCAGCCCAACGATGGCGATGATGTCGGAGGCGTTCTCGATGATGGAGCGGAAGTGCTCCTCGCTGCGGCGAACCTCGTGGAATGCCCCTTCGCGTTCCGTCACATCCGCGGCTACTCCGTGAACGATCGGCGCCGACTCTTCGTCAAGGACCAGGGTATTGCGGTACTCCCAGATGTGCTCGCCCGAGAAGAGAGTCACCACTCTCATCATTCCGGCGGCGAAACCGTCGTCCGTCAGCTTCTGCATGTATTCCGCAAAACCGGACACGCCGTCCGGCGGTAAGAGATCCTGAATCCTCATGCCCCGGAGAAGATCCGCGGAGAGGCCGAGGACATCGCATGCCGCTGGATTGGCGGAGAGGATGTATCCATCGAGATCGTGAGTACAGATCAGATCGTAAACGGTCGCTGCCGGTGGAGTCCGGCGCCCGATCCTGGCCGAACGACTTGGTGCTGCTCCGTCGAGCTCTGTCATGGTCCTGCTCAATTTCGGCTCCAACATCATTGCAGTAGCGCCTTGCACTGGCGATCTCCCTTGATCTGATTTGCGCGGCCGAATTCACCAGCGCTGCGTAGGAGTGCCTTCGCACGGCTGGAAAAATACAAGCGACTACTGCAATCGTCGGCACGCTGTGCCCTGTCTCGACACGAGGACTGGCAGTGCTGCAAGCAGGCTGTGAGAAATGCTTTACGGTCGGATGTATTTTTCCGGGCTCTTCAGCGCACCTCTGGTTGACCCCTGCCCATCGGTGGGAGCAAACAGAGGACGTGACCGTTGATCCACAGCAGAAGATTCTCCAGTCGACTCATACGCTTCATGGCCCTGTCGCTCACCCTTATCGGTGGCGCGCTTCACGCTCAGGAAAAGCGCGATCTCGCCTCTCTGAGCGTCGATGATCTGATGAACGTCGAAGTGACGTCGGTCTCCCGAAAAGAGCAGAAGCTCGCGGACACCGCCGCGGCCGTCTTCGTCATCACTCAGGACGACATCCGCCGGTCCGGGGCAACGTCCATTCCGGAGATCCTGCGCATGGTGCCGGGGTTGGACGTTGCTCGCGTCAACGGCAACTCCTGGGCCGTTTCCGCGCGCGGTTCCAACGGCCAATTCGCCAACAAGCTGCTGGTCATGATCGACGGCAGAAGCGTCTATACACCCCTCTTCTCAGGTGTTTTCTGGGACGTCCAGGACACGTTGCTGGAGGACATCGATCGCATCGAGGTCATTCGAGGGCCCGGGGGAACCCTTTGGGGAGCGAACGCCGTCAACGGAATCATCAACATCATTACCAAGCACTCCATCGATACGCAGGGAGCGCTCTTGACCCTGGGCGGAGGAGCGGCGGATGGACCGTCGGCGGCGGGACGCTATGGCGGATCCTTCGGTCATAACGGCTACTACCGCGTCTTCGGCAAGACGTTCGATCGTCCCCCCTCGGTCGGGGGCGCGCATCCGACCGAAGACGCATGGTCCGTTGGACGGGCAGGCTTCCGTGCCGATTGGGCCTCCCGAGCCGGGGACAACTTCACGGCCCAGGGCGACATCTATCGAGGAACATCCGCCACGTTGGGCGTTCTCATCGATCCCGCCAACCCTTTCGCCGATCGTTCCTTTTCAACGCGTCTCTCCGGCGACGACCTTCAATTCCGCTGGACGGCCATTCAATCCAGCCGGTCGGACACGACGTTACAGGCGTACGTCGATGACACTGCTCGTGCCGACCCCGGCGTGGTGCTTGGGCGGCGCACGCTCGACGTTGACTTTCAGAACCATCTGAAGCTCGGCAGCCGGAATGACGCCGTTTGGGGCGCCGAATACCGCCACTCCAACGATCGCGCCGCCGGCCCCGGGTTCCAGCTCGTTCGCGATTCCAGCGTGGCAACGCTCGTAAGCGCGTTCGTGCAGGATGAGATTCAAGTTGTCAGGCGGTTCCACGTAACAATCGGCACGAAACTCGAGTACGACCCCGTGTCGCATGTTCAGTTGCAGCCCACGCTTCGCCTTCTGTTTAAAGCGAGCGAACGCCAGACGATATGGGCAGCCGTCACGAGTGCGGTTCGAACACCTGCCGAGACCGAGCGTTACGGAAGGATCACTGTAGGCGCCTTTCCGGATGGAACGGAGAATGGGGGGCTCCTCGTCGTGTATGGCAACCCCGCCCTGAAGCCAGAGCGTGTCGAGTCCTTCGAAGCCGGCTACCGCTGGCAGATCTCCCCCAACATGGGCTTCGACGCCACCGCGTTTCACAACCAGATGCGAAGACTCCTGGGAGCAGAACAGGCAGATCCGTTTGTCGATTCATCCGGCCGAATGATCATTCCGGTCGGTATCGAGAACAACCTCCACGGATATGCGCATGGAGCGGAGTTTCTCCTGACGGACGCCCTCACTCCAAACTGGAACCTCGCGCTCGGTTACTCCCTTCTTCAGGTGACCACGATCGATGATGAAGGGCTGCGGTCGAGCGCGGAAACCGGAAAGGTCACGAACCCCAGGAGCCAACTGCAATTGCGTTCTTCCTTCCAACTTCCGAAACAAATCGAGCTGGATTCGTCGGCGTACTACGTCGGTCGTGTCGGAAGTGACGTCCGAGCGTTTCTGCGGCTGGACGCGCAACTCTCCTGGCATCCGACGACGAGATGGGAACTGAGCATCTCCGGCCAGAACCTCCTGCATGAGCGCCACGACGAATTCGCCAGCGTGACCGGCCAGAGCGAGCTTGTGACGCCCGTCCAACGTACCGTGAACGGGAAAGTGACATGGCGTTTTTGAGACCATCGCAGGCAGCCGCCCGGACTTTCAAAACCCCGGTCGTTCGCTTTCCGCTCATTCTCCTCGCCGTGATCGCGGCTGGCCTGTCGGCGAGAAGCGCCAGTGCGCAAACGGTGGCCGATGAGTACCAGGTCAAGGCAGCCTACCTGCTTAACTTCGCGCGGTTCGTCGAATGGCCTGCGGACGTCCTTCCGGCTTCTTCGCCAATCACCATCGTAATCATCGGCGACGATCCATTCGGCGGCACTCTGGAGGAGGTCCTGAGAGGCAAATCGGCGAACGGCCATCCCATTCAACTTCAGCATCTGCGCTGGAATGACGGGCTGACGCAGCACCACATCGTTTTCATCAGCGCCTCCGAAGAGTCTCATCTCCGGGAGATCCTCCTACATCTCGGGCATGACAGCGTATTGACCGTGAGCGACATCGACCGCTTCTCTCTCCGAGGCGGAGTCGTCGAGTTTCGGATGGTCGGCAACCGCGTACGGTTCGACATCAACAGAACCCCTGCCATCGCCGCACGGCTCACCATCAGTTCGAAACTGTTGAGCGTGGCTCGGGCCGTTCATGAAGGCAGCGCCGCACAATGACCGCGAAACGGAAGCATTCCATTCGTGGAAAACTGACCGGAATCATCATGGTCACCAGCACGACCGCGGTGCTGCTGACGTGCCTCGGGTTCACCGTCTCGGGTCTTCTCAATTTGCAGAAGCGTCTCATTGCCGACCTTTCCACGATCGCACACGTCGTCGGCTCCAACAGCACTGCCGCCCTGACGTTCGGCGACCGTCAGGCGGCCCGGGAAGTCCTCAACGCGCTCCGGGCAAAGCCATCGATCATCGCTGCCGGCATCTATACAGCGCGGGGAGAACCGTTCGCGCGGTACGAGCCTAACGCATCGATTTCGATTCCAGCCACCCTAATGGAAGATGGCTTCCATGAGCGGAACGATCGCCTCGAACTGTATTACGCCATTCATCTCGATCATCAGCGCCTCGGCACTCTCTACATCGCCACCGACACGCGTGACCGCAATGTCCGGCTCAAGGAATACGGCGAGATAGCGGCAGGAATCGTTCTCTTCTCGCTGTTCGTCGCCTTCGTTCTGGCGGCGGGGTTGCAGCGCGGCATCTCCCGTCCGATCGTCGAGCTGGCGCGTGTGGCACGCCTCGTCTCGCAGCACAAGAACTACAGCATGCGGGCCGGTCGCCGCCTCGCGAATAACGGCGATGAAATCAGCAATCTGATCACCGGATTCAACGGCATGCTCGCCGAGATCGAGCAACGCGATCACAAGTTGCTGCTGTATCAAACACAGCTCGAGGAGACGGTGGCTTGCCGCACGGCCGAGCTGACCTACGCCAATGAAGAATTGCTCACCGCCAAGAACACAGCCGAGAGAATCGCCGAGATCAACGCCCAACTGGCGCGGGAGAGCGCCCTGATTCTGAACAGCGCCACCGATGGGATCCTGGGCGTCGGACTCGACAACCGAGTCACCTTCATGAACCCGGCCGCCACGCAGATGCTCGGCATGACGCTGAGCGAGCTGAAGGAAAAATCGATCCACGAAGCCATCCATCACTCGCACGCCGATGGCACCCCGTGGCCGGAATCGGATTGTGCGAACACATTGGCCATGCGTCGTGGCCAGTCGTTCAAGGTTACAGACCAACACTTCTGGCGGCTGGATGGAACGAGCTTCCCGGTCGAGTACTCATCCAAGCCTATGTTGGACGAGGACGGCAACCAGCTCGGCTCCGTCGTGATCTTCCGCGACGTGACCGAACGCCGGGCCATCGAGCGGCTGAAGAGCGAGTTCGTATCAACGGTCAGTCACGAGCTGCGCACGCCGCTGACCTCCATTCGCGGGGCACTCGGTCTCCTCGGCAGCGGGTTACTCGGCTCGATCGGTGAAAAAGGCCAGCGGATGCTGGAGATCGCCGTCAGCAATACCGACCGCCTCGTCCGGCTGATCAACGACATCCTCGATCTCGAGCGGATCGGGTCGGGAAAAGTCGAGATCGCCCGCAGCCCCGTGGATGCAAACACCGTCATGGTCCAGGCGTTGGAAGGACTGCAATCGATGGCTGACGAGGCGGGGGTGCGGCTCACCCACGTGCCGGCAGCCGGAGCGCTATGGGGCGACAGCGACAGGATCATTCAAACGTTGACCAACCTGCTCGGCAATGCCATCAAGTTCTCACCGCCCGACACGACCGTGACGCTGACCGGCGTCGCCGGCCAGACGCATTTCGCCTTTTGCGTCGCCGACCAGGGACGCGGGATCCCCGATGAAAAGCTCGATACGATCTTCGAACGCTTCAGCCAGATCGATGCCTCCGACTCACGAGACAAAGGGGGCTCCGGTCTAGGCCTGGCTATCTGCCAGAGCATCGTCAGCGCACACGGCGGGCGGATCTGGGCGGAATCGAACCGTCCTTCAGGCAGCCGGTTTCAGTTCACCATTCCGCTGGCCAACTCGTTCGTTGCTGCCACGGAGAGTGAGTCGCCGGCAGCGACAGCCCATCAGAATGGCGATGCACCCAGCATTCTGGTTGTGGAAGACGATCTTGATCTGGCGCGCGTCATGACCACGGCGCTGCAGAGCCACGGCATCAGGACTCTTCACGCGACGAGGGGCAGTGAAGCCGTTCAGCTTTGCAGGCAACACCAGCCAAGCCTGATCGTCCTCGACCTCACCCTCCCCGACGTAGACGGCTTCGCGGTCGTCAGCGCCCTCCGGGAAAGTCCGGCTCTCGCGCATATCCCCCTCCTGGTCTACTCGGCCCTTGACGTCGGAAGCGCCGATCAGCCGCGGCTTCACCTGGGGCACACAGAGTTCCTGACCAAGAGCCGCTGCAGCATGGCTGATTTCGAAGGGCATGTGATTCGTTTGCTCGAGCTCGCGACCAGCGACACAGAAGGGGCACAGCATGTCGCATAAACAACTTCTGGTGATCGACGACGAGAGCGACATCCGTGAGGTCGTGAAACTCAGCCTGCAATTGACGGAGGACTGGACGGTGATGACGGCGAACGGCGGAGCAGCGGGAATGGCCCTCGCTCTGTCGACAGAGCCCGATGCCATCCTCCTCGACGTGATGATGCCGGACATGGACGGCCCGAGCACCCTGCGGGTCCTTCAACGGCAGGGCGCTACCAGATCGATTCCCGTCATCTTTCTGACGGCGAAGGTTCAGGCCGCCGACCGCCAGAAATTCATGCAGCTCGGGGTTTGGGGAATCATCCCCAAACCCTTCGATCCGCTCACGCTGGGACAACAGATCAAAGACGTGCTGTCGTGGCCGTGAGATCGGTCCCATCGGCAGCGGCGATGACCGGAACGAGCAACACGAATAACGTGACTTGGAAGCGCATCGATCAATCTCCGGGGACGACGATACCAGCCACGGTCCGACCGCATCGACGTCCGTCATCGCGGCTTCGCGTAACGTCAATCTCACGCGAAAGCGCCAAGGGAGATAGGCCGGACCAACCGTCTCACCGATGACTCCCGACCGGCAGATCGAGGTAGCTCGCCCCGAACCACTTGATCTGCAACGGCTCTTTGGAGTCGGCAATCGATTCCTCGCTCACGTCCTTTCCTGTTCCGTAGTTGATCTCTCTTCCGGGATCCTTGATCACACTGAGCACCGCCACCACGCGGCTGCCGCGCTGGAGTTGGCGGCTCATCAGCCGCACGCTCCTGAAATGGAGACGCTGGCGTTTGCCGGGCGTCAATAGCCGGCGGTCGCTGAGATCGCCAACATGGCTGGCACGCGACCAGTAAGGCGCGAGCTGAACGTACTCACCCCTGGGTGTCAGCTCGTAGAGGTCGATCTCGAAGTCGAAATCTTTCTTGTTGGTGATGAAATCGAGCCGTCCCGAGAAGACGCCACTCAGCTCCATGGGCTTCGGCAAGGGGTCACTCACGAATTCGAGGCCGTTCCAAGTGTCGACAGCTTTGTCGAGAATGCCGCCGCCGACTGACTTCCGATCGACATCCGACCGGTCGGCGAAGTTGACCGTCTGCGCGATGAAGGCATCGTGCGCCGGAATACGACTGCTCAACCGGTAGGCCTCACCGGATCGCGCCGCGCTCAGGTGAAATCGCAAGGTGTGATCGGCCATGGCCGCGACCGACGGCGCGTGCTTCCACGCGTTCGCGCCCATGACCTGATAGTTCACCCTGTCCTGCAGGATTGTGGGCCGGGGGCCATTCCTGAAGACGAAATCGAACCATTGATAACGCAGCTCCCCCATGTCGATCTGTGCCACGGGATCCAGTTCGTAGCCGGCGAGAACAGTGGTCGCGCCGCCGAGGAGGCCGATCGTGCCACGCTGGCCGATGAAATGATCGTAGGGGCCGATGAGCAGGTAGTGCTCGGCTTTCGGATTGTATTTTGTGTGCTGGGTCAGGTAGTAGACGGCCGCTCCGGGCCCTCCAAAGAAATAGCCCGCGGTCGTCAGGACGGGGATGTTGATCCGGGCAAAGTCCCTCTTGAACGGGATCATGCTCTGCCACCAGGCGTCGTAGGTCGGGTGGGCCACCCAGTCGTCGAAGATCGGATTGGGCGTCCTGTCGATCTTGTCCAGCTCACGATACGGCCGGCCGCTGAGGTACCAGTCGTGGTTCAGCCGGTCCCAACGCGGGGAGTCGTAGTACGTCGCGTTGTCGAGAGTCTTGTTGTAGGTCGTGTAGAAAGGCCACGGATAGACGAAGTTCCAGAAGACGTTGCCCTCCATCGGCACGTCGATCCCCGGAGCGGCCGGCGCTCCCACCATGATCGTCTTCAATCCCTTCGGCATCCGTTTCGCCGTCGCCCACGGGGTGAAGCCGCTATAGCTGCCGCCGTACATCCCCACCCTGCCGTCGCTCCAACTCTGCGCGCTGATCCAATCGATCAGCGTGGCCGCATCGGATCCGTCGTGGAGGTATGGAACGGGCTTGTCAGGACTGCATCCCTTTCCGCGCGTCAGGCCGACGACGCCGGCATAGCCGTGCGCGGCAGCCATGCGCGACTCGTTCAGGTTCTCGCCGGGGTCGGCGTAGATGGTGAACTCCAGCAACGCCGGAAGGCGGACGGACGCTGTCCGCGGCCGTACGACGATCGCGCAGACCGTAGCGCCGTCCGCGGTCCGTACCGGAATGTCTTTCTCGACGAGATAGCGCCTCCGATCGTCCTCGGCCACGAGCTCAGCGGCCAGAGGAGCGAGGCTTCGAAAGGTCTCTTCGACCTGATAGGCGCGGAGCAGGCTGCGCGCGTCTTCGAGCGAAATGGCATCCTTGCCTTTCTGACGCGCCAGTTGGGCGTCGAGCTCCCGGCTCAGGGCGGACTGGTTGACGAGTGTCAGCACGCGGATCGCCAGCGCCGAGGTCGCGTCGTCCAGCGGCGTGAGAACCGCGGGGAACACGCGCCGGAGCGCCTCGTCGAAGGTCGATCCATCCTGAGTCTGCCTTGCTCCGGCCCGGGCCAAGATCTCGTACAGAATCAGGCTCGCCCGAGGCTGCGGTGAGATTCCGCCTGGCGGCAGGGCGCGCAACGACGATAAGGTCTCGATCGCATCCGCGTATCGGCCGGCGACGATCTGCAGGCGGAACCGGTTGTCCAGAAACCTGCCCCGATCGTTCTCTTTGTAGGCTGCGAGCACCTGTTCCGCGAGGGCTGACATCGCCTTCGGCCGCGTCGCCACATCCTGAGGGGCGGCGTCGGAAACCTCGAGCTGCTGTGCCGGCGCGAAGGACGATGCCATCAGGCAAAGCAAAACAAGACAGAACGAAAGCCGCACCCGGGGATCATTGAGCAACGGCCTCGCGTTGTCAACGAACGTCTTCGTAGATGAGCGCCCCGGAAACCAGAAACCAGAAACGGAGCGTAGAGCTTCTGGTTTCTGGTTTCTGGTTTCTGGTTTCTAGTTTCTGGTCTTGCTCCACGTGTGATGCCCGTCATACGGATGTGTGACCGCTTTCCGCGCGCTGTCCACGGTTGCTCGTTACCATCCATCGAAATCCACCGATCAGGAGACAACATGGCCTACGTAATCACCGACAACTGCATCAAGGACGGACTCTGCGTCGACGCCTGTCCTGTCGATTGCATTCACCCCCGCACCGACGAGACCGGCTTCGAGGCTGCCACGCAGGTCTACGTCGACCCCGCCGAGTGCATCGACTGCGGCGCCTGCATTCCCGCATGCACCTCGGATGCGATCTTCGCACTGGACGAAGTCCCCGCCGCCAAGCACCACTTCATCGCCGCCAACGAAGCACACTTCGCCGCGTAGGCCGGCACGGTGAGGTCATCGGCGACCTCTCGCTGACGGTGCGACGCGCGCGATAATGGTGAGCATGAGTCGCGGCGTTCGCATCTACGTCCTTCTGGCGCGATCGTCCGCGAAAGCCGTCATTTTCCGGCGAGGTCCTTCGAAGCAGGTTCTTCTGCTCCGATCGGACACGGAAACGGATGAGATCGAGGAAGGCCAGTGGCTGAAAGGCCGTATCTACGAAAGACGGTGTGATCTCTCCCCCGACGGGGAACTTCTCCTTTACTTCGCCGCGACCTACAAGAAGGGGTACGGCTCCTGGACCGCCATCAGCAGGCCCCCCTACCTCACCGCGCTCGCGCTTTGGCCCAAAGGGGATGGCTGGGGTGGCGGTGGCCATTTCAAAACCCGCAACGAGATCGCACTCAATCATCGGCCCGCCGAAATGGATCTCGCCGACGGCTTTCGTCTTCCCAAGCGGTTTTCCGTTCATCCCTTCGGCGACTGGCCTGGCTGGGGAGAAGACAATCCCATATGGTCCGTGAGATTGGAGCGTGACGGCTGGAACCAGGTGCAAGACGGCAGTATCGTGAAGAAAGACAACAGCGCCGACATCTGGATCGAGTTAGATCCCGCGATCCTGTGGCAGAAGCGCCATCCCGTCAGCCCGGATCGCTATCGCCTCGAAATGGAGATTGGCGGGATCAAGGAACGGCAGGGCCCCTGGTATCTGACCGAGCACGCCGTTCTGTCGTCCAACGGAGGGACCTGGAACCTCGGCAGAAGCGATTGGGCCGACTGGAGCCATTCGGGGGATCTGCTGTTCACGAAAGGCCCTTCGTTGTTTCGCCTCCGCTACGTTGACGGTGTCCTTGCTCCCCTCTCCCAGGCGCACGAGATCACGAATCTCGAGAGCGCAACGTTCACGCAAAGGCCGCCTCGCGAGAAGGATCTCCGCTGGGGTTGATGAATCTGCGAATCTTCGCCGAATCACCCTGCTGGATTGCCCCTCTCTGGAGAGCAGGCGTCCCGCCTGCTCCCGACGGGCGTCCTCGCCCGGCGGTTAGACCGAGGTCGATAAGCGCTGTTGTTTGACACCCGAAATCAACATCACATTCGCGTTTTCAGGTTCGATTCCTTCCGGCGTCACGACCCCCGGGCGGGAGCAGGCGGGACGTCCATACGCGCTAACTTAAACGCAACGCCTAAGGCCAAACGCCGCGATAGCGGCAGCGGAAGGTAGCCAGGGGTGCGAGCGCTTTTTGCGAGCACCCCTGGTAACGAGGCGCCATGGTTCTGTGCCGCGCCAGCGGCACTGGAGAGGAGTCACAGTCGTCTGGTTTCGTCCAGTGCCGCTGACGCGGCACGACATGCATTGACATCGATGACCAGGGGTGCTCGCAAAAAGCGCGCGCACCCCTGGCTACCGTCTTTGGCCGCTATCGCGGCATACCCAGCATTCTCGCGCAAGGTTCAGTCTCGGCGTGACTTACACTTCGCGTCTTCGCGGCTCCGCGTGACCATCGTTCTCAGTTCATCCGTGCTGTTATTTGAAGGAGAATTGACGTGAAATCATCCTCGTGTTCGATATCCCGCTTTTGGGTCGCCCTCCTGGCTGCCCTGGTGATCTGCGGCGCAGAACGAGCGATAGCCGGTGAATTGCACATCATTCCGGTCTTCGGTTCGTCGATCGCCGGAAGCGACGCCACATACGATTCCACGCTGTCGCTCACGAACTTGACCGGTACCCGCGGTACGGTTCGGGTCGTTCGCGTGCTGCCGCTCCTGGTCATGCCCTGTGTCCAGGCGTGTAATCCGCCATTTGAAACCAGTCTCGATCCCTTCGCCGCCAGCGACGGGGTGGGCATGCTCCTGACGGCGGGCGAAGGGGTCTATCTGCGCCTTGGAGCCGTCGTGCTCGAGTCGGACACCACGATGCAGGTGGATAGCTATGCCGTTGCCAGCCTGGCGCCGCCGAGAGATTACGCGCAACTCGTTCCCAGTGCCACGGCGTGGATCCCCGGCGGCACACGATCGATCATTCAGCGGGCCTTCCGAGGAGAGGGCGAGAGCTTCAATCTCTTTCTGGTCAACCCGAATGCCGCGCCGATGCGGTTCGACTATCGGATTCCTGGCACATCGGCGGCCGGATTCGCGGTGGTCGCCGCCGGCGCCACAGCGATGGTGACCCTCGGCCCCGGTTTCTATTGCCCTGATGGATGCGGGACGATCATCCCGCCTTTCGGGGCCGGGCTGCCGGTCGAGGTCATTGCCGATGGCGATTACATGGCCGCCGTTTCCAATCGGTCCGGATCTCTTCCCGGGATCGTCCGCATTGCTTCTCTGGAATGACCACCCGATTCAAGGGGCGCATGTGTGGCGCGTCCGAGGGCGGGATCATGGTGGGGTCAAGGATCGTGGTGGGGTCACACCTTCGTATTTTGTCCATCAGGGGGGATCGTGGTGGGGTCACACCTTCGTATTTTGTCCATCAGGATCATCCTCTCGTAAGTTTCAGCATCAGAGTAACTTACGGCATAGGACACATTCACGGCACCACGCCTGCACAGTGTTCCTGAGCGGAAAAGCGATGCGTTGCAATAACTTACACGTGAATTCGAACCTGAGCGCGCCCTGATGCGTTCCCTGCGCCGTTAACGCAAGTCAATGAAGCTGCGCGGGTTACATCCGCGTCCGAGGAGGCTGGCGAAACCCGAAGGTGTGACCCCACATTCGTAGAGCAGGCGTCCTCGCCCGGCGGTGCGACCGAGCCTGATACGGAGCCGGATTCGCGCCCGGCACATTCGCGTTTTCAGGTTTGATTCGTTCGTTCGCCACGACTCACCGCCGGGCGAGGACGCCCGGCGGGAGCAGGCGGGGACGCCTGCTCTCCTCGGGCATCTTCCTGTCAGACCGCGGCCGCTTTGACGCAATGGATCGGCGGAAGTGAGTCGAACAGGCAACTCCACTCTTCGCCACCTTCACGACCGATCCAGAGCTGGCCCGTCGTGGTCCCGAGATAGAGCGCGGGCGACTTCAGCTCGTCGATGTCCATGGCGTCGCGCTGCACGGTGAAGAAGCTCTCCTTCTTCGGGAATCCGCGGGCCAGCCGCTTCCACGAGCCGCCGCCATCCTCGCTGCGCCAGACCGCGGGCGCGCCGCCCGGACCGGTCCGCGTCGCCGGCTCGAGCGGCATCACATAGACGGTGTCGGCGTCGTGGGGATGCACGACGATCGGAAAGCCGAAGTCGGAGGGCAGTCCTTTGGCGATCGAGTACCACGTGTGTCCGTAATCGTCGCTGCGCAGCACGCCGATGTCCGGACGCGGGCCGCCCGGCCCTTCCCACTGACCCCAGCCGCCGTGGTTCTGCAGGTAGAGCCGGCCCGGTGCGTCGTCGTGACGGGCGATCTTGTGCACGCACTGGCCGAACTCGGGGTACGGATCGGGCGTGAAACCGGCGCCGATGCCGTTGTTGGACGCCGTGAAGGTGCTGCCTCCATCCTCGCTCAGGTAATGCCCGCCGGTGGAGATGCCGAGGTGGATGCGCTTGCCGTCGCGGAGGATGGTGTGCATGCAGAGACCGCCCGCTCCCGGATGCCACTTCCGCGCGTGCTCGTGGTTGCTGATGCCCGGCACCATCTCCCAACTGTCGCCGCCATCGCGGCTTCGAAACAGCGCCGCCGGCTCGACACCGCAAAGGAGCTCCTTCTTCCCCTCGCCGGGAGCGAGCGACCAGATGTTTGCCAGCGCCCGGCCATCGTCCTTCGGGAAGGCGGGAGCGGATTTGGTCTCCTTGAACGTCTTCCCGAGATCGGTGGAGACGAGGACCTTCATCCCGAAGAAGGGGTTGCAACTCGATGCATAGATGCGCGGCTTGCCGCGGAGATCGATCAGGGCCGAGTAGACAGCGACCCCGGACCCGAACGGCCCGCGCAGCTCGAATTTGCGCCGGCTCTTCGACGATTCGGCGATGAAGAGACCCTTGCGGGTTCCGATGGTGAGAATTACGCGCTCGAACATGTCAACCTCCTGAGACCGCGGGCAGAATCGTGATCACATCTCCTGCGAGGAGCGCGGTATCGAGTCCATCCCCGTCTCGCGTATTGAATTCGTTCACGAAGATGTTCACGTGCCGGCGCACCGCGCCGGTCTCATCGCAGACGCAGCCGTAGAGCGACGGATAGCGGCGTTCCAGTTCCTCGAAGGCAGCGCGCACGCTCGCGGCGGACATGGTCAGCTCCGACGCCCCATAACAGCGGTCGCGAAGCAGTCCTGGGACGAAAATGGTGACCGTCGCGGCCTGGGCACTGGGGAAGGAGCGTGTCGCGTTCTGTGTGATCATCCGTGCGGCGCCAAGGTAACGTTCCGGAGGGGCCGAGTCAACGAGCTGCGCATAGTGTCGGCCAGTTGGGGTCGTATCTGGAATGGTCAGATCTCACGTCGGGATACGCCGATCTCACGTTGCGATGGGCCGATCTCACGCTGAGATGAGCCGATCTCACGTTGGGTTGTGTCGAACTCAAATTGGGTTGAGCTAAACTCAAATTGGGTTGAGCTGAACTCAAATTGAGATAGGCCGATCTCACGGTGAGATGGGCCGGTCTCACGGTGAGATAAACCGATCTCACGGTGAGATGAGCCGATCTCACGGTGAGATGAGCCGGTCTCACGGTGAGATGAACCGATCTCACGGTGAGATGAGCCGGTCTCACGGTGAGATGGGCCGATCTCACGGTGAGAAGAGCCGATCTCACGGTGAGATAAGCCGATCTCACGGTGAGATGAGCCGGTCTCACGGTGAGATGAGCCGGTCTCAAATTGGGTTGCGCCCTTCTCACGCTGCGATGCGAGGAATGGAAGGTTGAAGTCCGACGACCGAGGGAGTGATCCTGGGGTCGCACGTTCGGTTCCGGCCAGCTCGTCGAGCGTGACATAACTCGCGCCGGTTCATCGACTTGCGTCAATCACGCTGTGAAGACGTCGGCGCGCCCACGCTCGAATCCGCAGCTAAGTTGTTGCAAACGCGTCGCTTCTCCGCTTGCGTGATCCTTCACCGGACGACGACGCGCCGGGTTGTGAAGGGGCAGACCTTTGAGTTTTCGGCTTCCGGCTCATCCTCTCGTAAGTTTCAGTATCACAATGACTTACGTCATGCACACAATTCACAGCACCACCCCAGCGACGTGTCACGCGAGCGAGAAGCTGTGCGTTTGCAGCAACTTACGCGTGGATTGGAGCCTCAGCGCGCTGAACTGCATTCCGGGCGCCGTTGACGCAAGTCCATGAATCTGCGCGGGTTATGTCCGCATCTGAGGAGGCCTGTGAAAAACGAAGGTGTGACCCCATGAGCACCAGCACGGCGAAAGGAGGTAGCTCACGCCGCCAAGCCGTTACTTCACGGACCGTTCCGCCGAGCGAGCAACGCCCGGACCGCGAGGATAACCGAGAATAAACCGGTCACTCCGAGGACATAGAGAGTCCAGATGAAGAGTAGGGCGCCGCTCTTCTCGAGAAACTCCGGGCGCAGTCCATTCCGCATGTGCAGAGGCAGCATCCCGGCGGCAATCACGCCGCCAAGCAGCATGATCACCTTGCCCAATGTCCGTTCTCGCAGCAGCACGGCGCCGCAGACAACGACGAGCAGGATCGCGACGCCGGCAAGATGATTGAGCCCCGCGCGGTCGAACCCGAAGACGATGTCCTGCGAGATATGCAGGGCAAGCAGAAGCACGGAGAGTATCGAGGTCACACTCAAGAGATCGTTCTGCTTCACGGGGGGCTCTCCTTGGGAGTCAATGGTATACCGATACACGACCTATGTTGCCCGACCTCAGCGGTTTAACAGTGCCTGCTTGCCGTCTACGAAGTCCGCGATGCTTCGGACGCGAAAGCGGCCTTCCACGACTCCAGCGACAGGTCCACGGGGGGCTCCGCCGCGGATCCGGCGACGACTCCGTCCATAAAGTCCAGGAACCGTCCGGCAAAGTTAGGCCGCGCCATTCTCCAGGCGGCTCGAAAGCCGGGGCTTCTCGCTGAGAGCCGAACGCCGGCGATGACGGTTTCGAACGCGTCGTCGTTCAGCAGTCCTTCTTCACGTTGATAGAACGAGTCTTCGAAATGGAAGAAGAGCGCGCGGCAGAGGTTGATGAACTGGCTTAGCTCAGTTTGCGTGATCTCCTGAGGACTCCCCGAGCCGTGAAGCCACGCATCCGCAACGGCAGGGTCCGCGAGTTCCAGATGCAGCTCAACGATGCGCGAGACGCGGCTGTGCCTGATCGCGATTTGCTGATTGCGCTTTGCCTGCCTGACTTGAAGCGCGAGGTAGATGAGCGAAATCAGTACAGCAAAGCCGCTAACGAAGCTTCCCAATGACGCAAGATCGGAAAGTGACATTTGAGGTACCCACCGTTGAGTTGATCGGAGGAGACTAGCACTGCCTTGCCAGAGATTTGGCCCCGGATCAGAGGTAGAGGTCTGCCCTTCGAGCCCCTTCCGGCGGCTTCCCGAACGTCCAGAACTCCAGGAGCCGCCGGAGGCGGCTCGTACGGTAGCCGGTGGTGCGAGCGCTAGCGAGCGACCACCGGTATACGTGTGAAGGTTGGAATCCGACCCCGGCAGGGGGTCGCGTACCGCTCTCCGCGACCCCTGCCGGGGTCGGTGCATTGTGGCGTGGCACGGAAACCGGTGGTCGCTCGCTGACGCTCACACCACCGGCTACCGTACGAGCCGCCTCCGGCGGCTTGGCTGCGCCGAACGCCTCTCCCGAAGGAGCCGAGGTGCTCGCGCTGTCTCGTAGAGTCGCGGAATACGGGCTGACCGGCGGAAACTGAGGGTCGCAACTGTCCGACTCGACGGTGTACGATTTGCGGATGCGGAGATTGGTACGAGGCTCACGGCATCGGAAAACGCTGGATGAAGATCAAACGGTATCTCGACTGACCGGAATGAACGAAGGAAAACGCTTCGCAATCTGCATTCATAACGGCGAATACGCCGGCACGCTCGATCTTCGCAAGGTCTACGAAGTACTCGAAGACCCAGCGGCCGAAACACGAAACTACGTGCGCGTGATCGACGAATCCGGAGAGGACTACCTCTACCCGGCGTCCTGGTTCGTCGGCGTGGTCGTACCGGAAAACGTCGAACAACTCCTGCACGAGCTGGTCGCGAAATAGCGCATTCCCTTCGAGCCAGGCGCCCGTCCGTCGTCTGTCATTGCGAGAGGGCGGGGCGGCGGGTGGGCGAGGAATCACCCGCGTACGAGGCGAGACTCTCTCATGCACGGAATTCTTCGCCGCCGGAGTGGCTCGCCCTTCGCGCGATCCATCCACTCTCTGGCAGCGCTCGTGAAGAACGCATGACCCTCCTGACTCGTTCGAGCCTTCGCGGCTTCTCGTCCCCTAGTCCCAGCTCATGACGGTCGTGGTTCTGCGTCAACTGGCCTACCGAGTTGACGTGCAATGTCTTCGGCATCCGCAACTATAGTGCCTCCGGACAATGCCACATCCATCGCGGCGTGAGAATAAGCGACGGTACAAGATGGAAGCGGCTCATAATCCCAAAAGTCGGCGTGTACTTCCGCAATAGGAAGCTCCATCTTAGGGTGTAATAGGACACTCGTGGACGCCACGAATGACATTGTACGGCCGCCGTCAGGCAACACTTCAAACTGGGCCTCGCCGTGCGCTTTCGAACTCGCGCCGTATCGCCGGACTTCAAACGGAACGGCAGCGTGTAAGTGCGCAAATGGTGCGGCAACAGAAGCGCGCCCTTCATTTCTCAGGCTAACCCGAAGGTGAAAGGCTCGTTTGGTACCTTCCGGTCCATATTGCGATGGGCCACCGGTCATTGAATAGACTAGCGTCAGCACGGCACGCTGCCGCCGACCGAACATATCGGCGATGTCGAAATGCTCCAAGCGATAGAACCGCTCTCCAGCACGTTTGAAATAACGATGATGGCCGGCGAGCGCCATGTGCGGACCGATCTCGCTCTCCGGAACGAACGTAGCCGCGTAACCGCTGCCGTCAGCCTCCGCAAACGACCGGTGGAGTACGCCAGCATTTGCCGGCGCGAGGAGCAGCGGGGTAAGTTCGCGGAGACGCGTGACGAATCGTTCGATGTTAGAAATGGGCTTACGGTCCGCCGCGACATCCCGCCCGCCCTGGTCTTTTCGAGTACCGACACCCCAAACGGTGATTCCTCCAGCCGAGTTGGAAAATCCAGACAACAGCTCAGCCACGTTCTTTTTATCGCCTGACGTGAGGTCCGAGCTGGCAGTCTTGAATTCGAGCGATAGATGTTCCTCTTGCCGTTCGTTGATGAACTCATCGATCGAGGCGAGCGACAAGCTGTTGAATAGTTCAAGGAGAGTCATTGACGGTCAATCGCATTCGGTAAACGACATTCGCCTGCCAGAATCAACTCCATTCTACCCGCGTGCGGGTTGGCCGGCCATGTTGCAGTCGTTGCGGCGGACGACGATTCCGCTGCCAGCGGCTTTGACCAGCTGTTCGGCTCCATTTTTTCAACCACAGAGGCACTGAGGGCACGGAGTTCTCTGTGTCCTCTGTGCCTCCGTGGTGAAAGAATTGATGTCCAGGGGCTATGTCGATGGCACGGCCGCCTGAGGTGTTGAACGTCTGGGCCACGCCATTGTTTTTGGGACCTTGGAACTACGGTTTCGTATCGGCATTCCAACTTCGCGTCTTCGCGTCTTCGCGTGAACATCGATCTCACGCGAAGCCGCGAAGAACGCGAAGGAGAGAAGAGTGCACCCCCCTCACTTCACCTCAATCCTCACCTCATCGCTATTCGCCCGAATCTCCGGTACGTACATGGCAGAACCCATCAGCGGCAGCGCGTGGAAGAAGCCGGGAACCTCGGCACGCAGCGTGTAGCGGATCTCCCACACTCCCTGCGGCAGCCGAGAGGCGAAGATGGCCACCTTACGGTCGCGCAGCTCCTGGTAGAGCCATTCCGTGCGGCCGGTGGAGTCGACGTTCGCGTTGCGTTGGATGACCGAGGGCTTCTCCGTCACGGGATGCTTCGTGTCGACGAACTTCCGGGTTACGGCGGCTGACTTGAGCTCGCGGGCGAAGAGGCCCTCACCGCTTCGGATCTCCACTGCTTCGAGCCCTGCGGGCTTGAGATCCTCGAACAGCAGGTACTCGTAGTCGTTCTTCGTCTCGACGGTGACCACCACCTCGACGCGCTCGCCGCTGGCGATGCTGTCGCCATCGCGTAATGGAGCGCGGTCGTACACCTGGCCTTTGAGGAGCGTGGGATGGCCGACCATGTGGAAGTAGTCGCGGCGGACGAAGATCTCGTTGCCGGCGGCTTTGATCGGTTCTTCGAGCGAGAAGAAGCGCGCCTCGGCGGCGAAGTAGAGCGAGCCGGTGCCGTGGGTGCGATGGATGCTGATCGCGATCGTGGATTGTTGGGAGTGGGGGGTGGGGG
>DATHRD010000109.1:0-3231 GCA_035482045.1 Thermoanaerobaculia bacterium
CCCGCCAACTTCCACGACAGGTCAAAGGCATCGCCCACTCCGGTGTTCATGCCGAGGCCGCCTGTTGGGATGACGAGATGGACTGCATCGCCGGCCAGCACGACGCGGCCGTCGCGGTAACGCTCCGCCACCAGAAGATGATGCCGCCACGGAATCACGTGGTGGATTTCGAAGTCGCAGGGAAAGCCGATCAGGTCCTGGATCACCGGTCGAAAGTCTGTATTGGGCGGCAGCGAGGAATGCAGAGTGAATTCTTTGCGCGTTCCCTGCGCCACCATGCTCGATCCGGCAGCATCGGCAAACTGAGTGTCTATCCGGGAACATCTTGAATCGTTGGAATCACTTGTGATTCGCTTGCGGCGGAGCGATTCGCAGGAGCCGGGGGATGTGGACGAACGAGAACCGTGGTCGGTATGACCGAAGCAAGCTACGCTATCCGAGCGACCTGACGGACGAGGAATGGGCACTGATCGGTCCGCTGATCCCCCCCGCGAAGCGCGGCGGCAACAAGCGAACGGTCAACGAACGCGACGTGGTTGACGGCGTGATGTACATCCTCAGCACGGGCTGTCAGTGGGCTGCACTGCCGAAGGATCTACCGCCACGCAGCACGGTCAACGACTATCTGCGCCGCTGGGACGATGACCGCACACTGGATCGTATCCATCACGCGCTTTACGTGAAGTGCCGGGAACTGGCCGGGCGAGAGGCCAGTCCGACCGCCGCGATCATCGACAGTCAGAGCGTCAAGAGCGCGGAAAAAGGGGGGTCTCGATCGATCCTTGCGGGTATGACGCTGGCAAGAGTGCGCCTCGAAGGCGTGCATCATCTATGGAGGAAGGTTCCATCCGGAGAGTTGTCGATTGATCCGGAAGTTGACGAGCGGCGCGGCTGGGCAACTGGCCTCGTCGAAGCCTCGTGACAAAGGCCGCCTTGGGCGGCCGAGCGATCCAGCGGGCCGTAACGTTAGTGAAGTTCGAGCAGGCCTCGAAAGAGTCGATGCAGACGCCGACCCGCCTTTTGCTCGGGGAAGGCCGCGCGGACAGGGAAGCAATCGACAAACGCACCTGTCTGGTCTGCCGGGGTATGGGACACAGCACGTTGGAATGGTGATGCGGGTAATCGAGGGAGACCCGTCCGGGTCGGAGGTCGCGGCTTCAACACCGCTTCGGAGCGGTGGATCGGACGGGTGTCGGACAGGGTCGTATGACCGTCGAAGCCGGGTAACGCCGGCAGAGGAAAGGGCCCTGACTTCTGGTACGCTTTCGAAGTTGGCGAAGTGGGGGTGATTGGCGATGAGCCTCGAAACACCCGATAAGATCAGGAGCCTTCAGAGAAAGCTGTACTGCAAGGCGAAGGCGGAGCCCGCTTCCCGCTTCTACATTCTCTACGACAAAATCTGCCGCGCGGACATCCTTCTGCGTGCCTATACGCTCGCCCGCGCCAATGCGGGTGCGCCAGGCGTGGACGGGATGACCTTCGAACAGATCGAGGCGGCGGGTGTAGACGCGTGGCTGGCGGGCTTGCGCGAGGACCTCGTCTCGAAGACCTACCAGCCTGATCCAGTGCGGCGGGTGATGATCCCGAAGCCTGGCGGCGGCGAACGTCCGCTCGGCATCCCGACGATCCGGGACCGGGTGGTTCAGGCCGCAGCCAAGATCGTGCTGGAGCCGATCTTCGAGGCGGACTTCGAGGACGGTGCCTACGGCTATCGGCCGCGTCGGAGCGCGATCGATGCCGTCAAGGAAACGCACCGGCTGCTATGCCGGGGCTACGCCGACGTAGTCGATGCCGACTTGTCGAAGTATTTCGACACGATCCCGCACGCGGACCTCCTCCGATCGGTGGCCCGCCGCGTCCTCGACCGGAATGTGCTGCGGCTGATCAAGCTGTGGCTGCAAGTGCCGGTCGAGGAACGGGATGGCGACGGGAAACGGCACATGAGCGGCGGCAAGAGCAACACTCGCGGCACCCCCCAGGGTGGGGTCGCCAGTCCGCTGCTCTCCGTCATCTACATGAACCGATTCCTGAAGCATTGGCGGCTGACGGGGCGCGGCGAGGTGTTCCACGCACATGTCATCTCCTATGCCGACGACTTCGTCATCCTCAGCCGCGGACACGCGGAAGAGGCTCTGACCTGGACGAGGGCGGTGATGACGAAGCTCGGGCTGACGCTCAACGAGGCGAAAACCTCGGTGAAGAATGCTCGGCGTGAAGGCTTCGACTTCCTTGGCTACACACTAGGACCGCGCCACCTTCCCAATGGAGGTCGCTGGTACCTGGGGGCGAGCCCGTCCAAGAAGAGCGTGCAGCGGGTCAAGGTGAAGATCGGCGAACTGCTGGTGCCCGGCAACAAGGGCGCCTGGGACGAAGTGCGAGCGCGGTTGAATCGCGTTCTGCGCGGTTGGTCGGCCTACTTCTCCTACGGCGCTCTCGCGTCGGCATACGAGGCCGTCGATCAGCATGTCTATGACCGGACGCGGCACTTCCTCCGTCAACGACACAAAGTGCAGGGGCGCGGAGCGGACCAGTTCTCCCGAGAGTACGTCTACGGGGAATTGGCCGTTCGATGCCTTCGACGCGAGCGCAGTCGGTCGTCGCCGTGGGCCTTACGGTGAAGCCAGTCGGAAAGCCGGATGCGGGAAATCCGCACGTCCGGTTTGATGAGCGGGGACGGGAAACGGGGCACTTCGCCACCGCGCCCGTCCTCGACTCTACAGATCAAAGGCAAGAAACGTCATCTCACGGTAGATACCGAAGGTCTGCTGCTGTGTGCCATCATTCATGCGGCCGACATGCAGGACCGCGACGGCGGCGTCTTGCTGATGAGCACGATGTTCGGCCTGTTCCCGTTCCTGCTGAAGCTCTACGCCGACAGTGGCTACCAGGGGCCGAAGTTTCGACAGGGATTGCAGCGCGTCTGCCGCCAGATCAACGTGGAGATCGTCAAGCGGACCGACGTCGGAAAATTCGTCGTGTTGCCCAGGCGATGGGTCGTCGAGAGGACCATCGCCTGGCTCAACCGGTGCCGCCGTCTCGCCAAGGACTGGGAATGCCTGAACCGAAACGGCCTCGCGTTCCTGCGCTGGGCCTCCGTCCGACTGATGATCCGAAAGTTATGTCAGGAAACGAGATGATCCCGGATGGACTCTCAGAGTAAATGTCTATGTAACCTCGGTTGATATGTTTCCGGCTGTCAACGATGTCTACCGGCGCTTTTTCCCGAAAGAC